>JBAWZY010000001.1:0-853851 GCA_037142775.1 Chitinophagia bacterium | reverse complement strand
AGTGAGTGCGATTTCGAATGTGAGTAACAATCCTCACACTCAAACTCCACACTCACTCTCCTTAAAGTGGGCCCACCAGGGCATGATCCTGGGACCCCCTGATTATGAGTCAGGTGCTCTAACCAACTGAGCTATAGGCCCAATCCTTTAAGGTTGCCCTCAAAGGGGAGGACAAAAATAATCAAAACCCATCAATTTTCGCCCCATCAGCTTTTCTAATTTTCCTTTATTTTTATTTCCTGCATGCGAAAACAATTATTATACTTCTTAATCATTGCCACCAGTTTTACCCAACCCATCTGTGCTCAGGTGAGTCAGTTTAAAAAATCGGTACTTGATTCACTGCATACCAATAAACTCTATGGAGTTGGAGGCTTATCGTTTTTACTCAATCAAGATAGCAAAGCAGAACTCTTTACCCTGGCCGACGCCTCATTTTTATACGCCAGCCGCGTTCATACCTACGAATGGTTATCCAGCCTCAATTACAACAGTACCGATCAAATCTCTTCTACCAACCGATTTTACTCTATGCTCCGTGCCGGGCTTTATCGAAATGTGCACGATGCCAACAATCAGTTACAACTAAAAAAGAAACGGGTTTTTGCTGAACCCTTTGTGTTTTTTCAGTGGGATGAAAACCGGGGGATTGCTCAACGATGGCAATTTGGATTGAACGCTGTATATGCTTTTCGCTCCGATTCCGGACGTATGAAATGGAATATTGGGGCGGGATTGGTGTATGAAAAGGAAGACTGGCGCGTGTTTTCAAGAGAAAAGCAACAGGTATTCGATACCCTTCCCCCGGCTTTTAAAGAGTTAATTCAATATATTTTGGGCATCGACAACCGCGGACACCTTTTTCGCAATAACTGGCGCATGAACTTTTACAGCAACTGGTTTTATGAAAGTAAGCCCTTTTCGGTGAACCTGTTTTTGGGAATACAGCAACCGTTTATCACACCTTTTCAAGGATTACCCGATATCCCTTTTTATCCCTATCCAAAGAAAAAATTTCCTCGCGTAACCACTGAGATTGCACTTACTTATAAATTATCCCGATATATTTCACTGCTCACCCGCTTTTATATGCAAGTGGATAAAGGCCAACTTACGCAATTTGTGCCCGATTATGTTTATTCCTTTTCTCAGGGAATCGCAGTTGCATTTTAATGGATAGCTTCGCAGATATGCCCGATATTCAACATATTATTTTTGACCTGGGGGGAATATTTTTAAACCTCGATTATGGTCGCACAGCACTATCTTTTAAAGAATTGGGAGTTCTAAATTTTGATGAACTCTTTTCCCAACACCACGCCAACCCCCTATTTGCAGGACTAGAAACCGGAGCTATTTCCGAAGAGGATTTTTATCAGCAGATTCGAGCAATAACCCAACTCCCCCTTTCCGATGCGCAAATTTCCTATGCCTGGAATGCCATGTTATTGAATATGCCGCTACAAAGAATAAGCTGGTTGCAGCAGGTTGCAAAGCAATACTCAATTTATCTTTTCTCCAATACCAATACCATTCACTATCAGCAAATTCAACAGATTTGCCAGCGCGATTTGGGAACAATCCATTTTAACTCCCTATTTAAATTTGCCGGGTATTCTCACTTACTGGGATTTCGAAAGCCGGATGTAAATGCCTTCAGGACTTATTTGCAACAATTGCATCTCCCTCCCGAAACAACTTTATTTATAGATGATACGCCCGGGAACATTCAAGGGGCTGCGGAAACAGGTTTGCATACGCTTCTCCTCTCACCACCAAGGGAAGTATTGGAGCTTGATATTCGGGATTGGCAAAATAATCAGGGCTTTACTTCCTCAAAATCAATATAATCTCCACCTTTTGAAGCTGTTGGTGTAGACTTTTGAGTAACCTGCTCCGCTGCTTGCTGGCGCTGATATGCCTCCTGCCGGTTTTGCATTTCCTGCATCTGCTGTTTCATTTGCTGCGTAGCTTTGCCTACCGGCACTACCAGGTTGGTTATAAACCGATACAACAGATAAAATAAGAATCCGTAGATAATAAGTTTAGCCATAATCGCACAAAGATACCCAATAACCGGGCAATCTTATCCCGAACTGTACCAGCGGCTGAAAATCAGCCACCAATGGATTTTTTTGGTATTTCTACCCGATTTTACTACCTTTGCCCTGCAAAAGAACAATTGAAGGGAACGAAAGCCGTTCCCTTCTTCTTTTTTACTATGTCAACAGAACTTATTACTCAACTGGAAAAATTAGTCGCCGAACTGCTGCAGGATGCACCGGAACACTTCCTCGTATCACTTTATATTAAGCCTACTCATAATATTAAATTAATGTTAGATGGCGATAAGGGTATTACGATAGAGCAGTGTGTTAGATTTAATCGGAAACTGGTAGCACTGATAGATGAAGCAGGTCTTTTTCCCCCAGGAGAATATTCTCTAGAGGTATCTTCCCCAGGCGTTGATGAACCACTGAAACTACATCGCCAGTTTGTAAAAAATATAGGCAGAACCGTGCAGGTTGTTTTGAAAAATAATGCCTCCCATATCGGAATCCTGCAGGAAGTTACCGAAAATAACATCACGTTGACTTATACAGAAGGAAAAGGAAAGAAAGCTATCACGCAATCTGTTCTTATCCCTTTTTCAGAAATACATTCCGTAACCGTTCAAATTCAATTTTAACCCGCAACCACCAAAAAATTGTAAGCACTTAAACCATTTATCTATGGCCAGTATTAACTTAATCGAAGCATTCCAGGAATTTAAAGATGCCGAAAACATCGATCGTCCAACGATGATGAAAGTGGTAGAAGACGTATTTAAAACCTTGTTGCGTAAAAAATACGGCAGCGACGACAACTTCGACGTAATTGTAAATGCCGAAAAAGGTGACCTCGAAATCATACGTAGACGTATGATTGTAGAAGATGGCGAAGTACTTGACCCGCTTGCAGAAGTTGCCTACTCCGATGCTGTTAAAATAGAACCCGACTTTGAAGTAGGGGAAGAATTATATGAAGAGCTGGATATGGTTGATTTTGGTCGCCGGGCTATCTTGGCTGCTAAGCAAACCCTCGCCAGCCGGATCAACGACCTGAAGAAAAATGTACTGATTAAAAAATATGGCGATCGCGTGGGCGATATAATTAGTGCAGAAGTATACCAGGTTTGGAAAAAAGAAGTATTGCTGCTGGATGAGGAAGGAAATGAATTGATTCTCCCTAAGTCGGAGCAAATACCTCAAGATTTCTTTAAAAAAGGTGAAACCATCCGTGCTGTAGTTGCTAGGGTTGACTTGAAAAATAATAATCCCGTAATCATCCTTTCCCGAACCAGTCCTTTATTCCTGGCTAAATTGCTTGAGATTGAAGTGCCTGAAATTTTTGATGGATTAATCACAATCAAAAAAATTGTAAGGGATCCCGGTGAAAGAGCCAAAGTTGCTGTAGAATCTTACGACGACCGTATTGATCCGGTGGGAGCCTGTGTGGGAATGAAGGGAAGCCGTATTCATGGTATCGTGCGCGAACTGAAAAACGAAAACATCGACGTTATCAATTATACCAATAACATTCAATTGTTGATTCAGCGTTCACTCACGCCCGCTAAAATCAGCTATATGGAGCTGGATAACGAAAACAAGCATGCAAATGTTTACTTGAAAGCCGATCAGGTTTCATTGGCAATCGGTAGAAGAGGGGTGAATATTAAGTTGGCTTGCGAATTAACCGGATATGAACTGGATGTTTATCGCGAAGATGAAGAAGTTGTAGACGAATTTGATATCGACCTCGATGAATTTAGCGATGAAATTGAGCCATGGGTAATTGATGCCTTCAAACGCATTGGTTGCGATACCGGCAGAAGTATACTCAAACTTACCACTGAAGAACTGGAGAGAAGAACCGACCTTGAAAAGGAAACTATTGAGGAGGTGAGAAGAATATTACAGGAAGAATTTGACAGAGAAGAATAAGCAGCCGCAAAGAGACTATATTTGCTACTGCGACAAGATCCGGAACATGGTAAATCAGTCTGCAAGAATTGCAGTTTGATTTACCTGGCCGGGAAGACTAAAAAAAAGTGAATGGCAGAACTGAAATTACCTAGATTACTGGCAGCCGCAAAGGAGTTCAATGTTGGGCAAGATACCCTTGTTGAATTCCTGGTGAAAAAAGGGTTTAGCCGAGATGAGCTGAAACCAACCGCCAAATTAACGGAAGACCAATATTATGCCCTACAGGCAGAGTTTCAAAGTGATAAAGTTGCCAAAAATAAGGCCGATCAGGTTGAGATTCCTAAAGTAGCGCAACAAGAGCCCAAAAAGAAAAAAGACGAAGAAGAAATTAGCTTCAAAAAAGACGAGAAAAAAGCAGCCCCTGCTACTCCCAAAGAAGAAGCCCCTGCCGAAGCACCCGTATCTATTCCGGCTATGCCCGAACCCGCACAACCTGTGCAGGAACACGTTAAAATCGCTGCTCCCGAGTTGGAAGGAACTAAAGTGATTGCGAAAATCGATTTAGATGCATTGGAAGCAGGATCAAAGGCTAAGAAGAGCGCCAAAAAGAAAACCGATACCGAGCAAAAAGCCCCCGAAGCTTCCGCGCCTCAGCAAGAAAAGGTAAAACCTGCCGAAGCGCCTGCTACTATTGCTGCCCCCACTCAGGAAGAAGAAGCCCCATCCATTTCTAATATCAAAGCAGAAAAACTGGAAGGGCCCAAAATATTAGGCAAAATCGAATTGCCCGTAGATAGCGATACCCGTCCCAAACCCGGTATGCGCGATGAAAAGCGCAAACGCAAACGTATCCCTGTTGACAAAAGTCCTCAGGGCCCGGAAGCAAATCCAACTTCAGGTCCTAACCGTCCGATTACCCCTGCCAATAACCGTGGGTCGCAGCAAGGCGGTGGTCAGTACAACCGTGGTGGCGGAGGCGGTCAGCAACGTAATCAGGGTGGAGGAAAATCTGCTCCACGTCAAAGTCCACGTGAGGAGAAGGAAATAGATCAGAAAGCCATTCAGGAAAAAATACGTGAAACACAGGCTAAACTCACAGGTACCGGTGGAAGAGGAAAGAGCCTTAAAGCCAAATATCGCAGGGCAAAAAGAGATGAAGCTGCTGAAGCGGTTGAAGGAGAAGTAACCGATAATAAATTGCAGGTAACTGAATTTGTTACCGTTAGTGAGTTGGCAAATTTGATGGATGTTAGCTTTGCAGATGTAATTGCCAAATGTATGAATTTGGGTGTGATGGTTTCCATCAATCAGCGCCTGGATGCAGAGGTAATTGAACTCGTGGCTAGTGAATTTGGTTTTGAAGTTGAATTCATCGGATTAGAGGAAGTGGATGAAATGGAGGAGGATGATGAAGACGACAATGAAGAATCTCAGGTACCTCGTCCGCCTATTGTTACCATCATGGGTCACGTAGACCATGGTAAAACCTCTTTGCTTGATTATATCCGCAGCGCAAATGTGGTTGCCGGGGAGGCAGGAGGTATCACACAACATATCGGTGCATATGAAGTGAGTTTACCCAACGATAAAGCCATTACTTTCCTCGATACGCCCGGTCACGAGGCCTTTACTGCCATGCGTGCGAGAGGTGCAAAGGTTACTGATGTTGCTATTATTGTGGTTGCAGCTGATGATGCAGTAATGCCTCAAACCAAGGAAGCCATCAGTCACGCACAGGCAGCTAATGTTCCGATGATTTTTGCTATCAACAAGATTGATAAAGACGGAGCTAATCCGCAAAAAATATATGAGCAGCTCTCTCAAATGAATATCCTGGTAGAAGCCTGGGGTGGAAAATACCAAAATCAGGAACTATCAGCCAAAAGTGGCTTGAATGTTGATAAGCTTTTGGAAAAAGTATTGCTGGAAGCAGAGTTACTTGATTTAAAGGCCAATCCGAATCGAGATGCGTTGGGTACAATTATTGAGGCCTCATTGGATAAAGGTCGCGGTTATGTTGCAACTATTTTGGTTCAGAACGGAACTTTGAAGCAAGGCGACTTGATTGTTTCTGGGCAGTACTATGGTAGAGTAAAAGCCATGTTCAATGAACGGAATCAGCGCATTCAGGAAGCACCTCCCTCTACACCAGTGGTGATTTTAGGTTTAAATGGAGCTCCTCAGGCGGGTGAGAAGTTTAAAGTGTATGAAGATGAGGCCGATGCCAAAGAAATGGCAACCCGACGGGCACAGTTGTTAAGAGAACAAGGACTCCGCGCCAGAAAACATATTACCCTTGATGAAATCGGTCGCCGATTGGCACTGGGTAACTTTAAGGAACTAAACATCATCATCAAGGGTGATGTGGATGGTTCTGTTGAAGCCCTTAGTGATTCATTACAAAAACTTTCTTCAGAAGAAATTGCTGTAAGAGTAGTACATAAAGGCGTAGGACAAATTTCTGAGAGCGATGTGTTGCTGGCAACCGCCTCCGATGCCATTATTATCGGTTTTAATGTGCGTCCTTCTATGCAGGCAAATAAGTTATCGCAAACGGAGGGAGTAGAGATTAAACTTTACTCAATTATCTATACCGCTATCGAAGAAATTAAGAGCGCCATGGAGGGAATGCTGGAACCCAAATTCCAGGAGAAAATTACTGCCAATGTGGAGGTTCGGGAAGTGTATAAATTCGATAAAGCCACTGTTGCCGGATGTTATGTGCTGGAAGGTAAAATTGCCCGTAACAGCAAAGTGCGCATCATTCGTGATGGTATTGTGGAATATCCCAAGGGTGAAGGACAAAGTGCTGAGTTGGGTAGCCTGAAGCGATTTAAGGATGACGCAAAAGAAGTGTCAACAAATATGGAATGTGGATTAACCATTAAAAACTACAATGATATCAGAGTGGGCGATATAGTTGAGGCATTTGAGGAAGAGGAAGTGAAGAGAACACTCTAATTACATTGGAAGCGAACCGGTTTATGTTTTGTTAAAAGCGGATATTGGCAAACCTGCAGTAGTTGAATTGGTTAATTTTGAAGATATGAATCTCCGTATGAAATTAATATTCACCGTTTGTACGCTGTTAGCAGGATTATTTTTTTCTGCTCAGGCCCAAACCATGAAGGTGGTGGCCGATAAAATTGTTGGACAAGTTGGCGATAAAATCATTCTGAAATCGGATATAACCAATTCATTAGCCGATCTGAAACGCCAATCGCAGGGGCAGGATATTCAGCTTCCTTCCGAGTGTCAGGTACTGGAAAGTCAGCTTATTAGAAAAGCATTGGTTTTACAGGCGCAAAAAGATTCTTTAAACGTTAGCGAAGAAGAAATTGAAGCTGCGCTGGACAATCAAGTGCGAATGTTTATTCAATCGTATGGCTCTAAAGAGGTTTTGGAAGAGATAGCCGGCAAAACGGTTTATCAAATTAAAGAAGATTTTAAAGAGGCTTTCCGTGAAAAAAAACTGGCCGACCAGATGCAAAGTAAAATTGTAGATGGTGTAAAAATTACCCCAACAGAAGTAAAAGCCTACTATTCAAAAATTCCTGCCGATAGTTTACCCTTCTACGAAAGTGAAATTGAGGTGAGTCAGATTGTTGTGTACCCCAAAGCGAATAAAGATGTGGAAGAATATGTTTCACGACAGATGTATGATTATAAGCGTCAGATAGAACTAGGAAGTAAAAAAATTGAGCAACTTGCAAAGTTTTTTAGTGAAGACCCTGCTGTGAAAGAAAATGGAGGACAGTACACGCTAAATCGTAACGATAAAAACTGGGATCCTGCTTTCATGTCTGCTTCTTTCCGTTTGAAGGAAGGCCAGGTTTCTCCGGTTGTAAAATCTAAATTCGGATTGCATATCATTCAAATGATTAGTCGTTCTGGAGATGAGGCAGTTGTTCGGCATATTTTACGAATTCCACCGGTTACCGAGGATGAAGTGAATGAGGCAAAAGCCAAATTAGATTCTATACGCCAGAAATTAGTATCTAAACAAATCACCTTTGGTGAAGCGGTAAGTAAGTATAGCGATGATGAGAATAGTAAATTCAATGCTGGTTCTGCGGCATCCAATCGGGATGGCTCTACTTTTGTAAATATCGATCAGCTGGATAAAGATTTAATAAAACCTATTAGTGTAATGAAGCCTGGCGATTATTCTCAGCCGCAGGTTTATACAGATGAGCGAGGAAGAAAAGTGGTACGCATTATCTACCTTAAAAACAGAACTCAGCCTCACAGAGAAAACTTAAAAGACGATTATAATAGGGTTGCTCAGCGGGCTTTGGAGGAAAAGAAAAATGCAGCACTGGAGAAATGGTTTAAAGAGCACATTCCCACCTATTATGTACTTATAGACAGAGAATTCAACGGTTGTACCGGGTTAGATGAGTGGCGAGCAGCAGCTGCCAATGCAGCAAAAGCCCGAAATTAATATCAGCAAATTGGTTTCCTCCAAGGGATTTTTTGTGATATTATAGCATTTACATATTTTAGATTTATGAAATTAGAACTGGCTATCAAAACCAGGAAGTTTGAAAGTGAGCAGCATAAATTGGTTCTAAATATCTTATATCGTGCCTGGGCAGTTAAATCATATGTCAATAGAAAATTAAAGCATTATGGTATTTCCCATGAGCAATACAATGTGTTGCGCATATTAAAAGGCAGCTTTCATAATGCCATGCGTGTGAAAGATATTGGTAGCCGTTTAATTGAAAGAAGTTCCAACGTTCCCCGGATAATTGATAAGCTGGAAGATAAAAAACTGGTAAAACGATTTTCCTCTCCCAATGATAATCGAGAAACATTGATTCATTTAACCTCGGCCGGCATCAAATTGCTGGAAGTAAGTACACGTTCTATTCAGCCGAGTACCATTCAGTCGCTCACAATAAACGAAAAAGAAGCAACCATATTAAATAGATTGCTGGATAAAATCAACCCAAACAATTAATTTTTCTTTACAAATAGATGTAGGTACATGAAATATACTGAGTCAAATATTATATATCATCCCGCAAATTCCAGGGGCTACACCGAATGGAATTGGCTCAAAAGTTATCATAGCTTTAGTTTTGGCAATTATGTAAATCCCAGTAGGATGCAATTTGGAGCTCTTCGGGTACTGAATGATGATTGGGTGAAAGCAGGTGCGGGATTCGGTGCTCATCCCCATGCGAATATGGAAATAGTTACCATTCCATTGTCGGGAGATTTACAACACCGCGACAGCACAGGGCGTGATGCGATTATTCGTAAACATGATGTACAAATCATGAGTGCCGGCACAGGTATTACTCATAGTGAGATGAACGCTAGTAATGAACAACCGGTTGCATTTTTACAAATTTGGGTTTTACCAGAAAAACAAAATATCTCTCCTAATTACGAACAAAAAACCATCGATACTGCTATTCGCAATCATTTAGTAACCATAGTTGCTCCCGATAATCCAAAGGCGGTTCGCATTCAGCAGCAATGCTGGATGACATTGTTAACAGCCGATCCTAACCGCCAATTTACCTATCACATTCATCGAAAAGGATCGGGTGTATATGTTTTTATAATTGATGGTTCTGCAATAATTAATGAGCAACTAATGGGTTTGCGGGATGGAGCTGGGTGGGTTGACACCGACCTGTTTGCTATTTATACCAAAACCGAGGCACAGATTTTATTGATAGAAGTACCTGTTTAATCTTATTATGTACAAATTACGCAGCATTAAAAAAATGTTATTGGCTCAATCATTTGACATGGGTGGATTTCCCATTCGCCAACCATTGCCGGCACCCGGCGTAGATCAGATTGATCCGTTTTTACTTTTGCATCATGCCCGATTACAGGTTGATGCAAAATTGCCCGTATTGGAACAGGGGGTAGGACCTCATCCACATAGAGGATTTTCTCCCGTAACTTACTTGTTCGAGGGGGGAGTGCATCATCGCGATAGTACGGGGAATAACTCAATAATTTATGCCGGAGGTGTTCAGTGGATGAATGCAGGAAGTGGTTTGGTGCATAGTGAACGTCCTCCGCAAGATATCGCTCAGCATGGAGGTGTTCAAGAATTAATTCAATTATGGATTAACACACCGGCAAAGCATAAAATGGATAACCCAGCGTATTTGCCGGTAGCAGCGGAAGATATGCCTCTGTTGGTATTGCCAGATGGGAATTCTACCATTCGGATTGTTTCGGGTGAACAGGGGGGAATTAAAGGAGCCATTGAACACATTTTCCCTGTACAATCCTATATGGCTCAATTTACTGCCGGTGCCAGTTTCCAATTTACTTTACCAGCTACACAAAATGCGCTGATATATATTTTACAGGGTAAGTTGAAAATTATAAGCGAGGTAGAGGAAACAGCTGGTACCTATCAGGCTGTATGGTTCCATCCGGATGGAGATACTGTGCAGGTAAACGCGCTGGAAGACACTCGATTTTTAGTATTGGCAGCCGAGCCGCTGCTTGAACCAGTTGTAGCCCGCGGTCCATTTGTTATGAATACCCGCGAGCAATTGATAGATGCATTTGAAGACTTCCATTCAGGTAAAATGGGTGAACTACATGAAATATGAAAACGAAAATATCTAAAGCAACTAACTATCAAATTGATGTTGCACATAGCCATATAGGTTTTTCCGTCAAACACTTGATGATTACCTCTATCAGGGGTATTTTTACTCAATTTGAAGGGAAGGTAGTAGCGGGCAGACCGGATTTTACAGATGCAAATATTCGAGTAGAAATTGCATCCAATAGTTTACAAACCCAACAAATAGACCGTGATGCCCATTTGAAAGGGGAAGATTTTTTTGATGTAGCAAGATTTCCTAAGATAATTTTCCAATCTTCTACTTTTATTCAAATTACTCCCGCTCATTATTTGTTAAATGGTACCCTTACCATTCGCGATATTCAAGAACCTGTTCAGTTGAAAGTATTTTATAGAGGAAAAAGTGTAGATATGAAGGGGGATGTTAAACATGGATTTGAATTAGAAGGAACAATCAGCCGAAATGAATTTGGTTTATTTTGGAATCAGCTTACTGCTTCAGGTAGCGTGTTAATTGCTGATGAAGTGAATTTGCATCTCAATATTCAACTATGTAAAATTTAATTTGGAAAATTATCTGTTCATTTGAACATCAGCCGCTTAGTGTTGTTATTTGAGTAACTAAGTAAATTATGCAAATTGAAATAATATCGGGTAGTCCCCGTAAAGAAAGCGTCTCATATCGAGTAGCACTTCATCTTCAGCAACAAATTAGTAAGGAAACTTCCCATAGCGTAAATATCATTGATGTACGAGACTGGCATTTTCCCCTTTTACAGGAAGTAATTACCAACGAGGCCTCTGCCCCCGAGCACCTGAAGCCATTGGTGAGCCGAATGTTTGCAGCGCAGGCATTTATTCTGGTAACCCCCGAATATAATGGAACATATACCTCAGCACTCAAAAACCTGCTCGATCATTTTCCCAAGCAATCTCATAAGGCTTTTGGCGTAGTAACGGCTTCCCCCGGAGCCATGGGAGGCATGAGGGCCAGTCAGCAAATGCTATTACTCATTTCTGCTCTCTTCGGAGTTGCTTGCCCCAACATGCTCATCGTACCTGCAGTTGAAAAGAAATTTGCGCCAGATGGCACTTTATTAGACCCGGGATATGCGAAAGCAGTAGAAACTTTTTTGAAGGAGTGGCTATGGCTCGCAGAGCGATTACAAGGTTAATCGAGAGATTTAATATCAAATAACGAAAGGAAGTTGGTAACTTCGCTTCGTTCTATTCTGGAACTACACTCATGAGCGATGATATCAAACACGAATGTGGACTTGCCTACATTCGACTGAGAAAACCCTTTTCATATTACCTGCAAAAGCACGGTTCGGTAACGTATGGCTTAAGTAAGCTGTATTTGTTAATGGAGAAACAGCATAACCGCGGACAAGATGGCGCCGGTTTAGCTGTAGTAAAGCTGGATACTCAACCCGGCAATCCATTTTTACACAGAATGCGCAGCAATGCCCAGCAGCCGATTGCAGATTTATTTTTCAAGATTGGACAAGAAATCGCAGAGCTGGAAAAATACCAGCCCGATATTAAGCAACATCCCGGATTAATGAAAGGGCACCTCCCTTTTATGGGCGAGTTGTTACTAGGTCATTTACGATATGGTACACAGGGGAAAAATAATGTAGAGTATTGTCATCCCTTTATAAAGAGAGATCTGGTACCTGGTAAAAATCTTGCATTGGCAGGAAATTTTAATTTGGTGAACACCGATGAATTATTTGATTTAATTAATATCAACCCGGGAGACTTTCAGAAGCAAAGTGATTTGGCAGCAATGCTGGAAGTATTACATCATTTTTTGGTGCAGGATGAAGCACTCCATCCAAATGCTGCGGATATAGCAAAAGTGTTGCGAAAAGCAGCGCCATTATTTGATGGTGGATATACAATAGGAGGTTTATTGGGTAATGGATATTCTTTTATAATGCGAGATGCTCACGGAATTCGGCCTGCGTATTATTATATTAATGATGAAGTAATTGTAGCTGCCAGTGAACGGGCAGCGATTCGTACTACCTTTAATGTGGGAGAAAATGAAGTATTGGAGCTAATGCCTGGTATGGCATTGGTGGTAGATGATGCCGGCAATTATAAATGTGAGCAAATTTTAGAGCCCAAAGAAAGAAGGGCCTGCAGTTTCGAGCGAATTTATTTCTCACGCGGAAGTGATGAGAAAATTTATCGAGAGCGCATTGCATTGGGCCATCGCTTAAGTAAAACAGTATTGGAAAGTATTGATTACGATTTAAAGAATACCATTTTCAGTTATATACCCAACACAGCTGAAGTGGCATTTTTTGGTTTGGTAAAGGGGATGGAAGAGTACCTGAATAAAATAAAGGTAGAGCGGATTCTCAACTGGGGAAATGATGTAACGCCCGAGCGACTGGAAGAGATGGTGAACCGAAAAATTCGCCAGGAGAAGATTGCCATCAAAGATGTGAAGTTGCGCACTTTTATTACGGAAGACAGTAACCGCAATGAAATGGTGCAGCATGTGTATGATGTAACTTATGGAACGGTTCGTAAAAATGAAGATACCCTGGTGGTGATTGATGATAGTATTGTTAGGGGTACCACTTTGCGTGAAAGTATTGTACGGATGTTGTTGCGCTTGCAGCCAAAAAAGATTATTGTTGTTTCATCAGCACCCCAGATTCGCTATCCCGATTGCTATGGAATAGACATGAGTAAACTGGGCGACTTTATTGCTTTCCGGGCTGCAGTTGCCTTATTGAAAGATCGCAATCAGGAACCTGTATTGCATGAGATTGCAGATAGGATACATGAATTACAACGCAACAATCAATTACATACCGAAAATGTGGTGCGGCAATTATATAAGCCTTTTACAACAGAAGAGATATCGAATAAAATAGCGGAGTTAATTACTCCTACAGGCACTACCATACCTATACAGGTAATTTATCAAACCATCGAAGATTTACACGAGAGCTGCCCCACCAATACCGGCGACTGGTACTTTACCGGCAACTATCCTACTCCGGGTGGCAATCGGGTAGTGAATAAGGCATTCCTTAATTTTATGGAAGGGAAGAATGTGAGAGGATACTAGAGTCAGTGTGAGATTGGGAGCGAGTGTGATTTATAGGTGGTCCCTGTGTAGTCTAAGAACGCTAGAGAGGGACTGCGCGGTAGGTTAGCAGTATATAATTTTGGAATCTAATCACATTATAAAGAATACTTTCTCAGCGTATTAAAATATCCCCACACTCAAACCCACACTGTCTTTTTGGTCCCAGTTTAGTTCTCGCAGAGTGCACTGCACTGCAGATTAGCAGTATATCAAATTTCGTGAGTGTGATTTTTAGATTTTCTCCATGTAGTTCGCCCAGGCTTTTATGCTAACACTGTTTATTTTTTGGCACATTTTTTGTCTAAGTACCGGAGAATTTTGGTTAAGTTTTAACTAGAATAGCCTTTTACAGAATTTTATGACTAAAAGACCAATTTTCGCAGTACTTGCAATACTAATGCCGGTGCTGATATTTGGGCAATCAATTTCAATACAGGGAGTTGTTTTGGATAGTCTCACCAACAAGCCCCTATCGGGGGTTGCGGTTACTCTTTCTAACTACAAAGGTACTATTACCAATAGCCAGGGTTTTTTTCATTTACGCAGCGAGCTTTACACCGCTGGAAAAACGCCTAAATTATCGATCAGTTATGTTGGCTACCGACCTATGTTTGTGTCGGTATTATCTACAAAAGAACCAATTGAAATTCGGCTGGCACCGATACAAAAAGAACTGAAGGAAGTGATTGTTTCTTCCAAAACAAAATCAATTATTGAGCGTGCAATTGATAAAATACCTGAAAATTATCCTGTTAATTCAGTTATTATTAATGGTTTGCTTCGGGTGAATGTAAGCGTGAACGATACAGATTATTTTTATAAAAGTGATGCACTTGCGCAGATTTATGCACAGTCGTATAATAACGGTATTGATCAAAGAGTGGAAGTATTGCAAAATAAAACCAGAACAATTAAAAATCCCCAATCAAAATATTCCGCAATAGCTCCGGCAAGTTTTGTTGGTAATTTTTCTTCGATAGCAGATATTGTTTATCACAAAGGATTATTTTTAAACAAGCGTTTATTGAATGATTATATTTATTTTCATTACACCAAAGCATTTATCAATAACCGGGTTACTTATATTATTGAATTTGAGAAGAAGAGAAACAATAAAATTGAAGGAACCGTATACATTGACAGTGCCTCTCTTGCTTTCGTAAAATTCAATGTGAAGCGGTATAAAGTACAGTCGCTGATGTTTGCAACCAAAGATTTTGAAAATGTTGAAGTAAACTATCGACAATACGGAGATAAATGGATTATTAATGATAGCTATCAGGAAACAATCTATAACATGAAATTTAGGGCTAAGGAATATGTAGGATTTGCGGCAAATTCGTACGATACTTCTGGTACAAAAAAAATTTCAACCTATGCAGCAAATGGCAGTTTCGATTTAGATGATAAAGTACAGCGCTTTGTAGATGATAGTTTATGGAGACGCAATGAAAAATTATTTGAAAAAGCCGAAAATGAAAGTAGATTATCTATAGTTGAAATGCCTAAAATTGACACAACGCTACACCCCATCAAGTTTGGGTTTTCAGTAGCAATGGCTAGGTACTTTAATCCTGAAAATATTCGCTTCCGCCTCTATGGTGTGCAGTTTCCTTATTCATTAAATAAGCTGGGGTATAACTTAGTTGCTGCATATGGAATTGGAGCCGGTGCTTCTTTTCGTATTTATAAGACGTTATTTCTTCAATTGAATCGGGAATTCAATTATGGATGGGGAGGGCTAAAAATAAGCTGTTCAAGCTATAGACTCAGCTATCTTTGGTCGCTAAATGGGAAGTCTAATCGAAGCCTTGTAGCAGCACCTTTTATTGGGTACTCAGGTATTCAAATCGATGATAAGTCGAAAAATCTTCAGCAGCGGTTTACAAATGCGGTATCGGGGTTAACACTTTATGTGCCAGCAAGTAAGCAATTGCAGTTTTTTGCAGAAGGAGAATATAATTATACGCTTAAAAACCGACCAGCTACTCTTTCTATACAGTTCAAACCACTCTCACTGAAAGCAGGATTGGAATTTAAATTTTAGCTTTAATCAGCCAGATCCGGTATTTCCTTCTCCGAATAGTCTCCGAGCGCCAGTGAGGGACTATGCGGCAGGTTAGCAGTATTTTTTTTGCAATTAGAGAGTGGAGTGAGTGTGGAGGAGCTTGTGCTCTTTTGGAGTATGAGAGAGTTTGTGAGAGACTCCCCATTCTCACTTCCCACGCTCCTCCCCTCAGACTCTGTAACAGAAGGCATTAATATTCATCCCTGCTCCAACGGAGGCAAATACTACAATATCGCCTGGGTATATTTGGTGTTCAGGCATGGTTCCATTGATTACCAGGTCGTAGAGGGTAGGGATGGTAGCAACTGAGCTGTTGCCTAGTTGGTGGATGCTCATGGGCATAATATGCGCGGGAATGGTGCTTTCGCCGTATAATTTATAGAGTGCTTTAATAAAGCCCTCATCCATTTTTTCATTTGCCTGATGAAGAAAAAATTTCTTTACATCCGATAAGGCAATGCCGGCTTTTTGAATACAATCTTGCATTGCTTCCGGAACAATTTTCATTGCATATTCATAAACTTTCCTTCCTTTCATTTTAATAAAATGGGTATCGGCATTTTCTGTTGGGTGGTTTGAGCAACCATAAGTTAAATAAAATGCTTCTTCTCCACAATCACTTCTGCAGCTGGAGGATAATATTCCACTTCCATTAATTTGATAGGGTCGGACTTCAATAACAGCAGCTCCTGCGCCATCACTGAAAATCATACTATCACGATCGTACTTATCTATAACCCTACTCAGGGTTTCAGTTCCAATTACCAAACATTTTTTAGCAATTCCAGCTTTGATAAATGCGTCGGCTTGTAATACACCTTGTATCCAGCCCGGGCAACCAAAAATAATATCATAAGCCACACATGATGGATTGCGAATACCCAGTGCGTGTTTGATACGTGAAGCCAATGCGGGAACCATGTCACATTGATGCGAGCCAAGAGGCACATCGCCAAAGTTATGGGCTACAATTAGCTGGTCAATAGTTTCGGGGTCGGTATCGGATGCCGCCAAGGCTCTTTGGGCAGCAATAGTTCCCAATTGAGAAGCCGTTAAATGGTTTTCAGCGTATCTCCTTTCCTGAATGCCGGTGATTTGCTGAAACTGTTGAATAATTTTTTCGGGAGGAGTAGCAATGAGCTGGTGATGCTCATCAAAAAAAGGTTGATGCAGAAAATGCCCATTCGGAATGATCTGATTGGGTATATAACTTCCTATTCCGGTAATCACCGTTTGGGTATCGGGCATACTGTATAATTTATATTCAACAATTACCAGTGATAAACATTTCAAAACAATTCTGTTAACTGGGAATTGCTTTTGAATTATTGAAAATACATATAATCAAACTAAGCGCCAACTATAAAATTAGTGGAGCAGAAGATTCAATTATCTCTTTACTTCTACGCAGCGTGTACATCAAAAAATAAAAACAGAGTATTACCCGCAAATGTGAATCGACAGCGGACTTTGCGAATCAGGATTGCTGAAAGTCATGCACATAGAATGTCAAAGCGACAAAGAAAATTTTATAACCCATGGCGATTTTAACTCCGATGCAAATAGTCTCCTTCAGCCTGTGCGGATCGGAAGACTATGTGAGGAAGAAATAATTACTAATCAGATTCAACAGCTACTTTTTATTTGACATAATTATATTAATTTTCATATTCATGGAAAGCGGCAATTTATATGCTGATAAAAATTTTAAAGCTATAAATAAAAAAATTATGAATCAAGACCAATTATCAAGAAGAAAAGTTATGCAATTAATGAGCCTTGCAGCACTCGGCTCCTTGGCTATTTCGAAAACAACGTATTCGGCTTCCACGTATAAAGATTCTTTTCCCTTTCTCGCATAGTCTTCCGATCCGCCTAGGCGGAAGGAGACTATGCGTATCGGAGGACCAATACCCATTTCAGGACTGGACACGATGGTGATATCAACTCCGAAGCGCATAGTCCCTCTCCGCTTGGGCGTATTGGAGACTATGCGGGGAAGTGAATAGACACGATGGTGATTTCAACTCCGAAGCGCATAGTCCCTCTCCGCTTGGGCGTATTGGAGACTATGCGAGGAAGACCTACACAAACTGATCCCCAATATTCCTTTTCACTTCCGCTACGTATTCCTTAATTGACTGCTCCTTTTCTTTTTTGCAAATCATCAGCACATCGGGAGTATCTACTATTATGCAGTCATCCACTCCTTGTAATACCAGTAATTTTTTATCAGGGACCGATACCATACATTTGGTGGCATCAATAATCATTACACTATCACCCGCTACCGCATTGCCTAAATAATCTTTTTCCAGATTATCATACGCACTATTCCAGGTTCCCAAATCACTCCAGCCAAAGGAAGATGGAATGACATACACATTTTCTGCCTTCTCCAAAATGGCATTATCAATTGAAATATTCGTGCATAGCGGATAGATGCGATTGATTGCAGTTGTCTCTCCAGTCGTATTGAAATGTTGTTTTTCCGAATCAAATAACTCGAACATTTCGGGTTGATATTTGTCAAATGCTTTTAATACCGTATCAACCTTCCAAACAAATATCCCTGCATTCCATAAAAAGTCACCACTGGCAATAAATGTGCGTGCTAATTCGAGATTGGGCTTCTCGGTAAAAGTTTTTACTTTAAATATACCTTCTGCCACCGGTAAGGGCTCGTGTTGGATATAGCCATAACCGGTATTGGGATGGGTGGGTGTAATTCCCAAAGTTACCAGCGCCGTTACAGAAGCTACAAATTCCAACGCCTGTAATGTGGTTTGTTTAAATTGGGTCTCATCTAAAATCAAATGATCGCTGGGGGCTACAATTAAACAGGCTTCGGGATTTGTTTGCTGTAGTTTGAAAGAAATATAAGCAATACAGGGAGCAGTATTTTTCCTACTGGGCTCGGCTAAAATATTGGTTGCCTTCATTTCGGGCAACTGATCTGCCACGATTCCCGCATATTCTTCAGATGTTACTACAAAAATATTCTCTTCCGGAATAAATGATGCATAGCGCTGATAGGTCCATTGTAACAATGTTTTCCCGGTATTCAAAATATCTAAAAACTGCTTAGGATAGGCCGTACGGCTTTTTGGCCAAAAACGACTTCCTATTCCGCCGGCCATTATGGCTACATAATAGTTTGATGATTTCATGTAGTTGGTAGATTTAGCCGTAATTTTTTGCAATATTACAGGCTTTCGGGCGGATGTTTACCTTATACCCGAAATAACTCATATAATACCCTCCCGAATCAGGTCGTGCAAGTGCACAATACCCTGGTATTCACCTTCCTGGGTAACAATTAGTTGACTAATATCGTGGCTGCGCATGATTTCCAGGGCAGTTGCTGCCAGCGCATTGGCTGCGATGGTTTTGGGGTGTGGCGACATGATATCTGAGGCATGAATATTTCTGATGTCATCATTTTTCTCTAACATGCGGCGTAAATCGCCATCGGTAATGATTCCGATTACCTGCCGCTGTGCATCCACTACTGCTGTTACTCCCAGTCTTTTTTCCGTTATTTCTACAATCACTTCTTTTAAGGTTGCAGTTGGCAATGCCATGGGTTGTTCATGCAAAGCTGCCAACACTCCTACTTCCAGCGATAAACGTTTACCCAAATTTCCACCAGGATGAAACCGGGCAAAATCGTTTTCAGTAAATCCACGCAATTCCATCAAACAAACAGCTATCGCATCACCCATTACCATCTGCGCAGTGGTGCTGGTAGTAGGTGCCAGATTATTGATACAGGCTTCCTTCTCTATGTGGGTATTGAAAACATAATCACTCTCCTTGGCTAAAAAACTATTGGCTTGTCCGCATATACTCATTAAACAGGAAGCCTGTTTTTTAATCAGCGGCACCAATGTTTTTATTTCCGGACTCTCCCCGCTTTTACTAATAATAACTACAATATCATCTGATTGCACCATTCCCAAGTCTCCATGAATAGCATCGGCAGCATGCATAAATAAAGCCGGTGTGCCAGTTGAATTGAGCGTAGCAACCATTTTTTGTGCAATAATCGCACTCTTGCCTATACCACTGATTACCAGGCGACCTTTGCAGCTATGCATTTCACTGATGGCCTGCTCAAATGATTCATTCAGGCGGTCAGCCATTTGTGCAATGGCATCTGATGCAATTTGCATGGTTTCCCGGGCAAGGTTGATTAGGGATACATTCATGGCTGCAAAGGTAAACTTTAACAGCTAATGCGGTAATTCTTTGCTAACTTCGCTACCCTTTTAAAAAAAGGGGGTAATTACGGTGTATAATTACGCAGATTACCCTGCCCCAAAGGCGGATCTTACCGTATGTAAAATAAAACGGACAGATTCAAAAAAAAATACTATATTTTCTAAATGAATTACTTGCCTCTCAAGAGGTTAATGGGTTAGTATCGATGGCTACAAGTATAAAAAAGAAGGCTGCCACCACCACCGGAGGGGCATCTACAAAAAAATCCGGTGCAAAAAAGCAATCCTCTTCCGAAAATTCGGACATATTCGGTGCATTGGAGCAATTTTTCGGATTCAGGGATTTTAAGGGCACCCAACAGCAGGCAATTGAGTCACTCCTCAGTGGCCGTGACACTTTTGTTATTATGCCTACCGGCGGAGGAAAAAGTTTATGCTACCAGTTACCTGCCCTCATGCAACCCGGTTGCGCCATCGTGGTTTCCCCCCTGATTGCTTTGATGAAAAATCAGGTAGACCTGGTGCGGGGCTATAGTGAAAAAGATGAAGTGGCCCATTTTCTCAACTCCTCTCTAAATAAAGGGCAAATAAAGTTGGTGAAAGATGATTTGCTGAGCGGGAAAACCAAGCTATTGTATGTTGCTCCGGAAACGCTTACCAAACAGGAAAATCTCGATTTTTTTCGCGACCTGCCCCTTTCCTTTTTTGCAGTGGATGAAGCCCACTGTATCTCAGAATGGGGTCACGATTTTCGTCCCGAATACCGGCGCCTGCGGGAGATGATGGATATTATCAATCCGGATATTCCGGTTATTGCCCTTACCGCAACTGCTACACCCAAAGTGCAGAGTGATATCGTAAAAAACCTGGGTTTGCGTAATCCCTGTGTACTGATTTCCTCTTTCAATCGCAGTAATCTTTTTTACGAGATCCAGCCGAAAATCAATAAAGATCAAACCGTTCGAAGTATTGTTAAATTCATCAGCTCCCATAAAGGTAAAAGCGGAATCATTTATACCCTCAATCGCAAAACAACCGAGGAGCTCGCAGAATTACTAGTGGCAAATAATATTAAAGCAGTGGCCTATCATGCCGGGCTTGATCAAAAATTGCGTGCCGACAGGCAAGATCAGTTTTTAAATGAACATGTGCAGGTAATTGTTGCAACCATTGCCTTTGGTATGGGAATCGATAAGCCCGATATCCGCTTTGTGATTCACTTCAATATTCCTAAATCAATTGAAAATTATTATCAGGAAACCGGAAGAGCAGGTAGAGATGGCATGGAAGGAATTTGTGTACTTTACTATTCCCATAAAGACGTTGCCAAATTAGAGCACCTAATGCGCGACAAACCCTTGAGTGAAAGAGAAGTGGGTGCACAGTTGATAGATGAAACCGTTGCCTATGCAGAAACTGCCGCTTGCCGCCGCAAAGTACTCCTGCACTACTTTGGTGAAGAATGGCCCAAAGAAAATTGCGGCAACTGCGATAATTGCCTGCATCCCAAAGAAAGAATAGAAACCAAGGCACAAGTAGTTCAGGCATTAAAAGTAATTCATGCACTCGATGAACGATTTGTTACCGATTATGTAGTAAAAGTGTTGATGGGAGAAGCTACTCCTCAAATTAACCTCTATCGCCACGATGCACTTTCGGTATTTGGCATAGGGAACGACCAAACTGCCCATTTTTGGAATAGCCTGCTACGGCAGATGTTGCTGAATAATTTGATTCAAAAAGATATTGAGGAATACGGACTGCTAAAAATAACTGCAAAGGGCAGGGCATTTTTAAAGAAGCCAGTTGCGTTTGCAATTGCACTTAATAATTTATTTGAAGATGCTAACGCAGATGATGACGAAGGAGAACAGGGAGCACATTCGTCTTCTGCCGCAGATGAAACTTTATTTGAGTTATTAAAGGGATTACGCCAAAAAGAAGCTCGTAAGAAGAACCTGCCACCTTTTGTTATATTTCTAGAAAATTCACTCCAGGATATGGCTACCATTTTCCCTACTACACTGGCAGAATTGGAAAAATGTGCCGGCGTTAGTAAAGGAAAGGCTATCAAATTTGGGAAACCTTTTGTAGAATTAATTTCCGGATATGTGGAAGAAAATCAGATTGAAAAGCCCGACGATTTTGTAATGAAGAGTGTGGCAAATAAATCGAATAATAAAATTTATATCATACAAAACGTTGATAAAAAAATTCCCCTCGAAACCATTGCCCGTAACAAAAGTTTAAACCTGCAGGAATTGCTGGAAGAAATGGAAACCATCGCTGCAAGTGGTACCCGCCTTAACCTCAACTATGCGATAGACGAATGGCTCGATGATTTTGAACAGGATGCCGTGATTGATTATTTTAAAAGTTGCGAAACCTCTTCTTTGCAAATTGCACAGGAAGAATTGAATGAGTTCGACTTTACCTGGGAACAGCTTAAAATTATGCGGATTAAATTTTTGAGTGAGTACGGAAACTAATTCCCTCCTTGATTCAATGCCGATAAATAGGTCTGATGGGCCTTTCTAGGCAGGATTGTCTCAAAACGATAAGATTATATACCCACAGGACAGATTTTAAAATTCAGATATAGGAATTTTAGGGGGTGAAAATTCAAATCGGACATCGCATTAGAAAATGGCGGGAGCGGATGGATTATACCCAGGAAAATATGGGTAATATGCTAGGACTATCTGCCGGTGCGTATGCAAAAATTGAAAGAGGTGAAACTGAATTAACGCTAAGCCGCCTAATACAAATTTCGGAGGCGTTGGAAATTGCCCTTCCCACTTTCTTCAACGATCTGGCATTAGTGATGGTTGATCCGGAATCAAATTGCCAAAACAAAGTAAATACCCCTGTTGATATGCTTGGCATGTTGAATTTAATTCTGGAAGAGCTGGCAGCCTTGAAAAAGGAAATGGCGGCTTTAAAAGATCACCGTATGTAGCAGTAATTACAAGCTATTTTTTCCAGTATGCTGATAGCCTTAGCCGTGCATTTTCTCGAACACTCATATAATACAAATTAAAATCGCCCACATGGTAGTTTTTAATCCGAAAGAGAAAGCTTCCCGGAAAAACAGGGCGGGGTGTCCAAAGCAAATTTTCGTGCACAATCGCTGCCGTTGAATTTTCAATTATTTTATTATAGTTATATAAGATAGCACCTTTGTTCTCTTCCCTACCGGCCATTGGGCGATTTACATCCCAGGTTAGTGGATTCACAATCAGCGCCGGCTCCTTCTCTTTAGAAATGAATGCGGGAGTATAGCCTTCTCGAAAAGTTCTCCATCCTACCATACATCCGGTTTGGTTGGGGAATTCACAAGGCTTTATCTGTTGAAATTTATTGGGGTTCACATACATTCCGGGTATATAAGCAACAATCAGTTTGTTATAAAGCGGTTGATTATCAAAAAATTCTTGCAGCAATCGTTGCGCATGGGTACTGCCTTGACTATGAGAGGCAATGATAATGGGTCGGCCATTGTTCAGATTTTGCAGATAGTATTCAAAAGCAGCTTTTACATCCGAATAAGCAAGATTCAATGCAATGATTGCATTTTCACTGTCGGATGCATTTTTGGGGTAATAAGCAGAAATATGAGCCTGCCGGTATCTCGGAGCAAATACACGCCCCACTTCATTGAAAATGCCAGCCTGTGATAAAATAGTACCATAGTCGGTTTTGGAGTTGAGTTCGGCATCGTCAACCACTCCGTTCCATCCAAATTTTTTATCTTTTTGTGTGTAAGTAGTAGGGTGGATGAAAAATACATCGGCTGTTGAATCGGGTCGGTAGCTTGCCATAAGGGGTTGGGGAACACTATCGGAAGGGTCTTTTTTATAGGGATGTGCCGCCCAAAAATCCAGTTGAGCATAATTGGGGCTACCTCCATTGGGTGCCGAAAAGCGGTAATTACTTAAATAGGGCTTGTATTTGTTAGAACAGCCAGTAAAAATTGCCAGGGAAAGCAATAACAACGGAACCAAAATTTTATTCATATATACAGTATAAAATGCCATCAACTGCGCATAAAAACAATTGGTATGGCGTTAATGTTTAGACGTTCACTCAGGGGTTAAAGTTGCATCCTTTTAAAAAAATATTTTTATGGCAATTCCAATTGTAGATTTATCCCGTTTCACCGAGGGCAATGCCAGTCAGAAAGCCGATTTCGTTCAGCAACTTGGCAGGGCATTTCAGGAGGTAGGATTTGTTTCAGTGATGAACCATGGCATTCCCGACCAGTTGATTGCCGACCAATATCGGTTGGTGCAGGCATTTTTTGGATTACCCGAGGAAAAGAAGCGGCAATATGAAATTCCCGGATTGGCAGGTCAGCGGGGGTATACCAGTTTTGGGAAGGAACACGCCAAAGGAAGCGATGCACCGGATTTGAAAGAGTTTTTTCAGTATGGTCAAACCGTTACCGACGAAGATATCATTAGCGAAGAATATCCCAACAATGTGATGGTGGATGCCATTCCGCAGCTGAATGAAACCCTATATCAGGCCTATCGGCATTTTGAGAAAAGTGGAGGGGCATTGTTGGCTGCTATTGCTTTGTATCTGGATTTACCCGAAAATTATTTTGAAAATCATATCCATAACGGTAACTCCATACTGCGATGTATCCATTATCCACCCATCACTCGGGAACCCCAATCGGCGATACGGGCAGAACAGCATGAAGATATTAATCTGATTACACTTTTGGTGGGAGCTTCTGCAGATGGTTTGCAAATTTTGAATAAACAGGGAGATTGGGTGGGTGTTACGTCGCTACCTAATCAAATTGTGGTAAATGTGGGAGATATGCTGCAACGGCTTACCAATAATATGCTGAAGAGTACTACCCACCGCGTGGTAAATCCACCCCGTGAGTTTTGGCATACCAGTCGTTTTTCAATGCCTTTTTTCCTGCATCCCCGCAGCAACATGAGTTTAGCCTGCTTAAGTAATTGCATTGATGATGCTCATCCAAAAGCTTACCCCGATATTACGGCCGGCGAATATCTGGAAGAGCGGCTGCGTGAGATAGGACTTAAAAAATAACCAATATCTTTATTGGATTATTGAATTACCGGTCTCAAAACGACTGCATTGCATTTTTTACGACATATTCCTTTTTTGAAAGCGGTACTGTGGCATAGCCTAACTGCATTTGGCGGGCCTCAGGGGCATCTGGGGATGATGTTCAACACTTTCGTGCGTAAAAGGCGCGATGTTACCGAGGAAGAGTTGATGGAGTACAACGGATTTTGTCAGCTATTGCCCGGTGCATCCTCCACTCAAACCCTAACCCTGATTGGATATAAGCGAGGCGGCATTTTGCTGGCAGTGGCCACTTTACTCATTTGGATTACACCTGCCAGTGCGTTGATGGGTGGATTATCTTTTTTGCTCGATTATTTTGATGACCGTGGTAAAACCATTCAATGGTTTCGCTTTATGCAGCCTATGGCCATTGGTTTTATTGGATATTCGGCCTATCGGATTATGGGAGTTTCTGTAAATAATACGATTACCCGAATTATTATGGCGCTATCTACATTGGCTACTTTTCTGGCATTTAAAACGCCTTGGGTGTTTCCGGGATTGATTATTTTATCGGGCATCGTTACCAATTTTAGTGATAAAAGAATTCCGGAAAGTGCCGGCAATCGCAAACCGGTGCGCTGGGGTAATTTGCTGATATTTTTGTTCGTATTTGCGGTGGCTGCCTATTTATCAGAAACTGCTACCCGCAATAATTGGCCTAACCGGAAGCCTATCAATTTATTTGAGAACTCCTATCGCTTTGGCAGTCTGGTTTTTGGTGGAGGAGATGTGCTGATGCCATTAATGTATGAGCAATATGTAACCCGGCCAGAAACGAAACATATCCAGGAAAATAAGCGGGATGTGTTACGCATGAGCCGCGATCATTTTTTAACCGGGTCGGGAATGGTGCGGGCGATCCCGGGTCCGGTTTTTTCATTTGGTGCATTTACCGGGGGGATGGCTTTGCGGGATGAGGGAGTATCTTTTCAGTTATTGGGATGTGTAATTGGATGTGTTGCGATCTTTTTACCCAGTGCCCTGCTGGTTTTATTTTTCTTTCCGGTTTGGCAATACCTCAAAAAGTATGCAGTAATTTATCGTTCGCTTGAGGGAATCCATGCAGCCGTGGTTGGCATCATGGCAGGTGCAACCTGCTATCTAATTACCGATACATTTTGGTATCAGTTATGGAAGGGAGTGCCCATTGCCTTTGCAGATCTCGGCATAGTATTGGCTACAATTTTTCTCTTGCAATCTCAAAAAATTGCAGCTCATTGGATAGTGCTGGGTTGTTTACTTTTAGGCGGTCTCACATAAGCTTAGGAGCATTTATTAAAAATTTTGTAAATTAGAGGATGGTAACCATAGCACTGTATAACCTGAAGGGCGGTGTTGGAAAAACCGCCGCCACCATTAACCTTGCATACCTGAGTGCCCAGCAGGGGTATAAGACCCTTATTTGGGATATGGATCCACAGGGGTCATCCTCATTTTATTTAGGAGCACAGGCCAATGTTAAAAACGAGACGAAAAAAATTCTCAGCAGTGAGTTAGATCTCAAACAAGCAATACAGGCAACTCCATACGAACACTTAGACGTGATACCAGCCGACCTTTCGGCAAGGAATGCTGATTTGTTATTAAACGACATGAAGCAATCCAGAAAACGGATTGCCTCTTTACTAAATCCGCTTCAAAAACAATATGATATTGTTTTTCTGGATTGCCCACCCGGCATTTCATTGCTGCATGAAGCTGTATTTTTTGCTGCCGATTGGGTGCTGATGCCCAATATTCCAACTACACTTTCTATTCGCTCTTTTGAAACTGTAGTGGATTATTGCAAGGAGCATGATTTGGAAGCCGCTAAAATCAAGTGTTTCTTTAGTATGGTAGATCATCGTAAAAATCTGCACCACGAAGTGATGGCCGAATTTTATAAAGACAAGCTGTTCTTTAAAAATTATATTCCTTATTTGAGCGACGTAGAAAAGATGGGCATTCAACAGGCTCCACTGGCAACTTTTGCTAAATCGAGTTATGCTGCTCAGTGTTACCAGGATCTCTGGAAAGAAATTCGCAAAAATTGTATTGAGTAAATCCGGATGCTCCGTTAACTCCTTTTCATTATGAATCGAGCAATTAATTCGTGGTATAGCCCCAGTTTGGGCTTAGAGATGCCGATTGTTACCTATGGCCATTATGGCTTTGCACTTTTACTGGTGCCCACCGCTGCCGCCGACTTTTTAGAGTACGAGCGGTTTCAATTGATTGAGGCACTTGCCCCTATGATACATGCAGGTAAATTGAAAGTATTTAGCATCAATAGCATGAATAAGGAAAGCTGGATGAATGATAACATGTTACCCGAACATAAGGCGATTAGGCATAATCAATTTAACGAGTATGTGTTTCGTGAAGTGATTCCGTTTATTAAAACCCATACCAGCAACGAAACACCCATTTATATAAGTGGTGCTTCCTTTGGCGCTTTGCATTCGATGAACTTATTTCTCAAAAGACCTGATCTGTTACAGGGAACTATCAGTATGAGTGGCGTGTATAATCTGGAGGAATATACCAAGGGATTTTTCGATGAACAGGTATATTATAATAGTCCGGAACATTACCTTCCCAAACTCGAAGACCCCTGGTATTTAGATAAAATTCGTGCCAGCGGCCATATACATATATATACAGGCAGTGGAGCATATGAAGACCCGGAAGCTTCCCGACGGTTTTCGGGCCTATTACATCAAAAAGGCATACCCCACGATTTGGGGATTTGGGGCGGCGATATTAACCACGATTGGCCAACCTGGCGTAAAATGTTACCCCATATTCTTTCAACCCGGTTTTAATCTGTGATTTTCTGACGTTCCATTTTTTGAACATAACTGCCAAAACCGCGTTAATTTATGAAATAAACCGAGTGCCAAACCGGTTGTTTTTTTAATATTACATCCAAACCGCTCGCTTGAGGAAAAATGTAATTTTTTGTTGTCTGATTTTTTGCGGCTCTTGGCTGTTTATCTCCCCCCTGAATGCCCAAACCATTACTATCAGCGGAACTGTTTTTGATATTTCAGCGCGGCGTCCATTAGAGGCTGTGGCTGTTATTAGTTCATCCGGAAAAGGAACGGTTACCGATTCTATGGGTAGGTATACCATATCGGTAAATGAAAAAGATTCTATCTGGTTTTCGTTAATTGGTAAATCTACCATGAAGTATCCGGTAGATACCATCAGTAATACCGATCGGTTTAATGTGATGTTGCATTTGCGCGCTTTTGATTTACCCGAGGTTACAGTGCGCAATAGCTATTACAAGTTCGATTCTATTCAAAACAGAAGAGATAATGCCAAGGGTTTTGATTTCCGAAAGCCAACCTTGCGATTGAGTAGTAATCCCAACTATAATCCGGGTGGATTAACCGTTGGATTCGACATCAATGAAATCATCAACATGTTTCGTGTGAAGCGTAATACCAGTTTATTGCATTTACAAAGAAGGTTGATTATGCAGGAGCAGGATAAATATGTGAGCAGTCGGTTTACCAAGCCCTTTGTTAGAAAAATTACCAAACTCAGTTCGCCCGACCTGGATTCATTTATGGTTCGATACCGGCCCGATTATGAGACGGTACTTCGTTTAAACGATTTGGAGCTGGGGTATCTGGTGCAGAAAAGCTACGAGCAATATCGCTCGGAGCGGTATAACTGGCGGGGTGGTTTACGCAGAAAATAAGGCTAACGGAAACCTATCACAAACTATTTTTCTCCAATGTGTTTGCTGCATGTTTGCCCAATAAATGAATAAGTTGAATTAGGGAACCAAATCGATCATCGGTATGCAATCCTTTTTTCCAGCGGTAATAAATTTGCTGAACAATTACTGCATTTTTAAATAGTCCGAAAACATAGTAAAATAGCAGATTGCTAGTATCTCTTCCTGTGTTATTTGTATATAATTCGGCGGCAGCTTTTCGGGTGAGGTTTCCCGGCAACCAGGATATATTGTAATTCCGAAAGGGTTCGGGGTCGGTTTCTTCAAACCAATAGGCGAGTGCGGCTCCTAAATCCATCAACGGATCTCCTACGGTTGCCATTTCCCAATCCAAAACACCCACAATTTCTCCCATAGTTTGCCGGCTAAAAATTACATTATCATATTTATAATCGTTGTGCAGCATGGCCGGGGATTGTTCGCGTGGCTTTTGATATTGCAGCCATTCAGCCACCTGATTAAGGGTTTCAATGGTATCGGTTTCTGATTGATAATATCGATTGATCCATCCGCTCACCTGCCTTTCTACATATCCCTCCGGTTTACCCAATTGCACCAACCCGCTACTATTTATGTCGATCGAATGCAGTTTTGCCAGGTTATTGATTAAAGCAGTTGATAGGGTTTCTATATCTTCCTGCGTTAATTTTTGTAGCTGCGAACTTTGCGGTCGAAGAATCATACCCTCAAGATATTCCATCACATAGAAGGGGGCTCCAAGCACCGATGTATCATTACAAAAAGCAAGGGCTTGCGGAATGAGCGGGTAATGAGGTTGTAAGCTGGTGAGTACCCTGAACTCGCGACTCATGTCGTGTGCAGTTTTTACTTGCGAACCTGGTGGGGGCATCCTCAGCACATACGATTGTTGAGAATTGCTAATACGAAAAGTAATATTTGAAAATCCACCGGAAAAGGTTTGTACATCCGTTATTTGTCCTATTTGAGGAAGATGCTCATTGAGCCATTCCTGTAACGCCGGGAGATGATTTTGTAAGTTAGGTACACTCATTGCTTTAATTAAGAATGCGTGGTTTTCTTTTTTACATCCAATCCAAATCTCTTCAATATCTGAATAGCCATACTTTGTTTATGTACTTCATCGGCACCATCCCATATACGTGCGCCACGTTCATGTTGATAAAGATTTGCAAGCAGGGTATCGTTGGTAAGTCCCATAGCACCATGCACCTGAATGGCGCGATCCAATACTTTTAAAAACATATTGGCAACATAAAATTTGATGCCTGAAATTTCTTCCCGGCAGTTGGCAGCGCCATTTAAATCTATGCGATGGGCGGCTCTCAGTACCAGCATCCGCGAAGCATCAATTTCTACCCGACTTTCAGCAATAAAGCCCTGTATAAATTGTTTGGTGCCTAAGGCAACCCCTTCTTCCATTTCTCTGCTTACTGCTCTTTGGCACATTAGGTTGAATGCTTTTTCTGCAATGCCAACCCAACGCATGCAGTGATGGATGCGACCGGGGCCCAGCCTTTCCTGCGCAAGCTTAAAGCCCATGCCTTCTTCTCCAATCAGGTTACTAACGGGTACGCGGCAATTCGTATAGGTAATTTCTGCATGACTGGCCCAGCCTTCTCCCGCTTCTCCAAAAACCGGAATATTTCTAACCAGGTTAAATCCAGGGGTATCTGTTGGAACAATAATCATGCTGGCTCTTTTGTGCGGAGCCGCATCTGGATGGGTAACGGTCATTACAATTGCAAATGCTGCTCCATCAGCACCCGTTGTGAACCATTTGTTACCATTGATTACATATTCATCTCCGTCTCTAACTGCGGTGGTTAATAATCGAACAGGATTAGACCCGGGCATTGAAGGTTCCGTCATTGAAAAGCAACTGCGAATTTTTCCTTCAATCAGGGGTTGAAGAAATTTGGCTTTTATTTCGGGGGATGCATAGTGATTGAGTAACTCGGTATTACCAATATCGGGAGCCTGGCAATTAAAAGTATATTGTCCGTAGTAAGGTGCGAGTGATAATATTTCACTGATTTGTCCGAACTCACATAAGGTTAATCCCATACCACCCTGTTCTTTGCTCAGGTGGAGGTTCCACCAGCCATTTTCCTTAACCAGTTTTCTTTTTTCCTGAAGCAGCGCTTCGGTTTCTTTCCCTTTTCTTAAGCTATGCTCTTTTTCAAGAGGTACTAGTTCCGTTTCAACGAAGTTTCGGATAGCAGGTAGCAGTTCCTTCAGGCGGGGTGTGATAAATATTTCTTCCATCAGTAATAATTGCTGTAATGTTAATTATATGGTTGCTCCACCGTCTGCCATGAATACTGTTCCGGTGCAGTAGGCAGAAGCATTGGAAGCGAGAAATAAACCAAGAGCTGCAATTTCATCACCCGTACCCATCCTGCCCAGCGGAAGCATTTGTGCAAATTTTTGGAGCCATTTTTCATTTTGCCATAGTGCTTCAGAGAATTTGGTTTTAATTAGTCCCGGACAAATTACATTCACCCGAATACCATCTTTGCCCCACTCCTTAGCGGTAACTTTTGTAAGCATATTGAGGGCAGCTTTCGAAACGGAATAAATTCCCAGTCCGGAATCGGGAGTAATGCCAGCAATAGAACCTATATTGATGATGCTACCCCCTCCATTCGATTTCATTATAGGATACACCAGTTTACTCAATTCGAATGGAGCTTTTACGTTTACCTGCATGATTTTATCGAAAGCCCATTCCTCTGTATCAACTACAGGGCCATAAACGGGGTTGGCAGCTGCATTATTTACCAATATATCTATCTTACCATGAAGTGCTACTACCCGTGCAAAGAGTTCTTTACAGGCAGAAATATCACCAGCATTGGCTGCAAGAGGTGTGCAGGTGCCTCCGGCAGCCCGAATACTATCAGCTACGGCATCCAGCTCTTCCTGTTTACGGGAATTAATTACTACTATGGCTCCCTGAGCGGCAAACAGCCGAGCCATTGCTTCTCCGATTCCTTTACTGGCACCGGTTATCAGCGCAACTTTGCCGGTTAAATCAAATTGAGCGAGAGTATTCATTTGTTTTTTGTTTGCTTATAGTAAGGACTTTTATTTTTTATCGGAATGGTATTTTTTTACTTTTTGCATGGAAGCCATAAACTGTTCTTTTACCATTTTTCTAAAGCGGGTAGGGGCTAATCTTTTCATCCACCACATTTTACGGGCCGATTTTGGAAGAATGATATAGAGCTCTTTTTTACCAGCTCTTGCTAAGATTTCAGCAGCAACTTCCGGTGCTTCTAAACCCGATCGGTTAATAAAATGCTGGGTTGCTTTTTTTACCAGTTCTCCGCCTCGGGCATGTTGAATAACGTTTGTTTTAAAATAAGTAGGCATGATGCAGGAAACATGCACCTGATAATCCATCAATTCGCCATACAAAGTTTCGCTCAATGCCAGCACGGCTGCTTTGGTTATATTGTATGCAGCCATGGTTGGGGCACACCCAATAGCTGCGGCACTGGCGGTATTGATAATATGCCCCGAGCGTTGTTTTTTCATCGCAGGAACAAAATAATAACAACCATATAGTACCCCCATTTGATTGATGCTTACCATCCATTCGTAGTTTTCGAGTGAATATTCTTCAAAAACACTTCCATCTCCCACTCCTGCATTGTTAAAGAGGAGGTCGATACCGCCGGTTTGATTGAGAAAATCAGTTGCTACCTGTTGGTATTGGTCTTTATCGGCGACATCCAAGGGAAAAAGCAGTGGGTTTCCACCCGCGGCAGTTATATCAGCAGCAGCAACTTCTAAGGCTACCACATTGTTGTCGGCCATTCCGATTGTCCATCCATCTCTTGCCAGATCCATACAGAATGCTTTTCCCAATCCGGAAGCAGCACCTGTAATAAAAGCTCGTTTTTGAGGATAGGTAACAGAAAGGGCAAGCATAGTAAAATGTATAGATTGAATAAAAATGACAGTTTTTGCAAACTGCAGGACTCTTTTAAAGTTACAAACGTATGATGAAAAATTAGTTGATTTACCGAATTATTTATGTGTTCAACCGATTGTACCTTCGCAATAGTAACACTGATAAATTATTTCTATCTTTATCCGATTTTAAAAACAAGTACAATTGAAAAAAATTGTTATACCGGTTACGCTTGTATTGCTGTTGGCAGCCTGCAAGGGTAAAAAAGAGAAAGAGGCTGCCGCTGCAAAGCCTGCCGGGGGAGCGCCCGCTTTGGTGGATGTAATGATTGCTCAGTCGGAACAGCTCAGCAATACAGTTGAGGCAAATGGATCGGTTGTGGCATTTGAATATGTTGAATTACGTCCAGAAGTTCAGGGTAGATTAACTTATTTACAGGTGCCGGAAGGAACTGTGGTTGCACAAGGCACGGTGATAGCCCGGGTAAACGATGCCGATTTGCAGGCTCAGATGAATAAAACAAAGGTTTTACTGGATCTGGCTCAAAAAACAGAAGCACGATTGGCAAAGTTAATTGCAGTAGGAGGCATTAACCAGGCAGATTATGATGCTGCGTTGAGTCAGGTTAATGGATACAAAGCCGATTTGGCATACACCCAATCGCTGATAGATAAAACAGTTATCAAAGCACCATTTAGCGGACTACTGGGTTTGCGGCAGGTTAGTCCGGGTGCCTATGTAACCCCCACAACTGTACTTGCCAGTTTACAGCAAGTAGATAAAGTGAAAGTTGATTTTACTATCCCTGAGCAATACAGTAAAATGATTAGAAAAGGTGCTGAAGTAGAGGTTGTAACCGATTTCAGTAAAGGAGAAAAACACAAAGCAGTAATTGTGGCAACAGAACCACAAATTAGTGCTACAAGCAGAAATTTAAAAGTTAGAACGGTTTTGCAGGGAGTTAAAGCGAATCCGGGTTCATTTGTAAAAGTATATCTCACCCGTAAACAAGATCATACCAGTATGCTGGTTCCAACCAATTGTATTATTCCGGATGATAAGAACAAGCAGGTAGTGCTGGTAAAAGGTGGCAAAGCTGCTTTTGTAAATGTAAAAACGGGTATTCGCACCGAGGATATGGTTGAAATCATTAGTGGAATTAATGTGGGAGATAGTGTTGTAGTTACCGGTGTACTGTTTGCGCGTCCGAAAGCTCCAGTTAAAGTAAGAGGCGTAAAAACCCAGGAACAGTTGAAACAATAATCTATTCTTGCTATTCACCTGCCCGTGAATAGTGCATGTATTTGAAAGTATGAATATTTCTGAATTATCGCTCAAACGACCTGTATTAGCAACGGTAATGAATCTTACGCTGATACTTTTTGGTGTGGTTGGGTATTCATTTCTGGCAGTGCGGGATTATCCTGCCATTGATCCTCCTGTTATTTCAGTAAGTACCAGTTATACAGGAGCAAATGCAGATATTATAGAAAGTCAGATTACCGAGCCTCTTGAAAAACAGGTGAATGGTATTCCGGGTATTAAGTCTATTACCTCTTCAAGTCAGTTGGGTAGCAGTCAGATTACAATTGAATTTAATCTGGGAATCGATTTAGAAGCTGCTGCCAGCGATGTTCGTGATAAAGTAGGGCAGGCACTCAGAAGTTTACCACAGGATATTGATGCTCCTCCTGTGGTATTTAAATCAGATGCCAACAGTGATTTTATATTAGTGCTGGCCGTGCAGAGTAAATCCAAGAGCTTAATGGAATTGAGTGATTATGCCGAAACCGTGTTACAACAGCAATTCCAAACAATTAATAACGTTAGTGCAGTAAATATATTCGGGCAAAAAAGATATTCAATGCGGCTTTGGTTGCAGCCAGACCGAATGAATGCTTTTAATATTGCTTTCACGGATATCCGCACGGCATTGAATACCGAAAATGTAGAATTACCTCCTGGAAAAATTTATGGGAATAAAACTGAATTAACCATCCGTGCTTTAGGCAGATTAACAAATGAGCAGCAGTTTCGTGATTTAATTATCCGGGAAGACTCGCTGGGAATTGTTCGCTTAGGTGATGTAGCCAATGTAGAAATGGCCCCTGAGCAGCTGGAGCAATCTTGGAAAGTAAATGGATTAAATGCTGTGGGTTTGGCAATCATACCACAACCCGGAGCAAACAATATCCAAATTGCTGATGAGTTCCTGAAGCGACTGGAAGGAATTAAAAAATCTAATAAATCGGACATAGAATTCAAGGTAATGATTGATAATACTGAAATTATCCGTCGTTCCCTAAGTGAGGTAAAAGAGACATTGATAATTTCCTTTTCATTGGTTGTTTTGGTGATATTCTTTTTCTTCCGAAACTGGCTAATTGCCCTGCGTCCATTAATTGATATTCCCATTTCGCTGATTGCCACTTTCTTTATCATGTACCTGTTCGGTTTTTCAATTAATATATTAACGCTATTAGGTATTGTTTTGGCAACCGGATTGGTGGTGGATGATGGAATTGTGGTAACCGAAAATATTTTCAGAAAGCTGGAAGAAGGATTGCCTATTCGCAAAGCGGCATTGGAGGGCAGTAAGGAAATATTCTTTGCGGTGATTTCTACTTCTTTAACACTGGCAGTGGTGTTTTTGCCGGTAATTTTTCTGGAAGGGTTTGTTGGAAGGTTATTCAGAGAATTTGGGGTAACTCTTGCAGCAGCTGTATTGATTTCTGCTTTTGTATCCCTTACCATAACCCCTGTATTGAATGTGTACCTAAGTTCAAAAAATATACATGGTGGATGGTTTTATCAAAAAACAGAACCATTTTTTGTTGGACTCGAAACAGGATATAATCGCTTGTTGAAAGCGTTTATGAAAGTTCGTTTTATTGCCTGGGTAATGGTTGCTGCTTGTATTGGTTTGATATATTTTGTTATGGGTCAACTGCAAAGTGAGCTGGCTCCGCTGGAAGATCGCAGCAGTATTCGTTTCAATGTAACTGCAGCTGAGGGCACCAGCTATTACACAATGCAAAAAATGGTAGATAATATTTTACAATTTTTAAGCGATTCGGTTCCTGAGCGGGATTTTACCATTGCCCGAACTTCTTCAGGTTATGGGGGATCCAGTGCTGGAGTAAATACATCACAACCCAGGATAAGCTTGATAGATCCTTCTAAACGTAAACGCACACAAGCTGAAATTGCTTCCGACCTGCAAAAAAAGATGGGCAGGTTTAATGATGCCCGCATCTTTGCTACACAAGAGCAAACTATCTCGGTGGGTATGGGGTCCCGTGGTTCGTTACCCGTTCAGTTTATTTTGCAAAATCAAGACCTTAGCAAGCTTCGGCAAGTGATTCCTAAATTTTTAGATGAGGTTAGAAAAGATAAAACCTTCTCAAATTCGGATGTGAGTTTGAAATTCAACAAACCCGAAATTCAACTTACGGTAGACAGGATGAAGATTAAGGATTTAGGATTAAGTACTACCGATGTGATTAGTACAATTCAAAGTGCATTCAGTGGGGGAAGATTGGCTTACTTTATCATGAATGGCTATCAATATCAAGTAATAGCTCAGGTGGAACGTGATAAGCGAAATACAACGACTGATATATCAAATTTATATGTTCGAAACAATAAAGGACAAATCATACCACTGGATGCTGTGGTAAAATTAGAAGAGAGCAGCAATCCTCCAACCCTTTTTCATTACAATCGATATAAGTCGGCAACTATTTCTGCTTCGCTGGCCGATGGGAAAACAATTGGAGATGGCATTAAGGCCATGCAAAAAATTGCTGATCAATTATTAGATGAAACCTATCAGGTATCTCTGAGTGGACCTTCAAGGGATTATGCAGAAAGTTCTTCTAATATTGCATTTGCATTTATTCTGGCGCTAATGTTGATATACCTGGTATTATCAGCACAATTTGAAAGTTTCCGCGATCCAATTACCATCATGCTTACCGTTCCGTTGGCATTGGCAGGAGCCCTCCTTAGTTTATATCTGCTCAATCAAACCTTAAACATTTTCTCCGAAATTGGTATGATTATGTTGATTGGACTGGTAACTAAAAATGGTATTTTGATTGTTGAATTTGCCAATCAAAAGCGTATGAAGGGTTTGTCTAAAATGCCGGCAGTGGTTGAAGCAGCCACACAACGACTTCGTCCGATTTTAATGACAAGTCTGGCTACTTCCCTAGGTGCATTACCTATCGCCCTTAGCTTAGGAGCAGCTTCTACCAGTCGGGTTCCTTTGGGAATAGTAGTTGTTGGCGGACTATTATTCTCACTTTTGCTAACCTTATTTGTTATTCCTGCAGTATACACTTATATCTCAGGAAAGCATGAGGCAGCTCATCCTGAATTGAACGGGTAAGCCGACTGTTTAGTTTGTTATTCAATGGCATAAAATCTTTTGTTCAAGGGGTTCTGGTCTCTGGCCTATCTTTGCAAAGAAATTAGGAGTATGAGTATTGCATCTATTCGCAGGGATTATAGTTTACAAACGCTAGACGAATCGGGGGTTGCTGAAAATCCCTTTGATCAGTTTGCGATTTGGTGGAAAGAAGCGGTTAGCAGTGAGATTGATGAAGTGAATGCAATGACGCTGGCAACAGTGGGCGATGATGGTATGCCTGCAGCCCGTATTGTATTGTTAAAAGGATACGATGCCAATGGGTTTGTTTTTTTTACCAATTACGAAAGTAAGAAAGGAAAAGACTTATTGAAACATCCTGCAGCAGCACTTGTTTTTTTCTGGAAAGAATTAGAGCGACAGATTCGCATAAGTGGAATGGTTGAAAAAGTTTCTGCAGTGGAAAGCGATACGTATTTTCAATCTCGCCCCGAGGGCAGTAAATTAGGTGCCTGGGCTTCCCCACAAAGCAAAGTTATCAGCAGCAGAAAAGTGATCGAATCCCAATTGGAATCTTATCAACAATCCTATCATCAGCAACCCATTCCTCGTCCGCCATATTGGGGTGGGTATCGGGTTGTGCCCCATACTATTGAGTTTTGGCAGGGCAGAAGTAGCCGCTTGCACGACAGAATACAATATAAAAAAGATACTCCCGGCAATTGGATAATAACTCGGCTGGCACCTTAATTAAATTCATTTACTATGGCTTCTACTATTTACGAGCAGCCTTATAAAGTAATCAAAACCCTGCAGGATGCGGAAATTCGCTTTTATCCGCCAGCAGTAATGGCTACCGTTATTTCCGCAGCTAATTCTTACAAAGAAGTGGGGAGCAAAGGATTTCGTCAGTTGGCCAATTATATTTTTGGCGGGAACGAAAGCAATACAAAAATTGCTATGACGGCCCCTGTTCGTATGCAATTGTCCGAAAAGGGTTCTTCCATGAGCTTTGTAATGCCACCCGACATGCCATTACAACAATTACCAAAGCCTAACCAATCGGGAATCAAATTCGAAAACACACCAGCCGATTATGTTGCTGCTATTCGGTTTGGCGGATATGCATCTGATAAAGACATTCAAACTTATTCCCAAAAATTGTCGGATATCTTAGCAAAAAACGGAATTGCTCATCAGGGAAACTTTCGATTTTTAGGATATGATGCTCCTTATCGTTTCTTTGGAAGACGTAATGAAATCATTGTAACTGTTCAGTGGAAAGCCTGATGGGTTATTTATTTTCTCCAATCCCATAATACAACATCCCATTCAATTCCTCCATATCCAATGGAGTGAATAACCTGGAAACCGGTTTTAATATGCGCTTTCAGTGAGCGGCTGTTGGCACGAGCTACATCAGTAATACCAAAATCGTATTCAGCTTCCAGTTCTTGCCTAAATCTTCCATATAGTTGTTGCACTAACCCTAAACCTCTTACTGATTTATCTACACAAAGCTGACCTATTACAGCGTATTTTGCTTGATGGAGCGGAATACCATCAAAACTTAGTGAATCAATCTGATTGAACAAATCCTCAGTGAGTGGATGCCCGATGCGAGCTGCTTGTGTTGCGATTAAAGCATATCCAACTACCTGATCATCCATTTTGGCAATCACCGAAGGATGCGCATCATTCATTTTCTTGAGGTAATCCATCGAAAACTCTGCAATCAGAAATCCTTGGCTTTGGGCTTCCTCTGTTGTAATATTTTTTTTAAGGTTGCGGCTTTGCAAGTCTAGGATGCCTATCAAATCTGCCTCGTTGGAAACGGTGGTAATGGTTATCATACTTCAAAAGTAACTCATTCAGTAAATAGCAGAAACTGTAACAGATTTTCAATTAATTAGTTAACTTAGATAGCCCCTTTTGGGTTATCTTACTACAAACGGGATTATTTGCCTGCAATGAAAAGAATTTTGCTTTTATTACTGCTATTAGTGAGTGCTGCAGCATTTTTGCTAAATGCCTGTTCCAATGCAGGTTTATCCGGAGATGCGCTTCCTGATGTAGTTAGCTATAATTATGATGTTCGACCAATACTTTCTGATAAATGTTTTAATTGTCATGGTCCGGATGCCAGAAAACGTGAAGCAGGATTGCGCTTAGATATTGCATCTGAAGCCTATAAGGCATTACAGGAACATCCCCAGAAGCATGCAATTGTTCCTGGAAAGCCAGCAGTATCTGAATTATTTGTAAGAATTTCTACTTCGGATACTTCTTTACTGATGCCGAAAATTTCCAGTAAGCTTCCTCGCTTATCGGAAAGAGAAGTTGCTATTTTAAAAAAATGGATTGAACAAGGTGCGAAATATGAACCCCACTGGGCATTTGTTGCTCCCCGGCAAGCTGCTTTACCAACAGTACAAGATAAAAGCTGGCCGATAAATGAAATAGATTATTTTATTCTCAATAAATTGGATCGACAGGAACTTAGTCCGAATGAGCCTGCTGATAAAGAGCGTTTGCTCAAAAGGGTTTCTATGGATCTTACCGGAATTTTACCTACCCCGGAAGAAACAGCAGCCTTTGTAAAAGATGGAGACAAACAGGCGTATGAAAAGCAGGTAGACAGGCTATTGCAACTTCCTCAGTTTGGTGAAAAAATGGCGATTGGTTGGATGGATCTGGCGCGATTTGCAGATTCACATGGGTTTCAGGATGATAGTTATCGCTCTCAATGGCCCTGGCGGGATTGGGTGATTGATGCCTTTAACAGGAATATGCGGTATGATACTTTTGTAACCTGGCAACTGGCTGGAGATTTATTACCCAATGCAACCAAAGAACAATTACTGGCAAGTGGGTTTAACCGAAATCATAAAATTACAGAAGAGGGTGGAGTGATAGATGAAGAATATCGGGTACAGTACGTAACAGATAGAACCAACACTTTTGGTAGGGCCATGCTGGCAATGACGGTGGAGTGTGCCAAATGCCATGATCATAAGTATGATCCCTTCTCTCAAAAAAACTATTACCAGTTATACGCTTTTTTTAATAATGTTAAGGAAGTTGGATTAGAATCTACAGTGGGTGGTCCGGAAACATATGCCAAAAATCCGCGTATGACCATTACGAATGATGATGTACAAAAAACTTTACGGTTTATTCATAAGCGGGATACCGGAAAGTTGGAAGTTTCTGTAATGGCCGACAGAGATACTGCAAGAAAAACCTACGTTTTGTTACGTGGAAATTATGATACGCCCGGTGATGAAGTAAGACCTGCCACTCCTGAGGTTGTTTTACCTTTTGATACTACCCGCTGGAAAACGAATCGGCTCGGTTTAGCACAATGGATGTTTGATAAAAAAAATCCGCTCACTGCCCGGGTATTTGTAAATCGAATTTGGCAGGAATTTTTTGGAAGAGGAATTGTAAAAACGGTATCTGATTTTGGAATGCAGGGAGATTTACCCACGCATCCCGAATTACTCGATTGGCTGGCAGTAGATTTTCAGCAACATGGCTGGGATGTAAAAAGATTGATTCGACAAATAGTAGTATCGGCAACCTATCGCCAATCGGGAAAAATAAGCTCAGAAAAATTGAAAAAGGATCCCCTGAATATCTACTGGTCCTATGCTCCCCGCACCCGCTTTCCGGCAGAATTGGTAAGAGATGTGCTACTTAGCAGCAGTGGTTTATTAAATACATCCATCGGTGGCCCCAGTGTGAAACCCTATCAGCCACCGGGTTTATGGGAATTGGCAACATCGGGCAGAGGCATTTTAAAAAAATATATTCAGGATACCGGACAACTATTATATCGCAGAGGGTTGTATACTTTTATCAAGCGTACGGTACCTCCTCCCTCAATGATGATTTTTGATGCCAGTAATCGCGATGAATGCCAAACCGGTCGCTATCGAACCAACACGCCCCTTCAAGCATTGGTAATGCTAAATGATCCCACATTGCTGGAAGCTTCCAAAGCATTAGCCGATCGATTACTGCAAGCGAATACAAAACCCGAGCAAATTATTACAGCCGCATTTCGAAGAATTATTTGTCGTACTCCTGATAGAAAGGAAATCGATTTGTTATTGGCATATTGGAATCAGGCAGTGGATGATTATAAAAAGAATCCGGCTAGTGCTGATAAAATAATTTCAGTTGGTAATTACAAGGCAGTAACTAAAGATGCTATTCGGCTGGCAATTGCAATGCAAACAATACAAGTAATCTATAATATGCAGGAAGCCATCACTAAAACATAATAATGGAAAAAGAATTATTAGAACATAGTTTGGGCTTTAACCGACGTAAATTTCTTTCGCGGATGAGTATTGGATTGGGTAGTGCTGCCTTGGGCTCTTTACTGATTCCGGATTTGTTTAGTGGGAATAATTCGGAAGAAGCCATCATGCAAGGCATTCCTCACTTTGCTCCTAAAGCAAAAAGAGTAATCTATCTTTTTCAAAATGGTGCACCATCCCAGTTAGAAACGTTCGATTATAAACCCATGTTAAATAAAATGATGGGTCAGAATTTACCTGAGTCTATTCGAAACGGTCAGCGCTTAACGGGGATGACTGCCAATCAAACCAACTTTCCGCTGGTGGGCTCTTATTTTGGATTTCAGCAACATGGGAAATCCGGTGCCTGGGTAAGTGAACTCTTTCCACACATTGCTTCGATTGTGGATGATATCTGTATCATTAAAACGATGCATACAGAAGCTATCAATCATGATCCTGCGCTAACTTTTTTTCAATCGGGCGCACAGCAGGGAAACCGCCCCAGTATGGGTTCCTGGGTAAGCTACGGGTTAGGAACAGAGAATAGTAATTTACCAGCATTTTGTGTACTGCTTTCAAGGGGAAAGGGGAACGGACAGGGGGTGTATTCTAAATTATGGACGAATGGTTTTTTAGATTCTGTTCATCAGGGAGTTCAGTTTAGTAGCGGAGAAAATCCTATCCTTTATTTGCAAGATCCTGATGGGATGGATCGTGCTACCCGTAGAAAAATGATTGATCAGATTGCAGCACTGAATGAAATGGAACTCAAAAATTTTGGAGATCCCGAAACTGCAGCAAAGATTAGTCAATACGAAATGGCTTATCGAATGCAAACGGCTGTTCCTGAAATTATGGATACATCAAAAGAATCAGAAGACATTATCAAATTATATGGAGCAGATTGTTTGGTACCCGGAACTTATGCTGCGAATTGTTTATTAGCCAGAAAATTATCGGAAAGTGGTGTGCGGTTTGTGCAATTGTATCATCAAGGTTGGGATCAGCATGGGAATTTACCTAACGAAATGCGTGGACAAGCACTGGATGTTGATAAGCCAACTGCTGCATTGATTACCGATTTAAAGCAGCGTGGTTTATTGGATGAAACACTGGTGATTTGGGGAGGAGAATTTGGCAGAACGAATTATTGTCAGGGTAAAATTGCTCCCGAGAATTATGGAAGAGACCACCATCCCCGTTGCTTTAGTATATGGATGGCAGGAGGAGGAATTCGTCCGGGTATGGTTTATGGAGAAACGGATGAGTTAGGATATAATATTGTTCAAAATCCGGTTCATGTGCACGATTTTCAGGCAACTGTTTTGCATCAGTTGGGATTAAATCATGAGCAATTAACTTATAAGTTTCAGGGTAGAAGATATCGATTAACCGACTTGTATGGGAATGTGGTAAAAGATATTATTGCCTGATATTATTTATGTAAAGCCCTGCAAGTTGGGGTAATGATTATTCTTTCATGAAACGTTTTTTTTCAGTAATACATATCATAACCTGGGCAGGAGCCGGATTTTTGCTCTTCTTACTCCTCTTTCATACACATGTTGAGTTACCGGTGGTGTTGCAGGTTTTTGGAAGATTACATCCTGCATTCCTCCATTTTCCACTGGTATTATTATTGCTTTTGCTGGTGTGTGATCTATTACCTGATACGGTTCGTCCCTCAGAGTTATTTATGCAGGGCTTAAGAAGCATAGCCATGTTTTCGGCTGTTCTAACAGCAATCATGGGGATGTTACTTTATATTGAACAAGCCACAACAGGCAATGCAGTACAATATCATAAATGGTTGGGTGTAACGCTGGCTTTTTTAAGTTGTGCTTATGCGGGTATATATAGTTTTTTAAAGGAAAGAGTTAGGCTATTTCGATTTTCTATTGGTGTTCTTTTTGTTTTCATAATTACGACTGCCCATTTTGGTGGTACAATCACCCATGGCGAAAATTTTTTAACAGGACCACTCCATAAAGAAACCGCTGCTTTGCTTGATTCAAATAGAATAACTGCCTGGGAGGTTGTTTATCCTATTTTGAAAACACGTTGTGGGGATTGTCATATCGGAGGTGTGCAAAAAGGTGGCTTATCCATGAATGACAGTATAGCCATTATGAAGGGTGGAAAGGAAGGGAGTTTTGTTGTGGCAGGTGATAGTGCTAACAGCAGGATGATTCAACGGTTGCTTTTGCCCTTGAGTGAAAAAAAACATATGCCGGAAGCCGAGAAACCACAACCTACAGCGGCAGAAATAAAAATATTAATTAATTGGGTGAATGCTGGATTGCCATTTTCTCAGCCGATTGTACAATTAAATGAAAATAGTGTTTTTCGTCAGTTGGCTATGCAAGCGGTTCGAGCTAACTTGTCAAGTACCCGTATTTATCATTTTGCTGCTGCTAATCCGAATGTAATTCAAAAGCTTACGGATAATTATCGGGTAGTTGAATCGATGGGAAAAGATATTCCTGCTGTTGCAGTATCCTTTTTCGGCAAAGCTAATTATAGTAATCAACGGCTAACAGAGTTACAGCCTTTACAGGAGCAAATTGTTTCCTTGCAACTCTCCAAAATGCCGGTTACGAATAGTGATCTTGCATGGATAGGAAAGTTACCTCATTTAGAAAAATTGAACCTCAATTATTCACAGGTAACTGATGAAGGACTTTCTCAATTAACCTCCCTTCCGGTTTTGGAGTCATTATCACTAACAGGTACAGCAGTTACCACAAAAGGTATATCCGCCTTTTTACAAAAGCGATCTTTGAAGGAAGTATTTTTATGGGACACTCCCATACCTGCACAAGAAATAGCAGGATTGCAAAAACAATTTTCTGATACGCATTTTGAAGCGGGTTTTCGGGGAGGAGATACCACTATGCTGGCTTTAAACGACCCGATTATTCAAACTGCCGAAGGATTTTTTACCGGCTCGCAGGAGGTACAGGTAAAACATGTTATCAGGGGAACTACTTTGCGATATACAATGGATGGAAGGGAACCGGATAGTATTAGTAAGATTTATACAAAGCCGCTTATTTTGAATAGTACTGGTACGCTTCAGGTGAAAGCCTATAAAGAGGGTTGGCTTCCTAGCAAAATTGTTCGCAAAACATTTATTCGTGCCGGGTTCCCATTTATTACTGCATCTCTCTTATTGCTAGCCGATCAGAAATATGGAGAAAATGCAACCAAAGTGCTTCAAGATTTTGATGCAGGTGATCCCGGAGATTTCTCAACCAAGTGGCTCGGTTTTCAAAAAAATGATGCGCTGGTGGTACTCGATGCAGGAGAGGAAAAATTGATGAAAGAAATACAGGTAAATGCATTAATTAATGTTGGGGCTCATATTTTTCCTCCTGTTTTTATTAAAATATGGGGAAGCATAGATGGGAAAAATTGGACACTGATGCAAACCTCTAACCCTGATAAGGCGACATCCTCTACTCCTACAGGCTCACTGTTAATCCCTATCAATTTTTCTCCAACACGACTCAGGTATATCAAAATGCAGGCACACCCAGTGCCCAAATTACCACACTGGCACCCCGGTAAAGGCTTACCTGCCTGGTTTTTTGTGAGTGAGGTGATAGGTAATTAGTTACTCTCTTTTTTAATTTCGGAATATAATAGCAATCAGTTAATTCCAACATCAGCCAATAGTTCATTTACTATTTCGGTTGGTGTAGAGGGTGTGTAAGCAAAATGTTGATTGAACTTACTACTATCAAAGAAATAATCGTTAGAATACTGATATAACATTTCACCCATTTCATGCATTACAGGCACAAACAAGCCAATTAATTTTATCATGGTGCCCGGTAAAATACTATAAGCTTGTTGTTGGTGCATACGATGGGCAAAAAGTTTTATCCAATCTGCCCCGGTTATGCGGCTCTTATCAGTTGGTAAATTCCAGATTTGTTGAAATGCTTCCGGTGTTGTTCCTAATATGGCAGTTCCTTTTCCGAGGTCGGGTAAATAGCTAAAGTTGTGTACCACATTTGCATTACAAATCCATTGAGCTTTTTTCCCTTTCTTAAGTCGGTCGTACACTAATGGTTTTACCAAACCTTTATTTTCATCCAGGGTAATGAAATCTGCCGATCGGGCGATTAGTCCGGTAAGTCCTTTTTTCTCTATGGCTTCCAAAAATATTTTCACCACTTCTGCTCGGATGACTCCTTTTTTACTGCAAGGGATAATTGGTGCATTTTCGGTTATAGGATCCAGGTGTTTTTTACTGAGTGCATAGATATTATCAAAAAAAACCAATTTAACTCCGAGCAAAATGCACGCATCTGTTACATTTTTCATCAATGGGGGCCAGTATTCTTGCCATATAGCAAGTTTATAGGGAAACCCAATTGTTAAGTAAGCAACTTCACTTCCCTCTAAAGCGGCAAAAACTTCTTCACGATTTGATAAATCAGCTTTAAGCCATTCCTCACCTGCAGCAGTATTTATGGGATTTCTACTTACCAGTCTTACTTCTTTTTGTAATGCGATTAACTCTTTTGCCAGATGCCTTGCTATAGGACCTCCTGCTCCCAGAATAGTATGCTTCATGTATATTTCTTTAAAGATTATTGTTTCCTCCCAGCCATTCTTTAAATGTGCTTACCCTTTCTCTGCTAACAACTGTATCTACTTGGGTTTCACCTTTTAATTCTACCTGTAAACGATTTCCTGCCCAGGAATGTACTTTGGATATAGCATCAATATGCACTATCAAGTTTCGGTTAATACGGAAAAAAAGTCGGGGCGATAATTCATTTTCCAGAGAACTGAGTGTATTGTCTAAAATATATTTGTTGTATTGTGTATCAACTGCGTAGGCAAATTTTCCTTCTGCAAAGAAGCAGGCAATCTGATCAATTTTTAAAAAACTCAATTGCTGGCCACGCTTAATCATAATTCTTTCTTTATGAGAAAGACTATTCAAATCTCTTAAAAGTTTAAGCATTTGATCGGTAGGATTTTCTGCTCTTTTGCCACTTAACTGTTCATGCTTTTGTAAAGCTCTTCTTAATTCAGATTCATCAATGGGTTTTAGAAGATAGTCTATACTGTTTACTTTGAAAGCCTGTAAAGCATATTGATCATAAGCAGTTGTAAAAATTACCGGAGCTTCTATAGAAGTTTGATTAAAAATTTCAAAACTTAATCCATCCGCGAGATGAATATCCATAAAAATCAATTGATCATCTTTATGGCTGTTAAAATGGCCTACTGCCTGCTCAATACTTTCTGCCTGGCCGGTTATTTGTATGGAGGGTAATACATCCAATAACAGTTTAGTAAGCCGGGTTATTGCTGGTTGCTCATCTTCAACGATAAATACTTTCATAATACAACTATATCAATGGAAGAGAAACTATAAAATATTGGGGAGTTTCCGATACCTGTACCAATTTTTCGGTTATTAATTTATACCGGTTCCGGATGTTCATCAATCCAATACCAGTTGATTTTTCAACTTGCTGTTTTTTTTGAATATTATTCCTAACAATGAGTTGACCGTCTTCAGATGTTATTTGAATAGTCAACGGATTTTCTTTTGACACAATATTATGCTTCAGCGCATTCTCTACTAATAACTGCAAAGAAAATGGGACAATCCGCGTTTGTAATTCATTGGTTGGAATATCTATGGTTAGTTGAAAATTATTGCCAAAACGGGTATTTAATAAAAACGCATAGGCTTTTAAAATCTGAATTTCTTCTAATAAAGGAATTGTTTTTTCATCCTTTACTTCAAGGATATATCGGTAAACTTTTGATAATTGTTCTACAAAAGTTACAGCCTTTTCCGAATCTTCCGGAATAATAGCACAAAGTGTATTTAGGTTATTGAATAAAAAATGAGGATTTACCTGTGTTTTTAATGCATTCAATTCTGCACGTAATCCTTCTCTTTTCAATTCCTCTTTTTGCGTTAGTGACACCTTTAATTGCTGAATAAAGAATACCACTTCATATATGGAAGTAATGGCAATAGTAGTAAAAATGGAAGAGTTGATACTGAATATAATCACTTCATCATCGGGTATACCTAAATTTCGCATCAAACAATAATCCTCTAATAAAAACCCAATGAATAAACTGCTTAGTGGTGTAAATATCAACATTAAGATTGACTGAATAATTAATCTTTTTTTTAGTTGATCTACCTCGGTATATCTCCTGCGAGCCCAAATCATAATAGCCCGGTTTCCTAACCAGATAGTTAAAGTAATCAGCAGCGTAGTAAAGTAAATGGGGAATGTATATTGAGGCGTTTTGTTAAATCGGATTCCAAAAAAAACATAGGGTATCATGAGAGAAACCAAAGGAGCCCCGATTATCATTGCCCACTTATCGTTCCAGCAGATAAGATCTTTCACGGTGTCTTTGTTTATTTGGTTCATTGCACTCCTTTATTTATAAAAATACTAAATTATAAGAGGACTATTGATGTTAAGCAGGTTAAAAAGTAATCTGGTAGTTGATGTTAGGGAAAAATCCAATTTGATTGATCTCACTAATTTTACCGGAAGCGGGATTTAAACTTCTTATATATACATTTGCACGGTTAGTTAAATTTTGTAAATCTATATACCATTTCTGTGTTGTTTTTTTACCATTCCGGGTATATGAAAATTTCAGGTCCCAACGCAAATAGGTATTGTTTTGTAAACTAAATGCCTCATTTTCCTTGTAAACCACATAACCGGCTGTTTTCGAAGCAGCAATGTCAAATGGGGTATAGCGCTGTCCTCCGGCAACCGTAAAGCGTGTATCAATACCGATGGTGTTTTTACCGGATACTTTCCATTCTTTACCTCCTAAGGCATTTGCTACATATCCACTATTGAAAGCAGTATTTCTCCAAATTCCATCACTTCCCTGATACTCAGAGCGGAAAACAGATCCGGTAATCAGATAGTAAAATCCTTTATGCAGAAAACGTTCCAGCGTTATTTCCCATCCCATATTTCTGCCCTGACCATTGTTAATCAGGTTTACTTTATCTGCATAAGTAAAACCAGCACCTTCATTAAGCATACTAAATGAGCTGGATATTTTTTCTACTGCTGCACGGTATATATACTGACTATATACTTCTGTTTTAATTCGTAAGTGATTACTGAGGTTCCAATCATATCCTGCCACAGCATGCACACTTTTAACAAAGTCGAGATTTTGATTGGTGAGTGCCCCAGGAGGAGTGGTAAACTGATTTTTGTAAAAATATACCTGCATGGGTTGTAACTGACTATGCAAGCCAAGCCCCAAGTTAAATGACTGATTGGTTTTGAATTGGTATTTTAGATTCCAACGGGGTTCGATGCTGGAAGTTTGATTAAGACTAAACAGCTGGGTGTACAATCCAATATTGGTTGAAAGTTGATTGGTAAATCGATGATTCCAGTTGAAAAATATTCTATAGAGCGCTGCTTGGTCGTTTGATTTTGTTAGGTATCTCAAAACTGAATCTCCATTCGGTACAGATTGTTGCTGAAGATTAATGCCATAAAAATCTCCTAAGCCTCCAATTACCAGTTGGTTTTTGGCAGAAAACTTTTTATTAAATAAATATCCCACAGAAAATTTAGTTTGCCGGTTATCTACATCAAATACAGTTTGATTAGGTTTTCCGGAAGGAATTACCTGTTCACGATACGTACTCTTAAATCCGGATAACGCCAATGTCAACTTTCCGGAAGTGGTGGGTGTAAAGAAATAGGTATGAGTTAATCCTATTACTCCTGTTAATGATTTGGTATTGCTGGTTCTTGCTTTTCCATCGTTGGTTGTATATAGGTTATCACCTGTTGAATCTGCGGGAAAGTTGATATGGCTTTCACCTCCCAATCCAAACCAGTCAAATGTTCCATGCTTTTTTGTTACCAGGTGAAGTTTAAAGTTGAGATCCTGATAATATGGGGTAGCTGTTCCAGTTCCAACACTTAAACCCAGTGCCTGAATAGCAGCCACCAACGAATAGCGATAATCGATTAAATAGGATGATTTTTTATTATTTCCCAATGGCCCTTCCACACCCAATTCAAATCCATTGAATCCCATTTGACCGAGCCATTCAGTTTTTTGTGTATTACCATTCCGCATGCGTAAATCAAAAACACCCGCTACTGCATTTCCATATTGCGCAGGAAATGCACTGGTAATAAAGTCTGAATTCTTTAATGTATTGGTATTTAAAATCGTAACCGGTCCACCCGTAGACCCCACTGTACTATAGTGATTGGGATTGGGAATATCAATCCCATCCATCCTCCACAAAACACCTGATGGAGAATTTCCTCTGATTACAATATCATTGCGGGCATCATTTGGACCGCTTACACCGGCGAAATTTTGTGCCATTCTACTCGGGTCATTGCGAGTACCTGAATAACGTACTGCCTCATCCATGCTCAGTTGTCGTGCACTCACTACTGTGTTTTCATTCAATGCTTTCCATTTCGACTTCCCGGAAGTAACAACTACTTCAGTAAGTACCTGTACTTTTTCTCTAAGTTTTATTTCCAACACTACTTCTTTGGTAGAAGTAACTTCTATATTGTTAATTATTGATTCTTCGTAACCTACCCGGCTAATTCGCAAACGATGTCTTCCTACGGGCACTCGAGAAATTGAAAAGGATCCTGTTGCTGCAGAAATTGTACTGGGTTCTGCTTCCATAGTTTCTAAACGAATGCTAACTCCGGAAAGCGGCTGGTTGGATTGCTCGTCAATTATGATACCGCGAATAGTTTGTTGCGGCAGTAAATTTTGTGCATATATTATTATTGTAAATAATAACAATAGTGAACTAAAAATTATTTTTTTCATGATAACTTATTTGAAAATAAAAGTATAGGTTATTGAACTTGAATTGTTTTTATAATGTGTTTCGATAAAGAGTTATTATCGACAAGTAACTTTTCCTGAATATATTTCTTGGCAAAGGGATCTTGAACAGATAATAACTGATTGGTTTCGGCATTATAAAGGAATAAATCACCGATTCTACCTGGTGAAGCACTTACCATTATGGGCTCAACTCCATTGTATTCAATAGTTGCAGGAGAATTACTAAGCTTCTCACAAAGTTCCCAGGTATTTCCGCGGGTATGTAACTGAAAAAAATCACCCTGAATTATTTGAAAAAATTGATTACTTATTTGTGCAGATTGTATTTGTTTTGGTGAATAGGATTGCTTTTTTGCACCTGCATTATCAAGAAAAACAATCACCTTACGCCCGGAAATGAGATTTTCTGCATACCCTTTTAGTTGGGTTCCATTGCGAAGTGTTAATGAAGCTTCCGCGTATCCAGCAGGTACGACTGTGGTTTGGGCCGTTGAAGTGTTGTTAACCATCCAGCCTGATGCGAAAAGAAGAAACATAATTTTTTTCATAATATGATAGTTTTGGTTTGATAAATTGATACCACAATGCTATTACTAAGTCCGAACGCTTTTATTGGCAGAAGGAGTGAACCGTATATTTTGCGGAGTGAATGGTGAAAATCGGGGTTATACATCCCTGCGGATCAATAAAACCGGTAATGAAATCGTTTTCGCAAATTTTGTAAGTAAACATTCAATCAGGTTTTAGTTTCGATTGTTTAAATCCCTGTATGTATCGATTGATTCTTTTATTTGCACCATTGATTTTCAGCGCGCTTCCGGTTGTAAATCTAGAAGCACAAATACGTTATTCAGATTCTGTGGTGGTCCAGGCGAAAATCTGGAGCAGAGATGCCAACCGGAATATTCAATATTCAGATTGGAAAAATTTTACTGCGCATACCATCGATCAGGTAATTGGAATTCCAGCCCTTAGAAATGAAAATTTAGATAAGTGGGGCGGAAATGCCAGCCGAGTGTTTTCCGCAACTGGCTTTTTTCGGGTGGAGAAATTAGCAGGGAAGTGGGAAGTGATTGATCCTGCAGGGCATCCCTTTTTAGTTACGGCTATTAATAGCATTCGGCTCGGAAATTCGGCAACTAATCAAAGTTACTTTAAGCAGTTATGGTCAAGTAGAAATGATTGGATGACAAGCCAGATAAAAATGTTTCAATCTTATGGGTTCAATACTGCAGGTTGTTGGAGTGATACTGGTTCTATTAGGGCATATAATGATACATCCCTTCACCCCTTCGCTTATACCACTCAGCTCAATTGGCTCGCCGGTTATACCCGGGAAGCGATTCGTAACAATCCTGCAAGAAAATCTGCCTCTGTTTTGAGCTTCATTTTGGATAGCGCTTTTGAATCTTATTGTAACCTGCATGCTGTTGAATTACAAAAAACTTCAAAAGACCCTAACCTGCTGGGTCATTTTTCCGATAATGAAATTGCTTTCAGTATAGCACAATTGGATTCTCTTTTAACGGATCAACAAATATCGCCTTCCTCCGAAAGATTTTTGAATAATTGGATTGAAGAAAATGGAACACCGCGTGAATTGATTACTTCTAATCAAAAGGAAAAACTACTGGGTAAAATAGCCCAGCAATATTTTAAAACCGTTAGCACTGTACTTAAAAAAAATGATCCCAATCATTTATATCTGGGGAGCCGGCTTCACGCTGCTGCCAAAAACAATCGATATATTTTTGAGGGAGCGGCAGCATATGTAGACCTGGTTTCCATAAATTATTATGGATATTGGGAGCCAAAATCAACTCATCTCTCCGATTGGGGCAATTGGGGTGATCGTCCGTTCTTTATTACAGAATTTTATACAAAGGCGATGGATTCTGGAATGGATAATATGAGTGGTGCCGGATGGTTAGTAAAAACCCAGGAGGAGAGAGGAATTCATTACCAGAATTTTTGTTTGCGTTTGTTCTCGTCTGCCAATTGTGTCGGCTGGCATTGGTTTCGATATCAGGATAATGACCCGGGTGATAATACCGCAGATCCTTCTAACCGGGATGCCAACAAAGGGTTGGTAAATACTCAATATCAGTTATATGTTCCTTTGGCAAACCGAATGAAAGAACTGAATTTGTTTAAATACCAGCTTTCTGCATTTATCTTTGCCAATATTCAAAAACAATAATTATACAACTTCAATAAAACAAATTATGATTCCTACTAAATCCTACGCAGCCCTCAGTAAAGTAACGCCTCTTGAACCCTATTCTTTTGAGCGAAGAGAGCTTCGGGCAGATGATATACATATCCATATACGCTATTGTGGTGTTTGTCACAGTGATTTACATCAGGCAAGGGATGAGTGGGGAGGCTCTTTATATCCAATGGTACCCGGGCACGAAATTGTTGGGGAAGTGGTTGCTATAGGAAGTAGTGTTACCCGTTTTGCTCCGGGTGATTGGGTAGGAGTTGGGGTGATGGTAGATTCCTGCTGTAATTGTAAAAGTTGTAATCGTGATTTGGAACAATATTGCGATGAGGGGATGACTGGTACTTACAATGGATATGAAAGAGATGGAAAAACACTTGCTCAGGGAGGCTATTCATCTGATATTGTTGTAAAAGACCGATTTGTAGTAAGTATTTCTCGCTCTCTTAATATGGCAGCTGTTGCTCCTTTATTATGTGCAGGTATCACTACTTACTCTCCGCTTCGATATGCAGGAGTTTCTGCGGGAATGAAAGTAGGTGTTGTTGGGTTAGGAGGATTGGGACATATGGGTGTTAAGTTTGCAGCATCTTTTGGTGCAGAGGTTACTGTAATCAGTACGTCACCCTCGAAAGAAGCCGATGCAAAACGACTGGGTGCCAGCGGCTTCCTGCTTAGTACAGATAAAGAAGCAGTAAAAAAGCATGCAGGCTATTTTGATGTGATATTGGATACCGTTTCTGCCGATCATGACTATTCCGGATATCTCGATATGTTAACACTGGAAGGGAAATTACTGATTGTAGGACTACCTTCTAAAACACCGGAAGTTTCTCCTTTTTCACTGATTACCAAACGAAGAAGTGTTATTGGATCCATGATAGGTGGAATGAAGGAAACCCAGGAAATGCTTGACTATTGTGCGGAACATCAAATCGTGTCTGATGTAGAAGTTATTCCTATTCAGTATATCAATGATGCCTATGCAAGAATGTTGCGTTCGGATGTGAAGTATAGATTTGTTATAGATTTGTCTACGCTATAATTGCTATTATCATTCCTATAATTGGGTCATATGTATCCTTGTATCGAAAGAGCTGGTTTGTTTCCTGATAAAATAGCAATTAACGACAAGGGTAATCTGTTTACCTATACCCAACTTTCACAATTCGCAGCAACCATTGGAGCAGAGCTGTTGCTGAAGGAAAAAGATTTATTCGAATCGCGGGTTGCTTTCATGATTCCTCCGGGTAAAGATTATGTAGCAACCCTCTGGGGAATCTGGCAGGCAGGAGGAGTAGCAGTGCCTTTATGTTTAACCTATCCCTTTCCATCACTCCAATATGTAATTGAAGATACAGGTTCTGAAATAATAGTGGTTGCGAGGGAATATGCTTCACTTTTCGATGAATATTGCCGCAAACAAAATATTCGCTTGCTCATAATCGAATCGATCCAACATGAAACAACTGCTAAATTCCCAAAAATTGATGCAAATAGAAGAGCACTCATATTATATACCAGTGGTACTACCAGTAAACCCAAAGGTGTTGTAACCAGCCATGCCAATATTACTGCGCAGGTTACCACATTGATTGATGCGTGGGGTTGGAAAGATCATGACTCAACTCTTTGCGTTTTACCACTGCATCATGTTCATGGAATTATAAATGTTGTGTGTTGTTCTTTGTATGCCGGTGCAACCTGCATTTTTGTGGAAGGATTTTCAGCACCTGTTGTTTTTGACTGGTTAATCTCCGGTAAGCTTACTGTATTTATGGCAGTGCCAACCATTTATTTTAAGTTAATCAGTTATTGGGAAACATTACCTACCGATCAGCAATCGCTGGCTTATACAGCTATGAGTAAATTGCGCCTGATGGTTTGTGGCTCTGCTGCTTTGCCAGTAAGTGTTATGGAAAAATGGGCCTCTATTAGCGGACAATTATTATTGGAGCGTTATGGAATGACTGAAATTGGTATGGCAATTAGTAATCCTTATCTAGGTGATAGAAGAGCTGGATATGTGGGAATTCCATTGCCATTGGTTGATGTAAAGTTGGTTGATGACGATGGTGTAACCGTTTCCCCTGGAGCGCCCGGTGAAATTTGGGTTAAAGGTCCGAATGTTTTTCAAGAGTATTGGCAACGACCGGAAGCAACCCGGGAAAGTTTTTCGCAAGATGGTTGGTTTATAACCGGAGATGTTGCAATTGTAGAAGATGGGTATTACCGTATTATGGGAAGAAAGTCGATGGATATTATTAAATCTGGCGGATACAAAATTTCAGCTTTGGAAATAGAAGAAGTACTTAGAACCCATCCTTGTATTGAAGATTGTGCTGTTGTTGGGTTACCGGATGATGAATGGGGAGAGCTGATTGTAGCTGCTTTAGTAGTAAATCAGCCCGAGCTTGATACCCAAACACTACATCCCTGGCTGCGCGAAAAGATGGCTGCTTATAAAACTCCCAGAAAATATTGTATATTACCCGACTTGCCCCGAAATGCAATGGGTAAAGTAGTAAAAACAACATTAAAAGAAATGCTTGCATGAGTAGATATTTACTGAGTAGTTGTATAGGATTGATTTTTTGTATATCAGTTACAACATTACCAGCTCAAAAGAGATTTCGCGACCCCATCACTGCAGGGGTGGATTCTACGCTAGCAGTCCCATACGGCGCAGCTATTAACATAAAAAACAATACTGAAGTCCTTTTATTAAATGTTTACCAACCCGCAATAAAAGATAGCATGCGCTTTCGGCCCTTGATAATTTTTATTCATGGTGGGGGTTTTCAAAATGGTAGTAGAACGGGTGCCTATGGCTCACGTCTTTGTAACTATTTTGCTAAGAGGGGTTATATAGTTGCCAGCCTGGATTATCGAGTGGGAATTGAAAAAACAAAATCAAATGCTGATTATGCGAATGCACTTTATCGGGCACAGCAGGATGGAAAAGCTGCTGTACGCTTTTTTAAAAGGTATGCAGAACAGTATGGAGTAGATACTGCACAAATTTTTATCACAGGAAGTTCTGCCGGAGCTAAAACTTGTTTAGCTATGGCTTATATGCGAACTGAAGATGTGCCGGCATCGGTTGATACTGCGCAATGGGGTAGCCTAGAAGGAAATAGTGGCAATGCAGGATATTCTTCCAAGGTGAGCGGAGTAATGAATTCATGGGGAGCAATGATTGATTACCATTGGATTCGTTCTGGCGATGCTCCGCTTTTTAATGTTGCAGGTACTGCCGATAAAACCGTTCCTTACGATAGTTCCTATGATTATCACGGTTTCAAATATGGTCCGTTTATATTGTATCAACATTGTTTACAAACAGGAGTAGCAACTGGCTGGATGCCATTTTATGGGGCAGGTCATACATTAGATAATAATTCCCTGAAACAAGATAGTGCGCTTCAGGAAATGTCGGCCTGGTTATATACCCAACTTCGTTATATCAATCCCGGAGGTAAAAAGCAAGATCCCACTATGAGATGGGCTGCAGAGATGAAAGTATTTGATAGCGCTAATCGGGTAGAGACTTATGGTAAAAACCCGGTGCTTTTTACTGGTAGTTCTTATATCCGATTATGGAAAAATATAAGGGAAGACGTGAAATATCCTAATATCATTCATAGGGGATATGGGGGAAGTAATTTAACTGAGATGGCTTATTATGTAAAGCGGATTGTATATCCGCATCAGCCAGCTGCTATTTTTATGTATGTTGGGAATGATATAACCGGATCTGAAAAAGATAAGTCACCCCGGCAGGTACTTGAGTTGTTTTCCTATGTAGTTAATATAATCCGGCAGCAATACCCCGAAACACCTATTGTATGGTTACAAATCGCTCCTAGTCCAAAACGCTGGAGCGTTTGGAATGAGGTACAGGAAGCTAATAGGCTGATAGCAGATTATTGCGCAAATGGATACCGATTATATATTTATAATTCCTCAGCAAAATATTTAGGAAAAGATGGAATGCCAATGGAAGATTTGTATGTAGAAGATCGCCTGCATTACAATGAAAAAGGTTATCAGATTTGGGGTAACCAAATCAAAAAATTAGTAAATCAACTGGCAAAAGGAAAATTACCTTAACACCACCCCATGAATCGACATTCAAATACATTACTGCTTGCATGCCTAGTTGGGTTCGCGTATTCCACCAATTATACCAATCATGCACCCTTAGCTGCCATATTGATGAAGGAATTTCTATTTACCAAAGCGCAGGCAGGATTGTTGACCAGTGCTATTTTTTTTACGCATGCTTTGATGCAAATTCCTGGCGGACATCTTGCAGATAAACTAGGAGGTAAAAGGGTTATGCTGGCAGGATTGATGATAATTGCACTTGGAAATTTTTTAATGGCAGGGGCAAACAGTTATTCAAACTTGCTTGCCTGTAAATTTTTTATCGGATTTGGAACAGGAGTAACTTTCATCGCAGGGGCAAGGTTTGTTGCACAAACAGCAGGTTCACATGAGCTGGCAAAACATCAGGGATGGTATGGAGCATCCATTTTGTTGGGCTCGGGTTTTGTAATATTCGCAATTCCTCAGCTGGCCGGATTATTTCACTGGTCGGGTGCTTTTTCTATTACGGCGGGCATAGCATTCTTAGCAGCAGCATTGTTGTATTTTTTGGCCCCTGATCCCGCACCGGTTCCCCATCCTCCCATACAGTTCAAATCGCTTCTGCAAAATCCAGCTCTTTGGAAACTGGGATTCTTACAAATGGCATCGTTCGGATTGGTAATCGTTATTGGTAGCTGGATAAATGAGCTATTAAAGCAGAATGTTGGAATGAATGCAAAGGAAGCAGGTGCAGTTGGTTCAATTGTGCTTTTACTGGGAATCTTTACCCGACTCTATGGTGCCAAGCTGATGCAGCAACTGGGATTTCGACGATTGGTTACAGGCAGTATGATATTGAACGTTGCCGGTTGTTTGATTTTATCCTTTCCAGAAGCCAATTTGTCTGCCGTTATTGTAGCCATTTTATTTTTGGGAATTGGTTGCGGATTACCTTTTGCGGGGATATTTACTAAGGCAGGATTATTATTTCCTGGAAGGGCGGGGGCTGCAATGGGATTAGTAAATATGTTAGGCATTATCATGATTTTGATAGGGGCTCCTTTGTTAGGCATGCTGGCTGATATTACAGGAAACTTTCGGATTGCATTTTTGGCTCTGGGAGCATTTGCTGCTTTAGGGGTGGGGGTAAGTTTCTGGATACAAGAAAAATAGGTCAGACCAAAGTGGTTGACCTATTTTCATTCATTAAAAAACAAGGATTAGAAAATCACTTTCACTGCAACAAATTTTCCGGTAGAATCAAAAGCGATTGCATAGCGGGTATTGTTGGCATTGATTACAACGAGGTAACCTTTTACTATTCCATTAACAGTAAGCTTATCTGCTTTATTAAATACATAATTGGGATAGGTACTGGTTAAGTAAGATTGAATTGCACTTGGTAGTGAAGCCAAAGCTAGGTTCTCCAATTCGCATTCTACTGCAGGCAGCGTCACTCGCTTTTCAAAGCCTCCATTCGCATTAAATACACTTACAAAAGCTCCATTATTTTTTGAGAAAACGATAAATGCACCTTCTCTGGTTTTAAAAGCTTTTACTAAAGTATCTCCTGGATAAGTAGTGCTCATATAACTTTTAACGGATGCAGGTAAATCATTTAAGGCGAGGGTATCTTTACATTTGCCATCCCGGTTTTCAAATCTTCCTCCGTTATGCCATCCTTCGCCATTCAGATCATTTTTTTCACGTTGTTCTAATACTTTCACGAAACTGCCATCCGCAGCAAACTGAACTGCAACAGGTTTATCGTTGTAGCGAACGATTGCAACATATCCTTTAATTGTACCGGTTGTATCTTTAACTGCAAATGCTTTAATAAAAGTATTGCCAGGATAGTTGGAAGTTAAATAGGATTGTGCAGTAGCTGGCAATGCGCTCAGTGCAATAGAATCGCGATGGTGTCCCTTTTCGCAAGTGTGCATTACATATATAGAGTCGGAAGCAGATCCGTTACTAATCGTTCCACCGGATGTACTGGTTGAACCGGAAGCAGCAACTGCAATGGTAGCTGAGGTTGCAGTGGTTGTTAAGTTTGTGTTGTCTGTCGATTGGTTGTTTTTGATGCCGAATTCTTTTTGGCATGATGTTAAGCCAATAACTACAACTAAAGCAGTTAGGATATAATATTTGGATGAACTGATGTATGTTTTCATTTTATTGATTTTATAAGTTGAATAATTATTTTTTAAGTAGAGAAGCACAAATCAGACTTCATCTGACAATGCAGAATGAATAGCTTTACTGAATTGCGGCGTTTATTATGTAACTGATGATATACCTTAAAACGAAGTCCATTAATTGGTTTGATAATAAGTGAACCGGAATCAAGCAATACTTTGTTTGAATGCGTTACTGCTTCTGGATCCGTTGCCTGATTAGCATAAGTTTGAAAATATATATCTGGCAATACAGGCTGCACCCATTTAATTGTAATGGGTAAAATCACTTCTTCCTGCAACACCGGCTCATGAATAACATGGGCAGGCTGCATCAGCACAAGTAAGAGGTTAATATAGCCGAGTACTGTTACCATTCTTATTTCCTGATACTATTTCCTGGTTTTTGTGAATCTCTTATTAGATACGCAAGGAGGCAACTGTGTTACTAATAAAATGTTAAGGCTGAGTGAATTAGTGAATCTTTCGGCTGAAATACAATGGTTATAAGGAATTTGCTGAAATATTTGTTAGAATCACTTATATATACAAAAAGTATTTTGCATATATAAGTGCTTATTCTTTATATATGAATCAACAATGATGCTAAAAATCTTCCTACTTACTTATTGATGTTTTTTTGATTTTTTAAGATATATGATGTCTAAATGATTGCATATTCAGTTGATTTGCAAGTATTTAAAAAAATAGTTGTCTGCTCTAAAACCCGCATGAATGTTGTATTTCAGCTTTTAGCCATTTTTGTTTAATATTTTTATTTTTTTATAAACAAGTGTTCAAAATTTAGCATTTTCTAAACTTTTCAGTAACTTGTATGTTCTATAAGAGAACAGATTTAGTGCGAGAGCGGTACAACGTAACGATTGCTTTAACCAAACCCCACATATATGAATCTACTCTTAGACGCTTCTTTCAAAGCGATTGAAAACAACAATTATGTTGCTTTCACCTTCTTCGTAGGCACAATGGCTATGATGGCCGCTGCTGCTTTCTTCTTCATGGAAGTGAGTAACACCAGTAAAGAATGGCGGACTTCTGTATTAGTTTCCGGCATTATCACTTTTATTGCTGCTGTTCACTACTATTACATGCGTGGTTACAATCTGGAAACAGGTTCTTCACCCGTATTCTTCCGTTATGTAGACTGGTTGTTAACTGTGCCTTTGATGTGTGTTGAGTTTTATCTCATCACTAAAAAAGCTGGTGCAAAATCTAGTTTACTTTGGCAATTGATTTTCTTCTCTGTTGTAATGCTGGTAACTGGATACTTCGGTGAAGCCATTGATCAGGCACATAGCTGGCAGTGGGGACTTGTTTCGGGTCTTGCTTACTTCTACATTGTTTACATGGTATGGATGGGAGATGTAGCAAAATTGGCCGGCGCAACTTCTCCAGCTGTTGCACAAGCTGTTAAAACTCTGGGTTGGTTTGTTCTGGTTGGTTGGGCTATCTATCCAATCGGATACATCCAAGGAACTCCAGGTGGTTTATTTGGAATGAAAATAAACTTCGGCCTCGATATGGATATCATCTACAACATTGGTGATGCTATCAATAAAATTGGTTTTGGCTTAGTAATTTATGCATTGAGCAGAAAAGAAGCTTAATCTGTTTTAATTAACTGAAACTAACAATTGAATAATGGGTGCCTCGGTACCCATTATTCATTTATACCCATGCGTACGCATTATCAATACATCATTATTGGAGCAGGCTGTGCCGGATTACAACTTGCCGATGCACTATTGAAAGAAACTTCGCTTGCAGTTGGCTCATTGCTAATATTGGAGGCAAATCCTCAACATGAGCCTAAAACTTGGTGTTTTTGGCAACAGTCTGATCACCCCTATCAGCATTTAGTAAAAAAAACCTGGAAAAAAATTTCCTTCGGTGCACCTGCAATTGCAGTAAAAGGGGAATTAACTGATCTGTGTTATCAATATATTTCCAGTTCTGAATTTTTTTCGCATCAACTCAAATTGCTTCAGCAAGATTCAAGGGTAGATATTATTTATGAGAAAGCTAATACGATTACATTCATTAACGATATTCCTCAAGTTTGTATAGATGCTGGAATCATCTCTGCCGAATATATATTCTATTCCTACCCTATTGGTAACCCCATGCAAACTCCTACTTTGTGGCAACACTTTTTAGGATGGGAAATTGAAACAACCGAGCCAGTATTTGCAGACGATACGGCTACCATGATGGACTTTTCTCTCACTAATAATCGGGACGCAGTTTTTTTTCATTATCTATTACCATTTTCTTCTACAACAGCTTTGGTTGAGTGTACCTTTTTTTCGGCAGTACTGGTAGATCGATCTGTTTATGAAGCGTTGCTCACCCAGTATATTCAGGAATATATTCGGGTACCATTTACTATACGGACGAAAGAGGAGGGCAAGATACCAATGGCATTAACAGCAAACAACATCCACTATGGTTCCAGCAAAATTATTCCCATTGGAACTGCAGCCGGATGTATTAAGGCATCAACCGGATATTCCTTCACCCGTTGCATGAAACACACGCAACAAATCATACGCTGGCTGAAATCTGGCGTCCCAATGCGCATTCCGCTTTCCCCGCGGAGATTTTTATTTTATGATCGATTATTTCTATCCCTGATTCAACAGTATCCTTCGCGTATGCCGGGAATATTTTCAGCGCTATTTAAAAATAATCCGGTAAACATTATATTGCAATTTTTAGATGAGGATACCTCATTGTGGCAAGAGGCATTAATTTTTTTACGGCTGCCAAAAAAATATTTCCTCAAAGTACTGTTGAATGTAAAAAAATGAAATCTTCTTTACTCCATCACTTGAAATTTCAATTACTGCTGGTAGGTTTATTATTAGCAGCCTGGGTGGGGTTATTTCCTCCTGGAATCAATACACAATGGATATTCCTGATAGTTTTACTCCTGATTACAGGAATACCACACGGCTCTCTTGATTTTTATATTGAACAATCACAAGCAAAAGTTACCGGAACTTCCTTTTCACCTCTTCGTTTCTTTATTCGGTATCTCTTGAATATGTTTTTGTATGCAGTATGCTGGTACTATTTTCCATTGATTGCGTTTTTGTTTTTTATTTTACTAACTGCTTACCATTTTGGTGAAATTGATTGGCCTTTTCATCATTCCTCTCCTGTAAATTCCATTTTCTTTTTTTTGATGGGATTATTTTTTATTGTTTTTACCATTACTTCTCATATTTATGAAACGGCACCTGTATTGGCAGTTATTACCGGCAATTTTGTTGGTGAAAATGAGTGGATTTTGTATGGCTCTTATTTGATGAGAATTTCAGGTATCGGAATCTTCCTTTTTGTTTGTTGTATTCCATTTTACCTGCGCGGCTTACAATTTTCTACAGCACAAATTGTAGGCTGGTGTTTCCAAACAATTGCCTGGTGTGTATTTGTATATGCAATGCCATTATTTATTGGATTTGCATTCTATTTTGGCGTCTGGCATTCGTTATTATCATTTAATTTAATCAGAAATCAATTATCCCTTCCGCCGAATGTATCGGGCTGGAAACAACTAATCATTAAGGCCCTGCCATTTTCGCTGATGGCATTTGCAGGAATCGGAGTATTGGTTTACTGGCATTATTCCTATTCCTATTTCAATATCAGTATAGCATATATATTTATGGGGATTGCCATTTTAACCTTACCCCATTTACAGGTGTTTACCAGATTGGTACAGTGGGTTCATCTGAAAAATCGAAAATCCAAAATATAGAATTACCTGCTTCAAAAATGAGTATCGGGCAGTTCAAAATCGGTGCGTATTTGTGCCGGTTATAAATAAAGTTCCCGAATGATAAATACAGGAGTATCCATTAAATACTTTTTATATATGGGTTACCTTTTGCTTGTTTCAGTATAAAGTGTAAATTGTACACAATGATTCAAAAGACAGTTTATAAAACAAAAGAGTATTCAAAAGTGAAATTCCTGGTTGATTTTGTTGAAGCTAATACAGTAGAGGTATTGGGATTGCAGGGAGATTGGGAAAAAGGTATGATATTACAAAAAAAGAAAGATGGCAGCTTTTCAGGCGAAATCAACCTGCCTAAAAATACACGTCACGAGTTCCGATATCGGTTAAACAACACCGAATGGATTAACGATCCTCAGGGAGATGGTGAAGTAGTGAACGTTTTTGGAACTACCAATAGCTTGATAGAACTCTAGGGTAAAACCGTTATCAGAGCCAACGCTTTCTGCCAAAATAAACCAGAAAGCCTGCCATTATCAAAATCATGGCTAGCACGGTATAAATGAATCCATTGGGATGGTGCGAGAAAGGAATTACATCGAAGTTCATACCAAAAATTCCGCCAATTACTGTTGCCGGTGTTAACACACAAGTAACAATGGCCATTACTTTCATTACCTCATTCATTTTCAGGTTTACCTGGCTTATATATAAATCCTGTAAATTGATCATCAAATCGCGCAGATTTTCAGCCAAATCATTTGCCTGAACAATATGGTCGTGAACGTCTTTAAAATATTTAGTGGTTTTTTCCTCCAGTAAGTCACTCTCCGAACGGATAAATCCATTTATCAATTCACGCACCGGACTAACATTTCCCTTGAGAACAAATAACTCTTTTCTTAAGTTATTGATTTCGGCCAGCGATCTTTTATCTGCCCTTCGTATAATTCTTTCTTCAATTTGTTCTATTCGGATGCTAAGTTTTTCCATCACCAAAAAATAGTGGTCAACAATCATGTCTAACAATGCATAGCAACAGTAATCGGCACCACTGGTTCTCAATTTACTGGCAGTAAGTTTCAGCTTTTCACGCATCGTTCCAAAAACATCTTTTTGCGGTATTTCCTGAAAGCTTATTACAACATTTTTGCTTAGCACAATGGATATCTGTTCTGTTTCAACAGATCCGTTTTGTTCGTTGAAGTACAGCATATTCAAAAGACAAAACAGCACCCCATCTATTTCATCCATCTTCGGACGCTGTCCGATACTTAGAATATCTTCTGTTATCAAATAATGAATATGGTAGTGCTGACAAATCGCTTCAATATCCGATTTACGAATGCCATCAATGTTTATCCAGGTAATATGATTATTATCTCTGTAGTGAAAGCAATCTGCTATTGTATTCAGTTTCTTTTCTTCCAGGTGCGCTGCACTGAAATCGAATACCTGAATTTCAACATTTTCTGCCTCTGTTCTTACGGGAACACTGGTAGGATTTACATTGAAAATTTCCCGTGTTCTGCGGGTATTAAAAAATGTAAGTGGATAAAGCAGACGCATATTTATTAATTCCGTTCTGTTGATAACCTACACAATACTAATTTCCAATAGTGGCAACATGCTATACTTTATAATACTGCTCCCATCCTCTTCTGGGTGGCAATCCGGTTAGCATTTCATTGGCCAAACTATTATTGGTGATGGTTTTGGTTTTTGGATTGAACAATAATTGTGTATTTAATTTTTGTGCCAATACGCCCAAACAAAATACCTGACTTAACGGTCCGGCAATATGGAATGGCGAGCGGGTTGCTTCTTCACCCTTGCAGGCTTTCAAGAAATTCGCATAGTGATTGGAAGGACTTTCTGGTACCACTGGTAATTGTGCAGCCATATCTTTCGCTTTTTGCTCCGGAATAATCGATAGCGTACTTCCATGCGATCCACCTTTAAAGGTTAGGTCTTTTCCGTAAATAATTTTACCAGGGTTCAGTCGGCTCGGAGCAATTTTTCCATTACTTGGCGGAGGAATATTCGGATCGAGTGCAGAATTACCAAATCCATCGGGTAATGGAGGATAATTATTTACCCCATCATACCAGGTGAGATCAACTGCCGGCATATTTTTCCTTTCGGGGAAACGGAATAAAATGGTGGACGATTGAGGATAGAAAAATGAATTATGTCCTTCTCCTTTTAGTAAAGTAACTTCTGTTGGTAAACCGAGTTCTAAAAATTCGTGTGCGGTATCAATCAGGTGTGCACCCCAATCGCCTAATGCTCCCATACCAAAATCGTACCAGCAACGCCATTGTCCGTTCACAAAATCTTTTTGATAATCGTGTTGTTGTGTAACACCCAGCCAAATATCCCAATCTAAGGTAGCCGGAATAGGTTCTGCCGGCGGAAATGTAGTAATAGCCGGATTCCAACCATGCCATCTTCTGGCACTGTTCATGTGAGCAGTTATTCGGGTAACATCTTTAATAATTCCGGCTTCTTTCCATGCTTTGAATTGAAAATAATTTCCTTCTGAGTGGCCCTGATTACCCATCTGAGTAACACACTTCGAGTGTTTTTTGGCTGCTTTCATCATCAGCTCTACTTCATGAAACGTGCGTGCCATTGGTTTTTCAACATATACGTGCTTTCCCAATGCAAGTGCCATCATGGTAATAGGAAAATGAGAATGATCCGGTACGCCTATGGCAACGGCATCAATCTGGCTTCCCATTTTATCGAACATAGTTCTGAAATCCTGAAAGCGGGGAACATCCGGAAAATCTTTTAAAACTTTCTGGGTTTGTGGTCCGCCCATATCTACATCGCAAAAAGCAACAAAATTGGCTAATCCGGTTTTGCTGAAAGAATATACATCTGACCCTCCCTGATTGCCGATACCTATGCAGGCTAAATTAACTTTTTCACCTGCCCGAATGGTTCGGGTTCCTTTTGCAGCCTGTGAGGATGCATGTGCAAATACAGCAGGGAAAGCGGATGCTGCAGAAAGCAGTGCAGTATTTTTCAAAAAGGCTCTGCGGGAATCTTGTTTCTTTTTCATAAGGTAAGCGTTATCGATATTTGAAGGATAAATAATATTCAATTTACTAAAATAATAGTATTAAACTATCCTTTCATTTAATTTATCGGTAATTAGCAAAATACACTCGCTTAACTATTGCCTGATTTTTAAATTGGTTTAATAAGGAGTTTTAATGTTTACCTTCGCTACGTTAATTTTCAACAAATGCCACTCATTACTCACGAGAATTTTCGTGTTCCATTCTGGATGCTCAACGGGCATTGGGAAACGATTTGGCCAAGCTTATTTCGTAAAATACCCTTCCGCTATAGTGCTCGTGAAAGACTTGAACTGAGCGATGGTGATTTTGTAGATGTGGATTGGAAATTTGCAAACGGAGATTCCGACCGGTTAGTTATAATTACCCATGGATTAGAGGGAGATGCTCACCGGCATTATGTTACAGGTATGGCCAATATTTTTACACAAGCGGGATGGGATGCTTTGGGATGGAATTGCAGAAGTTGCAGTGGAGAAATTAATCGGCTCTTGCGTTTTTATCATCATGGAGATGCCAATGATTTGCGACAGGTTATAGCATATGCCCTTACAAAAAGAAGATATCAATCGGTTTGTTTGGTTGGATTTAGTATGGGAGGTAGTTTAACTCTCCGAGTGCTTGCAGAAAATCCTGAATGGGTACCTAAGGTTATAGAAAGAGCAGTTGCTTTTTCGGTTCCCTGTGATTTATATAGCGGAGTATTACAATTGATGAAGCCGGGTAATCAATTCTATACCGACCGTTTTTTACGCAAACTGGGTAAAAAGATTCGTATCAAAGAAAAGATGTTTCCGGGGCAAATTAGTTCGAAAGAGTATAAACAAATTCGTCATTTTATAGATTTTGATAACCGATATACTGCCCCTCTACATGGATATAGAGATGCTTTTGATTTTTATCAACAAGCCAGTGTAAAACCATTGTTGCATCAGTTGCAGGTACCTGCTTTATTGGTTCAGGCAGCAAATGATCCATTTTTAGCACCTGAATGTTTTTGTGATGAAATTGCTGATCAACATTCTTTTCTCTATCTTGAAAAGACACTCAGGGGCGGGCATTGTGGATTTCAGCAACTGGGAAGTTCCTACTCCTGGGCTGAAGAAAGAGCACTGTCCTTTGTGTTAAATCCATTGCCGGATTAATCTGAAAACGCAGCGAGGGTAAACCTGATTTCAGCGTAGCTGATGGTGTCTGGCAATCCCTCTTTTATTAATTTCAAACGGAGTTTGCCAACCTTCTCTGCAATTGCTCTGATAAGCACCTGCTTACTTTCGCTAACCAATTTATCTATTGATATTTCACCGATTTCTAGAAAATGACAAAGATGCTGTTCAATAGTGGCTTCCGAAAGTTGTCGGGATTCTGCAATGGCAGCAACATCCAATCCTTCCCTGAATAATTGTAAACTCAGTTGTTTGGTATCCGATTTTGTTCGGATTGATCCGGTGGCAGTGGTTGATTTTTTTAATTTTTTTCCTGGTAACTGATGCATCTGGGATGGTAATTGATTTCGGGAACAGTATGTCTGAATCAATTCAAGGAATGCGTTTCCGTATTTCTCAGTTTTGTAAGTTCCAAATCCGTTTATCCTTACTATATCCTCCCGGGTAAGTGGAAGATAGGTGCAGAGATCTAATAAAGTGCTGTCGCTAAAAATAAGATAGGGTGGAATATTTTCTTCTTTGGCTAATACACTTCGGGTTTTCTTTAGTAAAGCCAGTAACTCCTTTTCGTAAGGAAGCGACTGGTAAATGGTAGGTTCATATACAGTGGATACTTGCAGGGGTGCAGGTAACATTACCGGTTCCTGACGAAACAACACTGCCTTACTTTTTTCATTTAATTGCAAAATAGGATAATTGGTTCCTGATGAATCTATATACCCGCTCTGTAACATTTGTTGAATAATATATTGCCATTCTGGTTTGGGAACATCTTTCCCTATTCCAAATACAGTTAATTGTTGATGGGTAGATTTTATTTTTGCATGGTTACTACCTCTTAAAATATCAATTATATAATTCGTTCCATAACTTTCTTTAAGTCGGTAAACAGTACTTAATATTTTTTGTGCCTCAATGGTATATGCCTTCAGGGTTCTTTGATGTAAACAATTATCACAGTTTCCGCAATAAGTCGGTGCCGATTCACCAAAATAATTCAGGAGTAATTTTCTACGGCAAATATTACTTTCACAAAACTGTGCCATCTGATTCAGTTTCTTCACTAAAATGGCTGTTTGCTCGGGATTATCTTCTATTTGCGCAAACCTTTTCAGCTTCATTACATCTCCCGTACCATAAAACAAGAGGGCTTCTGCCGGTAATCCATCTCTTCCGGCTCTTCCGGTTTCTTGGTAATATCCTTCCAGGTTTTTGGGCAGGTCGGCATGCACCACAAACCGCACATTGCTTTTATGGATACCCATTCCAAATGCAATGGTTGCGACCATGATGCGTATCTCATCTTTTAAAAATTTTTCCTGCCGCTCGTCTCTGATATTTTTTTCTAATCCGGCATGATAAGCTGCTGCCATAAAACCAGCTTCACATAATTCATCAGCCAGCTTTTCGGTGGACTGCCGGCTAAAGCAATAAATAATGCCACTTTCTTCTTCCTGTTTTTTGAGAAAGGTTAATAATGCATAATCGAGTTCTGTTTTGGGTTTTACAGTATAGTGAATATTTGAGCGATTAAAACTTTGTTCAAATAACTGGTAATCCTTCAGTTCTAGTTGTAAAACAATATCCTTTTTGGTAATGGCATCTGCGGTTGCAGTTAATGCTATGAGTGGAGTATGAGGGAATTTCTTTTTTAATTGATTCAATGCCCTGTATTCGGGACGAAAATCATGACCCCAGGAACTGATACAATGCGCCTCATCAATAGCAAATAAAGCTGGTTGTATCTGCGATAACAGCTGCATCATATATCCGTCTTCTCCTACCAGTTTTTCCGGACTAACATATAATAACTTGATTTTGCCTTGTAGCACTTGTTGGTATGTGTCTGCCTGTTCTGCAGGTGTTTGAGAACTGTTGAGATAGGAAGCCGATATGCCATTCAGTCGAAGTGCATTTACCTGATCTTTCATGAGTGCAATTAGTGGGCTAACCACTAAGGTTGGTCCTGCTAAGCATAAAGCGGGAATCTGGTAGCACAAACTTTTACCGCCGCCAGTTGGCATTAATACAACAGCATCTTTTCCTTCCAGCAAATGATGGATAATGGCTTTCTGATTATGTCGAAAAGCAGGATATCCAAAAACAGTTGAAAGTATTTCTTCAGGTTGGGCAATTATACGCATGTTGCTAACAGAGCAGGTTATTCAATCTAAATATTTTACGAAATGAGGATGAGCATATTTGTCAAATATTAAATTTCATACATGATTTATAGACCATTATTTTTTTGTTTTGTCAATCCCAATCCCATATTCATATTTATTGCCCAAGGTTTAAACCTTGGGCAATAAATATGAATATGAATATGAATATCAAATTTATTGCTGATTTAAACCATACAATTCAATAAATTCATCATATTCCTGCTGAAATTTTTTCTTTATATGATGTTGTTTTTGGTTTTTAATGTAATAGAAAACCTTATCAACAATAGATTCTGAAACTGAGAAGGCTGCATATCCTGTTTGCCAGGAGAATTTTACTACATTGAGATTGGTTTGATTAATAAAATGAGAACTACTTCCTTTAATCTGTTTGATAACATCTGCAATTGATTTTTGCGGGCTTAGTAAAAACAAACAATGAATATGATCTGGCATACCGTTGATAATTCTCACTGGGCATCCTTGCGCCCGCAATTGCTCAGCAATAAATGGATAAATTTTATTTTCAACATTTCTTTGAATCAGGGGTTGCCTATATTTAGTAGCCCAAATGGCATGAATCCATATTTTATTGAATGAATGCGGCATAATTATCAAACATTACATTTCATTTATCTCCTAAGATTTTAAACCTTGGGCGATGGTTGGCTGCAAGATAGTGGCTAAAAAAGGAATCCTGCTAAAAGCTGATTGGAATTAATAACGCGAATAAATACCTGAAACTTAATTAGACTTTGGGAAGCTGATAACCATTGAAATAGGCCTTGCTAAGGTACTGGCGGTTAATTGCTTCTTCTTTGAAAGCTTGTTTGGCAGCATCCCAGTGAATTTTTTCACCGCTTCTGTATGCGATATTTCCCATCTGACTAAAGCAGGCGATATCAGAACCTGCCTGAATCGGACATCTTAAATTTGCCTGATTACCTGAGCGAATTACATCAGCAAAATTTACCCAGTGTTTATCTAAACCAACATCAGAAGCCGCCATCCATTCTTTGGCAACTTTTTGTGCATTTTTCTTTTCTTCCACCACTTCCCATCCTTTCCGGTTTAGCACCAGTGTTCCATTTGTGCCGATAAACGCAATTCCATGATCTTTACCATAATTTCCATTTCCAATTCCTATTGCATGGTCCCAAACAATATTGAAATTGTCGAATTCGTAGAGTACCATCAATGTATCAGGCGTTTCATCTGCAGAGTCGGGCTTGGCAAATTTTCCGCCTACTGAAACGATAGATTTTGGATTGGCAACTTTCATTCCCATTAAGGCATAGTCTAACAAATGAACACCCCAATCGGTCATTAAGCCTCCTGCATAATCCCAAAACCAGCGAAAAGTAAAATGGAATCGGTTGGGATTGAATTCTCTTTTGGGGGCTGGCCCTAGCCATCGGGTATAATCTACTCCTGCAGGCACAGGACCATTTGGCTTTTGTTCCAGAGGCTGCTTCCAATCTAAATAGCACCAAACTTTAACGGTTCTAATATTACCTAATTGTCCGCTATGAACAAAATTAATGGCATCGGTAAAGTGTTGCTGACTCCGCTGCCATTGTCCGGCTTGCACGATGCGGTTATATCTTTTTTGTGCTTTTACCATTGCTCTGCATTCTGCTATTGAATTTCCAACCGGCTTTTCAACATAAACATGTTTCCCCGCTTCACAAGCATGAATCATCTGAAGCGCATGCCAGTGGTCGGGAGTACCAATGATTACTGCATCAATATCCTTTCTATCCAGCAATTCTCTGTAGTCTAGATGATTTTTTACAATTTTTCCATCCTGATTATTTTTTTTCAACTCTCCCATTCTTTTATCCATCACATTAGAATCCACATCACATAGCCCTACCAGATTTATCCCTGGAACTTTCAATGCAGCATTTACATTTGACCAACCCATACCATTGATTCCAATTGCGGCAATATTGATTTGGTCGCTGGGGGAGATTGATTTTTTCCAGCTCGCAAAAGCTGAGGAGGAAATGGATGGAGCAAGTAAGGTGGCCCCTGAGGCAAGTGCGGTTTGGCGGATGAAATTTCTTCTACTCGACATGGAAATAATTTAAGTGTATGAAATTAAGTTATTTATCAAAATGAAATGGATAAAAACTTAGTGAATATGCTTGCTGAGCACTACCTGTTTTTTCGATTGTTTTCTCTTAGAGTAACAGTATTGCCAGGTTTACCCGTGATGGTACCCCTACACTTACTACTACCGCATTTACAGGCAAAAGGTTGCATATGTTCGTCTAAAAATTCGGCATAGTCGAGGGTAAGTTCATCACCTACAGCAATATTTTTAAGCGCAATTACATTCAATCCATCATAAGCAGTGTTGGGTTCACAATGATGATTTTGGGGTGCCCATTGAGAGGGGTTGTCGTCCCATAATATAAATACTTCACTGCTTATAGGATAGGCATATCTGTTAAAGGTAATTTGATCTTCCGGTGACCAATGTTGCATAACCTGCCTACGCGTGATGATGCGTTGTGATTTTCCCTCTCCTTCAAATATGATTTCTCCGTTTTGAATCGCACGATTGGCATAAATTCCGTAACCATCCAGTGCGTTTCCACTCATAATATATTTTGGCTGTTTTCTCAGGTGTCGGTTAATTCCTTCCTGTATAATCAGTTGTAAAAATCCTGCCTGGCCCATAGGGTCATGCTGTAAAATATAGTCGGCAGAACCCTCATAACCATCTGTATAAAAAACCGAACAGGTAAAGTTCACTTCTAAAAAATAAATGTTGCCTTCTGCATCAACCCGGAAATCCATTCGGGCATAACCAACTCCCTGAAAGGCTTTAAAAATTTTTGCAGCTGCCTGTTTTAGTGCATTGCCCAGAATTGGGTCGTCACAAACAATATTGGCTTCCGGATGCAGTGCAGAGGTTTTGAGTGCATAGGTTTTAAAGGAATACCCTTCGGGAAAAATGTATTCTACCGGCTGAAAACAATATACTCCTTTTCCATCAGTAGCAGCAGCAACCAGTACAGTGAATTCTCTTCCGGCAATATAAGATTCTACTAATATTTCCCGATACCCTTCAGCTCTCAAAACCAATACAGTTTTTTCTAACTGCTCTATATTCTCAACCTGCGATTGTTGGGTGATGCCTAAACTATCGCCGGCTTTTGCAGGTTTAATAAAGAGTGGGAAACCAAGATGGTTTATTTTTTTTACAGGGTCATCATTATACTGTAACAATATATAATTAGGGGTTGCAATTCCCTCACTAAAAGCAACATATTTCATTAATGTTTTAGGCGGGTCATATAAAATTGCGGTGGGGCCTGTATAGGGAAGATTTAACAGGTCTAAACAATGAATCACATCAATAGAAGGAACCGACCATTCTAAATACCCTTCACATAGATTGATAAAAATATCATACCCCTCATATTGCAATGATTTTAATTGCTGATAGGTTGTAAGTTTATTCAAAAATACATGGGCTACCTCATGTTCGGGCAGCCATCGACTTAGATTTCTGGGAGGGTCGTAGTCTTTGTAATCAACCTCACTCGTACTATAATCGGGTTGTAAAACACAAATTTTCATAATTCATTTGAATATGCTATAGCCGATTGATTTATAAAGGTTTCTTTATATCTTTCTAGAGCATCCAATAATACTTCTTCAATCAGTTGGGCGAATGATGTTTCATTAATTCGGAGTATTGCTCCAATAGAAGTATAATTTTCATCTTCACTTAAGCCACATTGGGCATTCACTTCCAGCACATAAAATTTACCGGTTGATGCATCCATTCGAATATCCGCTCGTGTATATCCTTTTCCATTAACAGCTTCATAGGCTAGCAGACTAATCTGCTGAATAGCTTTAATTAGTTCGGAATGGGGAGTTGCATATTTATAAAAGTCTCCCGATTCGGGCATGGGACTTTCTTCTTCATATATTTCCCAAAGTCGGTCGAATGATAAAAATTTCTCCTGCTCACTCAGGGAATTATGAAAAACACGTTCTACGGGAATATATACTTTACAGGGGTGTGTTGTGGAAGCTGAGCCGGAAATCAGTGTTGTAAATTCCGGACCTGCAATAAAAGCTTCTGCAATTATTCCATCGGCAGCCAGGTTCCAGCCACGATACCCTTTGAACATGTTTTTTATTTGTTCAGATGCTTCTTCAGGACTGGATACTACATTTTTCACTCCCACTCCCATACTGCCCCCAGAGATTGCGGGTTTTAAAATGATTCGTGAACCCAGTTCAGCAAATAATGCGGAAGTATCATAATCTGCATTGCGTATGATTTTCCATGGGGGAGTTGCAACTCCAGCCCGGTCGAAAGCTTCCTTCATTGGAATTTTCGAAGTGGTAATGTGATAGAAGTATGCATCAGCACCTGAATAAATGCAGTGACGTTCGGTAAGCCAGTTTACTACAGAAATTCCAGGGGTACCATTAATTTCATCCCCATCGCATAGATTTAGAAAAACAGGAATTTCATTTTTGTAAATAGCTTCTTTAAGAATTTCCGAAAGTTTATTCTCAAAGTTATCCTGTGTAATTGGTTGCCATTGCCAGTTCAATTGCAGAGTATAAAATACCCGGGTATATTCTTCAATACTTTGGGTAAAGTCGTAATAGTATTCCAAATTGGGGTCCTCATTGAGTAATTGAGGAGCTAATACCCAAATTTTCCAAGTCTTATTTAGAGGAGCGGGAGGGAAGGAAGAGGAGAAAGGCTTCATAATGATTAACGTGCAGACAATTTGAGTTGTCGTAAAACAAAATCGGAAAGCCGATATTTTTTTAAGCGGGTAACAGGAAGATGGGCAGCTCCTTTAATTGTTTTCAAGCAATTTGGGCTCCCACATCTGCAAGAAAAAGGTTGTTGCATACTCCATTCTGTAGAGGGATAAAAGAAAACCATCTCTTCACCAACCTCTATTTGGGTGAGTGCTATAAATTCCATTCGGGTTGTATCGAAAAAAACATTGGGGGCACAACTATGATTTACATATTGTAAAAACGAAGGATCCAAGGTTATATGTTGATGGATATCTGTTTGAACAGTTAAATAAGTGGGTTCAGATAATATAGAGGCAGCAGAAAAGGAAGTGATAATTTGGTTAGCCGAAAATGCTTGAGCTGCATGTAATGAGTGTTCGACTGTTTCAGGGTCTAACCATACTTCGGTTAATGGGTTCGCTTCTACCCGTCGGGAATTACCAGACAGTGCAGCTGATTTCATAAAATGGGTTTAGTAGTGATATAAAATTCTTATAAATATTGTATGAACACAATATATACCTGTAATTAATACTCCACATTTATACCATAATTGTTCACATAATACGCTGTTGGGGCAGATGATTTACTCAATAATAGCGCTGTTTCCAAACATCATCAAGTCAAAAACAGTTTAACTGCATTAAGTAGTAAGGGGTTGGATCTTGGATAATATAGTAAAATCGGGTGTTTTAACGGTATAAATCGGATAGGGTATTTTATAATTTAGCCTTTAGCGACAAGCATAAATACTTAACTTAAAACACTTAACAGACATGCAAAAGTTACCTATTCGAATAGTTATTGCGGATGATCATGCAGTTTTTCGTGCCGGTTTACGTTCCTTTTTGGAAAAATTTGCGGATTGTAAGATTGTGGGGGAAACAAACAATGGGGAAGATTTGGTTGAGATTGTTAGAAGTTTAGCACCTGATGTAGTAATTACGGATATTGATATGCCCCGTAAATCAGGTATTGATGCAGCTACTGAAATATGCAAGTTCAATCCATCCAGTCGAATACTTATTTTATCGGTTCATGCTTCTCAGCAGCATATTATTAACATGGTTGATGCGGGAGCGCTGGGTTATATTTTGAAAAGTTCTGATGCTGAGGAAATTGTTGAAGCTATTCGAACACTTGCACGTCATAAGCCTTATTTCTGTAAAGTAGCAACTGAAAAATTAACAGAAATCATTTCAAGGCAATTAAAAGTAGGTACTAAAGAACCGATTCATTTGTCGGCACGGGAAAAAGAAATCATTATATTAATCTGCGAAGAATATACCAGCAAGGCAATCGCACATACACTCCATTTGAGTAAGCGAACTGTTGAAGGGCATCGAACCCGTATAATGGATAAGATTGGCGCCAAAAGTGTTGCCGGAATAATAACCTATGCAATTGAAAACGGTATCTATTCCCGTCAGCTTGCCGATTAATAGCCCCAGTTGTGTAAGGTTTCTAAATTTATTTTACAGGTTTCCAAAGGTGTTTTTTGCTGATAGGATTCCTGTTCTATTATGATATGCCTTGTTCCCCGCTCTTTGCAATAGGCAAGAATGTCTTTTACCGGTACAACACCTTCACCTAACAATGTACTTTCAAAATTATGTCCCATTTCCCCTTTTCCTTTACTGGCAATTTCATCTTTGATATGTAATGAAAGAAATCTTCCTGGAAATTTTTTTACTATCGAAAATGCCTCTGCACCGGTTCCATGCATATTGCCGGTATCTAATTGTTGTATCACTAACTCCGGATCGGTATGTGCTAAAATGGCTTCATATAATGTTACATTTCCCATTTTTTCTGTAAACTCAAAATCGTGATTATGATAACCAAATTTCATATTCCATTGCTGGCAAAGCCTGCCACAAGCATTGAATATATCCATATACCGTTTCAAATCATCTGAAGTTTTTCGCATCGAATTATCCAGCCAAGGACTAATCACATATTCTTGTCCGACTGTCGCCGCATCTTCCACGGTATATTTCCAACTATCACTAAAGTCTTTTTTACTATTATCCCAATGATCTTTACCCATAACTGTATGTCCACTTCGCATTTCCATTCCTAAATCGGATAATAATTTTTTAAAATCTTTTGGAGTATATCCATAGAATTTTCGGTTTATATAATTGGCGTGTTCAACATATTTAAATCCCATTTCCGATAGGTTTTTCAGGGTTCCTGCGGCATTGGCTATCATGTCTGCCCGAACAGAATACAGTTGGATTCCAACCAATGGAGCAGCAGCGGGTTGTGCAAGCAGACTTTTGCTAATGAGTGAACTACCGGCAGTTAACAGGGCAGTTTGCTGAATAAATTTTCTACGGGAAATACTCATAAGGGTTTGATTTAAATTCACATACAAATTCGCTCTCTAAGTTAAGTAAGGATGATGAGATTATGCAGACTATTTCTTTGTTAGCAACATTTTTCTGATGTCGGGAAATAATGCGGGTGTTTGGGACTTATATTCCTGATAGGCAGAGTGGTTTCGGTATTTTTTTTCCAGCATGGGTACCCCGGATACGCTGGTGAGTAACCAGGTAATGGTAAGCGGACCAATAAGTGCTAACCAACCGAGGGGTTGAGGAAAAACCATACAACCCATGCCCCACCACATTACTATTTCACCGAAATAATTTGGGTGACGGCTATATTTCCACAATCCGGTTTGTATAATTTCTCCGGGCTGTTTTATTTTTCCAAATTTCATCAATTGCGCATCCCCCAATGCCTGCCAATAAAATCCTAGCAGCCATAAAGAAAGGCCTATCCCCAAAGCAACCCAGCCTTTCCAGGTAATGGTAATCGCTGCAATTTGCAAGGGGATACTAATTAGCCACATAAAAAATCCCTGTAATAAAAATACCTGCAAGTAACTTCTTATGTAAAAGTTTTTCCCCCAGGCTTCTCTCCATGCACGATACCTGAAATCTTCCTGTTTATGGCGATTTCTAATAAATAGATATACCGAAAGGCGGGCTCCCCAGATACAACATAAAGTATAAACGATACAGGCATATACTGAAGGGGGATATGCTAAAATTAAAAAAATCATCAATGTAATAAATCCTCCACCCCAGGCAATATCTGCTACATCGTTTCGCTTATATGCCAGTGAAATAATGAAAATAAAGGTTTGGTACAATGCAATACATACTGCCGATTGAATCAGTACCTGCGTCATCAGCCATTAACTTTTCGGGTTATCCAATAACCTGCGACTGCCACTAATCCTGTTAGTACGGTTCCCCATAAAATATCAATATATACAATCGTTATCGGCCAGTTTTTTAATGTGGCCAAATTGGTTAAATCATAGGTTGCATAGGTAAAGAACCCGAATGCTGCTCCCATACTTATGGCATGCATCCAGCTATTTTTTTCCACTGCCGGTAGAATCGAAAAAATAAAAATTCCTAAGATATATAGAGCATAAAATATACAGGCGGCTGTCCAGTTAACACTATCACTTAAAAAATCTCCTAAATATTTCCTATACAGGTTTTTGGCAAGTAACCCTAGCCATGCTAAGTCAATCGCAAAAAATACACAGGCAGTTAGGAAATAGGAAAGTATCAGTTTACCCATATTCATTTAGGTAAGTTACTGTTTTTTCTTGATTAAAACCTGATTAAATTTTCGCAGCTCATCCAATTCTGCCGGTGTGATGGGTTCGTGGTGGTTGTTCTTGGTTTGTAAATATATTACTCGTTTATGCTGAGGATAATTTTTGAGTATGGTTTCAATTAGTTGAGTTGCTTCTGTATTTTTTTGAAAAACCGGTGTAATTTTTTCAGCAGTTGACTTATATCGGTTTGGCATTTTTAGCATGATTGCTTCCATAGTTCCAATCCATGCTGGCTGAATACCCTCAACTGTTTTGGCTTTGGAGCAAAGTCCGGCAATTTGTTTTTTACTTAAACTCCCCCTTTCTTCATATTGATGCATCAAACTCATAATAAATAAGGAGTCGGTATCATGCTCGTAACAAGCTTGTAATACTTTTCCAATTATATCAATCGATTTTTTATTTTTCTGCATGTGCCTTGTATTTTTCTCCTGATGTTATAGCAAAAGGAAGTCGGTTTTGTGGAGGAGGAATCGGACAAGTGGCAAATGAGGTAAATGCACAGGGAGGATTGAATGCCTTATTGAAATCTATAAATACCAATTCTCCCGGATTTTTTTTCGGAACGTATAAAAATCTACCGGTTGGATAAGTTGTTTTGCCACTGGTTGAGTCGGCAAAAAGAATAAACCATTGATCTCCTTCTTCCAATACATCCAGGCGGTATGTTTTTTGTTGATAATTGAATACCAGTTTCCCCGGCGAAGCTTCCAGATTCTTTTGTCCTAACACATTCAGTATTTCAATTTTTTCCGCCTCCCGGGCCCGGGGTTCGAAGTAGGCGGAAATTTTCCATTGTGCCAATACTGGGAACCGGGGAATATCTTTAAATGATTGAAGTGCAGGGGATGCCAAATCCCGAAAACGAACACCTATTTTATCACCTCTCACGATAACATTCCAGCGGAAATTTTTGAGTGTAAGCTGAGGAAAGGAACCTGCATCCGTTCCCATCATCAATATCTTATTAATCGGCTGGTTTTGTAGGAAAACTGGAATGCCCGGCTCCGTTACCCAAAATACCTGATTATTTATCCATTCGAAATATCCAGCTTTTGCTGGCATGTCGGGATGCTGAAAAATAAGCTCATTTTCTGTTCCGCTACCCATTCGGTTAACGCCAGGCTGCAACCAAAATAATCCTGCCAGATTAATCCATCCATCGGGCGCTCGTAAGTCCTGCATTCTTTGCTGATGCCAAAGATTAACCGAATCTGTATAACTACTTTTCTGGGCTATTGTATTTGTGTAAATGAATAGCGATATGAAGAGAAGAAATCTGAATTTTTTTTTCATGAATGTAAAGTAGAAAATTACAGCCATAAGTTCTTTTAGTTTTTTAATGGCCAAATCGCCTTTTTGAGAAGCGGAGAATAAAAAAATGATTACATCATACTGCCCTACATTGAGTTTACTTACAGAGAGCTCCATCAAAATATAGAGCCAACTATCGGATTCGAACCGACGACCCTTTCATTACGAATGAAATGCTCTACCAGCTGAGCTAAGTTGGCTTATCAGTTTAGCTGATGGAAGCATAAAAATAATAAAAAAAATCACTTGTAAAGTCAAGCAAGCATTTTAACGAAGCGTACCCGCAGCCCATTGTAATTGGTATGCTGAGGTAAGAAATTTAACCCTGAGTTCCGTTTGCTTTTGCAGGCTTTCCAGCCATTTGATTTCTCTCGAATTCACTAAAAAAAGACTGCTTTCTCCCTGATTGAATCGGAGTTCTTCATTTTTGAATAACTGACGAAAATTTTGTTGCATCTGGTCGGTTATCTGTAATTGCTCGTTTAGCCGAATGTACTCTGTATAATAATATCTGATTTTATTTTCTGTTTGCCAGCTTTTGGCAGCTAACTCAAGGGTTGATTCTTTTAACTTAATCTGTGCTTTTCTATAGTCTCCCCTTCCTTGTCTAAGCAATAGTGGCATACTGAAGCTAATACCCCATCTATTATTGTTGGTAATAAAATTGTTGTCCCAGCCTTTGAATATGGCATAGTCATTGTTTAACACATTTGCTTTTACACTCAGATAAGGAAGTAGCGATTGGAACTTGAGTTTTTTATCAATCTCCATGCTATTTACTTTCAATACGGCTGATTGTAAAAGTGGGTTTGTATTGAGGGCTGTTGCCAATAATTCTTCAAGTGGTACAGCAGCGGGTTTGCTTCTCAATTCACTTACGTCGGGTTGAGTATTTTCGGGAATGCGAAAGGGCTGATCATTTACTTCCCACAAAAAATTTGAAAGTTCAATGGCTGCATTAGTAACTTTCATGGAAGCCTCGGTTTGTAAAAGTCGAATTTGTTGTAATTGAGTATATGCTTCTACAGTATCCATTACCGATCGGTCGCCATTTTTCCAGTTGATTCTTACTAATTGAAGCCGATAAGTAGCATTAATAGCAAACTGATTCAATAGTTGATTAATCTCCCATGCACCTGCCCAGCGCCAATATGCTGCATAGGCGTCTAACAACAAATCGTTTAGTATCGCATTTCTTTCTTGTCTGCTTTGTGATTGCATTAACTTGGCTTGTTGAAGGGCAGCTCTCCTTTTATCTATTAATAATCCATTTGCCAAAGGAAGCTCAACTCCCAGATAACTGGTTTTACCTCCGCTGATTTCGGGATTGTTAAATATGCCTCTGTTATTTTCAATACCAGTTTTGATAGTGAATGGAGAAGCGGTGGCGACTTGAACCTCAGGGTTGGAATATTGATAATAATTTTTTCCAACAAAGGTTTTACTACTTAAATCCCAATTGAATGTAGGATCGAATAATCCACGTGTAGCCAGCAATTCTGCATCTGCACGTTCTGTTAAAAGTCTTGCCTGTTTGGCAACCGGATGATTGTTTCTAACCCAATCCATAACAGTTTGAGAAGTAAATACCTTTTGTGATTTGACGCTTATTGCAAAAAGCAACAACGGAATGCACATCAACTGTACATATACATCACTCCTATTTTTTCTTGCCCCCATTGTTGGTATTTATTTCCGATTGATAATATTCCGGTGGGAATCCATTAATAATTCTCCATAGTTCATAATAAACCCGAACATCTTTCAGCAAGGCAATCCCCTTGGCACCTCCACCCATTCGAAGTTGCTGAGGCCATGGATGTTTCGGGTCATCTTCTTTCACCAATACCCGAAATTTTCCATTTGTACTTACATTGGTTTCTATTGCAGCTACCTTTCCACCAAAGGTACCTATACTGCTTTGTGGCCATCCGCTGAATACTATGGCAGGAAACCCGTCAAAAATAAATCGTACTTTTTGTCCAACTGAAATGAGTGGTAAATCCATTGGGTCTATAAATAGCTGAACTGCATATTTAACTTTGTCGGGTACAATTTCAACTAACATGTCACCTTCTTTCAACATTTCTCCTATGCCAGCTTTCTTAGCTTTGGTAATTTGTCCATTCTGGGGAGCCCGAACGTAGTATAATTTATTTCGTGCATCGTAGTTGGCATAGAGGTTTTTTAGTTTTGCTACTTCGGCTTCAGAACCGGCGGCATCACTATTGGCACTAAAGGCATCTCCTTCTGCTTTGGCAATTTTATCGGTATATTCCTGTATGGCACTTCTTTTTTCGATTTGCAGATTAATAATTTCTTGCTTATTCTGCTGGAATTTGTTTTCTACGCTAATTTTTTTGGCTAATCCATTTTGGTAATTCGCTCTTCGCTTTTCTAATTCAATTAGTGCAATACTTCCGCTATCATACATGATTTTACCGGCATCCAGCTGACGGCGATAAATGGATAACTCATTTTGGGCAGCAATCAAATCGTTACTATCGCTGGCAACTTTCAGGTATTGTTGTAGTAATTTGTTGTCGATTGAGTTTAGCTTTAGTGCTAATCCGTTTTTTAAGGCTTCAACCTGGGTTCGGGCAGTATTTGCTTTACTTTGATATAGTTCAATACTTTTTTCTTTTGCAGTTACCTGTTGCTGTGTTCTATTTAGCAATTGTGTATCAAAATATTCTGTTTTTACTTCCCCCAGTTGTAAAATCGTATCGCCTGCTTTTACAAAGTCTCCTTCTCTTACATACCATTTTACAACACTTCCTGCAATCAAACTATTTACTTCTTGAGGTCGCTGGTCTTGCTGCAGGGTAGTAACAGATCCCGATGCCCGAATGTTTTGTGTCCAGGGAAGGCATAAAATAATTACAATTACAATCAAAGAACCAATTACCCAGGTTTTTACTCTGCTGGTTTTATCAATATGATAAATTTTCCGATACGATTGTAGCGGTGTTTTTTTTAATTGCGACTCTATAGAGGAAGAAATATAAGGTTCCATGATTCTAAATTTATTGTTCAAGCCTTCCTTCATTCATACGAAGTACAATATCATAGATACTTGTTTCAGTTTCTTTGGCAATGATGATAGTGGTTGCTTTTCTTTCAGTTCGGATATATTGAATCAATTTTATTTTTTCGTCATTCGATAGTTGCTGAAAGGGCTCTTCAAGTAATAGAAGTCTGCTTTTCCCAAGTAATGCCCGGGTAAGTAATATCCTTTGCCTGATGCTTTGGGGTAATCTTTTTCCAAGTGGATCTAATATTGTATCAAATCCATGTTCTTCTGATTGAATAAAGGATTGCAGTCCGGTATAAGCAGCGACTGACATAATTTCCTGGATTTGAATCGCGGGATCTCCCATAGCAATATTCTCAAATAAGGTTCCCCTAAATATGTCCTGCTGATTTAATAAAACACCGGTTTGTTTCCTCAATGAACTAAGTCGATAATTAGAGATTGGTAATCCATCAATTAATACCTGACCATCGAAATGTTTGAAAGCTCCGGTAAGTAATCGAAATAAACTCGATTTTCCCGAGCCGGATGGACCGGTTAGGAGTGCAATTTTACCGGGGTTGAGTATAAAATCTATATTATGTAAAACCGTTTCTCCATCCGGATAAGCAAAATTTACATTTCGAAATACCACTTCAATTCCTGCATTGTTGGTATTACTTAATTCAGCTGTTCCTTCTGTTTCTTTTTCTGCACCCACTACATCATTCATTTTTTCAACCGAGGTAAACATTTCATAAAATGCGTCCAGACTAAACAATAATTTTTCAACGGATCCGATGATTGTAATTATCACCAGGTCGGCAGCAATGAACTGACCAATATTAATTTGCTGATCAACTAGCAAAGTAGCCCCTACAATTAGCATAGAAGCTGTAATCAGTGTTTTAAATCCAATTAAACTCCATGCCTGGGTAAGCAATATTCGGAAGTAGTTGGTTCTTGCCTCTAAATATCCGGTCGATAACTCATCTGTTTTCTGAATATGAATTTCGCAATTGCGCGTGTATTTAAATGATTTGATCATTCTTGCCAACTCCTGTAACCAGGCTGCAACGCGATATTTATAATCACTGGCTTCCAGTGCCGCGCTAAAACCGGGTTGAACGGTTAGCCGGATAATTAATACTATTGCAATAATTAACACTGCACCAAATGCTATGAAAACAGGGTGATAGAAAGATAATAACAATAGCCCCAATGTCATTTGTATAACGGCAGTGGGTAAGTCCAGTAAAATCTTTTCAATTCCTTTTTGAAAGGAAGGAACTTCAAAAAAACGATTAATTAGTTCAGGCAAATGGTATTTATCCAATTTTTCAACATTCATTTTGGGTATCCCATTGGCAAATTCCAGTGAATACCTTACGAATATTTTTTGTTTTAATTTTTCAATAAGTTGTAATTGTCTTACCTGCAGCAATCCACCTAAAACTGTTCCAATAACTACTAAAACTATCAGAACTACAATAGAAGTGGATATTGTGCCCGCCAAAACAAAGTTGATGATGGTTTGAATTCCCAGTGGCAAAGAAAGTTGAACCAGTCCGGTTAATATGGCAAAAAAGTAAATTGCGCTGATATCTTTCCTGTCGGCCGATAGTAGCTTAAGCATAGACCGGAAAACCTTTCCTGCCGATTGATGATAATTCGCCATGAAATATGATTAAAAGTAGTGTGCAAACTATCTTACACCAGTGATTGCAACAGTGTAAAAGTATAACAATTTTTCCTGCTTTCTGTTCAACCTATTGACTAACAGGGGCAAAGATATTTAATTCCAGATGAGCCTGTATGGTGAGCGCCGTATCGGAATGACTTCTTATTTTCTTTAGTAATTTTTGCAGTGAAGCTTCCAATTGATGTAATCGCTCTTCTGAGTGTTTTTTTTCTTCGAAACTAATATCTGCTTTTTGAAGGCGATTTTGGTGATACTGAATTTTTACTGCAAAAATATCCTGAACAATTTTAAGTGCATCTTCTTTTGAAAAATTTCCGTCAATGATTGATAATTCCATTGCTAATTTATTATTTAAGGTTTATATTTTATTGTCCCTGTGCAGCGGTAAAACCCGGTACCCCATCAAAAGTATACAGGTTTTCTGTTTTAATGATTTCCAAACCTTGCTGATTCACTTGTTCCATTAGCTGCAAAACATCCTGATAAAATAAGGTTTGGGTGGAAGGTGCGGTAAATCTGCAACGCCAGTGGTCGGTACAAAATGTTTCCGGGAAACCTTCCGGCCAAACTTTGGTTCCGCGATTGGTAATCATTTGCAGATCTAATACGGATACTTTGTTTTTATTTAGATTACCAGCCAGTTCGGATGCGTTGCGGTTGGCGTTTCGGATAAATAAATCTACCCCCACCAATTCCTTTTTAGCAGGTGTTTCGGGTGTATAGGAATGGTGAAGATGCTGTATATTCTGTTGAAATACCACCGGCTTTAACAAGTGGGGTTGTTTACCTAGTCTGCTGATTATGGCATCTGCAAATTCACGGGTTCCTACACAGGATTTCGAAGTTTCGGGATGATAAATATCAGCAGTATGTATTCCTTCTTCTATCGTGGTTAACCAGGCATTTTGAATAAGGGCTGCGGTTTGCTCCTGCTCAATATGCAGCAGCATTTGAATAGCGGCAAGCAATAAACCTGATGGATTAGCTATATTTTTTCCTGCAATCTGAGGCGCTGAACCATGAATCGCTTCAAATAAAGCAAAATTGTTACCAATATTTACACTGCCACCCAGCCCTACTGATCCGGTAATTTGTGCGGCCACATCACTTAAAATATCTCCATATAAATTTGGCATTACAATCACATCAAATTGTTCGGGCGTATCAGCAAGTCTGGCAGCCCCAATATCAACAATCAGGTGTTCTTGTTCAATTTCAGGATATTCAGCTCCAATTTTATTGAATGTTTTATGAAATAACCCGTCTGTTAGTTTCATGATGTTGTCTTTGGTAAAACAACTCACTTTTTTTCTTCCGCAGGTGCGGGCATATTCAAAAGCATAGCGAATAATTTTTTCGGTGCCCGGCTTGGAAATCAATTTTAGACATTGTACTACTTCATCTGTTTGCTGATGCTCAATTCCTGCATACAAATCTTCTTCATTTTCTCGGATGATAACCACATCCATTACCGGATGTTTGGTGGCTACAAAAGGATGGTATGATTGGCAGGGACGGATATTGGCATACAATCCCAAAACTTTCCGCATGGTTACATTTAAGCTTTTGTAACCTCCACCTTGAGGGGTAGTAATTGGCCCCTTTAGAAAAATTTTATTGCGACGAAGGATTTCCCACGCTGCTGATGGAATTCCGGAGGTAATTCCACTGAGATAGGCTTGCTCACCCACCTCAATTGATTCAGTTTCAATGTTTGCGCCAGCTGCTTTCAGTATCCGGAGCGTGGCATCCATAATTTCCGGACCAATCCCGTCACCGGGGGCAATGGTAATTTTAACAGGTTTTTTTGTACTCATGCTGCAAAGTTGCTGAACATTATTCATAAAATTTTATTTATAGTTATTATCTTTGTAATAAATATTGTTTATGAATTTTACCCTTCACCAATTACGGGTTTTTTTAGTAGTAACTGAAAAAAAGAGCATTACCCTGGCCGCAAGGGAATTAAACATGACTCAGCCGGCAGTCTCTATTCAACTCAAAAACCTACAAGATCAGTTCGACTTACCCCTGACGGAGGTGATTGGTCGCAAACTCTATGTTACCGATTTTGGAAGGGAAATTGAGCGTATTGCGATTCGGGTATTGGATGAAGTGGATTCAATAAAAGATCATTCTTTACGGTATCAGGGAATTTTATCGGGGAAATTGCGGATTTCTACCGTATCTACCGGAAAATATATTATGCCTTATTTTCTTCGTAAATTCTTAGCCGAGCACCCACAGGTGGAGCTGGAGATGGATGTGAGTAATAAAAACAAAGTATTGGATGAGTTACGCAATAATGAAGTAGACTTTGCTCTGATAACTGTTTTACCCCCAGATATTGAATTACATGAGGAAATTTTGATGCCAAATAGGTTATACCTTTTTGGAGCTCCTGAAAATGTGTTAGCTGCATCTGCTAATACCGGTGCTTCCCTTTTTAAAGAGTTACCACTTATTTATAGGGAAGAAGGATCTGGAACCCGACATACCATGCAACAATATTTTCAAAAAGCGAATATCAATCCGCGCGTAGGTTTATCGCTAAGCTCAAATGAAGCAGTGAAGCAGGCTGTAATTGCCGGATTAGGGTATTCTGTGTTGCCATTAGTAAGTGTTGGAGACGAGTTGAAATTGAAAAAGTTATCAATTATTCCCGTGAAAGGCTTTCCCTTAAAAACTCAGTGGAGATTAGTTTGGTTGCAAAAGAAGCAGCTTTCTGCAGTTGCTTCAGCTTTTTTGCTATATATGAAAACCCATAAACAGGAAATCTATCAAAAACATTTTGCTTATCTCGAAAAACAGTATTAGCGATTAAAAAAATTAATGTTACGTTAATACCTGCTCTAAATTTTAACTCGCTATTCTCAGAGGAGTCTATTTAATTAAAGTAATTATTATGAGATTGAGTGCTGCTCAGCGTTTACTGTTATTGGCTTCCTGTTGTTGGTTTTTTGGTGAGGGGCTGCTCGGACCACTATTCGCAGTGTATGCAGAGAAAGTAGGAGGCGATTTACTGGATATCACCGGCGCCTGGGCTACTTTTTTGATTACTTCCGGGGTATTGTATATAGTTTTTGGAAAATTATTCCGCAATTCCCGCAAAAAAAAGCAAATAATGGTAGCCGGGTATGCATTGAATACCCTTTTAACTTTTGGATATTTATGGGTACACAATAGTCAGCAATTACTTCTACTTCAATTTGGTTTGGCTATCGCGGAAGCTGTCAGCTCTCCTTTGTGGGATGCCTTATTTGCCAGTGAACTGGAGGAAGCGGATGATGTATTATTCTGGAGTATTGCGGGGGGGCATTCCCATCTGGTTTCGGGGGTTGCAATAGCAATTGGAGGTGCAATTGCTTACTATTTTTCATTCGAAGTTTTATTTATTATAATGGGTTGCATTCAGGCAATTGCAACATTTATTCAGTGGCGGTTGTTATTTATCCCAACGGACACTTCAGCCGAATCATAATAGGAGTAATTCCGTAAACATAGTCATGTTATTGCGAAGTGCTTTTTTTCTGTTTATTCTCATTGGTTGTTCCAAATGGGTTCTTGCTCAGGACTCAGGATATGTATTTACAAAACCCTCCCGCGACGGAATTGGAAAATGGTACAAGGGTAGAGAAATAGCCGCCGTAATGGGCGTAGGTGGTAGCTTTTGGCTCGAAAGGGATAAAAGGGATGAGGAGGAGAATACCCAATTGGCAATTGAACATATACCGCTTCAGGAAAATAGTATCATAGCAGATGTGGGAGCAGGAAGTGGTTATTATACTTTTCGAATGAGCAAACGGGTGCCAAAGGGAAAAGTATATGCTTTAGATATTCAGGAAGGCATGCTCGATATTTTACAAAGCAGGAAAAAGCAGCTCAACGATCAGCGGGTTGAAGTAAAAGCATGTTCACTCACTTCTTTGCAATTGCCTGCACTTTCAATCGATTTTGCATTAATGGTAGATGTGTACCACGAACTGGAGTTTCCCAGGGAAATGCTGCAATCGGTATATCGCAGTTTGCGTGATACAGGAAAATTAATTCTAATTGAATTTAGGGGGGAAGACCCAACGGTAGCAATTAAACCATTACATAAAACCACCGTAGTTCAATTGAATCGTGAAATGGAAGCTAATGGATTTCGGCTGAGTTATCTGGGCGATTTTTTACCGGTTCAACATTTCTTACTGTACGAGAAAATACCAGGATTTACTTTTCAGTAATGGTTTAAATATTCCCTTTCAAAAACAGCAATGCTACTTTCTACTCATTGCTTTTTCAGCAGCCGCCACTATGAATGGGGTATCTAACCCATACTTGGTTAATAATTCGGTAGGCTTTCCACTTTCTCCGAATGTATCTCGTGTACCAATATATTCAATAGGAACGGGGAGATGGGATGCAGCAACTTGGGCAATGGAATCGCCCAAACCTCCTATAATATTATGCTCTTCAACCGTTACTGCACAGCGGGTTTTTTGGATAGACTCCAATACAGCAGCTGTATCGAGTGGTTTGATGGTGTGAATATTTATGAGTTCAACACTATATCCCTTTTCTTCTAATATTCTTCCTGCCTCTATGGCCTTCCAAACCATGTGACCGCAGGCAAACAAGCTTACATCTTTACCTTCACTCATTTTTTGTGCCTTGCCTATTACAAAGTCTGACCCGTTTTCACTTGTAAAATTGGGCCATTTGGGTCGTCCGAAACGCAGGTAAACCGGACCTTCATAATCAGCAATTGCTTGTGTGGCTGCCTTGGTTTGGTTAAAATCACAGGGAACAATCACCGTCATCCCGGGCAACATCTTCATTAATCCGATATCTTCCAGAATTTGGTGAGTTGCACCATCTTCCCCAAGGGTTAATCCGGCATGGGAAGCACATATTTTTACATTCTTACCGCTATAGGCTATGCTTTGGCGAATTTGATCATACACCCTTCCCGTACTGAAATTTGCAAATGTAGTGGTGTAAGGAATTTTTCCTCCAATGGTTAGTCCGGCTGCCATTCCCATCATATTTGCTTCCGCAATTCCGCATTGGAAAAAACGATCGGGAAAATCTTTGATAAATGGGCCTAATTTTAAAGAGCCCGCCAGGTCGGCAGTTAATACTACTACCTGATTGTTTTTCTTGCCGGCTTCATAAATTCCTTCTCCAAAACCTCCACGGGTTTCTTTTTCATTTTGTATTTGTATATCTAATAAACGCATGCCTGTAGGTTAATCTTTGTATTTAAATTATTTTTTGAAACCTGTAATAATTGGATTCATAATTATCCTTCAAAAGTACTGTAGAAATAAGGTGTTTTTGCTTCAAATTCTGCACTACAAGTATCTACCATTTTATAAACGCGCTGTATTCCCAGTGATGTTCTTTTGTTGTACACATCTTCATCGCTGCAAGTACCTTGTAAAATTTTCGCAATCTGCACATCAGCAAACCCATTCATTTTTGCTTCCCGTAGCAGATTTTCAGGTAAGGATTCAATAGTATGGCCGGCAAGTTCTTTTTCAATTTTGCAAATCAGCTGAATTTGATAGATAAACCATCTGTCGATACCAGTTGCCTGCACAATAGATTTTACGGTGGTTCCCTGCATCAGTGCATCCTTAATACGGAAAATCCGATCCCATTTCGGAGTTTTGATATATTCGGTAAGTTCTTCATTTTTCATCAAGCTTTTACCATAGTATCCCAAACCTACTGCTTCATTTTCGAGGCTCTGACAAGCTTTTTGAATAGCTTCAGTAAAACTTCTGCCAATACCCATCACTTCTCCAACACTTTTCATTTGTAAGCCCAAAGTGTCGTTGGCACCCTTGAATTTGTCGAAATTCCAGCGGGGTATTTTCACAATTACATAATCCAGTGCAGGTTCAAAATAGGCTGAAGTAGTTTGGGTAATTTGATTTTTGAGTTCATCTAACGTATATCCAATTGCCAATTTCGCTGCTATTTTTGCAATAGGGTATCCGGTAGCTTTTGAGGCGAGTGCTGAAGAACGACTAACCCTAGGATTGATTTCTACTGCAATTAGTTCCTCTGTTTCGGGATTTTGTGCAAATTGAACATTACAGCCTCCGGAAAAATTGCCCAAGGAGCGCATCATTTTGATGGCTTTATTTCGCATATCCTGAAAGGAAGTATCACTCAACGTCATGGCAGGAGCAACAGTAATAGAGTCGCCGGTATGAACTCCCATTGGGTCGAGATTTTCAACGGTACATATAATTACTACATTATCGGCCTGATCGCGAAGCAGCTCAAGTTCAAATTCCTTCCATCCCAAAACAGCTTTTTCAACCAGCACTTCGTGAATGGGTGAGGCGGTGAGTCCTCTCTCTAATGCGGCATCTAAATCGTCTTTACTATGAACAAAGCCTCCTCCGGTTCCACCGAGAGTAAATGAAGGGCGAATTACTAGCGGGAAACCGATAGCTTGAGCAAATTCTTTACCTTCCAAAAAACTATTAGCAACACGGCTGGGGGCAACATCAATACCAATTTTAATCATCAGCTGCCTAAATTTTTCTCTGTCTTCAGCCGTTTCAATAGCAGCAATGTCTACCCCAATTAATCTTACATTGTATTTTTTCCATATTCCCAGTTCATCCGCTTCCATACAAAGGTTTAAGGCAGTTTGTCCACCCATAGTAGGTAATACGGCATCAATTTTATTCTCAATTAATATTTGCTCAATACTTTCAACCGTTAATGGTAACAGATAAACTTTATCGGCCATCATTGGGTCTGTCATGATGGTTGCCGGGTTACTATTGATGAGTATGACCTGAATTCCTTCTTCTCGTAAACTACGGGCAGCTTGTGAGCCGGAATAGTCAAATTCGCAGGCCTGACCAATGATAATGGGACCGGAACCAATAATAAGAACTGAGTGTATGGAGTTGTCTTTGGGCATGGGGAAAGATAAATTGAGCAAATGTAAGAAGCCCGAATGAATTGCGGCCTGTTTTTTAGCTATTCTGCCGACTTTTCAACAAAAAGCGTAATCTTATGTTATCAATTCAATTAAAAACTTCAATTAAACACCATGGCAATTCTCAAAGAAGGCAGCAAAGCCCCTGCTTTTAAAGCGATAGATCAAAATGGAAATCCCATTTCCTTAGCCGATTTTAAGGGCAAAAAGGTTATCCTGTATTTCTATCCTAAAGATGATACTCCGGGATGCACAGCACAGGCTTGTAATTTAAGGGATAATTATACCGCACTACTAAAGAAAGGATTCCAGGTTATTGGTGTTAGCGTGGATGATGTAAAAAGCCACAAAAAATTCGAAACCAAATACAATCTCCCTTTCCCGCTGGTTTCAGATGTTGATAAGCAAATCGTAGACAAATACAACCTCTGGGGAGAAAAGAAGTTTATGGGAAGAACTTATATGGGAACCACCCGTACCACTTTTTTAATTGATGAAAACGGTAAGATTGTTAAAATCATTGCCAAGCCTGATACTGCCAACCATACCGAAGAAGTACTGGCAGCATGGAAAGAAGTAGGATAAAAAATCAAATAGCTACATAAAAAAAGAGCAGCCATGGCTGCTCTTTTTTGTTAGGGCTTTGCGGGAAGCAAAACCTTATTTTTTCGTTTCGAGTAACTTAAAGAATTGGTCTAACTGTGGCAGTATCACAATACGCGTTCTGCGGTTAGCTGCTCTTCCTTCCACAGTAGCATTATCAAGCAATGGCAGGTATTGTCCGCGGCCAGCAGCAGTCATTCTTTTTGGATCCAATCCATAATTTTCTTGCAACACACGCACTACAGTAGTAGCACGCTTAACACTCAAATCCCAGTTGTCCTGGATTCCCGGACTGGTGATAGGAATACTATCAGTATGTCCCTCTACCATGAATTCTATTTCAGGTTGTGCATTCAGCACTTTAGCTACTTTACCCAAAACTTCTTTTGCACGGTCTGTAATTGCATAACTTCCGCTTTTAAATAAAAGTTTATCGGAAATATCAACATACACTACTCCTTTATCTACCTTAATATTGATGTCTTTATCATCTAAATTTCCTATTGCACCTTTTAGATTCATCACTAATGCCATGTTAAGGGAATCTTTTCGGGCTATAGAACCTTGAAGGTCTTTAATGTAAATATCTTTCGCGCCAATATTTTCGAGCGATTTTCTGATACTTTCTGCCTGAGATCCAGTAACAACTGATAAGTCTTTCAATTGATTCAGCACCGTGTTATTATTCTCTCTTAAATAGTCAATTTGCTTATTTAGGTCGGCGATTTGGCCTTCTAAAGCAGATTTTTTTGCATTTAAATCAGTTACCTGGCCATTCGATTTTTCAATAGAGGCATTGCATTTTTTCAGTTCATCCTGTAAATCTCTGTATTTAGCTTGCATTGCCAAATAATCACCACTCAGTTGAGCGTATTTTGCTTTTTCGGCTTCCAGCGTTTTGGTAGAAACGCAGGATGTTAAGCTTGCTGCAACTAATCCAATTAAAAGTAGGTTTTGTAGTTTCATTTGCTATGAGGTTGTTTTCAAAATTACGTAATTCTGCACAATTCATGCCAAATGAGTGGGGAGAGCAATATTTTATAAATATCTTAAGATTTTAATTCCGGCTGAAAGCATATTTGTTAAACATCGTTAAAATTAACTTTGCAACTGCAATTTGCGATTTCATGCTATCAGCCCCATATAATTACTTCCTCACGCTGGCTCCAGGGTAGATACTGCTCTCCAAAGGACGCATCTACTGCTTTTCGCTTAATTTTCAGCGTAGGCGTGAGTAGTCCGTTGGAAATAGTCCATTCCTCTTGTAAAACAACCATTTTGCTTATTTTCTCATGGTGTTCCAGATGTTGATTGATTTTCAGCAGTAGTTGTAATAATTGTTCCTGTTGCGCTTCGGTAGGGTGCATTTTCAGTGACTCTGATAAAGTGCAAATTGCCATTGCATTGGGTAATCCTGAACCAATTACACAAACCTGAGATAGTAATCCTTCATTTAAAAGTTTAGATTCAATTACGGCAGGCATTATGTATTTACCCTTACTGGTTTTAAACTGATCTTTTATTCTGCCTGTGATCGTTAAAAATCCATCTGAATCAATCATGCCTTCGTCACCTGTTTTTAAATATCCATCTTCAAAAGAGGCGGCAGTGAGTTCGGGCTCTTTATAATAACCCATCATAGAGGCCTCACTTTTTACCTGCACTTCATTGTCTTTACCTAGTCGAACTTCAACTCCCTCATAAGAAGGCCCAACTGTACCAAATTTAACGGCATCTTTTCTGTTAGAATGTGAGAGTGCCATATTTTCTGTCATACCATACGCTTCCTGAATAATGATACCCAGTTTCTGAAACCAATATAATATAGCAGGGTTAATGGGGGAGGCTCCGGTAAAACAATGTTTGTATCGGGCTAAGCCTAATTTTTTGCGAATGGCTTTTTTAATAAATCCACTTATGATAGGTATCGACAATAAGCGATTGAGTTTCTCCTGGGGCATTTTTTTCAGAACCCCTTCTTGCAATTTTTCCCAGATACGGGGTACTGCTAAAAATACGGTGGGCTGTGTATGAGCCAGGTTGGTAGCAAAGGTATCCATTGACTCAACAAAATAGATGGTACTACCGGTATATATAGCCCCACATTCCACCAGCATTCTCTCGGCTACATGGCAAAGGGGCAAATAAGAGAAAAAAGTTTCATTTTTTAAATGAGGATAGCTTTTTAAAAATGCATCAACTGCAAATGCAGTAGCACGATGTGTATTCATAACCCCTTTGGGCTGACCGGTAGTTCCTGAAGTATAAACAATACAGGCCAGTTTTTCGGAATCAGGAGCCGGAGTTCCTTGCAATGGTTCGGTTTCATTTACCAGGTTATCCCAATTGATACATCCTGGATTTGGGTAGAATGGAAAACTAATTTGGGTTAACCTTTCGGGTACTCCTTTTCTTAAGTATTCCGGATTATCCAGCTTGCCAATAAAAATTGCTTTACTCTCGCTGTGTTCAATTATTTCATGAATTGCTTCTGGTGTAATATTTGGATATAAGGGTACGGCAACACACCCTGCCATAATGATGGCTAAATCAGCCATAATCCAATGGGCACAGTTTTTACTGAGGATACAAACCTTATCATCCGAACCTAATCCCATATTCCGCAAGGCAGCTGCCATTGAGCGGATCTCCTTTCCGGCCTGTTTCCAGGTAAAATCACAATAAATACCCTTAACCGGCTCTGATAAAAATAAATTATCAGGTTGCGAAGCTTCAAATTGATAAAATTTTTCGATTAATAGTGGGTAGTGTTTTTGCATAGACAACTATTTTATGGAATCAGTAAATGTCCTAAACCTTTTTCTGGAATTTTCCCCTGCATAGGACCAAAAAACTGAAGTATTTTTCTGAAGTCGGCTGTTTGTTCGGTGGTAGCAAAGGGTTCGGCAATTACAACTTCTTTTTTACCAAAGTTAAAACCAACCATTACCAACGGAACACCTGCCTGATGAGCAATATGGTAGAAACCTGTTCGAAATCGGTCTACTTTTTTACGGGTTCCCTCCGGGGATAAAACAAGAGAGAAACTTTCTTCCGCATTAAATTTTTCTACCACCTGATCTACCAGATTATGAGAGGAGGATCGGTCTACAGGTATTCCGCCAAGCCATCTGAAAAAGAAGCCAAAGGAACTGTCGAACAATTCTTTTTTTCCTAAAAAGTGCAGATGTTGTAAGCGTAATTTACTTCTTACCGCCAACCCCAATACAAAGTCCCATGCACTGGTATGGGGTGCAACAATAACAACACATTTTTTTAAATGATAAGGGAAAGATCCTCTGATTTTCCAACCGGTAATCCATAATAAAAAACACCAAATCGGGCGCATATAACAAGCAATCTAATTTTTCAAGATAAAGATAATCGGTGAAATATTATCATTTGTTTTAATTGTGCTGCTATTTTTCTCACCTCCTAAAACAGTACTTGGTAAAATAATGACTAAAAGGGTGCTCGCAGTGGATAAAATTTAGCAGTTTTGAAAAATTTATCAAACAATCGTTCTAATGACTGCAAGGGTAACTTAATCTGATATATATCAACGCAAAGAAGCACCTACAGAGCCATAAAAATCAACCCGTTTAATGAATCAAGAGCGAAAAACTTTGTGATGTAAGTATCAAAAAGAGTCAACTGAGTGATACAAATTAAATCTAAGTTTTTATACAGGTTGGTTGAATGTAATATTTACTTTTGTTGTAGCATATATTACTTTTACTAAAGAGGTTACTGATATATAATTTCACTTTCCTGAAGGTATGTAAGTTGTAATTGGCTGATGTAAACTTTAGCTGTATGGAAAACATTTGTTATGCCAATAATCGTTGGCAATTTTTAAATGAAGCAGGCGTTTCTTTACAAGATTTGGGTTTTAGAAGGGGATATGCCATTTTCGACTTTCTTCGGGTTGCGCAGGATATCCCTTTGTTTTTACAGCATCATATAGATCGATTTTTTCGAAGTGCCCATGATATGCGATTAACGGTTCCTGTTTCCAAAGAGGAATTGGCAAAATTGGTATATGAAATCATTAGTAAAAACCAGTTGGGTAATTCAGGTGTTCGAATTGTGTTAACAGGGGGTATTTCAACTGATGGTATAAGTATCGGAATCCCCGAACTATTTATTGTGAACGAAAGCATTCAAGCTCCACCCAATGCCATGCGTACCAGTGGATATCATTTGATCTCTTATCCGTATCGCAGGAGTTTCCCTCATGTGAAAACAACGGATTATACAATGGAAATCTTTCTTCGTCCTATGGTTGAAGATCGGTTGGCTAATGACGTTTTATACCATCATGACGGTATAATAAGCGAATGCCCTCGCTGTAATTTTTTTATTGTAAATGCATCCGGAAATCTTGTTACAGCTGATTTCAATGTATTGAAGGGAGTAACCCGAAATATTATCATTGAAATAGCAAAAGAAATAGGAATCGAAGTAGAAATGCGCGACATACACCTGCATGAAATTGCTTCGGCAAAAGAAGCTTTCGTTAGCAGCACGACCAAAAGAATTATTCCTGTATCGCGTTTGGATAATGTTTCTGTTCCTGTAAATGGCCCGATTACCAAACTACTATTTAATCGTTTTTTGGAGTATGAGCAATTAGAAATCAAACATGCCATCAATCAATAATCAAACCATAGCAACCATTCCTGTTGGAATATCTTCGGGGATTATTATTCCCGTATCTATTGAATGGGATGGGGAATATTGCCTTTCCCTGGTTTGTTCCGAAGTAATTGAATCTGAAGTTCATGCAACCATTCAATTTATATGGCAATGTTTGAAGAATTCAACTATACCCGGCATATTGGATATTATTCCGGCCTATCATACAGTAACTATACTAATAGATCCTGAAAAATGGAATGATAGTTTTCCAAACACTTCTCTTTCAGCAGGGTTAATCCCTATGCTGCTTCAAATATTGCAAACTACTTCCAATATTGGTAAGGTTGCTAATAGAAAAATAAGCATTCCTGTTTGTTATGATGTTAGTATGGCTCCCGATTTGATTTCTTTGGCGAATCAGGTGGGTTGTACACCGGAAGAAGTAATTAATATTCATGCTAATGGTACATACTCAGTTTATATGTTGGGATTCTTACCCGGTTTTGCATACATGGGAAAGGTAGATGCCCGCATTGCTGCTCCCCGTCATCTGCGTCCCCGAAAAAATGTAGCAGCTGGCAGTGTAGGCATTGCTGCACAGCAAACCGGAATTTATCCTACAGCTTCTCCGGGAGGGTGGCAATTGATAGGAAGAACCCCTATACGAATGTGGATGTCAGAAAATTCGAATCCTTGTTTTTTGAAGCCGGGCGATGAAGTTCAGTTCTATCCGATTTCTATTAGTGAATATCATCAAATCGCATCAGCATGAGCTTACGGATTATCAAAAAGGGGAGCTGTGATTCGATTCGTGACATGGGGCGATGGGGACATCAGCATTTGGGTATTCCTCCTTGTGGAGCCATGGACACTTTTTCACTACAGCAGGCGAATCTATTGCTAGGTAATGATCGGAGAGAGGCCTGTATTGAAATGTTTTTTCCTGCTCCCGTTTTACAATTTGAAGCCGATGCGTTGATTGCAATTAGCGGTGCAAATTGGGAACCCCAATTGAACGGGTTATCTGTAAGCATTAATCAGCCCATCCTTGTAAAAAAAGGAGTTGAATTAAGATTTGCAAAGCCGATTTCCGGGAGAGTAGCCTATTTATCTGTTCAGGGAGGTTTTGCTATTGATAAATGGCTGGGAAGTTACAGCACACATATAGGAGTAGCACTTTCCGGATGGAAGGGAAAATTGCTTGAAAAAAACGATCAAGTACCTTTCCGAAAAACTATGCATAATGTATGGGAAAAAAACGCTGAATGGATTACTAAGCCATGGCTGGCGGGGTCTATTAAAAATCCTTTAGCCCCAATCCGAATAATTGCCGGTAAACATTTTTCACTTCTGGATAAGAGTGCGCAAACTCAAATCCTGCAATCTTCATTTAGTTTATTGCCCGAAAGCAATCGTATGGGATTCCTGATAAAAGGCATTCCCCTCAAAGGAAACTATCGGGAAATGATTTCTTCTGCTGTTCAGTTTGGAACAGTGCAATGGCTACCTGATGGACAACTAATCGTATTGATGGCAGATCATCCTACCACAGGAGGATATCCCCGAATTGCCAATGTAATTCAGGCAGATTTACCTAGGTTGGCTCAATGGCCTTTACATTTGCCAGTTACATTTGAAATAATTTCCCGAGAAGCAGCCATTCAGCTTTATCAGGAGCAACTTATTTTGCTTACACAATTACAAAATGCTACAGCCTTCCGTTTAGCATCGTATCTTGAGCAACGATAGTTAAGTGCTATGTATTCAATTGATGTGAATTGTGATATGGGAGAAGGGTTTGCTGATGATGCCCTTTTAATGTCATACATCAGCAGTGCCAATATTGCCTGTGGTGCGCATGCAGGCAATGAAGCGTTTATGAAACAAACAATTGAGCTGGCATACACATCCGGAGTAAAAATTGGAGCTCATCCTGGCTTTGCCGACCCCGATTATTTTGGAAGAAGGGAAAAGTTGCTTTCCCAAACTGAATTAAAGGATTTGATACAGTCACAGGTTTTTCTATTAAAAAAATTTACTGAACAGATGGGAGTCAAGCTGCACCATGTTAAACCGCATGGCGCCTTGTATAATATGTCGGCGCGTGAATCAGATATTGCCAAAGTTATTGCCAATGCTGTTAAGGAAATAGATCCTGATTTAATTTTATTTGGTCTCAGTAATTCCTGTTCAATTGATGCTGCCATCGAAATACAACTTCCTTATTGCAATGAAGTTTTTGCAGATCGTCGGTATCAGTCGAATGGAGAACTTTTACCTCGCAGTAATCCTAATGCATTGATTACAGATACAATGGAATGCTGCCTGCAAGCCGAACAAATGATTATGTATCATGAGGTCACCTGTTATGATGGTTTGGTGATTCCAATTATACCCGAAACGATTTGCCTGCATGGAGACGGCCCAACAGCAGTTTCATTGGCAACACATTTATTCAATCATTTTCAAGAAAAACATATTGAACTCCGGAAAAACTAAATATCACTGGTTTAGTGGAGTAGGTCTCGGAGCTGCATTTTTGATGGCAAATTCATCTATTGGTCCGGGCTTTCTTACACAAACAACCGTATTTACCCAGCAGCTCCTGAGTAGTTTTGGATTCGTAATTCTAGTATCTTTTATTCTTGATATCGGCGCTCAGTTAAATACTTGGAGAATCATAACCCTTAGTAAATTAAGGGCGCAGGATTTATCCAACCGGTTACTTCCGGGTTGGGGATATGTAATAGCTGCAATGGTAGTGTTAGGCGGATTTGCATTTAATATTGCTAATATCGCTGGTTGTGGATTAGGAGTAAATGTGTTAAGTGGCTTATCATTTCAACAGGGAGCAGTTATTAGTTGTGTGGCTGCGCTTATTTTATTCTGGATAAGAGAGATAGGCCCCATGCTCGATCAATTTACACGTATCGCTGGGGTAGCAAAAATATCTCTTACGCTTATCATCGCCATCGCAGCTCATCCTCCCGTTTGGGAAGCTGTGCAACATAGTTTTGTTCCTGAACAATTCAGTTCCCGAGCGATTGTAACCATTGTTGGGGGTACAGTAGGTGGATATATTACCTTTTCGGGGGCACATCGTTTAATGGATGCAGGTGTATTCGGCAAAGAAAACATAAGTCGGGTAGATAAAAGTGCAATATCAGGTATTCTCATTTCCGGACTGATGCGCTTTATTTTATACTTTGCTGTTTTGGGTGCCATTACCATGGGCTGTGTTCCCGAAAAGAATAATCCCGCAGCAACTATTTTTCAATTTGTAGCGGGAAATTGGGGGTTACGAATTTTTGGAGTTGTGTTATGGGCAGCAGCTATTTCTTCTGTTATTGGAGCAGCATATACTTCAGTCTCTTTTTTAAAAACATTTCATCCATTGATTGCGAAATATGAACGTGCAACCATTTCAATATTTATTATTGTTTGTACCCTCATTTTTATAAGGGTTGGCAAACCGGCTCAGTTATTGATTTGGGCGGGAATGATTAACGGACTTATATTACCCTTTGCATTGGGTACATTATTGTTAGCTGCCAGAAACAAAAAAATAATGAACGAGTATGAACATCCCCTCTGGATGCAGCTATTTGGGTGGGTGGTAGTGATTATTATGGGATGGATGGGCTATCTCGCGGTAATGGATTGGTGGATTTCCCGATAATTATCCAGCAATTGCTAAAAGATTGTTTGCATTCATTTCACCATCAACCGTATTCATAGGGATCTGTTTGATGGCGGTTGCTGTTGCATGACGAAGATTATGTAAGCTTCCAAGATAATATTTATCATAATATTTGAGTAGGATGCGAAAACAGTTTTCTAAAGATTGCTGCTCCATGTATTGAAGCGCTAACTGGGTTTCAAGCCCCCCCAATCTTTTCTTTATGCGCTGAATAGTAGCTATAATTTGATCGGCTGAAAAACTGCCATAATCAAGTATAATTTGTTGTAGCCTTTCCTCAAAAGGGATATCTAAGAAAAATAAAGGACTGCTCCGCATTTGTAAAAATATATTTCCCGGAATATTGATGTTTCCTATTCGTTGACTCTCATCTTCCAGCCAGATAGATATTGTTTCATCATAAGCATTTATAACGGATTCCAATTCTTTTGCAAGCAGATTCTCAAACATTTCCTGAGAGGGCTGTGGAGGCATACCTAAATTTCCAAAGGCAGAACCCTTATGACTGGCAATTTTTTCAAGATCAATAGCAGGTATCCCTTTTTGTTGCAGGACTTGAATGATTCCTGTTTTTCCACTGCCGGTACATCCGCCCAGCATTCGGAAAGCATATTTTTTATTAAACTGCTCTAAAACATGTTTTCTGTAAACTTTATATCCACCCGCTAGCGTATAAACCTGCCATCCATATAAATCAAGTAACCAGGCAACACCTGCACTTCTCATACCTCCTCTCCAGCAATGAACCAATACAATATTGTTGTGCTTTTCAGTTATATAGGCAGTTCCAGTATTTGCATACTGCTGTGTTATAATTTTTTCTGCCTCCTCAACCATCTCTACCATGCGGCTTCCAAAAAATTTCAATCCCCATTTAATTGCCACCTGCTTACTTTCTTGCTTATAAGCAGTACCCACAATCTTTCTTTCTTCGTCGGTAAATAATGGAAATGAAATAGCTCCCGGTATATGAGCATGCAAATATTCTGCCGGACTTCTTACGTCTAAAATCGGGTGAGATTGGCTGAGTTGCAAAAAATCGCTTATTGGTAATCGGGTGATGCCCATATATGCAAATGTAAGCGGAGATTTTTGTAACTTAGTTATGTGAAAAGATTACTGGTAATTCGACACGCAAAAACACATCCTGCGCAACCCGGTCAGAAAGATTTCGACCGAATGCTAAATGAAAGAGGCTTGCAAGATGCAGCCAATATGGCTGAACGCTTAATCCAGCGGGGCATACTAATTGATGCATTAGTTTCTAGTCCGGCAAACCGAGCGCTTGAGACCGCCCGAATTTTTGCAAATGCATATCATTTACCTGAATCTGATATACAGCAACTTGATTATTTATACCATCCCGAACCTGGCGACATGTTCAAAGCGGTTATGAAATTGCCAGACGAAGTTCAAACTGCCGCTATTTTTTCTCACAATCCGGGAATAACCGATTTTGTTAATCTCCTTTCCGATATTAGAATCGACCACCTTCCAACGTGTGGAATATTTGCTGTTGCTGCAGACATCAACCACTGGTTGGAATTGAAGGCTGCTACCCGATATTTCTTTTTCTTCGATCAGCCTAAGGGGGTATCGGATTTTTTATAGTTTACAAGATATACTCCACTAAAAATAAAAAGTGCCGCCATTATTTGGGTCAGACTTAGCTTTTCTCCATAAAAAATGCCAGCAATCAACGCTGCAAAAACCGGTTGGGTATAAATATATGTTCCTGTTGCAGCAGCTCCAATCCTTGCTATTCCATATAGATTAAATAAGTAAGCTAAAAAAGTTGCCCCAATTCCAATAAACAATAAAGCGCACCATTCAACATTTGTCCACCCACCAAAATTCGTATGTATCAAATCCGGAACTCCTAAGGGGAGAATAATGACCGCTCCAAGCAGAAACAGCCATCTTAAAATATCGGTTCCTTTATATTCTATCATAAGCGGTTTTACCCATACCAAATAAAATGAATAGGAAATGGCATTCAATAAAACCATACAATCACCGGTGAGGCTGCTATTGTTACTGCCTGTGGTTGATTTGATTAAAATTAAAATAGCGGCACCCGACATGCCCAATACTAATCCCAAAGCTTTTACAGTTGTAAATGTTTCTTTAAGTAACCAAACTGCAATGCCGGTTATAAATATGGGGGTTGCAAGTGAAAGAAGTGCACTGTGAATGGGAGAAGTTAGAGAAACCCCCTTTATAAATAATAATTGGTTAATTACTATTCCGGTTAAGGCACATAGTATTAATCTGGGGACATCTTTTTTATTGGGCCATGCTTTTCCGGGTGTAACCCAGAACATTGCAGAAAAAAGAATGATGGCGGTAATAACCCGAAAAGCATTCAACCCCAAAGCTGGCAGAAATCCCGGTGTAATCATTTTTACAACAGAATAACTTGTGCCGAAAATCAGGTTAGCTCCAATAACGGCAGCATGTGCTTTCAGATTAATTTTCATAAAAAAGTAAAAATAATTATTATACCAGCAGATTCTCTAGATAAGAAGAAAGCTGAGTCGGCTGAAAGATTGATTTTTCTCCAAACTGATAGGAGAATGCTGCTGCCTCCCTGATTGTTTTTTGCCAATCCAGTTTTTCCTGAGATGCAGAGAAGGCTAAATTTTGTGCTTGTAGTTTTTTAGCCAGATAGATTTGTTCGGTTTGGCCCGGTGTGGGGATAAGAATCGATTTTTTTTGCAGACATAATATTTCCATTAAAGTGGTATATCCACTTCTGCTTACAATCCATTCACTTTGGGAGAACGCCACTGATAAATCTTTTTGATTGAGGTGATTGTAGCAGGTGATATGGGAAGGAATTACAGGTAGTTCATTCACATCGGGTAACCCTCGAATAAAAAGAATTTGCTCCGTTTGATTACCCAATTGAGCTAGCAAAATTTTTTCTAAACAGCTTCTTTGTGGTTCAGGGCCCGATAAAACTATGCAATATTTATAAAGAAAAGTTGGGTTTTGAGGCAAAGACTTTAGTCTGCAAAGCCATCCGATATAGCGGGTAGGAATAGGGGGTAATTTTTCCGGGTGTGATAATTTTCCAGCGGCATTTGTAATTCCTGCAGCATCCGGTACCCAGCATTCGGTGAAAAATTGAATTTGGCGATATTGTATTTTTTGGATCCATTTTTCTATCCACCGAAACGGAGCTTGCACACAAAGTTGGTGGGTTATAAAAATACTGGGAATGCCCGGGTGGTGCAATCCATAGCGGTTATCAGAAATAATCAGTCGAATAGAATGCGTTTTCACTTGTTCTTTTAACCATTGATTTTCTTCCTGAATACTTCTCCATATGTAGGGTAGTTGAAAGAGGATTTTTAGCGGAAATATCCACCGATGCTTGCTATAAGTTACCCTGTACCCTTTCAGTGGAAGAATGACCAGTTGTGGAAATTCGGACTGTAATAGCGCTGCCTGTGCTCCCTCACCTGCCAATATAACCTCATATCCCAGACTCAGCAAAGTGGTGATTAATGGAATACAGCGGGTGGCATGTCCTAAACCCCAGTCCAGGGGTGCAACCAGCACTTTTATGTTATGTTTAGCAGTATTCATCCCGGGAGGAAGCAATAATTAATCAGTTTAGTGTAATTTAGTATCGTATGATGCGAAAAGTAAACTATTATTTGTTGCTTTTGTTACTTATTTCAGTAACCGCTTCATCTTGTAGTATGCTTCGTAAAAATAATAAATCTACTTTTTGCGGTTGTCCTCAACAAAAATAGGCGCTATCTATATATGAATACACCCAAAAGAGAAATCGTGCTGATATCGAGGCCAACCTTTAGTAAGGAAGAAGAATATATTCGGGAAGTTGAAAACTTGAATGCCTTATTACAGAAGGCAGAGCGCTGGGATTTATTCTGTGAAGTTCATGAATGTATTGACCTTAACAGATATAAAGTATTTCGTAAACCCTATCAAATACAGCAAATATTACAGGAGAAACCCCTGAAACCATTTGTTTTTTTGATTAACAAGAATTAATTCCAAAGAAATATCCCCCCTTATTGAAGAGGGGTATATTCCTTGAATATTTTTATCGGGCTACTTTCAACCAGATTCCTATAGTTTTTCCATGGTTCTCCAAATAGCAGGTTAGCACGCTGTATTACCTTATTAACTGCATCTTCTGCATCCTTAATTAGTCTTTCTTCTTGTGCACCTGGAACAGCTCTTTTACCCATCACTGTACTTCTCGCTTCAGATAACACTGAGTTTACTGTAACCTGAGGAACATTACCATATCCCTGTTTTTCCTGAGATTTTCCGTTGAGTATTTCCCTTATTACTTTCAGACTATCTTGCATAGCCTTACTTGCTTTTTTAAGGGTATCAGATTTTTTTGAATCCATATCCCGATATCCTGCTTCAACTTTTTTTATCGTTTCATCTGCCTCTGAAAGACGGTCATTCAAATCAACCAATTTCAATGCAGCAGCATCTAATTGCTGACTGGCTTTGCGGATTGCCATTCGGGTTGCAGGTGCTATCGGGGCATTAGGATCATCTTGAATGGTTATGTAACAGCTATCGGAATGTTCTTTACCTAAACTGATTACTACTTTAAATGTTCCCGGATCTACGGGTAACCCACCGGGTTCATCTGCATTGTTTCTTCCTCCTCCCATACGGCCTCCGCCACCACCTCCTCTGCCCGCACCACTTTGGCGAATACCTTTGCCTTCCATTCCCCAGAAGAATCTGTTGAAACCACTATCGGCTTTTGCCCGCAGGGTTCTTACCTGCACTTTGCCGGCATCAAAAATCTTAACGATAGCCGTGTCGGGGAGTTTGTTTTTACCTGTGTCGGCAGCTGTTTTGTTTACAAAGAAACTAATCGGGGCACCCATTTTTTTGTTTTCACCCTCATACGTTCCCCAGGTACTATATTCTATGCCCGCTGCATTTTTTATGTTTGCCTGATAACCGGTAGGAGGAGTAAATGCAGTTAAGCGCGCAGCTGGTACTACCCCTTTATTGGCTGCCATTTTTCTCAATGGGCGGATATCATCTAAAATCCAAAGGGCTCTGCCAAAAGTAGCGATTACCAAATCTGCTTCCCTTTCTTGAATGGCAAGATCGTATGTTGACACAGAAGGATATCCGTTTTTAAATTGCTGAAAACTGTTACCATTATCCAAACTGATCCATAACCCTTGCTCTGTTCCTGCAAAAATCAGATTAGGTTCAACAGGATCTTGTAAAACACAAAGGGCATAACCAGTAACTTTTTTCTCATCTACCAGTTTCGTCCAGGTTTTTCCAAAATCTGTTGTGCGAAAAATCATCGTTGCATGATTGCCTCTCCGATAATCATTGGCAACTACAAAAGCCTCGCCTACCTGATGTCGGGAAGCCCTGATTTGGGGTATCCAAACTCCGGCAGGTAGTCCGGGAATTTTGGTCCGGAAATTAGTCCAGCTTTTACCTCCATCTGTAGTAAGCTGTACATTTCCATCATCGGTACCCACCCAGATAACATCTTTTTGTAAGGGCGAGGGTTCTATCGTTAAAATGGTACAATAATTTTCGGCTCCGGTAATATCAATACTTAAACCACCATTATTACTTTGATCAATTTTTGCACTATCGTTGGTGGTAAGATCCGGAGAAATTACTTGCCAAGAAGCTCCCCGATCGGTACTTTTATTTACAAATTGGCTACCATAATAAATGGTGCCTTTATCAAAAGGGTCCTGTGCAATAGCAGCGTTCCAGTTGAAACGCTGGCGGGTAGTGAGGTTCGGACGGGGTGGGCGGATATTCCAATCTTCGCCAGTAGCAATATTATATCTTCCCAATGCGCCTCCCTGACTCATTGAATATACCCAGTTTGGATTTTCTGGATCTGGCATTACATCAAATCCATCCCCACCATTTACTCCTTGCCAAAAAGCATTTCTGATACCACTTCTCATCCAAACATAGGCAGGACCGTGCCAGCTGCCATTATCTTGTAACCCTCCCATCACATGATAAGGAAGTTGATTGTCTACATTAATATGGTAAAACTGTCCGAGGGGTAATTTTTCATCAAACTGCCAGGTTTTACCGCGATCTCTCGAAATGGCGATGCCACCATCATTTCCATCAATAATGAAGGAAGGATTGAAGGGATGAATCCACCAGGCATGGTGATCGGGGTGAATGCCACTATAAGGTATAATAGTTTTAAAACTCTTTCCGGCATCTTCACTTACCGAAATCATTTGATTGATATTGTAGAGGCGATTTTCATTTTGTGGGTCAATGGCAATGTCCTGAAAATAAAATGCCCGGTTGGTTACAACAGTGGCTTCACTATTTACCAGTTCCCATTTATTTCCGCCATCTTCCGATTTATATAACCCGTTTTTTGTGGCTTCTACTAATGCATAAATTCTGTTAGGATCATTTCTTCCTATGGCAATACCAATTCTACCTAAATCACCGGAAGGCAATCCCTCCTCTTTTCCTAGTTTTTTAAAATTTTTTCCTCCATCGTAGGTTACATATAAACCACTTCCACTTCCGCCTCCTTTTAAACTCCAGGGAGTACGAATATGCTGATACATGTTCACGAGAATTTTATTTGGATTGGTTGGATCCATTACCATATCCCCAACACCGCTGGTATCATTGGTATGCAAAATCAGTTTCCAGTTTTCTCCTCCATCAATTGATTTATATACGCCTCTTTCCGGGTGAACCGCAAATGGATTTCCCATAACTCCGGCATAAACTATATCGGGATTGTTTGGATCTATCAGAATACGATGAATGTTACGGGTTTTTTGTAGTCCCATGCATTTCCAGGTTTTTCCTCCATCCAGGCTTTTATAAATACCCTCACCCAGACTAACAGAGTTACGCGGATTTCCCTCGCCCGTTCCCGCCCAAATTATATTGGGGTTTGATTGCGTGATGGCAACCGAGCCTATATTTTGGATGGGCTGCTCATCAAAAACTGGGGACCAGCTTCCACCTCCATTCTCAGTTTTCCAAACTCCACCACTGGCAGTTCCCAGATAAATAATATTTGGATTATTCCAAACAGCATCAATAGCAGTTACTCTGCCACTCATTCCTGCCGGACCAATATTACGTGGTTTCAGGCTGGAGAAATGTTTGTTGATGTTAATAGTTTGTGCCATTAACCAACCTGGCAGCAGCGCAATGAAAACGAGTAAAAATTTCTTCATGATTCTTTTTTGAGAGTTGGAAATTCTGCAATTATCGGCGATATACCAAAATAAACTGCCGGAAATTTCTATTTCCGGCAGTTGAAAAATATGTATCGTAATTCGTATTTATTGATTTTTCTGTTGATACTTTTTTTCGGTCTCTTTTGCCTTTTCAAAATCAAGAATAACACCATTGATGCAATAGCGGAGGCCGGTAGGGGGCGGACCATCTTCAAAAACGTGACCCAGGTGCGACTTACATCTTCCGCATTGTACCTCCGTTCTAATCATACCATGTGAGTTATCGGGAAGGTATATGATGGAAGTTTTGCTAACGGGGGCATAAAAGCTGGGCCAGCCACATCCACTTTCAAATTTGGTATCACTTAAAAAGAGTGCATTACCGCAAGCAGCACAGTAATAGGTTCCCTTGTCTGTATGTTTTTCCCAAATACTGGTATAAGGTCGCTCGGTACCTTTTTCCCTTGCAATATAATACTGTTCGGGGGTGAGCACTTTCTTCCATTCATCAGGGGAAAGGCTTAATTTAGAACTATCGGTTCTTGAATAAAAGGGATGGTTTTTTTGAGAATTTTCCATACTTGGAACTTTTTGAACAGGCTGACTATTACAAGCCTGTAAAATAAATAGTAGAGGTAAAAAGAATTTGTGTAGCATGCATGAATGTATCTTAATAAAACGATAGACAGCTATAGATTGTTCATTTTATTTGTATAATTGAAGAATCTATAATGTATAAATCTACTGGCTAAATGATTTATAAGATGAAGGCCTTATATTTGTTTTTCATATAATTATTTACGGGATATGTTTAATATTATTCTATTTGGTCCACCGGGTAGTGGAAAAGGTACACAAAGTGCCCGTTTGGTGGAGCAGTATTCCCTAATTCATTTGTCTACTGGCGATTTATTGCGTTCAGAGATCAACCGTCAAACAAAGCTAGGATTGGAAGCAAAGGCCATAATGGACAGAGGTGAATTGGTGCCCGATGGGGTAGTGGTGGGTATGATTGCTTCTGCACTGGATAATAATCCCAATGCAAAAGGATTCCTTTTTGATGGATTTCCCCGAACTGTGGCGCAAAGTGAGGCCCTGGATCAGCTGTTGGAACAGAAAAAAACAGCTATCGGTGTTGTACTGGCTTTAGAAGTAGGAGAGGAAGAACTGGTAAAAAGATTATTGAACCGCGGACTAACCAGTGGGCGCAGCGATGATAATAGTGAGGAAGTTGTTAGGGCAAGAATTATTGAGTACCATAACAAGACTTCAGTGGTTGCCGATTATTACAAACAATTTAATAAAGTGGTGAAAATCAAGGGAGAAGGATCCGTGGAAGAAATTTTTTCATCTCTTTGCAGCGAAATTGAAAAACGGTTGTCTTATTAGTGGGGTTTCGTTTCTCTACAACCAACAACCAACTGCAATCCCGTCCATTTGCTGGACGGGATTTTTTATTTCAGATTCATTAAGAATAAATTAAATATAATACTTATATATTATATTTAATTTTACAAATCATCGTACTGGTAAAGGGGGTCAATTTGAGTGCCTGCCGACATTTCAAAAACAGGTTTTATCAATCCATCTTTTAATCCATACACCCAGCCATGTAAATGAGGATAAGATTGTTTTTGCCAGGCGCGTTGAATAATAGAAGTTTTGGCAAGGTGCTGAACTTGTTCTATAACATTCAGTTCTACCAATCGGTCGAAACGAGTTTCTTCTTCAGTTATGGCATCTAATTCTGTTCGATGCAGTCGATAAACATCTTTGATATTCCGAAGCCACATATTCAATACCTGCTTGAAGTCGTGGTTAGTCATGGAAGCTTTTACCCCACCACAGCCATAATGACCGCAAACGATAACGTGCTTTACTTTCAAATAGGAAACTGCATAATCCAATACACTCAGTAGATTTACATCTGTATGTACAACCAGGTTAGCAACATTTCTATGTACAAATATTTCTCCCGGTTGTGTGTTGGTAATTTCATTTGCCGGAACCCGGCTATCGCTGCATCCAATCCATAAGAATTCTGGTGTTTGAATATTACTGAGCCTGGTAAAAAAATCGGGATCATCCTCTACTTTTTCCTGAGCCCAGGCTTTGTTTTCCAATAACAATTTTTGATAGGATTTCATATTTGATTAATTGAAATAAAACGATTTGATAATTATTGTGTAATTGCTAAATTATTTTCTGTTGATTGAACCGGTTGATTTAGTAAACGATGGAAAGCATTGTATTCCTTTTTCTTAATCTCAACACGAATGTTTAGTAATGCAGCATGTTCTAAAAATTGATTGATTTCATCAATCACATCTTTGTCTATATAATCTGCCCTTACTGCATCTATCATAATATAAGCACCAGCAGGAATTTTATCTAATTTCGATTTTATGATAGGTTTATTAAGAAAAGATACATCTTTTCTAAGGCGAAGCAGGTAATTGTTTTGGTCTGCTACAAATACCACAGAAGAATGAAAGTTACTTTTTAAAATAAAGAATAATCCAATCAGTATGCCTACTATTATTCCAATAAGAAGATCACTGAAAAGAATTGCTAATATGGTTAATGTAAAAGGAATAAATTGATCCCATCCCTTGTGATAAAATTCTTTAAACAGTGAAATCCGTGCTAGTTTGTATCCTGTAAAGATTAGCACAGCTGCTAAAGAAGATAGGGGAATGCTATTTAAAAATTGAGGTATAAACAGCACACTTCCCAATAAGAAAAATCCATGTAAAATGGTAGACAGTTTTGTTTGAGCTCCCGCTGCAACATTGGCTGAGCTTCTAACAACTACAGAGGTAATTGGCAAACCTCCAAGGAATCCAGATACAATATTTCCAATTCCCTGCGCCTGTAACTCTCGGTTTGCTGGTGTAATTCTTTTTAGCGGGTCTAATTTGTCTACAGCCTCAATACCCAATAATGTTTCTAAACTTGCAACGATTGAAAGCGTTAGAGCGGATGTCCAAACTCCTTGCTGATAAATATATTTCCAATCGGGATAAATGAAAAAATTTAGAAAAGAGCGAATGTTATCTGCTACTGGTAATGCAACCAAGTGCTTGTTTTCAAGACGCTCCAATCTTAATATCGGGGCTAAATAATTATTTATTAAAATCCCAAACAGCACTGCAATTAGTGCACCGGGTAATAAACCCAATATTTTATTTTTTTTAATGAATTTTGATTCCCAGACTTTTAATAAAATAATTGAAGTAATACCAATAATAGCTGCAGTTGGAGTAATGGCTTCTAAAGCATGTTCCAAAGCAGTAAAAGTATTTTCTTGATTTTTTTGAATAAAATTTTCATCACCTTCAAAATTGGTATCATAACCTATAAGATGAGGAAACTGCTTCATAATTAAGATGATTCCAATTGCTGCCATCATTCCTTTAATTACAGAATTGGGTACAAAGTCTCCAATTACTCCAGCTTTCAAACTACCCAATAATATTTGTATTGCACCAGCTATCATAACTGATAATAAAAACGCCTCATACGCTGGTAATTTTGAAATTGAGAGTGCAACAATAGTGGTAAGACCCGCTGCTGGTCCACTAACACTTAATTGCGATTTACTGAATGCACCCGTTATAATTCCTCCTGTAATTCCTGCAATAATACCTGAAAACAAACTTGCACCAGAAGCCAATGCAATCCCTAAACACAAGGGTAGAGCTACCAAAGTAACAACTATAGACGCAGGTAAGTCTTTACCTGCTGATTTAATAAATGAAGTCATGAAAAGGTCTAAAAAATTCAAAAATCAATGCTTAGTAGTTTTCATTAAATACTAAGTATTGGGGGGAGGAATTACTATTTCCTGAAAATGATATGCTAATGAAATAGGTGGAAATGATTTTTTTTCCGATTTGTTCGGAAGTAAAATAGGCGTAAACGTATTATAAAATTCAATTAAATAATCTTCATCCAACTCAAACGATGATCCTTCCCAATTGCTGAGTTGCATTGTATTTGCTTCATTAGCAAACAGGGAGCTTCTGTCGTATTTAGCAAACAGAGACACAGCTATCATACTTGTGATAAGCAATAGCTGAATACATTTACCAGCAACTAATCCGAATAACTTCATTAAGCTAAAAATAGCATTTTATTAGTAAAAGCAAACTCTTTTTAGATATTAAATATTTAATCCACCACAACTGCTAATTACCTGACCGGTAACATAAGAACTCATATCGCTTGCCAGGAATAAGGTTGTGTCGGCAATCTCTCTTGCGCTGCCGAATCTGCCCAATGGGATTTTCTTTAAAAATTCCATAGCAGCCTCCCCTTCTTTTAAATAGTGCGTCATGTCTGTTTCAATAAACCCTGGGGCAATCGCATTACAACGAATATTTCTGCTCCCCAATTCGAGGGCAATCGATTTAGTAAATCCAATGATTCCGGCCTTGCTGGCTGCATAACTGCTCTGACCTGCATTTCCTCGAACTCCTACTATAGAACTCATATTGATGATACTGCCACAGCGTGCTTTCATCATCGGTTTGATAACCTGCTTAGTCATATTGTAAACACTCTTCAGGTTAATCATCATTACTTCGTCCCATTGTTCTTCCGTCATACGCATCAGCAGATTGTCTTTAGATATGCCGGCATTGTTTACACATATATCAATTTTCCCAAATGCCTCCATTGTGTCTTGCACCAGCTTTTCACAGTCTGTAAAATTAGCTGCATTGCTTTTTCGAATCAGTACCTGCACTCCGAATTGTTCAATTTCATTTGCAACCTGTTTGGCTTTTTCTTCACTGCTGTCGCTTACATAAGTAATTACAAGATTACTTCCCTCTTCAGCTAATTTCAATGCAATAGCAGCTCCGATTCCACGGGCAGCTCCGGTTACGATAGATACTTTTCCTTCTAGTAAATTCATGACTACATTATTTTGCGGGTAAAAGTAATTGAATTGTTTCAGTTGAGGATATTCAGGCTTGCTCAGCTTCTTTTTTCCAAATGTCGAGTATCTCCTGAATATAATGTCGTTCATTCGAAAGACGAGGCACTTTATGCTGCCCGCCTAATTTCCCCTTACTTTTTAGCCATCTATTGAACAAACCTTGAGGTAGGGATCGTACAGTTGGCATACGGAGGGCAATACTTTTATGTCGCTTGGCTTCATAATCACTATTGATACTTTGCAATGCCTTATCAAGTAGTTCAGTAAATACGTCTAAACTTTCTGGTTCCTTCAAAAATTCTATCAGCCACTCATGGGCTCCGTTCCCTTGTTCTGTAAAGTATTCAGGTGCGGCAGTGTAATCACTAACAATGGCACCGGTAGCTGCACAAGCCTGTTGAATAGCCTGATCGGTGTTATCGGCAATCACTTCTTCCCCAAAAGCATTGATAAATTGTTTTAACCGACCATTTACTTTAATTCTAAAAGGATTACAACTGGTAAAGCGAATGGTATCGCCAATTAAATATCTCCATAAACCTCCATTAGTACTGATAACCGGAGCATAGGTTTTTCCCAGTTCCACTTCCTGCAAACCAATGGTTATCGGTTGGGGTTTTCCGTATTCTTCAATGGGCATGAATTCATAAAATATTCCATGATTCAAAAATAATAACATGCCATCCTGAGAGAGATCATCCTGTGCAGCAAAGAATCCTTCACTGGCATTGTAAATCTCCAGGTAATTGCAGCCCGGACCTATGATTTGTTCAAATTGCCTGCGATAAGGCGTAAAGGAAACTCCACCATGGATATACAATTCGAGATGGGGCCATACTTCTTTGATTGATTGCTTGCCAGTAATTTCTAAAATACGCCGTAACAAAACCAGGGTCCATGTAGGAACTCCCGCAAGTGAGGTAACATCTTCTGATATTGTTGTTTCAGCTAACCTTTCGATTTTTGCTTCCCACTCATCCATCAGTGCAATAGATAATTCCGGGGTTCGAATCCAATTGGCCCATATAGGGGTATTTTGTAACAATACTGCACTCAGGTCTCCAAATTGGATATCTTCATTAACCTGACTAATCTGATGACTACCTCCAATAATCAATCCTTTTCCGGTTAACAGATCGCTGTCTTCTTTTTGTCGATAATACAGGGTTAACACATCTTTAGATGCCTGAAAATGCCCATCTTCTAGGCTTTCCTCAGATACGGGAATAAATTTGCTCTTATCCTGTGTAGTTCCGCTACTTTTGGCAAACCATTGAATGGGTGTGTTCCATAACAAGTTTTCTTCCCCCCTCATCATTCTTTCGATATAGGGTTTCAGCATTTCATAATCATGAATGGGAACCCTTTCTTTTAATTGACGAATGGTAAAAATACTTTCCATGCCATATTTTCTTCCGAATTCGGTAAACTGACCATGGGTTACCAGGTCTTGCAATACTTCACGCTGAGCTGCCACCGGTTCATCTATCCACCGGTCGATATGCCAGTTTCGTAATCTAACTAATCGAGATATTGCAGGACTCAGGAGTTTCATTGCCCCGGCAAAATAATGAATGCAATTGAATTATCGAAACCCTTACTATGATTGTATTAATCCTGTGGGAAATTTATTTGTTCTTTCCCCATTTCTATAATCCAGTCTTTCCTCCGGAGTTCAAAATTGGTTCCCAGGTATAATCGGCGAACCTTTTCATCTTCTGCCAGTTCTTCTGCAGTTCCGTGTTTGAAGATTTTTCCTTCAATTAATAAATAAGCACGGTCGCAAATAGAAAGAGTTTCATTTACGTTATGGTCGGTAATTAAAATGCCAATATTTTTGTACTTCAAACGTGCTACAACGCTTTGAATGTCTTCAACGGCAATAGGATCTACGCCTGCAAATGGCTCATCTAGGAGGATGAATTTAGGATTTACAGCCAGTGCCCTTGCAATTTCAGTTCTTCTCCGTTCTCCACCGCTTAAACTATCCCCATTATTTTTGCGTACATGATGGAGATTAAATTCGGTTAGTAAACTTTCCAGTTTTTCTTTTCTTTCAGTTTTATTTAGGTCAGTCATTTCCAATACTGCCATGATATTATCTTCCACCGATAATTTTCTAAAAACACTGGCTTCCTGTGGTAAATACCCAATACCCATTTGTGCTCTTTTATACATGGGAAGTTGGGTTATATCTTCGTCATTAAGTTTTACAGTTCCACCATCGGGCTTAATTAATCCTACCACCATATAAAATGTAGTAGTTTTACCTGCTCCATTTGGGCCCAATAAACCCACAATTTCACCTTGTTTAACTTCTACAGAAACCTGACTTACAACAGTTCTCCCTTTGTAACTTTTAACCAGGTTTTGTGTATGAATTTTTGGATGCACGGTATATATTTAAAACAAAAATAGTAATAAACCCATCAAACTGGCTACTGCTTCGATATTTTAGCATTTAGTAAAATAGCGATGGTTGCTGTATATTGCACCCAATTTGTTAAATAAAGGGTTAGCTAACCCGTTAACCGGATTCAAATGAAAATCATTGAGCATATATCCCAGTCAAAGGAAACGCTTATTTCTTTCGAAGTACTTCCTCCATTAAAAGGAAAAACAATTCATTCTTTATACGAGCACCTCGATCCATTAATGGAGTTTCGTCCCTCATGGATAAATGTTACCTACCATAGAAGTGAAACCATGTTTAAGAAAAAGGCAGACGGAACTTTTGAGAAAGTAGAAGTTCGCAAGCGTCCGGGAACGGTTGGTATTTGTGCTGCCATTATGAACCATTATCAGGTAGATGCAGTTCCGCATATTATCTGTGGTGGTTTTACACGTCGAGAAACTGAAGATGCGCTTATTGATCTTGACTTTTTAGGAATTGATAATGTGCTGGTACTGCGTGGTGATGCTGCCAAAAATGAAGCTTCCTTTGAACCAGAAAAAGAAGGCAACCATTTTGCAATTGATTTGCTTGAACAAGTAACCAAAATGAATAATGGGTTATATCTGGATGAGGATATTAAAAATGGAGGTAAAACAAGTTTTTGTGCTGGAGTTGCAGGGTATCCTGAAAAACATTTTGAAGCCCCCAATCTGGAAATTGATTTAGACAGACTGAAACAAAAAGTGGATTCCGGAGCCGAATACATTATGACACAGATGTTTTTTGATAATGAAAAGTTTTATGCATTCGTGAAGAGTTGTCGAGAAAAAGGCATTACTGTTCCAATTATCCCCGGATTAAAACCCATCACAAATAAAAAACAATTGTCGGTTTTGCCCAGAATTTTTCATGTAGACATTCCAACCGAATTATCCAATGCAATCAACCGTTGTAAAACTGATGCAGATTGTGAGAGAGTAGGAGCAGAATGGCTGGTTCAGCAAAGTAAGGAGTTGAAAAAATTTGGAGTGCCGGTATTACACTACTACACCCTAGGTAAACCTAAAGTAATTAGGGAAGTAGTAGAGCAAATTGTTTAAAAAATAAGCTTTACTAGTTGCTACTTATTTTCTTTTAGTTTGATTTTGATGATTTCATCAAACTGTTCCATGCTTAGCTGTTTACCAATAATTCGCTTGTCTTTGTCAAGTAAATAAAAAGTAGGTGTTTTGTAAATATCATATGCCTGTCGAAAATTCATTTGGCCTGCTTTTTCAGTTTTTATTCTGACTTCATTGCTTTCATGCGTATGAAACCAGCCAATGAGTTTATTTTCTTTTACAAAACGTTTCCAGCCTGCAACTTCAGGTTCATTGATATTCACTGCATAAATGGCAACACCCAATGCTTTCCATTTTGCTCTGTATAGTGAATCTAGTTTAGGTATTTCCACTTTGCAATGTCCACAGGTAGGATCCCAAAAAGCTATCACAGTGAACGGAGCATTTATATTATATAAGGGTGTAATTTTTCCAGAGCTATCCGGAAAATCCATTGGGGGCGCTGGTAAGCCAATTTGATTAGCCAATAAATTATAGGCTCTTTCAAAAACAATTTTCTTATTAGACGCGTCTAATAATGTTGAATCACCCTTTGCATAGAAATTTTCGAATAAAAATACAAATACTTTATCCTGCCCCATATACTGGGGATTCATATATTGTTTGGTGAATTTATTTAACAGATAAGGAAATATTTCTTTTCCTGGTCTTGCCGATAGCAATATATAATTAACCTCTTTTATAATGGAATCGGCTTCAATCGATATCAGGTTTTTAAAATATTCATCCAGTTTAGGTTCAAAAAAAGGAGTATGCAACAGCCTGTCATCGGAAAAATCAACATCATCCCAGAAATGATTTTTTACAAACCGATACGGATATGTTGAATCAGGTTTCCCTTTAACTATAGGTATTTCAGGTACAGACGGCCTTTTATTACAACTAAAAAGTGCTGCAAGCAGGGTACCTGAGTATTTATCAATGATGCTATCTCGATAGGCATCCATTCTTTTAGTGGTTTTCGTATATGCCTCTCTGATATCAGCAGTATCTTTTTTTGTTTTTTCTTTCTTTTCAGCAAACTCCTTTTCAAGTGACTGCATCAATTTTTCCTGATCAGCAGAAAATTTTTTATATTCTTCATACATTTTATTTTCTTCCGATCCTAAAACTCTCGCTTTCTGCTTTAAACTATTTGAAGTATCCGCCTCAATTCTAAATTGTTGTTTGTCGTCAATTAACAAATCAAATTGAATTTGATAACCTGCCAGGTTGGTTACTACAAAATAAATACCACCGGTAAGTTTTGTAGTGCTTACAAATACTCCCTCGCTATTATTATTTAGTTTGGCTGAATCGAATAGCGCCATTTGGGTTCCGTAATAACTTCCCAGATATACGGTGGTATTTTTAAGTGGCGTTAGTTTAATACTGATGTTTTTTGAATTACTATTTTGTGCATTAGCAGAAACTACCAATAAGCCTACAGCTAAAAGGGGCATCAATTTTTTAAACATATTCATACATTTCTATGTGAAAAAGTACTATTGATTCTAATAGGTTGCAAATTAAGGAAAGATTCAATTCTTTTATTTTGTGTGCAACAACCTGTTTACCTTTGCTTTCGTGAAAAAGCAGCGAAAAGCAATAGTTTTAGAAAACCTGGCCGTTACCGATTATGCCGCTGAAGGCAAGGCCCTTGCTAAACTGGAGGGCAAGGTAATTTTTATTGAGGGTGCTATTCCGGGGGATATTGTTGATGTATTGTTAAAAAAAAATAAATCCGACTGGGCAGAGGGGGTAGCTGTGCGTTTTCATCAGTATTCTCCCAACCGGGTTAATCCGTTTTGTAGCCACTTTGGGGTATGCGGAGGATGCAATTGGCAAATGTTACCCTATTCCATGCAACTTGACTATAAACAGCGTCAGGTAATGGATCATCTGAAAAGAATTGCTAAAATTCCTTTACCCGAGTTTGAACCTATTTTAGGAGCGGAAAGAACTTCGCATTATCGGAACAAACTGGAATATACTTTTGGGAACAGAAAATATATTCCACCGGATGAATTTGCCCAAATGAAGGCTATCGGAGTGCAGACGGAAAATTTACCCGGTGCAGGGGGCTTTCATGCCAGGGGATTTTTTGATAAAGTGGTAGCTATAGACACCTGTTATTTGCAGGATGAGCCAACCAATCTTATTAGAAAAAAAGTTCAGGAATTTGCTCAGTCTAATGGTTTAGCATTTTACAACCCTAGAACCCATGAGGGTTGGCTTAGAAATTTGATGATCCGAAATACCCGAACCGGCGAGTGGATGGTAAATGTGATAATCGGATATGCATTACCGGAGGCCGAAGCATCTCTTACTGAAATATTATTAATGGAGTTTCCGCAAATAACTACATTGCTTATCACAGTAAATACCAAGCATAATGATAGTTTGTACGGACTGCTGCCAAGGGTAGTAAAGGGGGAGGGATATATTACTGAGCAACTGGAAAATTTTAAATTTATCATCAGCTGCCAGTCTTTTTTTCAAACCAATACGTATCAGGCAGAGCAATTATATCGCCTGGTGAGGGATATGGCAGAACTAAATGGCAGTCAGGTTGTTTATGATTTATATTGTGGAACAGGAAGTATTGGCATTTTTGTTAGTGAAAAAGCTGCTCGAATTGTGGGGGTAGAGGTAGTTCCTGAGGCTATAGAAGACGCCAAAAAGAATGCTGCTTTGAATGGGATAAGCGATGCACATTTTTTTGCAGGTGATGTGGTTGATGTATGCGATAACGCATTTTTTGAAAGAGAGGGAAGGCCCGATGTGATTATAACTGATCCGCCCCGGGCGGGCATGCATGAAAAACTGGTGCGAAAGTTACTGGAAATGGAAGCACCCTTAATCGTGTATGTAAGCTGTAATCCCGCTACACAGGCAAGAGATCTGGCACTTTTAAGTGAAAAATACCAGGTAACCCGAAGCCGTGCAGTAGATATGTTTCCCCATACGTTGCACATTGAGAACGTTGTACAGCTAAAAAGAATCTAAATTGAATAACGAATAGTTGATTTTATATTAATTTGAATTATGACCCAGTTTCGACCTAGCAGATTTGAAATATTACCGGTAGTAGTAAAGAATCTGCTTATCATAAACGGACTTTTTTTCATGGCTCAATATGCATTTCGGGGTCCGGATAGTTTCATCAATATGGAAGATACTTTTGCCCTGCATGCCTGGCAAAGTAGCCTTTTCAAACCCTGGCAGCTAATCACGCACATGTTCTTGCATGGCGATTTCGGACATATTTTCGGGAATATGCTGGCACTTTGGATGTTTGGTTCTGTTTTAGAAAATGTTTGGGGTTCAAAGCGGTTTCTTACTTTTTATATTGTTTGCGGATTGGGAGCCGCGCTCATACACTTACTCTTTCTCAGCTATGAGTTTTTGCCCATGATGAAAGATTATCAGCTTTTGTATCAAATGCAGCAAACCGAACATTCAGCAACTACCAGTCAGTTGATGCGATTTATGGAAAAATATTTCCAAACACCAATAGACCCTACTCATGCATTGGGGGGAATTGAAAACAATACAGCTTTGAGTAATTACCTCTTCAATCAAATTACTATCCGCTATCAGGAAATGCTAAATACCGCAACGATTGGTGCCAGTGGAGCTGTGTTTGGAGTATTGGCTGCATTTGTATACTTGTTTCCAAATACCTATATCTACATTTATTTTCTATTCCCAATCAAGGCAAAATGGTTGGGTATTTTATACTTTACTTACGAGTTATTTTTTGCCGTACAAAATAGTGCCGGAGACAATGTTGCAAGATGGGCACATGTAGGAGGGGCGCTGGTTGGATTACTAATAGTAATAACCTGGAATCGTGGAAACAGAAAAGAATTTTTTTAACCCAATTTATTTGCTCAGATGAGAGATATGAGTTCACGTTCGGCAAAGCAAATTTTATTAGGTCAGGATAACAATGCACTTGTTTTGTTATTTGCCATAAATATGCTGGTGTTTCTGATGATTAATTTTATTAAAATTGTTTACTTTATTTCAGATACGCCACAGGAATTATTTTACCGACAGATCTTGCATTGGTTTACACTGCCAGCAACCACTGATATATATTGGGGAAGGCCATGGACGCTGATAAGTTATATGTTCACACACCATACAATCTGGCATCTCATCAGTAGTATGTTATGGCTTTGGTGTTTTGGATATATCCTGCAGGATTTGGCAGGTAATAAAAAATTAATACCTATTTATCTATATGGAGGGTTAGCTGCCGCAATTGTTTTTTTGGTTGGATATAATACACTTCCCTCATTAATGCCATTGGCTGCATCTGTTGCTCCTTTGCTTGGGGCTGGTGCTTCCGTGATGGCAATAGCAGCTGCAACAACAGCTCTAGCACCTAATTATCGATTGTTTCCATTAATCGGAGGTGGTATTCCACTTTGGGTACTTACAGCAGTTTACATGTTGATTGATATTGGATCAATCGGTTCCAGTTTATGGATTTTGCGTATTGGCCATATTTTGGCAGCTGCTATTGGATATTTATATATACAACAATTACAGCGGGGAAATGATTGGGGTGCCTGGATGGTTTCGCTTGTTAATTGGGTTAATGATTGGTTTAATCCCTCGCCTTCGGAAAAAAAGCGCTCTTATATGCAAGAGGATGTTTTCAGGATAAATAATCCTCCTCCTTACGAAAGAATTCCAAAAATTACACAGCAAAAGCTTGATGCAATTTTGGATAAAATCAATCAAAAAGGCATCGATCAGCTAACTGAGGAGGAAAAAGAATTTCTTCGTAAAGCCAGTGAATAGATGTGCCAACATTTATTCGATACGGTACTTGTTTTGTCTTTTCCATTTTTGCTTTTTCCCCTTAAATTGAGTATCTTACTTTAGTATGCCGGCCCAATTTTTACGCAAAATCACTAAAAGAACTTTACTGGGGATTAACGGGTTCCTTATTATTATTTTTATTATTTCGATTGGCTTAATCAACATGGATAAACCGGTGAGTTGGTTAACCGGTTTTGCAGGGTTGGCGCTCCCTTACTTGATTTTGTTTCAATTTCTTTTTTTACTTTTTTGGTTATTTGCAAAGCCTGGTTTTGCCACTTTTTCTTTTATAGCCCTACTCATTGGTTGGAAGCAATTGAGTGTGCTGGTGGCTTTTCAATCTACCCGGTCGTTTGAGGATGAAAAAAGAGCTAATTCCATTCGTGTGGCAAACTGGAATATCAGAGGCTTTAACGGAATTGGAAATGTTTCCCGAGGCATGGCAGTTTTAAAAAAACAAATCGTTGAAGCAATTCAGCAACATAATCCGGATATTATCTGTTTACAGGAGTTTAATCAATCCGAAGAAGAAAATCATATTGGACTTTTTACTCCTACATATCCTTATTATTATTTCGCGCCCGATTATCAAAATAAATCAGGTACCTATACCAGTGGTTGTATTATTTTCTCTAAATGGCCTATCATTCAAACCCGGCGGGTACCTTATTTGGATGCAGAAAGTTTATTGTTCGCCGACCTGCGTAAAGGGAAAGATACGTTTCGTATTTATACCACTCATTTACGGTCTTTTAAATTTAAAAGGGAAGACTATCGTGATCTCGATAAAATAGGTGCTCCTGAGGAAGATGCAATGGAAGCATCCAAAAATATTTTCCGAAAAATGCGACTTGCGTTTAAATATCGGGAGCGACAGGCTTTACTGGTTGCCAAAGAAATTGCGGCATGTCCTTATCCCCTGGTATTATGTGCCGATTTTAATGATGTTCCCACATCCTACACATACCATCAGATTACAAGTGCAGGGTTGCAGGATGCCTTTATTAAAGCTTCGGCTGGTTTGGGTAGAACGTATATGTCGATTTCACCTACTTTGCGTATCGATTTTATTTTACCCAATCTTCAATGGCAGGTTCATCAATTTGCAATCATAGATGAAGCTTTGAGTGATCACTTCCTGTTAGTCAGCGACCTGGAATTGAAAAAATAGAATATCTTTGCACTGCTTTTCTGGTTGTTAACCTAACAGGAAAAACAAGCAGATTGAATTACTGATATAAATCGTTTCTCCTGAATTTTTTGGCATGTCACTTTCATTATATAATGCGCTTACCCGGAAAAAAGAAGTTTTTACCCCCATACATTCTCCTTTTGTTGGCATGTATGTTTGTGGACCAACCGTTAGCGGAGAAAGTCACCTTGGGCACGCGCGCCCCTTCATTACATTTGATGTATTGTATAGATATTTACTGAGCTTAGGATATCAGGTAAGATATGTAAGAAATATTACCGATGCCGGCCATTTTGAGGAAGAAGGCCGAGAGGCAGAAGATAAAATCAGCAGCAAAGCAACCCTCGAAAAGCTGGAGCCCATGGAACTGGTACATAAGTATACCCGCTTGTATCACTGGGCAATGTCACAGTTCAATAATCTGCCTCCCAGCATTGAGCCTACAGCAACCGGACATATTGTAGAACAAATTGAGATGATTAAAACCATCCTGCAGGATGGTTATGCCTATGAAGTAAATGGTTCTGTATATTTTGACGTGGAAAAATATCATCAGGTATACAGTGCAAAAGGTCAGCCTTATGGAATTTTAAGTGGTCGTGTTTTAGAAGAGCAAATGGAGAGTAGCCGGGCACTGGATAATCAGGACGAAAAGCGAAATAGAAGTGATTTTGCACTATGGAAAAAAGCACCACCAGAACATATTATGCGTTGGCAAAGCCCCTGGGGCGAAGGCTTTCCGGGTTGGCATATCGAATGCTCCGCTATGAGCACAAAATATCTTGGTAAAGAATTTGATATTCACGGAGGGGGCATGGATTTGCAATTTCCGCATCATGAATGTGAAATTGCACAAAGTACCGTTTGCAATCATGCTATGCCTGCCCGATACTGGCTACATAATAATATGATTACCATCAATGGTAAAAAGATGGGTAAAAGTTATAATAATGTAATTAAGTTTACCGAGCTTTTTTCAGGTTCTCATCCATTATTGAGTCAGGCCTATTCTCCACAAACTATCCGCTTTTTCATTCTTCAAAGTCATTACCGAGGTACGCTGGATTTTAGTAATGAAGCACTTCAGGCAGCTGAAAAAGCGTTTAAACGATTATGGGAAGCTTATCAATGGCTGATGAAAAAAGACTGGTCACTGAATGCAGGTATTACGTCTGATGCTGCTATAAATAATCAAATTACTTCACTCGCAACCGACCTGGATGCCTGTATGAACGACGATCTGAATACGGCTAAAGCATTGGCTAATTTGTTCGAGTTAACCACGCTGATTAATTCTATCAAAGATGGACATATTAATGCGGCTTCCCTTAGCAACAACACGATTTCCTTTTTGAAAGGTCAAATGAAAAAATTTGTAGAAGATATCTTTGGATTACAGGGAGAACATGCTGCAGCTGCTGAAGGGAAATTGGATGGTGTAATTCAATTATTGATTGATATCCGAAAAGAAGCTAAAAAGAAGAAGGATTTTGTTACCAGTGATACCATACGCAATGAATTAGCCCAGTTGGGCGTTTTGCTGAAAGACGAAAAAGATGGAGGCGTTAGCTATCAGATTGCCTAGTTAATCTATTTAAACTTTTGTTTCACTAAGTTTTTTAATGGTTGCAGTCATCGGAATGTGCATGATTATGATGTCGGCATAATTTATAGTTTAATGCATGTGCTGCAATAATGCAAATTACAGCAGGATATAGCAGGAATAATTCCCATTCCTTTAAACTAACTTTTAAAAATAATAGAGTCATGCCTGCAATAAACAGGGCGGTTGGCCACCAACTATGATGGTGCTTTCTTTTCCCATGATACAGCGCATATACCCCAATGGCAAGGGAAATCACAATCATGCAATACTCAAACAGCAGATTATGTATTATGTTAATACCCCAAATAGGTAAACTGGAAAAAACGAGCGGTAAAACCGCACAATGAATGGCACAGGCCAAACTTGTTCCTATTCCCAGAGCGTCCCAGTTTATTTTAAATGACATCCGGCAAATTTACTACATTGCAACTATGTTGCAAAAATTGTAAGTGAATGATTTTGCCGCATAAATGCTTCGTACTTTTGCATAGAACTACCTTTATGAATAAGAAAACACAGCGGTATCTCATATCCTTCGCCCTATTGGTTGCAGCATTTTATTATTTTTTATTCCGGGGAACCGACAATTGGAAATCAAAACCTGCAGTAATTAGTTATGTTAAACCATTTCGGTTTCTTACACAGGATGGAAAGCCTTTCACCGACTCGAACATGTTAGGTAAGGTTTCCGTTGTAGAATTCTTTTTCACTACTTGCAAAGGGATATGCCCGAAAATGAATGGAAATATGAACAACATTAGCAAAGCATTTCAGGCAGCACCCGATTTTCAGATAGTAGCGCATACATGTGATCCCGATAGAGATTCGGTGGCACGATTAAAAATATATGCAGATTCCATGAAAATTGATACTCGCCGATGGATTTTGTTAACTGGCAGGAAAGACAGTCTTTATCAAATGGCAAGAACTGCTTACCTATTGGATGATCCGAAAAATAATGTGGCTAGTATTGAAGATCAATTCATGCATACTCAGTTTTTTGCTTTGGTAGATAGGAACGGAAAAGTGCGCGGACAAGTATATGATGGATTAAAGCAACCGGATCTGGATCGACTCAAGAAAGATATACAGCGTGTATTGGATGAAAAATAAACCAAATGATTGCCAATAAAAAATATAAAGACGGCAGGCTATCAAGTGTAATGGAAACACTAAAAAAACATCATGTAAGCATTACCGACAGTAGAAATGCCATCCTCTCTTTGTTTATGGAATCCGATAGTGCTTTGGCACACATGGATATTGAGAGCAGAACCGGAGATGATTTTGACAGGGTAACTATCTATCGCACTTTACAAACATTTGTAGATAAAGGTATTATTCACACAATTCCCTCGGCCGACAATTCGATTCGGTATGCTTTATGTAAAGAGGCCTGTAGGGAAGGTCATCATCATGATAATCATATTCATTTCATGTGTGATGATTGCGGCACAACTTATTGCTTAGATCATGTTCAAATTCCTGATATGCAGTTACCCGGAGGATTTTTTGCTACCCGAACCGATATGGTGGTGAGCGGATCTTGTAATAAATGTATTCGAAAATAATTTTCGATTAGTTATATATAATTTATGATTTTAGTTACCGGAGGAACAGGTTTGGTTGGGTCTCATTTGCTGCAACAATTGGTTGCTGCAGGTAAAAAAGTAAGAGCCATTTATCGGTCTGCCATACCGGTTTTTCCGGGAGCTGATGGGGTAGAATGGGTTAAAGGAGATATACTCGATTTAATTAGTATTGAGCAGGCGTTGCAGGGCGTGCAGCAAGTTTTTCATTGTGCAGCCATTGTATCATTCAACCCTAAGCGGAAAGGTGAAATGCATCTCATGAATGTTCAGGGAACGGGGCATATTGTGAATGCTTGCTTAGATGCAGGCGTTCAAAAACTCTTGTTTGTAAGTTCGGTTGCTGCATTGGGAAGAATACGCGAGAGCGAACCCATTAACGAATCAATGAACTGGTCGCCAGAAACCAGTAATAGTGAATATGGTAAAACCAAATACCTGGCAGAAATGGAAGTATGGAGAGGAATAGCCGAAGGATTACCTGCAGTAATCGTAAATCCGGTAATTATTTTAGGCGCGGGTGACTGGAATGGAGGGTCATCAAAAATTTTTCAATCTGCTTATAATGAATTTCCCTGGTATACTACCGGGAGTAGTGGTTTTGTAGATGTGAAGGATGTTGCAAGAGCAATGATTTGTTTGATGGATAGTGATCAAACTTCGAAACGATATATTATAAGCGGGGAAAACAGGAGCTATAAAGAAATATTTACTTTAATTGCTAAAGGCTTTCAAAAAAAACCTCCTTCAAGAAAAGTAAATCGTTTAATTAGTGAGCTGGTATGGAGATGGGAAGCAATTAAGGGATGGGTTACCGGTAACGATCCTTTGCTTACCAAAGAAACTGCTGCAACTGCCCGGGCCCGGGTTGAATTTGATAATAGCAGAATGTTGATTGACTTTCCCGATTTCAGATATACCCCTTTGGAAACTTCCATTCAGCGAATTTGCAATGAATTTAAGGTTGCTAAGTCACTGAAGTAGCTTGCAATTTCTTCCATCTATCCTTCCATAACTTTTTTCCAGAGCTCCGGAATTCTTTTTACCCATACCAATTCTCTTCTTTTTTGTCCGGCTTCTTCGGCAGGGTAACCAAAGTATGTTTTTCCTCCTTTCAATGATGAGGGAACACCACTTTGTGCTAAAACGGTGGCATGTGCACCAATGGTTAAGGTTTTACTAACGCCCACTTGTCCCCATAGCGTAACACCTTCTTCCAAAATAGTTCCTCCTGCAATACCTACTTGTGCTGCCAGTAAACAGTTTTCTCCGATATGGGTATCATGCCCTATATGAACCATATTATCCAATTTGGTTCCATTGCCAATGCGTGTTATTCCGGTTACACCCCTATCTATAGTACAACCTGCTCCTATTTCAACTTCATTTCCTATATAAACGCTTCCGCAACTTTCCATTTTTTTGAACCAGTGAGGTCTGTTTTTCTTGGTATTATAATAAAAGGCATCGCTGCCAATTACTGTTCCCGATTGGATGATTACCCGATCCCCGATCTCAGTATCGTCTAAAATAGTAACCTGCGGATAAATAATGCAATCTTTTCCGATGCGCACATTTTTCCCAATAAATACCTGTGGCATAATAACCGTTCCCTCACCTACCTGAAGGTTGTTATGAATGGATTTTTCTGGTATGGTAAGGGGATGAAAATGACGGACAATTTTAAGATAGGCTTCAAATGGATCTGTTACAACAAAAATTACTTTCCCTTCCGGAATGGTAACTTCTTTTGAATTGATAATTATAAAATCTGCCGCACTAGACAAACAAATGTTATAATATTTCGGATGATCTACAAACACAACATCACCCGGCTCTACTACATGAATTTCATTTATACCTAGAATTGATTTATCTGATTTTCCAACTATTTCTGCTGAAAGAAAATCGGCCATCCATTCAATTGAAAGAGGTGCAGGGAACTTCATAATCCACTTTTTTTAATAATTATCAAAGGTAATGAGTATGTTTCAGCCCTTGCCGGATAATTTTTTTTGAAAAATTTCCTTCATGAAAAAAATAGCATATTGATCAAATTGGCAGAAAAAATTTTGTTTAAAATTCTGTGATGATTAAAAACATCATATGCTGAAACCCTTTGTTGACAAGTATTTCAGCAGTATGATTTTATTTTCATTGATAACAACTCGATATTAGTATTCTCTATTTTTTAAAATTTTTACGCTTACTAAAAAGAGGTTAATCCACAATTCTGATTAAAATGTTAATAAAATTGTTTAAAAAAATTTTTGCTTTAGTGGAAAGGTTTTTTAATATTGTGTAGGGAAATTTATTTCCCGGTACTTACTAACCCATCCATATACAAAGTCTCGCTTCTGCGGGACTTTTGTTTTATGCATAAGTATTTTCTATTTTATAAACCATTTCAGGTACTCAGTACCTTCACTTCTTCCGATGGAAAGAAGTGTTTACGTGATTATATTCATCTAAGTAAAGACGTATATGCTGCTGGTAGATTAGATTATGATAGCGAAGGATTAATGTTGCTTACCAATGATGGGGCGCTTATTCATCAATTATTACATCCAGGTTTTCATCATTTTAGAACCTACTATGTTCAGGTAGAGGGAGTTCTTAATGCTGCTGCTTTAGAATCCCTGTGTTCGGGAGTATCCATTCGAGTTGACGGAAAAGCTTACGAAACACTTCCTGCAAAGGTTGTTCCTATTCCCAATCCAACTAATGTGCCAGAAAGAAATCCACCTATTCGGTTTCGAAAAACGATACCAACCTCTTGGTTATCTATTACCCTGCAGGAGGGTAAAAATCGACAGGTACGTAAAATGACGGCAGCAGTTGGGCATCCCACCCTTAGGTTAATCCGTTGGTCAATTGAAAAAATCACGGTTGATCAATTAGAGCCAGGTCAATTAAAAGAAATTTCCCGAAGTACTTTACTGAAAAAATTATTGATTCAACCATAAGCTAAAAGTTGTTTGAAGAGATTCGGCTTATGAATTCCCATCTTTCTTTTACTAAACGTATCTTTGCACGTATTGAAATGAAGTTATGAATGCATCCAATTTTTCAGAACAAGAATTGATACGCCGCGAAAAGCTGGCAAAATTGCGGGAAGCAGGAATAGATCCCTATCCGGCACCTTTATATCCTGTTACCCATTTTTCAACAGATATAAAAGATCAGTACACAGAAGAAAACAAAGAACAATTTGCATCTGTATGCCTGGCCGGCAGAATTATGAGCATCAATGATAAGGGAAAGGTATTTTTTATAAAAATTCAGGATAGCAAGGGAATCATTCAGTTATATGTTAGGAGAGACGACATTTGTTTGGCCGATGACTATACTCTTTGGGATGTATTGGTAAAGCATGGATTAGATCTGGGTGATTTTATTGGAGTAACCGGATATGCTTTTGTTACCAAAACCGGAGAAACATCCGTGCACGTGCAAACTTTAACTCTGTTGGCAAAATCATTAAAACCCCTTCCGGTAGTAAAAAGAGATGAGGATGGGCAGGTATATGATGCAGTAACTGATCCCGAGTTTCGTTATCGTCAGCGTTATGCTGATTTAGCAATCAACCCTGATGTGCGCCATACCTTTATTCAAAGAACGAGATTAGTGAATACAATTCGTCAGTTCTTAAACGAAAAAGGGGCGCTGGAAGTAGACACACCTGTTTTGCAATCGATTCCCGGAGGAGCTGCTGCTCGTCCATTTATTACACATCATAATGCGCTGGATATCCCTTTTTACCTTCGGATTGCAAACGAATTGTATTTGAAAAGATTAATTGTGGGAGGTTTTGATTGGGTATACGAGTTCAGCAGAAACTTTCGCAATGAAGGGATGGACCGCACCCATAATCCCGAATTTACGGTACTGGAATGGTATACCGCATATAAAGATTATAACTGGATGATGGAAATTACCGAACAGTTATTCGAAACCATTGCATTAACATTACATGGAACTACCAACGTAAAGCTGGGAGATCAGGTTATTCAATTTAAAGCACCTTTCCGCAGAGTAACTATTTTAGAAGCCATTGAGCAAAATACGGGTATAGATGTTAGTGGTATGGATGAAGAAGCCCTCAGAGGGGTATGTGCAAAACTGAATATTTCAGTAGACCCTAAAATTGGTAAGGGAAAATTAATTGATGAACTGTTTAGTTCTACTGCCGAACATACTTTTATTCAGCCCACTTTTATTATCGATTATCCGGTCGAGATGAGTCCGCTTACCAAAAAGCATCGTTCAAAGCCCGGTTTAGTTGAACGATTCGAGCTGATGGTAAATGGTAAGGAATTAGCGAATGCATATTCAGAGTTAAATGATCCGATTGATCAGCGGGAACGGTTCGAAGAACAAGTTGCCTTAATGGAGCGAGGAGATGATGAAGCAATGTTCATTGATCACGATTTTTTGCGTGCACTTGAATATGGAATGCCTCCGACCTCGGGAATAGGTATTGGTATTGACCGGCTTTGTATGATGATGCTAAACCAACCTTCCATTCAGGATGTACTGTTGTTTCCTCAAATGCGGCCAGAGAAAGCAGACTAAACTGCTGTAATTATTCAACATTAATCTCGATAGTTTAAGGCAGGGGCTCTGTTTCCCAATAATGCCTTGTATTGATAGTTGCCTAATTGCCGGCGATGTTCCTCTTTCGCCTGTTGAATATATTCGGGCTTGCAGAATAAGTCAATACCTGTAAGTGCCATGGTTTTTGCAGCTACCATCATCCCCTTAAAACCAATTCCGTTTGCGTTACAAGCAACTGCCTGCCAACTATGTGCTGCTGTTCCCGGAACCCAGGTTGCAGCATCTAAACCCACGGTTGGTACTGCATAACTTACATCACCCACATCTGTACTTCCTCCCCCTGCATCTATTTGGTTTTGTAATGGCTCAATTTTTTCAGATGATGAAATTGAAGGGGGATTAGTAAAAGTGGTAGCAAGCTTTTTAGCAAAAGCAGTTTCAGATTCGGAATAAATTACGCCACCGGTAAGTTCCAGATTTTGTTGCATAAGTTTTGCCAGACTGGTATTTATCAATAAATCATGCGTACCTCCAATGATTTCATACTCCATCCTGGTTTCTGTTCCTTTTGCTGCACCTTCAGCTGTTTTCACCAATCGCTCAAAAATTGATTGTACCCATTCTCTTTTTGGATGACGCACATAATAAAAAACTTCAGCAAAGTCAGGTACCACATTTGGAGCCTTTCCACCTTGGGTAATTACATAGTGTATGCGTGTTTCCTGCGGCACATGTTCCCGCATCATATTTACCATATAATCCATTGCTTCTACACCGTCCAAAGCAGAACGACCTCTCTCCGGTGCCATTGATGCGTGTGCCGAAATACCATAAAATCGAAATTTAGCAGAGGTATTGGCTAAAGCACTCGTCATGGTAACCTGATTTTTATCTTTAGGATGCCAATGAATAGCAACATCCACATCTTTAAAATATCCTTCCCGCACTAAATATACTTTACCGCTACCCCCTTCTTCTGCCGGACAGCCATACACGCGAAGGGTACCTTTTATTTGTCCCGATGCCATCAATTGTTTTAGTGAAATGGCGGCGGCAACCGAGGCAGTGCCAAATAGGTTATGGCCACACCCGTGTCCGGCATCCTGACCAGCAATTACTTTCTTTTCCGGAACTGGCTGTTGCGATAAGCCGGGTAATGCATCATACTCTGCCAATAGAGCTATTACCGGTGAGCCTGATCCATAACTGGCAATAAATGCAGTAGGAATACCAGCCACACCAGTAGTAACCTGAAACCCCTCTTTACGAAGTGTTTCCTGCAACAAAGCACTGCTCTTAGTTTCTTTATATCCTACTTCGGCGAATTCCCAAATTTTGCTGGCAATGTTTTGGTATTCATCCAATCTGTTATCTAATTGTTTAATAGTAGCAGACTTCATGCCGCTAATATTTTGAGCAGTAACAGGCATGAAATACAATACCAATAAAGCCATACAAGCGGCTGAAAATATTTTTCTTGAAAACATAGCAATAAAAAAAGGATTACACAAATAGGTCTTTATATAATGTTGCACCCGGCACAACTGAGTATTTTTCAAGGTCGGTGATACCTGCCAGTGCCAACACATCTTCATCTACAAATGTATTTCCCGAGCAGCTGGCTGCGGGCTGACTGAGGATGAAATGTGCAGCATCTGCTATAATGTCGGGCGTACGGCTCATGTTTGCCAGCATTTGCCCACCCAGCAAATTTCTTACAGCAGCTGTATCAATAGTGGTTCGGGGCCATAAAGCATTCGATGCAACACCTTCAGCTTTCAATTCCTCTGCCCATCCTAATGCCATCATGCTCATGCTATATTTAGTGATGGTATAAGCGATATGTCCACCCAGCCATTTTGGATTCAAATTAATGGGGGGCGAAAGGGTTAGGATATGAGGGTTATTACCTTTTATTAAATAGGGCAAAGCATGCTTTACCATCAAAAAGGTTCCTCTAACATTGATGCTTTGCATCAGATCGAACCGTTTACTTTCTGTTTTGTCGGTTGTAGTAAGTTGAATAGCTGAAGCATTGTTGATTACAACATCAATTCCGCCAAAATGATTCGCTGCCTTTTCTACTGCTGCCTGTATCTGATCTTCGAAGCGGATATCCAACTGAATAGGTAAAGCTTTTCCTCCGGCAGCCTCTATTTCTTTAGCAGCAGAAAAAATGGTTCCACCTAGGCGGGGATCTTCTTCCACACTTTTGGCCCCAATTACAATATTGGCTCCTTCAGCAGCTAACTTTAGGGCAATGGATTTTCCAATACCACGACTGGCACCGGTAATAAAAATGGTTCGATTGTTGAATGACATATATAAGATTGAGGTGTTAAATAAATAAAGTTGCCAATCGGTTTAATGCTATGAAATTAAAAAGGTTTCGGCATAGCAGTCCAATTATTTTGGTAGGGGAAAATGAACCGATTGTAAAAATTCCAGCAGATATTGCTCCGCTTCTACACAGGCCATCAATAAATCGCGGTTGACGATCGTTTGATGAAAATGCTCCTTAAAGGAAATTTCATAAGCAGCTTTATTTAATCGGGTTGCCAGGGTTTCGGCAGTCTCGGTTCCCCTGCTTAATAACCTGTTTTTCAATTCTTCTATACTGGGTGGTTCGATGAATAAAGAAAAACACTGCTTAGGAAATTGTTCCAACAAGTGCAAAGCACCTTTCACATCAATATCGAGTACGGGAACCTGACCAGCTTGCCAGATTCTTTGTATTTCCGACCGAAGAGTTCCATAGTATTTGCCCTCGTATACCATTTCCCACTCAACAAATTCGTTATGAGCAATTTTCTCTTTAAATGATGCTTCATTTATAAAATAGTAATCGACCCCGTCTTTTTCATTTCCTCTGGGTAATCGGGTAGCCGCAGAAACCGAAAAACATAAGAATGGATATTTTTGAAGTAGGTATCGGGTGATGGATGTTTTTCCTGCTCCTGATGGCGCGGTTATAATTAAAATCGGCTGAATGGCGGTGCTCATACCATTGGTTTCGGCAAAGAAACAATTAATTATGGAGATGATACCAAAATTACCAGAAATGCTCTTCTAATGTTATCTGATAATTTTTTCTGCCAGCGGAATTTTTCTGATTCCCTGTGCAGGTGCGGTATCTGAATATCCCAGGTGCAACAACGCCAGTATCTCATCCGATTCGGAAAGTCCTGCATATGATTTGAGGGCGGGATGGTGTGTCATTCCTCCTGTACTCCAAAGTGTACTAATACCTAGTGCCTCGGCACCCAACAATATATTTTGAATGGCAGCAGCTGTTGCAGCATATTCTTCTAACATAGGAATTCCTGTGGGCTGCGTGCGTTTCATTGCTACCAGTATAATATGAGAGACCGAAGTAAACTGATTTTTCAGACTCTGATATTTTGCCGGATTGAAATTTTCAGGTTGAGTATGCTGATGATATAATTCTGCATGATCTGCACAAAATTTTTCTAAAGTTGAACCACCATACACAAAAAATCTCCAGGGCTCTGTTCTTCCATGATTGGGTGCCCAGTCGCCTAATTCAAGCATAGCCATTATTTGATCTTCAGGTATAATTTTCCCATTCATGGAAGAAGGCTTACAACTTCTTCTGGAAATAATCAATTGCCGTATTTGATCAAATGAAGGCTGCATACATTAAAACTTAGTAGGAAAGAAACGAGAGGGAAAAGTAATTAATACCTTTTATTGAATTGACCACCCCGATTGTCGTTACGGTTACCACCGCCCCGATTATCGCGGGAAGAATTGGGGTTATTTCCACGATTGCCACCACCACCCCTGTTACGGTTACCACCTCTGCCTCCAAAATTTTTATTTTGCCATCTTCCTCCTCCACTTCTGGGGAATTCATCACGGTCGAAATTCTGGTTACGGTGTTTAATAAATGGTGTATTGCTGAATTCTAATTGACCTCCGGTAATATTATTCAACTCAGCACGGATAGAATCATCATGAACCAGTTCTTTATGCCAGTTACTGTAAGCCAATTTCATATAATAGGCAATAGCATGTGCAAAGCCGGCTTTCTTATCTGGATCTTCCTGTTGAAGGGCTTTATGTATCACCACTTCCAAATTTTTACCTAAGTGTGCATATTTAGGATGACGCTTGGGATAGGGAAGTGGATCTGGTTTGGTTTTGTAGGTTTCGCGAGTGGGTATGGGATAAGGACTATCCACATCCAACTTAAAGTCGCTGATAAAAAACAAATGATCCCACAATTTATGTCGGAAATCTTCTATGTTTTTAAGTTGGGGATTCAAGAAACCCATTAACTCGATAACGTATTGAGTTTGTTGTTGTCTTTTTTCCCGGTCTTCAATTGTAAGGAGGAAATCAACCATTTTCTGCACATGTCGGCCATATTCCTTCATGCCCAGAAATGCCCTTCCTGTATTATAATCCATTTGTTTAGGTACCATGTAACAGCAAATATACGAAATCCTCAGGTTTTCGGCTGTAAAGGTTCGGAATCAGTTTCTTAATCTGATTTTAAGAGATAGCTAATAAGCATATTTTTCTCATGTGGAATTAGGGTTCTATCTTTACACAATGGATCAATTGACACAGCAGATTGCGGAATGTAAGGCCGAAATGGCGGCTTTCGATGCTCAGCAGCCCGATGCTGCTGAAGTTTTTCGGATAAAATATCTGGGAACTAAGGGAATCATTAAAAATCTGATGGCTGAAATGAAACAGGTAGCACCTGATCAGCGCAAGGCAATGGGTTTGCTAATGAACGATTTAAAAGTTCATGCCGAGCAGCAGCTGGAACTATTGAAAGAACAGGTAGTGAGCCCATCGGTTTCAACTGCAGATTTTATTGATAGAACTCTACCCGGTACTGCCGTCACTGTTGGAACTCGTCACCCCCTCAGCCTTGTTAGAAATGAAATTGTATCTATTTTTCGCCGACTTGGATTTGCTGTAGCGGAGGGTCCAGAGATAGAAGATGATTGGCATAATTTCGGTGCTATGAATTTGCCGGAAGATCATCCGGCACGAGACATGCAGGATACATTTTATATCCAGCAGCAACCAGCCTGGTTGCTTCGAACGCATACCAGCAGCGTACAAGCTAGGGTAATGGAATCTCAAAAACCACCGATCCGGGTTATTTGTCCGGGCAGGGTTTACCGAAATGAAACCATCAGTGCGCGCGCACATTGCTTTTTTCATCAGGTAGAGGGTTTATATATCGATGAGCAGGTGAGTTTTGCCGATTTGAAGCAAACGCTGTATTTCTTTGTGCAGGAAATGTTCGGCTCTCGGGTGAAAGTGCGTTTTCGACCCAGTTATTTTCCATTTACCGAGCCGAGTGCGGAAATGGATATTAGTTGTTTAATATGCGAAGGAAAGGGTTGTAATATTTGTAAGCATTCAGGTTGGGTAGAAATTTTAGGTAGTGGTATGGTGCATCCTAAAGTATTGGAAAATTTTTCAATCGATACCAATCGATATACCGGTTTTGCTTTTGGTATGGGCGTGGAACGCATTACACAGCTCAAATTCCAAATCAATGATTTGCGCCTTTATTCCCAAAACGATATCCGCTTTTTACAACAGTTTACAGGGGTAATTTAAGTATCCCCAACGGTTATATTTTATCCGATTAACTCATGATCCATGCAACCAAAGGCATTGTACTCCGATCAATTCCCTATGGTGATTCCAGTATCATCAGCACAGTTTACACAGAATTATTTGGTTTGCAGCAATATCTTGTAAAAGGCATACGAACAGCTTCAAAGAAGTCGTTTGGAAAATCGGCCTGTTTTCAACCTGGAGCCATCATTGAACTTTCGGTATATCATAACGAATTAAAGCAACTTCAATATGTGCGAGAAGTACACTGGAGTTATTTATATAATAGTGTATTAACTGAGGTAGTAAAAAATACGGTGGCGTTGTTTATGATGGAATTATTGCAACATAGTTTACAGCAACCCGAATCCAATCCGCCTTTATTTTATCTGGTAGAAAATAGTTTGCAGGAATTGGATAAAGCTGGCGAACAAGCTACGGCTAATTTCCCGCTATTTTTTGCAGTTCATCTAGCTTCTTTTTTAGGGTTTCAGTTTCAGGGTAATTTTTCAGACCAAACCCCTTTTGTAGATTTACAGGAGGGAATCTTTGTTCCTCATAAGCCCGATCATCCCTATTTTTTAGAGGAACAGGCTGCTGCAGTTACTGCAAAATTGATTCAGCTAAACAACTTTACACAATTAGCGGAGATTTCCCTCAACCGTTATCAAAAAAGAGCGTTAATGGAAAACTATATGCAATTTTATGCGTTGCATATTGCTGATTTTGGAACACTGAGAAGTTTGCCTGTTTTAAAGGAAATTTTACAATAACCTAGTTAAAACAACCGCTCAATCGTTGTTTCCTGCTGCAGCATTCCATTTCCCAACAAGTGCTTGATGTGAAGAATACCGGGTTTTGTTCCTTTGGTTAATTGTCCCATTTCTTTCTCTAACCGAAGGGCTTTAGCACCTTGATACGTTGCCCAGGTAAGCAGGGTGGGGGTAGACAATTGAGGAAAATGTTGTTGGAGAATTTTTAGTTCGTCTAGTAAATTGAGTGATACGTTACTTGCCAGGCTATCGGTGCCTATTACAATTTTACAAGCATGTTTTTGTAAAAGATCAATAGGCGGCAGCGCATTTTCGATATATTGATTTGCACGGATGCATATACACCAATAGATTTCCGGATGCAGATTTTCTACTTGTGCAATATCTTGTTCAGTGGTAAATGTATTATGCACCAATAAGAGCGGGTTAGCTGATTGAAGGAAGGGGAAAACTGTTTGCAGACTACTTTTTCCGCTGCCTTCAAATTCGGAATGTGCTATTCCCATTTGCTCATAAAAATGTATCCAGTTTCCGGTTCCTTTTTCAAATAATATTTGTTCATCAATCGATTCCTGATTATGCATCGTAACCGGTACGCCGGAAAAATGTGGTTGTAGTTTCTCCCAAAGTGCTCCTGATACCGAGTAGGGCGCATGTGGGGTAAATGAATTGGGGAGCTGGTACTTATTAAAAATCGCGCTGCAATCCAACCCATTTTGGTAGCGGCTTTCTGCTACAGAGGGGTGCCATCCGGTAAGCTCAATAAAATTATAGTAGGTAACTGGCGAATGCAATTTTATTGAAGCTGTGATAGGCAGATTACAAATATCTCCTACTGCCTGCGTTCCGGAGTCCCATATATCTTTGTCTGCCACCTTAATAGCTTCCAGTTGCATTTCAGTGTCGGTATTCCGTTGTTTCATTACTTGCTGCACAAAATTCACTAGTCCGGTATGCATAGGAATGGCTCCTTTCATGTAACTGAGCTCGAGGTGGCAATGGCAGTTAATGAAAGCAGGAGCAATCCAACCCGGAAGCTTTTCTATGTTTTCCCCTGCTTCGGCAGCGGGAACTATATCGATAATGGTACCTGCATCATCTGATATCAAAACCTGTGCTTCCGGTAGTAATTCGGTTCCGGTAAAAATAAGTTGGGGTTGCCATTTTCTCATTGGGGTGCTGCTCATTTACACCACAAAGGTAACCCCTTAATTACATCAGCTGGGCTGAATTTAGGGTTTGAGGGAGGTGTTTTTGAGAGAGTACTTAAAAAATCGTACAATTTTTTTATTGATTATCAATTAATTACAAAGATTAGGTTAAAAAATAATCGTTTTTTCTTAGGAAAACCCGTATTGGGTTGCTACCTTTGCCGTCCCTAAAAAAAGGGGATTTTTTATCCAGTGGGATAGCGCTGGTGTTCAATTAAAAAAGAAAAATTATGAGTAAACTACATTTCACTACAAAGCATGCGAATGCGGCTACTGTTCAGCACAACTGGTATGTGGTGGACGGTACTAATCAAACCGTAGGTCGGGTTGCGTCAAAAATTGCTGCTGTGCTCAGGGGCAAGAACAAAGCTTATTATACTCCTCACGTTGATTGTGGAGATTATGTAATTGTGATAAATGCCGATAAAGTGGTATTTACCGGTAACAAATTAGAAGATAAGCAATACATCAATTTCTCCGGATATCCGGGTGGTAAAAAAGAAGAAGCAGCCGGCGATTTGCTGAAGCGTCGTCCAGAAGTGATTATGGAGCGTGCTGTAAAAGGTATGTTACCTAAAAATCGTTTGGGACGTAAAATGATTAAGAAATTATTTGTGTATGCAGGAGCAGAGCATCCGCATACAGCGCAGCAACCTAAACCTTTTAGTTTCTAATCAATCAACTGATACATCTTTCAACAGGCAAACCGGTTAAAAGGAATTGCCAAAAGACAAAAAACAAATGGAAAAACAAAAAAATGCAGTGGGACGCCGTAAAGAAGCGGTAACCCGTGTGTTCGTTACAAAAGGTGATGGAAAAATCACGGTTAACGACAAAGACTATAAAGCGTATTTTCCCCTGGTATATTTACAAAATCAGGTGGAAGCTCCTTTGAAAACAGCCGATATGCTGGGCAAACTGGATATTATTATCAATGCACAGGGAGGTGGATTAAAAGGACAAGCGGAGGCAGCAAAATTAGGCATTGCCCGTGCTTTGCTGGAAGTGAATCCTGAGTTGCGTCCTGCTCTAAAAGAAGCCGGACAGTTGAAGCGGGATCCCAGAAGCGTGGAGCGCAAAAAATTTGGTCACAAAAAAGCCCGCAGAAGCTACCAGTTCAGCAAACGTTAATTCGGAAGATGTGCAAAATTGCCTTGGAATATTTTTCCTTGGCTAGTTTGTATCCATCTGTAAACTTTCACATACAAAATCAGTAATAATGGAAAATAATACTTCATTACAGCAACAACTTCTCGACGCCGGTGTACATTTTGGACATCTGAAAAAGAAGTGGAACCCCAAGATGTTGCCATACATCTTTGCAGAAAAAAAGGGTATTCACATCATCGACCTGAATAAAACGGTTGATCATTTGCAGGAAGCTGCTGCTGCTGCGAAGCAGATTGCCAAGAGTGGTAAAAAAATCATGTTTGTAGCTACTAAAAAACAGGCAAAAGAAATTGTTAGCGAGTGTGCCAAGCGTGTGAATATGCCTTATGCAACAGAACGTTGGTTGGGTGGTATGCTTACCAATTTTAATACAGTTCGTAAGAGCGTAAAGAAAATGCAGAGCATCGAAAAAATGCTGGCTGATGGTAGCGCTGAGAGCTTAACCAAAAAAGAGCGTTTAACCCTTAGCCGCGATCGCGATAAGATGGAAAAAGTATTGGGTGGTATTGCTCAGTTAGGTCGTCTTCCGGCAGCATTGTTTATGGTGGATATCGGACATGAGCACATCGCACTGGCTGAAGCGAAGCGTTTGGGTATTGCTACATTCGGAATGGTAGATACAAATTCCGACCCCAATAAGGTAGATTTTGCTATTCCTGCCAATGATGATGCTACCAAGTCGATTGCCATCATCACTAATTATATTACCGCTGCAATTGCAGAAGGTCTGGCTGAGCGTCAGGCTTCAAAAGATGAGGAAGAAGGCGAAGAAACTTCCAACGAAAATGAAGCACGTGCTCGTCGTTTAGAAGCTGAAGCACAGGCAGAAGCTGGTCGTGGTGGCAGAGGTCGCGGTGGTGCGGGTACTCCCGGAGCTCCTAAGCGCAGAATTGCCGGTGGTGCAAGTCGCCGTCCATCAGCTGGAGGAAGTAAATAATGGATGCTTCAACAGTATGTATGATTGGGTTGCTTCTCAATTGAGAAGAACATCCTGTTTTTAACAAACTAAATAAAGATATATAGATATGTCTACAGTAACTATTACCGCAGCAGATATAAACAAACTTCGGCAAACTACCGGCGCCGGTATGATGGATTGCCGCAAAGCACTTACCGAAACAAATGGAGATTTTGAAGCAGCTATTGATTGGTTGCGTAAGCAAGGACAAAAAGTAGCTGCCAAGCGTAGCGATCGCGAAGCAAAAGAAGGAGTAGTCATTGCACAAACATCAGCCAATCATCAAAGCGGTTGGATTGTTTGTATCAGTTGCGAAACAGATTTCGTTTCTAAAAATGCCGACTTCGTAGCATTCGCTCAGCAAATCGCTGATGCAGCTGTTGCCAATAATGTGGCTTCAGCCGACGAATTAAACGAAGTAGTAATCAATGGTGCTAAAGTTGCCGATATGATCAACGATAAATTAGCCTCAATTGGTGAAAAAATTGGTGTATCCCGATTCGAAAGAATAGACGCACCTTATGTTGCATCATATATTCATGGCGCCAACCGAATGGGTGTATTGGTAGGGTTTTCCGCAACTGCTGAAGAGGCAGGAAAGGATGTTGCCATGCAAATTGCAGCAATGAACCCGTTGGCAGTTGATGCTGAAAGTATTTCTGCTGAAACAATTGAAAGAGAAAGAGCGATTGTTGTGGAAACTATGAAAGCAGATCCTAAAATGGCCGGAAAGCCAGATGAAATGATTGCCAAAATTGCAGAAGGTAAGTTGAATGCCTTCTTCAAAGAGCAAACTTTACTGGCACAGCCTTTTGTGAAGGATGCTGGAATGAGTGTGGGCGATTATTTGAAAAAATCCGGTTCCAATATTAAGGTAACTGAATTCAGAAGAGTTGCTTTGGGATAAAGAATATCAGGAGCATAAAATATAACCGCCTTCGGGCGGTTTTTTTATGTGCAGTAAAAAAATTAATTTCAGTTTCTGCAACTAAGGTGTTTTTATGAAAGGAAACAAGACAATAGAAACAGTGGATGAATATTGCAAACAATATCCTATACCTGTTCAACAAAGATTAGCAGCTATTCGAAAAATTATTACAAAATTAGCTCCGGAAGCAACTGAGAAAATTAGTTACCGAATGCCGCTATATATGCTGCACGGAAGATTGGTATATTTTGCTGTTCACACACATCATATCGGATTATATCCGATGGCTTCAGGTATTAAGCAATTTGCCCATCAGTTAGAAAAATATGTACATGCAACCGGATCGGTTCAGTTTCCTCATGATCAGCCCCTGCCACTTTCACTCATCCAAAAAATAATAGCATTTCGGATAAAAGAAAACCGGGAAAAAGCTGCTAAACCTACTAAGAAAATTCTGAAAAAATAACCCACCAACAATTATCTAACCCAATAGCAAAAAAATCTACTAGTTCCCGATATATGCTCAGTTATGCACAGGGTAACTTTTTGTCGGAAAAATTGAGGTTATTTGCACAGTAAATAAACCCTAACCATGCTACCGAAATTCAAACGCATTCTATTAAAATTGTCCGGTGAGGCCCTGTTGGGAAATGAGCCAAACGGCGATCCATTTAATCCGAAGATAATTGAGCAATATGCTCAGGATATTAAAAAGATAACAGAGTTAGGAGTTCAGGTGGCAATTGTGATTGGTGGTGGCAATATTTATAGAGGAATGAATGAGGCAGATAGTGGTATTGAAAGAGCGCATGGTGATTATATGGGTATGCTGGCAACGGTAATTAATGCAATGGCTATGCAGGCGATGCTCGAAAAAATTGGAGTGTATACCCGGTTACAAAGTGCTATCAATATGGAGCAGGTGGCTGAGCCCTATATACGCAGAAAAGCCTTGCGACACCTGGAAAAAGGCAGAGTAGTTATTTTTGGTGCAGGTACCGGTAACCCTTATTTTACTACAGATACTGCAGGCTCACTTCGTGCCATAGAAATGAAGGCAGATGTGATTTTGAAAGGAACAAGGGTTGATGGAATTTATACTGCTGACCCCGAAAAAGATCCACTTGCTACCAAGTACGACACCATTAGCTTTGAAGAGTGTATTCAAAAAAATTTGAAAGTGATGGATATGACTGCATTCACGCTTTGCATGGAAAATAAGTTGCCTATTATTGTATTCGATATGAATAAGCCGGGTAATTTAATGCAGGTTGTAAGCGGAGGAGCTGTTGGTACAATGGTTAGCTGATTCATCCACTCATGTATTTATATTCGCATATCGTACAGTCTTTTGGTAACTTAGCAGGTATGAAAAAAATATGGGGTTTTATAGTAGGGCTTCTCAGTGTACTCCCAATAGCGGCTCAGCAAAAGCTAACTTTGACTGATGCAATAAATATTGCCCTTAAAAATAGTTTGGATATTCAGCTCGCTCAAAATAATGTTACCATCAGCACTATTTCCAACGACAAGGGATTTGCAGGAGGATTACCGATTGTAAACGCAACTATTAGTGATAATGAACAGGTCGTAAGTATTAGTCAAAAATTCTCCGACCCTTCCCGCGACGTTTCTCGTCCAAATGTTGGATCTAACAATTTGACTGCCGGAGTTACTGCTTCTATGCTTTTATATAACGGGAGCCGCATCTTGGCTACCAAAAAAAGACTCGAAGAAATTAAGGGGTTGAACCAACAGGTTTTAGCAACCCAAATTCAAAATACCATTGCAGCTGTAATGACACGTTATTACGATGTAGTTCGGCAGCAGGATTTTTTAAAAACGATTCAGCAATCTATATCTGCTTCTCAAAAAAGAATCGAAATTCTGAATATTCGTAAAGAATCCGGGTTAGCAAATTCGGCAGATTTACTGCAGGCAAAAATTGATTTGAATGCACTTGAGCAAGGTTTACAAAGTCAGCAATTGGTGATAGATCAAACCAAAACAGACTTATTGAATTTGATTTTTATGAAGCCTGCTGATGCGGCAATCATAATTAAGGATACAATTTTAGTAGATAGGGGGATTATTTTAGATAGTATCCGCAGATATATGCCAACCAATCCATCTTTATTGGCTGCATCACAACAAATTAAAGTGAATGAATGGTTGGAGAAAGAAACAGCAGCTTTGCGCTATCCAACCCTACGAGCCAACACAGGATACAATTTCACAAGCAATAAAAGTGCTGCTGGGTTTGCGTTGCTGAATCAGAGTTTTGGGCCATTCGTTGGGTTAAATCTGGGTATTCCCATTTATAATGGTGGGGTAAGCAAAAAGCAACAACAAATTGCCAATATCAATACTCGCAATGCCCGCATACAATATGACAATATGCTATTGGACATGGAAACCGGAATAGTACGCACCTATCAATCGTATAAAAGTAATTTGAACCAGTTACAAACTGAAATTAATAATTATCAGTTGTCTTCCGAATTGTTGAATTTGGTACTGAATAAATTTGCGTTAGGCCAATCCACTATTTTAGATGTAAAACAGGCCCAGGTAAGTTTTGAGAATGAAGGTTTTCGCCTTGTAAATCTTAGTTATGCTGCCAAAGTTGCGGAAATAGAGCTGAACCGCATTGCCGGTAAACTGGCACCTTAATTAGGACGTTGAAATTTCAACCTGTAACAAATCCGTGTTATGTTGTTAACCCCCTCCATTACTTCCCGCCTTCCTACGGTGGGTACCACTATTTTTACCGTAATGAGCCAACTGGCAAAGGAATTTGATGCTATCAATTTAGGACAAGGATTTCCGGATTTTCCTATGAGTGAGGAATTAACTGCGTTGGTTAATCGGGCGATGCAGGATGGGTACAATCAGTATACACACATGAATGGCTATCCATTATTACGAGAGCGATTAGCAGAAAAAGTAGAGGAGATTTATCAGTATAGCATCAACCCCGAACAGCAAATTACCATCACTCCGGGAGGAACTTATGCAATATATACTGCTTTAACTGCAGTTTTACGACCCGGAGATGAGGTAATTGTTTTTGAACCTGCTTATGATAGCTATATTCCCAATATCACTATCAATGGAGGAATACCGGTTTTAATTCCACTTAGCTTTCCAGATTATCGGATTCCATGGGATGAGGTAAGAAAAAAAATCAGCCCCCGCACCCGGGTTATCATGCTCAATACACCCCATAATCCTACCGGTATGATTTGGCAGGAATCTGATATGCATGCATTAGCAGCATTGGTGGAGGGCACCCAAATCATTGTACTCAGTGATGAAGTTTATGAACACCTCATTTATGATGGAGAAATTCATCAGAGTGTGCTACGTTTTTCTTCATTGAGGGAGAGGAGTTTTGTGTGTTTCTCTTTCGGAAAAACCTATCATTGTACCGGATGGAAACTAGGGTATTGCATTGCACCGGATATAATGATGCAAGAGTTTCGCAAAGTGCATCAGTTTAATAGTTTTTCCTGCGACACACCTAAGCAGGTTGCACTTGCTACCTATTTATTAAATAAGGATGCCTATTTACAATTAGGAGAACAAGTACAACAAAAAAGAGATTATTTCTGCCGGTTAATGCATCAAACGCCTTTTGAATATATACCCTCTTATGGAAGTTATTTTGCCTGCTTTCGGTACGGACATATCAGTCAGCTACCCGATCGGGAATTGGCAATTCGAATAACCAAAGACCTCAGAGTGGCAACAGTTCCTGTTTCTGTTTTTTATCAGCAAAATACCGATCATAAGGTGTTGCGGTTTTGCTTTGCAAAAAAAGAATCAACATTGGAGGAGGCGGTTAGCCGGTTACAAAAATTTCAGCCGGATAAATACTAAAAAATTACCATCCATCTCCATCCAACAAATTCCCTATTCCTCCAAGCATGCTTCCTTCTTCTCTTCGGGAAGTTGTTGCATATTGTAAAATTCTGCCTGCAAGTCTACTGATGGGTAGTGTTTGAATCCAAATTTTTCCTGGTCCGCGTAACGTTGCAAAAAATAATCCTTCTCCGCCAAATAGGGTATTCTTAATTCCTCCAACCATTTGTATATCATAATCGATGCCTCCTGTAAATCCAACAATACATCCGGTATCAATTTTAATCAACTCGCCAGGTTGTAAATTTTTTTCAACCACATGACCACATGCATGTAAAAAAGCCATGCCGTCTCCTTCCAGTTTTTCCATAATAAATCCTTCTCCTCCGAAAAGTCCGGTGCCCAGTTTTCTTTGAAATTCAATTCCTATACTTACTCCTTTTGCAGCACATAAAAATGAATCCTTTTGGCAAATAATTGTATTGTTTAGTTGTGCAAGATTAAGTGGAATAATTTTTCCTGGATAGGGTGATGCAAAAGAAACCTGTTTTTTTCCTATAGCTGCATTAGTGAATGCAGTCATAAATAAATTTTCCCCTACTAATACCCTTTTTCCGGCATTGAGAAGTTTTCCCAGCAGGCCTCCCGAATTTTGTTGGCTTCCATCACCCATTATTGTTTGCATGGTAATACCGTCATCCATCATCATAAAGGCACCTGGTTCTGCTATTGCAGATTCTCCCGGATCAAGTTCGACTTCTACGTACTGCATTTCTTCTCCGAATATTCTAAAATCTATTTCATGATTTGATATCATAGTATTTTTTTACAAAATTACTGCTACCACCGAAATAGAGGTCTAAGAAAAGGGTAAAGTGATGGTTGAACGGAAAAGTGGTTATCAAGGCTGATTAGCGGTAAAAAAGAAGCTGTCTCAGACCTTAGAGACAGCTTCTTATTATTCGGTTAGGAGTTGATGAAATATTTAATATAAATGATTCACCCATCCTTCATTTCAGTTGTACTTTCTACTTATTAATAATCCTTGCTTTCAATCGTATTAAAACCAACTCCCAATAAATGAATCATTTACATTTTGATTTCTAGCTAACTTCTGGGCTCTCTTCTTTCTTTGCGAACGATGTGCCAAAAGTGTGATAACTATTAACGGTAAAAAAAGCAGAGTGAGTGGAGGTATACCTAACATACTGATCCATTTTCCACCAAACATGCGTTGCATAGGTCTACGTAATCTTTCAGCAATCAAATACATAGCAGGAACTATAATCAGCGTCATGAAAAACGCAAATGCAAGACCAAATATAATTGTCCAGCTAAGTGGCCTCCAGAATGCAACGTTATCTCCGCCAAAGAAAATGTGTGGGTTTAGTTCGCTAAACAGTGTAATAAAATTGATATTAAATCCTACAGCAATAGGTATAAATGCGAGTATTGCAGCTACAGCAGTAAGCATTACGGGAATGATACGGGTTTTACCCGCTTGAATAGCGGCATCTCTTGTTTTCATTCCTCGTGCTCTGAGTTCATCTGTGAATTCAATTACCAGAATTCCATTTTTTACCACGATTCCTGCCAATCCAACAATACCTAAGCCCATCATAATACTAGATACATTCATTCCAGTGATGGCATATCCCAGGAAAACACCAATTACGCTAAAAATAATTTCAGTTAAAATAATCACCGATTTGCTAATTGAATTGAACTGCAGTACCAAAGTGAATAAAATTAACATTAACGCAATTAACAATGCTTTACCTAAAAATGCAACAGTTTCAGCCTGCTGTTCTCCTTCTCCGGTTTGCTTAACGGTTACACCTTCAGGAAGATTTTTATAATTAGCTATGTGTTTCTGTATAACCTGATTCACACCAGTTGGGTTATATCCTTCATTCATTAAAACATTTGAGCGAAGTGTGATTACCCTTTTTTGATCTTTTCTTTTAACACTTCCCAGTGTAGAAGTAGGTTCAATATCAACCAACGCACTGATAGGAATATTTTTTACTGCTCCCCCTGCAGCCATATCTCTGAATGATATTTTCATGTTCAACAGATCTGTCAGATTCTTTCTTTGATCTCCTGTATTGCGAAGTTGAATTTTATATTCATCTTTCCCTTCTTTGATTTTAGATACTTCCAACCCGAATAAGGCAGTACGAATTTGTTGCCCAATTTGAGCAGTAGACACTCCTTCAATGAGTGCTCGTTGCCGATTTATTTTAAAAGTAATTTCAGGGTTATTTAAATCAACATCCATTTTTAATTCCTCAACCCCTGGCACATCAATTGAGTCCAGGTATTTTTTTAATCCGGTTGCACCCTCCACCAAATTATTAAAATCTTCACAGGATACTTCAATATTAATGGGTGGGTCGGTAGGCGGACCCGAACTTTCCTGGTCTATGCTAAATTCTGCTCCGGGTATGCTGGTCATTGCCTTTCGAATGCTATCTAAATAGGGTTGGGTTGATATTCCATGCCTTTTTTCATATTCTACAAACGAAATTTGAATTCTTCCTAATTCACTTCTGGTACTGCGATCACCTAAAACCGGATCTCCTGCCCCAACAGCAACATTACTAATAACACTCTCTACAACTGAGTTTGTTTTACCTTTTTCCATTCCCAATACTTTATACACCCGGCTTTCGAGTACTCTTGTAATAGAATCGGTATACTTAACATCAGTACCCACCGGCAATTTCAGGTAAACATAAATCTGATTGGGATCGGGTTTAGGAAAGAAAACTACACCTGTTCGTCCACTAGCTATTGATCCTATAAACAAAAACAAAGAAATGAAAAGAAGGGCAATGGTACCTAATAGGAGGTGAACCGGGCGCCAACCTTTTAAAGACCAGCGCAATAGTTTTTCGTACCGATTCATGATGCTTGGCAATACTTTTTGCTGAAAGTTTGCAATCGCATCTTCCAAAACAAACCGGTTTAGAATCCAAAGTAGCATAAACAGCAGTAATAAATTACCGGCAAAAGTGAAACCAATGATATCAAAAAATATACCTGCTATAGTACCTACCCAAAATAATTTGATTTTAAAAATATCTGACTTTTTCTTTATTTCTTTTTCTTCTTCATGATTCATGAAATCAACAGCAAAAACCGGATTCATGATAAATGCAACTACCAGCGATGCTGCAAGAGTAAAAATGAGCATGGTAGGCAGGTATACCATGAACTTACCGATTATACCCGGCCAAAATAATAAAGGGAAAAAAGGTGCAAGTGTGGTAACAGTTCCCGCTAAAACAGGAATAAATACTTCTCCTGCTGCCATGCGGGCAGCAATTGCCGAAGTTAACCGTCCTTTTCCCTGCATGAAAATACGATGGGTATTTTCGATTACCACAATGGCGTCATCCACAATAATACCAAGCCCGAAGAGTAGCGCAAATAATACAATAAAATTCAGGGTAACATTGGTTCCTACAATCAGATCGGCAGCTGGTAAGAAAACAAAAGCTACGAACATGCTTAATGGAACAGATAGTGCCACAAAGAAGGCATTTACCACTCCCATGAAAAACATCAACACAATTAATACCAGCACAAATCCAATAATAATTGAATTAACCAAATCGGTAAAAGAAGTTCGGGTTTTTATACTTTGATCACCGGTAATTACTACATTCAAATCTTTTGGAAATGATTCCAGCCTAGCAGCTTCCACTATTTCTTTAACACCATCACTGGTTTCAATTAAGTTTTCACCATTTCGTTTAATGATATTTAGTGTAACCACATTTTTGCCATTGAGTCTGGCATAGCTCTCTTTTTCTTTAGTAGTGTCTATAATGGTCGCAAGATCTTTCAAATATACAGGCGCACCATTTTGATTTCTAACAATTAGTTCAGCGATGTCTTGTGCCGTTTTTAATTGTCCTTTAATTTGAAGGTTGCGTCGCATATTGCCAACTTCAAGTAAACCTCCTGAAATATCTAGATTTTCTCTTTTTATTGTGTTATTGATATCATCAAAAGTTACACCTGCACTTTGCATGCGGTAATTATCTACATTAATTTGAAATTCTCTTTCAGGTGCCCCAACTACCTCAACTCTATTAATCTGCTTCAAATTTTCCAGCTTATCTTTCAAATCATCTGCAAAACGCTTCAGACGTGTAAGATCATAATCGCCACTCAAATTGACATACATAATAGGTTGTTCGCTAAATGAAATTTCAAGTGCAGTTGGCTCTTGAGTAAGGTCTTTGGGTAAATCCTGTTTAGCTTTATCAATTGCATCCTTAATTTTTTGAAGGGCATCGTCAGTTTTTACGTCTGTATCAAACTCAATTTGGATTGCAGAAAAATCTTGTTGGGAGTTGGAAGTAAATTTTTTAATCTTCGCACCGGTAATTCCTTTTATTTGTTTTTCCAACGGGCGTGTAACTAAATTTTCGATGTCTTTTGGTGAATTTCCAACATAGACCGTTTGAACAAAAATGGTAGGAATAACAATATCGGGATATTGCTCTTTGGGCAATGTTACAAATTGATAAATACCTCCTAAACTAACAAATATCATCAGGAGATAAATTGAGGTTTTATTACGTATGCTCCAGGTTGTGGGCATAAACTCCTTAAAACGATCAACAATAGGCTGCAAACTCATACTAACTATTTATTAAATGATTTCTAACGAAAGCAGAAACCATGTATTTCTTGAATGATTTATTTTGATGAAGAAGTAATCAATTGCCCATCGAATAATCCCTGGAATCCTTCAGAAATTATCTGATCACCAATTTGTAAACCGCTTTTAATTTCCAGTTGGTCACCATAATACTGACCAATTGTAACTGCTCGCTTTCGGGCATATAATTTGTTATTTTCTTTGGAAACAATCATCACATATTTGCCTTTTTCATCACTTTGTAGGGTATTTAATGGAACTGAGATGGCTTTCAGATTAGTGTAATCCATTATTTTTACGAGGGCAATCTGATTAGGATGAAAATCTTTGTCATCCGGTATTTTAGCCTCTACATAGAAACTGCGACTATTTGGATCAATTATTTTTCCGGTTACCGTGATATTGGATGAAATTGATTTGTTAATGTCGGGTAATGAAATTTTTATAGGTTTGCCTATCGTAACCCTGTCAATGTAATTTTCCGGAACCTGCGTGGTAACTTTTAAGTTGGAGGTATTTACAATTTTAATTTGCATACCCCCCATAAATGTTTCACCCAAGCGTATATTTACTTCTTCGGCAACTCCACTAACATCGCTGTACACCTGTGTCATTTGAACTTGTTCTTTTGTGATTTTAATTTGTTCCTGCATCGCTTTTAATTGATTTTCGAGCGTTTCAACATTGTTTTTTGCAGTAATCAGTTGTACTTCTGTACCAATATTTTGTTCCCAAAGATTTTTTTGTTTTTGATAAATATTTTTTGCAAAATTCAGTTGCACTTTCATGGTCTCTAAACCTTGTTCGGCTGCGGTTAAGCTTTGACGAGCAATGGCATCATCCAATTTTAAAAGTAATTGTCCTTTATTTACATAATCTCCTTTCTTAATATAGATTTGCTTTACTTGTCCGGGTTGACCTCTCGGGGTTACAAAAGATATATTTTCTGATTCAACCTTCCCCTGAAGATCAATAAAATGTTGGAAAGGCTTCAATTGAAGAGGAGAATCAACAGATACGAGTTTCGCATTTTCTACTTTTGCGAAAGTCGGATCCAATTGTGAGATTTCCTTTTCCAATTTATCAATTTGTAGCGTCAGATTGTCGCGTTGACTTTTTAATGTTGCTAAAGTTGATTTCTTGTTGGCAACTTCCGGAGAGTCATTTGATTTTTTGCCACATCCTACCGCAATGATTACTAAACTTAGAATAGCAATTGAGAATAATTTCTTCATAGTTATATTTTAATAAAATTGTTTTATAATTTGCCGGTTGCTTTCAGGAAATCGACCCGGGCTACTATCGCACTATATAAGGCAGATAAATAATTATTTTGTGCTGTAATTAGGTCGGTTTGGGCAGCTGAAATTTCGATATTTGAACCTGTACCTAGTTCATATTTTTTTCTTGTTTGGTTATAAACTTTTTCGGCCAGTTCCATATTTTTCTTTTGAAATCGCAGTGTATTTTGGGCTGAACTGAAACTTATGCGCGCTTGTTGTACTTCATTTTCTATTGTATTACGTAAATTCTCGAGTTGAATATTGGTTTGTCGCAATTCTATTTTAGACTTAGCTAATCTGGCATCTTTTGAAAACCCGCTAAAAATGGGAACAGCAAGATTAAATCCTATAAAGGAAGTTGTGAACCAATCGCCACCTTTTGCCAGAAAATCAAAAGTGTTTCTTTGGGCATTTTTGTTGTATGCTCCCGAGAAATAGAGTGATGGCAAATAGCTTAATTCATATCGTTTGATGTTATATTCATTGAGCTTTTTTGCCAATTCAAGATATTGATACTCTTTACGATCTTGATAGCTATAACCGGTATCTGCCAATAATGTTATTTCAATTTGTGATTCAGTTAGTTTATCGGAAAGTTCAAGGGTGTCTTGAGGGTGCATGCCCAATAAGGTTTTTAATCCCAGATATCCGATTTGAATTGCATTAAGCGCTTTTGCTTTCTCGGTATTCAAATTGGTTAATTGAATGGCAACTTTATCTTCATCAATTTTTTCTGCAAAACCATTTTTGTATAACAGGCGTGTATCTGTTTCTAATTTCTCGAGTCGCTGAATGTTAGCATCCAGAATACTAATTTGGGTTTTACTGGCAATTAACTGGTAGTAAACTTTATGAATATTAGCTTTGATTAATTCTTCAGTTACCTCCACATTTTTCATTTGAAAATCTACAGAAGTTTTTCTCGCTTGTAATCCAATGAATACCTGTCCATCGAATAAGGTTTGTTGCAACTGAATTCCAGCTGTAGAATTATATTTTGTTCCGAAACGAACAGGAATATATGAGCCTGCAGGCTGCCCAAAAATTTCACCTGGTAACAATGAGACAGGCAATTCAAGATATTTTGTAAGATTGGCACTGGCAGAGATGCTGGGTAGTGCCGAGGCCGTAATTTCTCGATTGGTTTCTTTTTGCGCCTGAACAGCCAGTAGGGCATTCTTAACCTGGATGTTATTGGCTTTTGCAAAATCAAGTGCCTGCTGAATTGTAAATGAGTAGTGGGCAGCTTTTTGCTGCTGAGCCGTTAAATGTGAAACGGGAATCACTACTAATAATAAAATAATGAAAACAATAGCTTGTTTAATCATGCTCTTGAAAGGTTTTTACGTTGTTGCTTATAATATTCAATCATTTTGCAGCCCTCGGGGCTTGCAATACCATATAAGAAATTATCGGTTGTTTCCGCAATTAATTCGGGAAGTGTAAAATTCTCGTCGGGGAAAATTTCAGTATTAAAAATCAAAAACACGGAAGCCAATCGAAAACGGGCAATTAAGTTCGTTTGAATTTCTTCCCGATAAAGCCCTTCCGACTTTCCACGAAGTATGTTATTTACAATTATATTATATAGAAAATCTTTTTTATAGTCGTTATATTTGTTAAATGCACTGGGATGATATTTCTCTAAGTCGTACATCACAGCAAGATTCATTTTGCTAAGCATTTGCTTTACCGATTCTATGGTGAGCAAAACTTCATGTATGGCATTTGAACTTATCTGTTGTTGGTGTAAACAATCTTTTCTATTTATATTCAACACAAATTCAATAACATCCTCTACAAGTTTGTCCTTGTCGGTATAATATTGATAGATTGTTTTTTTGCTAATTCCCAGCTGTTGAGCAATCTCGTCCATGCTTACACTGCGGATGCCGTAGCGCATGAACAATTCATACGATTTACCAAGAATTCTTTGTGATGTATTTTCCAATTTGTAAAACTGAGGCGCAAAACTATAGAAACTATTTATGTAACAAGAGTTTCTTCAAGAATTAACATACCGCTCATGTAAAAAATATAATTTAATATATAGTATACTTTAAATCATTGAAATATAATTTATTAAAATTATTATTTATTATCAAAATGTTATCTAACTATTTGTAAAGCAATCAATTCAAAGGATTTTTTTGTTGGATACCTGTTTTAATAAAGCTTTGACACAGGAATCGAGCAGAAGGGTGTAATTTAGCATGCTGCATAAGCTATTTTCAATGATTCCTTCCCCTCAGCCTTTAACAATTCGACGTTTACTTAAGAAGTTATTAACGCACTTTTTACAAGGTTTGGTGGTGCTGGCTCCTATAGGAATTACCCTTTGGGTTGTTTTTGGACTGTTCAATTTTGTTGATGGCATCTTACCCAATGTATTGCATGTATTGGCACCTAATTGGATGGAAGCTGACTCAAGCGGGCAATTAAAAAGAATCCCCGGAATAGGGTTTATGGTAGTGGTATTATTGGTTTTATTTACGGGTTGGATTTCTTCCATGTTATTTTTTAGTCGGATTGTAGCTATGTTGGATAAGTTGCTAGAAAAAACCCCGGGCGTTAAGTTTATTTATTCCTCGGTTAAAGATTTTTTGGAGGCTTTTGCAGGAAATAAAAAAAAGTTTGATAAACCGGTTTTGGTGAATGTTGATGCACCTGGGGTATGGAGGGTAGGTTTTGTAACGCAATCTGCAAGTTTAGCGGTGGGAATGATTGATTATGTTACTGTATATGTACCCCATTCTTATGCTATTTCTGGAATAACATATATAGTTCCGGTAACACATATTAAGCCCCTTCATGGCATTTCTGCAGCCGATGCAATGAAATATGCAATTTCAGGTGGTGTTGCTGAAATGGAAATGCATGAGCACACCGAAGAGCAACCTGGAAATAGCATTGTGAGTAATGCATAATGTCAATCGGGGTATTTGCCTATTTTCAATTCCATCTTTATCATAAATGTTTTTACTTTGTGGCTATAAACATGAAGCTTCATAATTTTAATTCAGGTCCTTCTATCTTACCGGCTCAGGTATTGCAGGAAGCTGCTGCTGCTATTCTTGAATTGAATCATACAGGGTTATCTATTTTAGAAATCGGACATCGTACTGCTGCTTTTGGTGAAATACTAGAAGAAGCGCGTGCATCGGTGAAGGAACTCATGCAATTATCTGATGAATATGAAGTACTTTTTTTACACGGGGGCGCAACTACGCAGTTTATGCAGGTTCCCATGAATTTGCTGAATCCATCGGATACTGCCGCATATTGTATCAATGGTATTTGGGGAAAGAAGGCAGCCAAGGAGGCCGGGTTTTTTGGAAACGTGATGATAGCTGCCGATACAACCGATGTTCAACATACCTGCATCCGCCAGCCCGAACAACTTCCCGATAATACTATTTATTTACATATCACTACCAATAACACGGTTGAAGGAACTCAGTGGCATCATTTCCCCGAATCCAATAAACCACTGGTTGCAGATATGAGTAGTGATATTTTTTCCAGAAAACTTGACTTTACTCAATTCGATTGTATTTATGCGGGTGCACAAAAAAACATGGGTGCAGCAGGCGTTAATCTCATTGTTATTAAGAAAAGTTTATTAACCAATCGTAGGCATCCCATTCCTGCAATTATGGATTTTCAGCAACATATAGCTGCTGGATCTCTCATGAATACTCCTCCGGTATTTGCAGTTTATGTAAGCATGTTAACACTTAGGTGGATAATTAGAGAAGGTGGACTAGCAGAGATAGAAAGAAGGAATGCTGAGAAATCTGCACTCTTATATCAAACACTGGATCAAAATCCGTTGTTTGTAGGTCGTGTTGCACCGGAAGACAGGAGCAGTATGAATGCTGTTTTCTATTTAGAAAACCCTTTACATGAAGCCCCATTTTTAGATTTATGCAAACAGGAAGGTATGATTGGGGTTAAAGGGTATAGAACAGTTGGAGGGATAAGAGTAAGTATGTATAACGCACTCGAACTTTCCAGTGTGCAGGTGTTTTGTGATTTGATGAATTATTTTACTGAAAAATACGGCTAATGTATTCGGCTTTACTTAGGGGGGTACCCCGATTGATTTGCCGAATCATTTTGATCTGCGGTACTTTCTCAACTTTATCAGCCCAAACTATTATTTCAGGAAGGATTACCGATGCAGCTACCGGTGCCCCTATTGCTGCTGCGAGTGTACAATTCAGGGGAGGAAAGGGTATGCTAACCGAAAGTGGTGGGAATTATCAAATAAGTACCTCACTAATGAAATTTGCCCAAATTCAGGTAAGTTATGTGGGATATAAAACCAGATACCTTGATTTTGAGCCTGGAAAGAAATTGAATCTAGACTGTTCGCTAGAGCTTGATCCTAGATATATCAGTAATGTAACCGTATCTACTCGAAAGCGGGCACTCTATAAGAATAAGGGAAATCCTGCAGTTGAATTGATTCAGCAGGTAATAGACCACCGTGCAGCAAACAGAAATACTGCAAGCGATTATTTAAACTATACGCAATACGAAAAACTCACGCTATCATTGAGTAACTTTTCCGATAAGATAACGGCTTCGCGATTGTTGCATCAGTATAAATTTTTATTTGAAAATAGAGATACTACTTCAGTAGAAGGTCGGATACTTTTACCTGTATATATACAGGAATCTATCAGTAAGCATTGGTGGAGAAAAACTCCGGCTGCTCAAAAAACAATCGTTGAAGCAGAAAAGCAGGTTGATTTTGGTTCATATGTCGACAATAATGGAATCAATCTATACCTCAACCGCCTTTATATGGATATCGATATTTATGAAAATAATATACCCCTTTTCACTTATCAGTTTTTGAGTCCGATTGCAAGTTTATCACCCACTTTTTATTTGTTTTATATACGTGATACCATAACGGATGCATCGGGTGAAAAGCTGATAAAATTATATTTCACACCCCGCAATACAGGCGACTTATTGTTTCGGGGAAATATGCTGATAACGATGGATGGAAATTTTGCTGTTAAGCATATTAATATGTTTATCAGTAAAAATGCCAATCTCAATTTTGTTCGTGAGATGAACATTGATTTGCAGTTTGAAAAAAATGCGAATGGTAAGTATTTTTTGAGTACCAGTAAGATGGGGGCAGATGCAGGTATAACCCGATCTATGAAAGGAGGTATTTATGGTGAAAGAACAGTAAGTTTTCGCAATTACGATTCGCGAACAGTTATTCCGGATTCGATTTTTTCGGGAGCGTCTTTAGTAAAAAATACAAATGCACAAAAACAGCCGAATGATTATTGGCAGCTAAACCGAAAAGATACACTTTCCCGAACGGAGGCAGCCATTTATACCAATATTGATAGTTTAACCCGAATGAAATCGTATCAAAGGGCAATGAGTTGGATGGTGTTTTTAGTTGATGGATATGTTTCTTTGGGTCCGGTAGAGTGGGGACCATTTGCAGCATTTTATAGTTTCAATCCGGTAGAGGGTTTTAAACCCCGCTTAGGTGGCAGAACTACTCCTCAATTTAGTAAACGGATATATTTTGAGGGATATGGGGCCTATGGATTAAAAGACCAGCAATTCAAATATTTTTTGAGTACAACGTATTCACTGAATAATAAATCAATATATCGGTATCCGCTTAGTTATATACGTGCCAGTTATCAATACGATACCAAAATACCCGGACAAGAATTGCAGTTTGTATCGGAGGATAATTTTTTGTTGTCTTTTAAAAGAGGAAACAACGACAAATGGTTGTATAATCGGAATCTGGTAGCCGAGTGGGTGCATGAGTTTCCGGGAAATGTTGCAATTACAATGGGAGGAAAAAATTGGATACAAAATCCGGCCGGCAGTATTGTATACAAAACCCAAACGGGATCCCAATCGAAATTGGTGAATGAAATTACTACCACTGAATTATATGGAGAAGTTAGATGGGCACCGCATGAACAGTTTTATCAGAGTAAAGTTTATCGGATTCCTATCGTCAATCAGTATCCCATATATACTTTGCGTTTTATCTCGGGTGTAAAGGGGTTGCTAAATGGAGAATATGATTATCAAAATTTGAGTGCCCGTGTAGAGAAAAGAGTGTATTTGTCTCGACTGGGTTACAGTGATGTAGTGTTGGAGGGGGGATATATTTTTGGAAAAATACCGTATCCTTTGATGACAATTCATCGTGCCAATCAAACCTATTCTTACATGTTGGAGTCATACAATCTGATGAATTTTCAGGAGTTTGTAAGCGATCATTATTTTTCTATAAATGTGAACCATTATTTTAATGGATTAATCCTCAATCGTATCCCTTTATTAAAAAAACTGAAGTGGAGAGAAGTAGTTTCAATGAAAATGTTATACGGAGGTGTTCGGGATGAAAATGATCCTCGTTTACATCCTGAAATGATTCAATATCCCGAAATGGATGGACATCCTATCACATTTACATTGGAATCAAAACCTTATTTTGAGGGAAGTGTAGGAATTTGTAATGTGATTAAACTATTTAGGGTAGATCTTGTTAAAAGATTTACTTATTTAAATAACCCTACCGTTTCTCCCTGGGGGTTGAGAGCACGCTTTAAATTTGATTTTTAATTCCTGTTTTTCATTAATTTGCCCAATTGAATTTTACATCAAACATATTAAATAACAGAAAATTTATTCCCAGTCTATCCTCAATTGGATTGGGTATCCTGTTTTTCTTTATACAATTTCAAGGAAATGCAGCATCAATAAATTTTTCAAAAGACGTTGATAGTTTTCCTGTTCCTAAAGGCAATCCATTACAGTTATTCTATTTACAGAGAACTGCAAATACTAATACAATTATTTGCGAACTTAACACGAATGCAAAAGGACAGCCAATTCCCGAGAAACCTGTGAATGTTTACTGGATTGTTTATACAGAAGGCGGAGCTAAAAAAGAGCTCAATTATATTCAAAGAAATTTTGCATATGGCATTGATGCCAAATCTGCAGAGAACGGCTCTTATAAATTGCATTTCGTTTCTTATAAAAAGAGAGTCTTCGATTTAAAATGGAATCCCGCAGCAAATAAATATCAGGTTTTTGCTACTATTAATAACAAAGAGGCAATCTTACATAAAATTTTTGTTAAAGTGGAGGGAGGAAGTTTTTGGGTCCCCAATATTGTATATGTGGAGTTTCGAGGAACTGATCCTACAACAGGAAAAGAAGTTTTTGAAAGATTTAAACCCTAATTGCAAATAAAAGTATAAAAAGATGTAGCGACATTTTTTCCGAGAGCACATGCTTTTTTTTTCGGATATTTGCACATGGCTTTGATTCAACCTTTTCGGGCACTTCGCCCACAACCACAATTGGCAAGTTTAGTAGCCAGCTTACCTTATGATGTTTTAAATTCGGCAGAAGCTAAACTAGCAGCCAACGGTAATCCTAATTCATTTTTGCATATTACAAAAAGCGAAATAGACTTACCGGAAAACTTAGATAGTTACTCCAAGGAAGTATACGAAACTGCTAAAACCAATTTAGCGGCCTTCATTAGCAGGGATGTTTTGTTTCGTGAAAATAAGCCCTGCTTATATATATATCGCTTAACAATGAACGGTGTAAGCCAAACTGGATTGGTAGCACTTAGTAGTATACAAGATTATGATCAGGATATTATTCGTAAACATGAGTTTACTAGGCCAGAGAAGGAACAGGATAGAATTCGGCACATTGCTGAAACAGGTGCACAAACCGGCAATGTGTTTTTAGCATATCGTCAGCAAGCAGATATTGATGAACTGATTCAGCAATGGACTGTAACAAAAAATCCTGTATACGATTTTGTTGCATCGGATGATATTCAGCATACTATCTGGATTATTAATGATGATAAAGTGATGCAGTCGATTGTGCAGTTATTTGATCAGCAGGTGCCGTTTACATATATCGCAGATGGTCATCATCGGGCGGCTTCTGCTGCAAAGGTTCGGAATACATTAACTGGCTCAATACCTATAGGGGCTGAATATTTTTTAACTACGCTTTTCCCTTCCAATCAACTTCGTATTTTGGATTACAATCGGGTGGTTAAAGATCTGAATGCACATACCCCCGAGTCTTTTTTAACGGCATTATCTCAAGATTATCAGATTACACCTGCCGCTGCTGAAATGGTTCGGCCACAGCAACCTCATGAAATGGGTATGTATCTTAACAAGCAATGGTACCGCCTGCATTCTTTGCCAGGAACTTATTCGAGTGATCCCATTGGTGTTTTAGATGTTACCATTTTACAGCAAAATGTACTGAGTAAATGGTTGGGTATTCAAGATGTAAGAACCGATAAGCGAATTGATTTTGTGGGTGGAATAAGGGGTTTAGGTGAATTGGAAAGGAGGGTTAACTCTGGTGAAATGGCAGTTGCCTTTAGTTTATATCCGGTTACAATAGATCAGTTGTTTGCTATTGCTGATTCTGGGGCGGTAATGCCTCCCAAAAGTACCTGGTTCGAACCCAAATTACGTGATGGGTTGTTAACCCATCTGATTTACGACTAATTGCCCCTTAGCCGGGTTGCTAGTATTTCTCATAGAAGGTTTGTCGTTTGCAATAGATTTGGTATTTTGTTATCTCAACGATTTGCCATGTACTTTTATAAACGAGGCCTGTTTGCTTTTTCTAACGAATGTATTTCAGGTGAGCTAATTAGGTATAATTTCTTATACATAGCTGGTATACTTCCTCAGCTGCATGCACTTTTCTTTTCTGTTCAGCCAAAAAACTATTGACCGATTCATGCGTTATCATATATTTACTTTATGAATAAATGCTTTTTTAATAAAATTATTTTATACATATAATAAGTCAAATTTTATGGAATATAAAAGACTCTTCGATAGTGTAGCACATCAACTGGAACATTTTCCTTCAGAAGCGATGTTGGCAGCAAAAGAAAATGGAGTATGGGTTAAATATAGTACACAACAGGTTGCCGACATTGTAAATGCATTATCGGCGGGCTTATTAAATCTCGGTATAAGCGGACATGATTTTAAACCAGAGACAAGTGATAAAATTGCAATCATTAGTAATAATCGTCCGGAGTGGGTATTTACCGATTTAGCGGTTCAGCAAATTGGTGCCATATTGGTTCCCTTGTATCCAACTACCAATCCTCTGGAGGTAGAATTTATTTTTAATAATGCTGCAATCAAATATGTATTTGTAAGTAACCGAGAGATGTACGATAAAGTTGCTGCTTTACAAGATAAAATTCCTTCTTTGCGCGGAATATTTGTGTTTGACGAAATCCCGGGAACTACGCATTGGAAATCATTAATGGTAAATTCAGATAGTCCATTACATCAGCAGGTGGCAGCCATCAAACCAACTATTCCTGCTTCTCATTTGGCAACAATTATTTATACTTCGGGAACCACCGGAACTCCAAAAGGTGTTATGTTAAGCCATAAAAATATATATTCCAATGTGATGATGGCTAAAGAAAGTTTTCCTTTTAGAGATGCACCGGGCTCAAAAGTTTTGAGTTTTTTACCCCTGAATCATATTTTCGAAAAAGCCTGCACATATATTTATTTATATAGTGGTATAAGTATTTATTATGCAGAAAATCTGGATACCATTGGAGATAATTTAAAAGAAGTGAAACCCGATGGATTTACCACAGTTCCGCGGTTGTTGGAGAAAGTTTTTGAAAAAATTATGTCGAAGGGTAAGGAACTAACCGGAACTAAACGAAAACTATTCTTTTGGGCAGTAGATTTAGCAGAGCGATATGATAATTCTCAGTCGGGTGGCTTATGGTACAATTTACAATTGGCGTTGGCAAACAAAATCATTTTTACTAAATGGAGGGAAGCACTGGGTGGTAAGGTTTCTTTCATAATAACAGGAGGAGCAGCCTGTCAGGTAAAACTTCTTCGCATTTTTAATGCTGCTCAAATACCAGTTTATGAAGGATATGGACCAACAGAGAATAGTCCGGTAATCACCGTAAATCGGCAAATGCCGGGTGGGATGAAGTTTGGTACAGTTGGACCAGTGATTAACGGGCAAGAAGTGAAATTAGCAGAGGATGGAGAGATTTGTGTTAAGGGTCCCAGTGTAATGGAAGGATATTATTTGCGACCCGATTTAACTGAAGAAGTAATCATTGATGGTTGGTTGCATACAGGCGATATTGGTATTTGGGTAGATAATAAATTCCTAAAAATAACTGACCGGAAAAAAGAATTATTCAAAACAAGCGGGGGCAAATATGTAGCACCCCAACCTCTTGAAAATAAGTTTAAGGAAAGTCCGTTTATTGAGCAAATGATGGTAGTAGGAGCCGATCGGAAATTTGTGGGGGCATTGATTGTGCCATCTTTTGCAACTTTACAAGATTGGATGAGGGAAAAGGGGTTGCAATATACCACCAATGAGGATGTAGTGCACCACCCTCGCGTACTAGAATTATATAAAGAGTTAGTTGAGAGTTTTAATAACTATTTCAATCATGTAGAGCAAATTAAAAAGTTTGAGTTATTACCTCGTGAATGGACAATTGATACCGGAGAAATGACTCCTAAATTGAGTTTAAAGCGCAAAGTAGTAATGGAAAAATATAGAGATGCTATCGAAAGGATTTATGCTGAATAATACGTTTTAAGTCTGAGTAATTTTTATTGATTATCATAATCCCAAGATTTTACAATTGATCATTAGTTATGATAATTGTGAACGCTTGTTTTAACTTCAATTATCTAAAAGATTTAAGGATTAGAAATTGGAAAAACTTTCAACTTGAATTATTAAGATTTGACTTATGATTTATTGATGTAAATGGAGAAACAATACAATAATCTATTCGCTGAATGGAATGTGCAGTTTATTTCTTTTTGTGTTCAATGGAATCTTTCAAAAAAAATTTTATAAAGTTTTAGATTGTATTTTGTTCTTTAGTTAATAAATATTTCTTTCTAATGATTTCCTGTACGGGAATTTGTTCAATTTTACTTTCCAGCCAGGAAATTATGTCCAGATACATAAAAGCACGATTGCCTGTATTGCTTTTTTCTAATGGTTTTAGTTCGGAAAGTAGTATTTCAAATTTAGTACGTAGTTGTTTGGGAGAAAACCGAAATGCCGATTGCAAAAATCCAAAGATCTTTTCCTCTACAACGCTTAGATTATTCATTTTATACATAAATCGGTACACCGATTTTAGTAAATATTCCAGTAATTCATGATTGCCTAACTCATAATGTGCAATTAAATGTAATAGTCGAGCATAGCATTGCAGGTCTGTTCTCAAATCAACCTTCAGATGTATAATCTTATTGAGGTAATCAATACTTTTATCCGGATGCCCGCTTCCAAAGTATAGAGATGCTATTTTATAATAAAAAACCAATACCCTGTGTCTATCAAGAAAAAGTTCATATTCTTTCAATTTTTTTTCTATGTATGGCACCAGATGCAACCCTTCGGTAAAAGTGCCGGTCATAAAATGGTGATTGATTCGTGAAGTATATAGATAAATGAATGTTTGTATTTGATTGTTTCTGTTTTGCTGAATAACTGGCGTTTGCATAAAGTTTTCCAGCAATTGAATGGTTTCATCAAATTTCTGAAAGTTTCTGAGGTCGAAATGGGCGCCAAGCAGGTTATGTAGCCCCTTAATATAAGAGGCGGTTTCTATTTCAATCATTTTTTCATCCGAAGAAAATAAGTCTACCCATTTTTGGCAGTACCTATAGTATACAAGAAAGTTTTGCGTTATAAATGCATGCCAACAATAGCATTGGTAGAGATATAACCGTTCATAAAACCCTTTTTCATTTTGGGCTGATGATATTGCAGGCTCATGTAAATATTGGTCAACCGCTAATCTGTCTTCCTCGTTTCTGGCATGTCCGTTTTTGATATACCAGCCATAAAGTTGAAGGGAAATATTTGAAAGCTTACCTATCAATTGAACGCGGTCGTTCACTTCATCCACTTCAGCACATAGTTGTTCCGCTCGATTTTGGATGCTTCGGGTAATATGAAGCGTTTCAATTTTTTTCTCCAGAAATAAAATCTGTTGTAAATAAGTAACCTGATTATTATTTCGGGTAAGTTCTTTTACTTTTTCGAGCAACTTCAAACTTTGCAGATAGAGTCCTTTATTGTAAAGTAATCGAGCAAAATCGAGTTGTTCATGAATTTGAAGGTCGATATTTTCATCTTGTTTCAGAATTCGCAGGCTTGCCAGAATTTCTCTGTATAAATGTGCCTTCAGATTGGATAATTGTTGTTTCTGCAGTGTAGGATTTTTTTTCAGTAGCAGCTCTTCATCATAATGTTTCATCGCCTCCAGGGCATCAAACAGTTGAACTACTTTAAGATCGCTGCTACCCGAATTTCGGGTGATATAGAGCTTAAAATTGCGTTTTTCAGATCTTTCGAGTGACTGAATCAACTGAAATAATGTATCGGCAGATCGGTTGGGCATCGTATTTTATTTGTTCAAAAAGTGAATACCAGTAAGGGTTTCAGCTGTTTTTCCGGACTTTGTACGGTGTAAAATAGCTTATATTTTACCCAAAAAGGGCATTTTTTTAGTACTAAATTCGACTATTTCTCGTTTACATTTTCCCACTCATTCCATTGGGATTAAATATAACGAATAAATTTAACATATATTCAAAATCAATTAGCTATGCAAAAGCAGGTATTTATTTTTGATACTACACTGCGAGATGGTGAGCAGGTTCCGGGATGTAAGTTGAACACAAAAGAAAAACTGAAACTAGCCCTTCGGTTAGAGGAGTTGGGGGTAGATGTAATTGAAGCAGGATTCCCGATATCCAGTCCGGGAGATTTTGAATCGGTTACTGAAATTTCGAAAATTATTCAGCATGCAACCGTATGTGGATTAACAAGAGCTGTTCAAAAAGATATTGATGTTGCAGGAGAAGCATTGAAGTTTGCAAAAAAGCCTCGTATTCATACGGGAATTGGCACTTCAGATTTTCATATTAAGAGCAAGTTCAATGCAACGCGTGAAGAAATTCTTCAGCGGGCAGTTCAGGCAGTGAAATGGGCTAAAAAATATACAGATGATGTTGAGTTTTTTGCAGAGGATGCCGGAAGAACAGATAATGATTATTTAGCCAGGGTGGTTGAGGCGGTAATTGCAGCTGGAGCTACCGTTGTAAATATTCCGGATACTACTGGTTATTGCCTTCCCTCGCAGTATGGAGAAAAAATTGCTTATCTGATGAAGCATGTGGGGAACCTCGATCGCGCCATTTTATCATGTCATTGTCATAACGATTTAGGTATGGCAACAGCCAATTCAATTGCTGGAGTAATTAGCGGAGCTAGGCAGATTGAGTGCACTATCAATGGGATAGGTGAGCGTGCAGGTAATACTTCTTTGGAAGAAGTTGTGATGGTGTTGAAACAGCATAAAGATTTGGAGTTATTTACGAATATTAACACTAAGCTATTGAACCCTATCAGCAGATTAGTGTCTGAAACCATGCGGGTTCCTGTACAACCAAACAAAGCAATTGTAGGCGCCAATGCGTTTTCCCATTCTTCAGGGATACATCAAGATGGTTTTTTGAAAAATGCGCAGAACTATGAAATTATTAGTCCGGATGAAGTGGGTGCTGAAGGTAGTAAAATTGTATTAACAGCCCGCAGCGGACGCAGTGCACTGGCTTATCGTTTTCAGAAACTTGGATATGATTTTACCAGAGATGATATTGATATTTTATATGAAAATTTTCTGCGGATAGCCGACAGACAAAAAGAAGTAGAGGAGGAACATCTTCATGAGATAGCAACTGTATACAAACAAAGTACAGTTCAGGCTTAGTATTTAATTTTTCAAATTTTTTCGGCGTGAGCCAACTTAAGCGTATGGGGGCAACATTATTTGATAAAATCTGGCATCAGCATATTGTTGAGCAAGTTACAGATGGTCCATCGGTATTATATATCGACAAACACTTGATTCATGAAGTCACCAGTCCACAGGCATTTCAGGGTATAGAGAAGCGAGGCTTATCGATATTTAGGCCGAAGCAAATTGTAGCAACAGCCGACCATAATGTTCCAACGCTCAATCAGCATTTACCAATAAGAGATGAGTTATCTCGATTACAGGTGCAACAATTAATAGAGAATTGTACACGCCATGGAATAGAGCTTTACGGATTAGGTCATCCTAATCAGGGAATTGTGCATGTAATTGGACCGGAATTAGGAATAACCCAGCCTGGAATGACAATTGTATGTGGTGATAGCCACACCTCAACCCATGGTGCATTTGGAACAATTGCATTTGGAATTGGAACCAGCGAAGTAGAAATGGTTTTTGCTTCACAGTGTTTGTTACAAACAAAACCCCGCCAGATGCGCATTAATATTGATGGAGAATTGGGGGCAGGGGTTGTAGCAAAAGATATTATACTCTATATCATTGCTAAGATATCAGCAGGTGGTGCAACAGGTTATTTTGTTGAGTATGCCGGATCAGCTATTCGAAAATTATCAATGGAAGCCAGAATGACGATCTGCAATATGAGTATTGAAATGGGGGCAAGAGGAGGTTTGATTGCTCCAGATGAAATTACTTATTCTTATATGAAAGGTCGTCCCTATGCACCAGCAGGAACAGCATGGGATAATGCAGTAAGCAGTTGGAAAGAATTATATACTGATAACGATGCAGTATTTGATTTAGAATTAAACATAGATGCAGCCGATATTCAGCCAATGATAACCTATGGAACCAATCCGGGTATGGGTATGGCAGTAACAGATACCATTCCTTCTTATGAGTCGCTTGATGAGGAAGCAGAAAAGCAGAATTTGAAAAAATCACTTGCTTACATGGGACTAACCCCTGGTCAATCTTTATTAAATATGCCGGTACAACATGTTTTTATTGGGAGTTGTACAAATTCTCGTATTGAGGATTTGCGTTTGGTGGCAGAGCTGGTTAAGAATAAACAAAAGCATCCCGATGTACAAGTCTTGATTGTTCCCGGATCACAGGAGGTTGCTAGGCAAGCTAAACGAGAAGGGTTGGATGTAATTTTTGCGGCCGCCGGTTTTGAATTGCGTCAGGCAGGATGCAGTGCATGTTTAGGTATGAATGAAGACAAGGTTCCTGCGGGAGAATATTGCATTAGTACCAGTAATAGAAATTTTGAGGGTCGGCAGGGAGCTGGCGCCAGAACCTTACTGGCTAGTCCTTTAACTGCAGCCGCAGCTGCCATCACCGGAAAGATAACCGATGTAAGAACCCTGCTATAAATAACTGTTGGAAACGTTATCCAAATTAATTGTATGAAACCATTGAAAGAAATAGAAAGCAGATTTGTTCCATTACCCATTGAGAATATAGATACGGACCAAATTATTCCTGCCCGTTTTTTAAAAGCAACCACCCGGGAAGGTTTTGGTAAAAATCTTTTTCGCGACTGGCGGTATGTGCAGGATGATGAAAAGCAGCCGGTGAAAACATTTGTATTGAATCAACCCGAATATGCAGGTGAAATACTGGTAGCCGGAAAAAACTTCGGATGTGGTTCATCGCGCGAGCATGCGGCATGGGCCTTACAAGACTATGGATTTCGTGCAGTGGTATCCAGTTTTTTTGCTGACATTTTTAAAAACAATGCCCTTAATAATGGAGTATTGCCAGTTAAGGTTTCCGATGAATTTTTAAGTCGCATTTTTTCATTACCCTCCAATAGCATTATTAAAATAAATGTAGAAAAACAAACGATAACCTTGCTATCAACAGGAGAGGAGGCACATTTTGAAATCAATCCATATAAGAAAACTTGTTTATTAAATGGATATGATGATATTGACTATTTAATCAATAGAAAAGAAAGTATTGAAAAATATGAAGCTGCTCGTAATTAGGAATTGATGAATGGCGTTGAATTCAATTTAATACGTAATAAATTATGGAAAAAAAGATAACAGTTATTAATGGAGATGGAATCGGTCCGGAAGTTACTGCACAGTCGGTAAAAGTTTTAGAGGCAATCGCTGCAACACATGGACATACTTTCAGTTTTGAATATGCTTTAATGGGTGCTGATGCGATTGATAAAACAGGAAGTCCATTACCTGCTGAAACCATCACTAGCTGTTTACAGTCGGATGCTATTTTATTTGGCGCCATTGGGGATCCACGATTTGATAATGATCCCACTGCGAAAGTTCGTCCGGAACAGGGCTTATTACAGCTAAGAAAAGAACTTCAATTATTCGCCAATATTCGTCCTGTTAGCACCAATCCGGCTTTACAGCATTTATCTCCACTCAAGAGTAAACAATTACAGGGAGTTGATTTTGTTATTTTCCGTGAGTTAACGGGGGGTATTTATTTTGGTAAAAAAGAATTGAGTGAGGATGGAAATATTGCTTCTGATACCTGCTCATATCAACGATTTGAAATTGAGCGGGTAGCCCAGCAGGCTTTTCGCTATGCTCAAAAGCGGCGGAAGAAACTTACATTGGTCGATAAGGCAAATGTGCTGGAATCATCCCGGTTATGGCGAAAGGTTGTTCAGGGAATGGCGCCAATTTATCCGGATGTTACGGTTGATTACATGTTTGTAGACAATGCTGCCATGCAATTGATTTTATATCCGGCGCAGTTTGATGTGGTATTAACAGAAAATATGTTTGGTGATATTTTGAGTGATGAAGCCAGTGTGTTAACAGGTTCTCTGGGCTTGTTGCCTTCTGCATCGGTTGGAAATCATACAGCTTTGTTCGAACCTATTCATGGTTCTTATCCTCAGGCAGCCGGAAAAGATATTGCTAATCCGCTTGGTTCTATTTTGTCAGCAGCTATGTTGCTCGATCATCTTGGTTTGCATATAGAAGCGGATCAGGTTAGAGAGGGAGTAAATTGGACTTTAGTAAGTGGGTTTGTATCTAAGGATATCGATCCTGTGAATAGTTATTCAACCAGTGCCATAGGGGATTTGGTGGCTGGATTCATATCGAGGCATAGAGATTCGATTGCCAAGGGCAATCATCAGGTAAATCAATCTACTATTATCTAGCAAGTACAAAAATTGCTGTTAACAGTATTTTTTATCAAATAGTTCTTTTTTTAGGGAGGCGTTCGTATATTTGGTTTCTACTACCTCTATGGGTAAACTGGGAACACATACAATGTCTTGGATAATTGCAGCATCTATTATTGCTGTGATTACTATTATTATTCCCGTTTTCCGAAGAGGTTGAGTGGTATCCAAATTCACAAAAGATATTAACCCCGCCTCATTGAAGCGGGGTTTTTTTATGAAAAAATGAAGTAAAATTTTTATATGGCAAGTTATTACGATTCAAATACAATCATTTACCTCAATGGTAGTTTTGTGAAAGCAGCTGAAGCTTCTATTGATTTATATAGTCAGTCGTTGCATTATGGCTATTCAGTGTTTGAAGGAATCCGATCTTATAAAACTTCTTCGGGCGCAACAAAGATATTTAAGCCGAAAGAGCATTACGACAGGTTTGAACAATCGGCACTTGCGATTAATATGCCATATCACTGGGAAACTTCCGAACTCATTCGCATTACAGATGAGTTATTGGAAAAAAATAAATTAGGTGATGCATATATACGTCCGGTTGTTTATGCTCCAGCCAATATGACTTTTAGTGTAAATACCCAATCCTATTTGGTGATACAGGCATGGGAAATGGCTCCTTTTTTGGGAGAAAAGTTATTGCGTGTTCACACCTCTTCATTTCAGCGTCCTAATCCGCAAGCATTTCATATGCGTGCAAAGGCTGCTGGGCATTATGTAAATTCAATAATTGCCAGCCAGGAAGCTAAGGCAAAGGGATATGACGAAGCTCTTTTATTAGATATGCAGGGTAATGTAGCTGAAGCTCCTGGCGCCAATGTTTTCATTGAAAAATCCGGTATTTTATACACGCCCCCTTCCGGACATATATTGCCGGGAATTACCAGAGCAACCGTGATAGAGCTCGCTGCAAAGCTTGGTATTCCCTGTGTTGAAAAACATTTTACAGTTGAAGATATTTATAATGCGGAAGCTGCATTTTATTGTGGAACCGCTGTAGAAGTAATTGGTTTTGCCTCTTTGGATGATAAACCTTTATTAGCTAAATGGGAAGATACCTTAAGTAAGCAAATTCAATTAGCCTATAAAAATCTTGTTATAGAAGCTTCCATCCCATCACCTGAAAAACAATTTGCGTAAATAAATAAGTATGGCAACTGAATTGAACCAATATAGTAAGATTTTAACTCAGGATCCTACTCAGCCTGCTGCTCAGGCAATGTTGTATGGCATTGGATTAACTGAAAAAGATTTGGCCAAGGCACAAGTGGGAATTGCCAGTATGGGCTATGATGGTAATACATGTAATATGCACTTGAATAGCTTAGCAGCAATAGTAAAAAAGGGTGTATGGGAAAATGAATTGGTTGGATTAATTTTTAATACCATTGGCGTTAGTGATGGCATGAGTAATGGAACGGATGGTATGCGTTATTCATTGGTTAGTAGGGATGTAATTGCTGATTCAATTGAAGCAGTCTGCGGAGCTCAATATTATGATGGCATTATTACTCTGCCAGGCTGTGATAAAAATATGCCTGGAAGTATAATTGCCATGGGTAGATTAAATAGACCTGGTATTATGGTTTATGGTGGCACAATTGCTGCCGGACATTATAAAGGGCAGGACCTGAATATCATTTCAGCATTTGAGGCATTGGGTCAAAAGATGGCTGGACAGTTGGAGGAGGCCGATTTTAAAGGAATTATACAACATGCCTGTCCGGGTGCAGGTGCCTGCGGAGGTATGTATACAGCCAATACAATGGCATCTGCAATTGAGGCCATGGGGATGAGTTTACCCTATTCCTCTTCTAATCCTGCTTTAAGTGATGAGAAGAAACAAGAGTGTTTGGATGCAGGAAAGGCAATACGCGTTTTATTAGAAAGAGATATAAAGCCCAGAGATATCATGACTCGGAAAGCGTTTGAAAATGCTATCACAGTAATTATGGTTTTAGGGGGAAGTACAAATGCAGTTTTGCATTTGTTGGCAATGGCAAAAAGTGTAGATGTGCCGCTCAGTCAGGATGATTTTCAACGCATTAGTGATCGGGTTCCAGTTTTAGCAGATTTTAAGCCCAGCGGAAAATATTTGATGCAAGATCTTCACCCATGGGGAGGGGTTCCCGGTGTGATGAAATATTTGTTGCAGCAGGGATTATTACATGGTGATTGCCTCACAGTTACCGGAAAAACTATTGCAGAAAATCTTGCAGCTGTGCCTGACATAGATTTTGACGAACAAAAAATCATTTTCCCGTTAAGCAATCCCATTAAAGCTACTGGTCATCTTCAAATATTGTATGGCAATCTTGCAACAGGAGGAAGTGTTGCTAAAATTAGTGGAAAAGAGGGAGAAATGTTTACTGGTCCTGCACGGGTATTCGATGGAGAGTCTGAATTAATTGAAGGAATACAAAGTGGAAAAATTTCGCCAGGAAATGTTGTAGTAATCAGGTATGTTGGTCCAAAAGGCGGGCCCGGTATGCCAGAGATGTTGAAGCCTACATCCGCTATTATTGGGGCAGGGCTAGGCAAATCTGTAGCATTGATTACAGATGGAAGATTTAGTGGCGGAACCCATGGATTTGTGATTGGGCATGTTATGCCGGAAGCATATATGGGAGGAAATATTGCTTTAGTAAAGGATGATGATATTATTGAAGTGAATGTGGTTACCAAGCAAATGAACTTACAGATTTCTGATGAAGAGCTTGCTAAAAGGAGAGTCGCCTGGAAGCAACCGAAATTGAAAGTAAACAAAGGATTATTGTTTAAGTATGCCCTGCAAGTGAAAGATGCTTCACAGGGTTGCGTAACCGATGAAATATAAAATAATTAAATTCTCAGAGTATGTCAAGTGCCATTGTAACTGCAGAAACTGCCACTATTCAACCCGCTAAGTCAACTACTATTTCGGGTTCAAAAGCAGTTTTAGAAGCCCTGATAGCAGAGGGAGTACACACTATTTTTGGTTATCCCGGTGGTGCCATTATGCCAATATATGATGCCTTATACGATTATCACGAACGATTGAAGCACATTTTAGTTCGGCATGAGCAAGGTGGAATTCATGCTGCACAAGGTTTTGCAAGGTCTTCCGGAGAAGTTGGGGTTGTATTTGCAACCAGTGGACCGGGTGCAACTAATCTGGTAACTGGCTTAGCGGATGCCATGATTGATAGTACGCCGGTAGTAGCAATTACCGGACAGGTTTTCGCTCATTTATTGGGAACAGATGCCTTTCAGGAAACAGATGTTATCAATATTACTTCACCAGTAACCAAATGGAATTATCAGGTAACAGACGCTAATGAGATTCCTGCTGTGTTGGCAAAGGCATTCTATATTGCAAAGAGTGGTAGACCCGGACCTGTTTTGATTGATATTACCAAAAATGCTCAGTTGCAGCAATTTGATTACAAAGGGTATCAATCTTGCAATCATATAAGAAGTTATCGACCGAAACCCATTGTTAGAAAAGAGTTTATTGAAGAAGCCGCTCGATTGATTAATGAAGCAAAGAAGCCATTTGTAATATTCGGACAAGGAGTAATTTTAGGTAAGGCAGAAGCAGAATTTGCACAATTTATTGAGAAAGGCGGGTTGCCTGCAGCCTGGACGATTTTAGGTTTAAGTGCATTGCCAACCAATCATCCCCTAAATGTTGGTATGTTGGGAATGCATGGAAATTATGGTCCTAATGTTTTAACCAATGACTGCGATGTATTGATTGCAGTGGGTATGCGCTTTGATGATCGGGTAACAGGCAGGTTAGATAAATATGCCAAGCAGGCAAAAGTGATTCATTTGGATATTGATCCATCTGAAATTGATAAAAATGTAAAGGCAACTGTGGGTGTTTGGGGTGATTGTAAAGAAACCCTTCCCCTATTAACAAATTTGCTTGTTAAAAAAGAGCATACCGACTGGTTACAAAAATTTCATGATCATGAAGCTGAGGAAAATAAAGAAGTAATATTTGCCGAATTACATCCCGAAACTGAAGTGTTAACAATGGGAGAAGTGATTCGCAATCTCAATGAAATTTCTGGCGGTAATGCAATTATTGTTACTGATGTTGGGCAACATCAGATGGTTACCTGTCGCTATGCTCGTTTCAATCAATCGAGTAGTAATATAACCTCCGGAGGGTTGGGAACCATGGGATTTGCATTGCCTGCTGCCATCGGGGCAAAATTTGGTGCGCCTAACCGAACAGTAGTGGCTGTGATTGGAGATGGGGGAGTTCAAATGACTTTACAGGAGCTTGGAACTATTTTACAAACGGATGTTGATGTGAAAATATTGATTCTGAATAATCATTTTCTTGGTATGGTTCGGCAATGGCAACAGCTATTTCATGATAAGCGATATTCTTTTGTTGATATCGCGAGCCCTAATTATGTTAAACTCGCGGATTCATATGGAATTGCAGGAGCAAGCATTTCATCCAGAGCAGATTTAAGAAATGCACTGGAATCAATGTATCATCATCGGGGATCGTATTTATTGGAAGTGATTGTAGGAAAAGAGAATAATGTATTTCCTATGGTTCCACAAGGATGCAGTGTAAGTGAAATTCGACTCAAATAGGTTAACAAAAAGCAAATAATTATTATGAAGCAGGAATATACAATAACCGTTTATACAGAAAATCATATTGGATTACTGGTTCGAATTGCTACAATTTTTTCCAGAAGAAAGATAAACATAGAAAGCCTCAATACTTCTCCTTCTGAGGTTGAAGGTATACACCGGTTTACAATTGTAATTGATGAAACTGAAGAGGTGGTTAGAAAATTGGCCAGACAAATTGAAAAGCAGGTTGAAGTTCTTAAGGCTTATTACAATAGCAATGAAGAAATTATCTGGCAAGAGCTTGCATTATATAAAGTACCAACAGCCGAAATAGCTGAAAAAGTTAAAGTAGAAAGATTGCTACGTGAAAATGGTGCAAGGGCAGTAGTTATCCGAAACGACTATGTAGTATTTGAAACGGTAGGGCATAGAGAAGAAACAGATCGACTGGTTCAGGTGCTGGCACCCTATGGATTAATCGAATTTGTAAGAAGTGCACGTGTGGCAATAATTAAAGAAAGTCGCGGATTCCATGAAAAATTGAAAGAATTTGAGCAAACTGAACCTAAAGAAGCTTTGGTGGAAAACGAGTTCCTCAATCAGCAAAAAGAAGTATTTACAATGTAACCATAATAAATAATCAAACACACCCAAAAAATCAATCATGGCAAAATTAAATTTCGGCGGAGTAGAAGAAAATGTTGTTACCCGCGATGAGTTCCCACTTTCAAAAGCACAGGAAGTTTTAAAAAATGAAGTAGTAGCAGTTATCGGATATGGCGTTCAGGGTCCGGGCCAGGCGCTGAATCAAAAAGAAAATGGCGTTAATGTAATTATTGGTCAAAGAAAGAATTCCAAAAGTTGGGATAAAGCAATTGCAGATGGTTTCGTTCCAGGAGAAACGCTTTTTGAAATTGAAGAAGCGTTGGAGAAAGGAACAATTATATGTTATTTGTTGAGTGATGCTGCTCAGATAGCCATGTGGCCTACGGTAAAAAAGTATCTTACTCCCGGAAAGGCACTTTATTTTTCACATGGATTTGGTATTACGTATAACGATCAAACCGGAATCATTCCTCCTGCTGATGTAGATGTATTTTTAGTTGCGCCTAAAGGATCGGGCACTTCTCTTCGTAGAATGTTTTTGCAGGGTAGAGGATTAAACAGTAGTTATGCAATCTATCAGGATGCTACCGGAAAAGCTTTCGAAAGAGTAATTGCTTTAGGAATTGCAATTGGAAGCGGTTATCTGTTTGAAACTGATTTTAAAAAGGAGGTATTCAGCGATCTTACCGGAGAAAGAGGAACATTGATGGGTGCGATTCAGGGAATCTTTGCTGCTCAATATCAGGTACTCCGTTCAAAAGGGCACTCTCCTTCAGAGGCTTTTAATGAAACTGTTGAAGAATTGACACAATCATTGATGCCATTGGTTGCTGAAAATGGTATGGATTGGATGTATGCCAATTGCTCAACTACCGCTCAGAGAGGAGCTTTGGACTGGTGGAAAAAATTCCGTGATGCTACATTACCTGTTTTTACTGAATTATATGAAAGTGTTGCAGCTGGTAAGGAAGCAGCTAAATCAATTGAAAGTAACAGCAAGTCTGACTATCGTGAAAAATTGGAAGAAGAATTAAAAGAACTAAACCAAAGTGAAATGTGGCAAGCAGGCAAAACAGTGAGAAGTCTGCGTCCGGAAAATAATTAATATCTGGAAAGCATTTACTTTTAATCTGTTGGTATGCAAGAAATACTATCTATATCTGCACTTGATTTTGCAGGAGCGAGGGAGCGATTAAAAAGAGTGGTAAAACATACACCACTCATTTTTAGTCGTAATCTTTCGCGTAAGTATGATTGCCAGGTTTACTTAAAGCGGGAGGACTTGCAAGTGGTACGTTCCTATAAAATCAGAGGAGCGTTTAATATGATGAGTAGTCTCTCTCCAGAGCAAGTTGCCAATGGAGTTGTATGTGCCAGTGCCGGTAATCATGCTCAGGGTTTTGCATACAGTTGCCGGAAACTGCAGATAAAGGGAGTAGTATTTATGCCCATAATTACTCCGAATCAAAAAGTTTCTCAAACTAAAATGTTTGGAGAGGAATGGATTGAAGTGGTTTTAACTGGTGATACGTATGATGATTGTGCAAAAGAGGCGCTTGCCTATACTCAGGCGCATAATAAAACATTTATTCCTGCATTTGATGATATTCGAATTATTGAAGGTCAGGCTACAGTGGGTATGGAAATTTTAGAAGATCAGCAGGATATAGATTATCTCTTCGTTCCGGTAGGTGGAGGGGGGCTGAGTGCAGGAGTAGGGGCTTATTTCAGTTTGTTTTCTCCCAACACTCAAATAGTGGGAGTAGAACCTGCCGGAGCACCCTCAATGCTCGAAGCTTTGAAAGCAGGAAAACCCGTTGAACTAAGCCATATAGAGCGATTTGTTGATGGAGCTGCTGTTAAAAAAGTAGGAAATGTTACTTTCTCTTTTTGTAAAGAAGTGTTGGATGATATGCACTTGGTAGCAGAAGGAAAAATTTGTTCAACCATTTTACAACTGTATAATCAAGATGCTATTGTGGTTGAACCTGCTGGCGCAATGACAATAGCAGTATTAGATGACTATGCAGAAAAAATAAGGGGAAAAAAAATTGTTTGTATTGTAAGTGGCAGCAATAATGATATAGATCGGATGCAGGAGATAAAAGAACGTTCGCTGCAATATGAAGGTCTTAAGCATTACTTTTTGATTCGTTTCGCACAGCGCCCCGGAGCACTTAAAGAGTTTGTAAGTAAGGTGTTGGGGCCCAATGATGATATTACCCGTTTTGAATATATGCAAAAGCATAACAAAGAAACGGGCCCGGCACTGGTTGGAGTTGAGTTAAAATCAAAATCCGACTATGATGTTCTGATTCAACATCTACACCAATATCAGATTAATTTCACTGAAATTAAGCCTGAAGATAATTTGTTTGGTTATCTGATTTAATGAATCAACGATTGCTTTTCAATGATACATCTTTAGAAATGCAAAATTTTCTAAAGACTGATAATTTTTTGAAGTTAATAAATAGTGGATATGCAAGTAATTAAGTTTGGAGGAAGTTCAGTCGCTAATGCAGAAAATATTCAAAAAGTAATTGGTATTACTGAGAGGGCGTTGGAAAAAGATGCTACTATTTTGGTAGTATCTGCTTTGGGTGGCATAACGGATAGTTTATTGAAAACCGGTTCTGTTGCGGCTTCCGGCGATGAGCAGTTTCGCGATTTGCTTCGTGAAATGGAAACCCGTCACCTGGATCTGGTAAGGGGGCTATTGCCAATACAGCAGCAAAGTGCAACTTTGAGTTTGGTAAAACAACAATTTAATCAGCTGGATGCTTTATGTGAAGGAGTATTTTTATTGCGGGAATTATCACTTCGAACAAAAGATAAAATCGTAAGCTATGGAGAATTACTTTCTTCATTAATAATTGTTGCTGCTTTTCAGGCTAAAGCTACTAAAGCCATTTGGCTGGATTCGAGAGATCTGATTATTACAGATAGTCATTTTGGAATGGCGGCAGTTCAGTTTTCTGAAACCAATAAAGCTATTCAGCAGTTTATTAAAAAAAATCCTGCTAAGCTGTATGTTGCACCGGGATATATTTCCTCCGACTCTCAAAAGCAAACTACTACATTAGGAAGAGGGGGGTCTGATTATACTGCGGCCATTTATGCAGCAGCATTGGATGCTAAGGTGCTGGAAATATGGACGGATGTAAGCGGAATGATGACAGCTGATCCACGCTTAGTTCAACATCCCCGTCCGATATCCAGCATTTCTTATCAGGAGGCAATGGAACTTTCTCACTTTGGTGCTAAAATAATTTATCCTCCTACCATTCAGCCTGTAATGAATAAAAACATACCGGTTTGGATTAAAAACACTTTTGCTCCTAACGATAGGGGTACCGTTATCGAGAAGGATGCCGGCATTTCCGATAGTTATATCAGGGGAATTACCAGCATCAGTAAAATTAGTTTATTGAGTTTGGAAGGTAGCGGTATGGTTGGCATTCCGGGATTTTCAAAGCGATTATTTGAATCACTGGCTACAGAATCTGTGAATGTGATACTCATTACTCAAAGTTCTTCTGAGCATTCAATTTGTGTTGCAGTAAACGAAGGAGATGCTGAGCGATCTAAAATTGCAATTGATGAACAGTTTGCTATAGAAATTGCATCAGGAAAAGTAGAGCCATTATTGGTTGAGTCGGGACTGGCCATTTTAGCATTGGTAGGCGAGCAAATGAAGAGCCATCCTGGAGTGAGTGGAAAGATGTTTGGTGTTTTAGGGCGAAATGGTATCAATGTTCGGGCAATCGCACAGGGCTCTTCTGAAAAAAATATTTCTGCTGTGTTACTTGAAAAGGATGTTAAAAAAGCCATTAATGTTTTACACGAAGCCTTTTTTGAAACAACCTATAAGCAATTAAATGTGTTTATAGCAGGAACGGGAAATGTAGGTGGAAAATTGATTAGTCAGATTCAACAGCAAATTGCTTATTTGCAAGAGCATCTTCGTTTACAAATCCGAATAACTGGATTAGCCAACAGTAAGAAAATATTGCTTCAGGAAGAGGGCATTCAGTTGGATAATTGGCGTGATCAGCTAGCTGCAGCTGAATTTGGTAATATATCTGATTATGTAACTGCAATACAGTCTGCTAATCTAAGAAATAGCGTGTTTGTAGATGTTACTGCAAATGAGCTGGTAGCGGGGGTATATAGTTCTTTATTAGAGAAAAGTATCTCGGTTGTTGCCTGTAACAAAATTGCTTGCTCTTCTTCGTACGAACATTATCGCCATCTCAAATTACTGGCGAGAGAATACAATACTGCTTTCCTTTTTGAAACCAATGTGGGAGCAGGCTTACCTGTTATTGGTACTTTGAATGATTTAATGCGAAGCGGGGATACAATATTATCTATTCAGGCGGTTTTGTCGGGTACACTTAATTATGTTTTCAATCATTATGATGGTTCGGTTCCATTTGCACAAATTGTTTTGCAGGCTCAAAAAGAGGGTTATACCGAGCCCGATCCACGTTTGGATCTCGGTGGAACGGATGTAATGCGTAAAATTATGATCCTTGCCCGAGAGGCCGGTCAACCCCTTGAAATGACCGATATTGACAACACTCCTTTTTTACCGGCAAGTTGTTTTAAAGGATCTGTGGATGATTTTTATAGAGAAATGGAAATGCAGGAATCTCATTTTCAGCAATTGTATCAATCCGCTGCTGCCAACCAATGTAAATTGAAATTTGTGGCTACTTATAAAAATGGCAAAGCTGCTGTTGGTCTGCAACATATTCCTCCCGATTCTGATTTTTATCACTTGTATGGAAAAGACAATTTAGTATTGTTTTACACAGAAAGATATCCAGATCTCCCAATGGTAATTAAAGGGGCAGGTGCAGGAGCAGATGTTACAGCTTCTGGAGTTTTTGCCGATATCATTCGTGTATCCCGATAATTGATATACTGTATGAAAAATAATTTTATAACAAGTCGGCTTTTTCATCCGGATAATGATTTAGTAAGTTCACTCATTCAAAGGGTTGATAGAAACAAAAAAGTTACTGTTGAAGCACCTGCAACAGTTGCTAATATGGTATGTGGCTTTGATATTTTGGGATTTGCAGTTGATGCCCCCTTTGATATTATGAGCATTCGATTTTCCCATAGTCGTGGAATAACAATTATTCATGAAGATGACTTTCAAATGCCACTGGAACCGGAAAAAAATGTTGCAGGCGCTGCCTTGTTGGCCATGCTGGAAGAAGTGCCGGATTTTGGATGCGGACTTGAATTGCATATCAATAAGCAAATCATGCCCGGAAGTGGGGTGGGTTCAAGTGCTGCCAGCGCTGCAGGAGCAGTTTTTGCAGCCAATCAATTATTGCAGTGCCCATTTGAAAAAAACGATTTGATTCGTTTTGCTATGCACGGGGAAAAATTAGCGTCTGGCGTAAAGCATGCAGATAATATAGCTCCTTGCATATATGGTGGAGTAACATTGATACGTTCTATCTTTCCTTTGGATGTTATACCATTATCAACTCCTCCATTATTTGTAACTATTGTACATCCACAAATTGAAGTGCGAACTGCAGATGCAAGAAGTATATTAAAACAACACGTATTACTAAAAGATGCCATTAAGCAATGGGGTAACATCGCGGGATTGGTTGCGGGATTACTAAATAAAGATTATGAATTAATTGGTCGTTCGCTAGAGGATGTGCTAATTGAACCTGTGAGAAGTATTCTCATTCCTGGATTTCATGAAGTAAAGGAAAATGCGAAAAGAGTAGGCGCATTAGGTGGGGGTATTTCAGGATCCGGTCCCTCTATCTTCATGTTAAGCACCAGCCAAAGTATAGCTGAATTGGTAGAGATTGAAATGAAAAATATTTTTACTCGTATTCAGCTACCTTTTCATACTTACGTAACTCAAATTAATCATACCGGAATACGTATCATAGATAATTAACAGCTTGTACATTTACTTCATTCATGAATTATTATAGCATCTTACAACCACAGGTACAGGTTTCCTTTAAGGATGCCGCCATTCTTGGTCAGGCACCTGATAAGGGTTTGTTTTTTCCTACAAATATCCCCCGATATACTTCCGACGAGTGGAGGGCAATGTTTCAATTGCCTGCTAATGAATTAGGATATCAAATTATGCGCCCTTATGTGGGGGATGCTATTCCGGAGCAGGAATTAAAGGATATCATTGCAGCTACACTTTCATTTCCTTTTCCTTTGGTGCCTATAGCTCATAATATCTATGCACTAGAATTATTTCATGGACCTACCCTGGCATTTAAGGATGTGGGTGCAAGATTCATGAGTAGATGTTTAGGATATTTTTTTCGTAACCAACATTCAAAACTAACTGTATTGGTAGCGACTTCTGGTGATACCGGTGGTGCGGTTGCCAGTGGTTTTTTGGGTGTGGAGGGAGTAGAAGTAATAATTTTATATCCCAAGGGAAGAGTTAGTCCGGTGCAGGAATTGCAATTAACCTCCTGTGGTGAAAATATTACTGCATTAGCAGTGGAAGGCACTTTTGATGATTGTCAGCAAATGGTGAAAGAGGCTTTTATGGATAAGCAGCTTTCAGCGTTATTGCAATTAACATCTGCAAATTCCATTAATATCGCTCGCTGGTTGCCGCAACAGTTGTATTATATTTTAGCCATGCAGCAATGGCCTCAGCATCTGGGTGCGCCAGTGATAGCGGTTCCCAGTGGCAATTTTGGTAACTTATGTGCTGGTTTGGTAGCGCATCAATCCGGCTTGCCTATTCATCATTTTATTGCTGCTTGCAATGTTAATGATGCTGTTATTAAATTTTTAGCCGGTGCAGCTTTTGCTCCTGCTGCTGCAACAGCTACTCTATCAAATGCAATGGACGTAGGTAACCCAAGCAATTTTATCAGAATAATTGAATTATTTCAACAAAACAATGCTGCAATCCGTCAACTGATTTCAGGATATACAATTACCGATGAAGAAACATTGACAGCTATAGCAAAATTGTATCAACAATATCAGTACATAGCCGACCCACATGGAGCAGTTGCTTTTAGTGCCGTAGAAAAATACCTTGAAAAATTCCCCAATCATCCTTGCATTTTCCTTGAAACAGCTCATCCGGTAAAGTTTCCTGAAACTGTTGAGAAGGTGATTGGAAAACCAATTCAGTTACCACCAGCTGCTATTGAGCTTATGAAACGCACGGGAATTTCAATACCCATAGCCGCAAATTATAGTCAATTTAAGGACTGGTTATTGAGTAGATAATTAATCTGCTTTTCCTGCTGGTCTGGTTTCTTTTCCTTTTTTTCTTTGAAGATCATCGCCAAGAGCTGTTCTTGCCTTCTCTGCCAGTTGTGATAATTCTTTAACTATTTCCGGATAGGCTTCCTGTACATCATATCTTTCCCCTGGGTCTCTTCTTAAATCATATAAAGCCATGGGTACTGGAACATTTTCCGGTGCAGTACCTGGATACCCATCTTTGCCAGGGAGTTGATGCTCATAACTTCTTCCTTCATGTGGCAATACCAGTTTGAACTGTTGATTTCTTACAGCTTCTAAACTATTTTGGCGGTAATAATAATAAAAATTTTCCCGAATCGGTTTTGATTGAGGATTGAATAACAATGCAGTAATATTAACACCATCTATCGTTTGTTTGGGTAAAGTTGATTGGGTGATATTAGCTATTGTGGGTAGAATATCTAGTGTTGCAGCTAGCTGTGTGCAAATAGTTCCTCCCGGAATTTTTCCCGGCCATCGCATAATACAAGGAACTCTTTGTCCGCCTTCAAAACTGGTTCCTTTTCCCTCACGCAAACCACCGGTGTTTCCGGCATGGTTACCATAGTTCATCCACGGGCCATTGTCACTTGCAAATATTACCAGTGTGTTATTATCTAATTTAAGTTGTTTAAGTGTTTGCATAATTTTTCCAACCGACCAGTCGATTTCCATTAAAACATCCCCATACAAACCTTGCTTACTTTTTCCTTTAAATTTATCCGAAACTGCCAAAGGCACATGCGGCATGGAATGTGGTAGATAAAGGAAAAAAGGTTGTTTTTGATGACTCCGGATAAAATTAACTGCTTCTTCGGTATAGCGGGTAGTTAAAGTAGCCTGATCATTGAGTGTTTGTATGCGTTCAATAATTTGATTGTTTTTGTATAATGGAAGTAAAGGATAACGGCCTCGATACAATGTTGTATCATTATAGGGTATTCCATTATAATTTACAGGCCACATATCATTTGAATAGGGAAGTCCATAGTAATAATCAAATCCATGTTGCAACGGAAGAAATTTTTCCCGGTCGCCAAGGTGCCATTTTCCGATAATGGCCGTTGCATAACCCCTCTTTTTTAATATTTCTGCAAGTGTGGTTTCGTCGGAAGATAATCCCGTTTTGCTACCCGGACCCAATGCACCTGAAATTCCAATGCGATTAGGGTAGCAGCCGGTTAGCAGGGCCGCTCTGGATGCTGAACAAACAGCCTGTGCGGCATAAAATTCAGTAAATCGAACCCCTTCTTTTACCAATTGGTTAAGATGAGGGGTTTCCGTTTGGGTTCCCCCATACGCAGGTAAATCACCATAGCCTAAATCATCACAGAAAATGATTATTATATTGGGAACTGATTTATTTTTTAGAGGAACAGTTTGTGCTTTAAGTGTAGGTATTACTAATATAAAGCATTGTGCAAAAAAATACAGAATGGTATTAGCAAACAATTGAATTTTCATATTCCTATTCATAAATCCTTTTATCTTATTTACAATAATATTTCTCGTATATGGGTGATTTCGGTTCGATGATGAAAATGAGGATGTGTAATTTCTTCTTCAACCTGCTCATGTATCCAGGTAATATGGTAAGGTACGTGAATTGCATGTGCGCCTAATTCCAATACGGGTAAAATATCCGATTTAATAGAATTGCCAACCATCATAAATTCATCAGGTGCTATATCTAGGTGTCGGATTAGTTTGGCATAATCCTTTACTTGTTTATCAGACATGATTTCAATATGATGAAAATTTGAGAGGAGTCCCGACTTGATAAGTTTTCTTTCCTGATCGAGTAGATCTCCTTTCGTCGCTACTACGAGTCGGTATTTATTTTTCAGTTCATCCAATAACTCACTAACTCCTTCCATTAATTCTACAGGCCTGTCGAGCATTCCTTTTCCGATATCCAAAATAGATTGAATGATGCTAGGGGGAAGCTGTTGATTTGTTAAACGTAAAGCAGTTTCAATCATCGATAGGGTGAATCCCTTAATTCCATATCCATATAGTGTTAGGTTATGAATTTCTGTTGCATATAACTCTTTTTTAATGCTATGTTCGGGCAAATAATCTACTAGTAATTTGGCGAAGGCTTCTTCTGCCTCGCGGAAATAGGGTTCATTTATCCATAGGGTGTCATCTGCATCAAAAGCAATAACCTGAATATTCATGTAGCCTTGTAATTATAGTAGATTAATAAAACATTTTTCTTAAATCAATCATATATTGCTGCGTTCCTTTCATATTAATTAATCCCTGGCGAGGGCGGTCTAAATCTATGATTAGATGAATACAGGCACAAACCATTAAGGCGAAGATGATGCTTATCAGGTATGAGTTTCTTGCTTCCAGATGCCGAAACCCTAAAATAAAACTACAGATAACACAAAGCATAAATAACAACCATAATATAGAGTCGGGAACGGTTGCATTTTTTTCTGCATTTCGATTGGTTACAATATCTATCATTGCATTTAATGCAGGTATCATTTGGTTAGAAGCAGCTAGATTATCTTTTATTTTGGATTCACGTGCTACTAGCTCCCATATTTTACTATCCCATTTTTCTGTTGCTTCCAATGCCTGCTTTTCTTTACTATTATCAGTTCCTGACTGAAAATATTGTATTCTTGCCTCCAAATATTGTTGTAAATAGGATTTCAATTTAGTTCGAGTAGAGTCTGGATAGAGATCGCAGCGTAAAATAACAGTTCCAATATTATTTGCTTCTGATAACATTACACTTCTTCTGGTTTCGTAACGTGATGCAGACATGCCAAATGTAAATGCCATCAGTAAAGCCAATAGTCCCAGAAGTGAGCTCTCAATGGGATTAATACCATTATCTACAAGTTGTTGAAATACTTTTACACGAGCTAGCCGATTTGCAACGAAATAAGTAAGCACCATCAAAGCAAATAAGCAAAGGGAAATGGATAGAGGACTAAAGTCGGATAGAAATGAATATTGCATACAAAAGTTTAGAAATTAATTGTGATATATTCATCAACCGACTGCACACCCCATTTTTGTACTTTATTCATAACCCATTTTTTTGTTTTGGGATTGGCTGTAAATCTGATTTTGCCCTCCCTTTTACAAATTTTTCCATTGTTAATTATTGCTTCCTGACTAATAACAGTTCCCGTAAACTCTATTTGGATGTTACTGATGAGTTGAAGGGTTCCATCTATTGTCATATATCCTTTGTTGTCTCTCCCAGTTTGATTTCCTTTAATGGAATATTTTCCATTTCCTAATGCTGAGATGGTTGCAATTCCGGGTTTATCCCAACTCATCCATTCAGCCCAGTATATTTCAATGGCATGAGAGCCGGTTCTAATAGAAAGTGGTGGGGTATTGGGCATTCGATTATAAAAACCATCTACATGTACATTCCTTCCAAATCCGCAGGCGAAGGATGATCTGGACGATGATTGTGTAATTTGAACTCCCTTTTCAGAAAACTCGAAAATAACCCTACAATTCGAATCCTCACCAGGAGTATAATAAGTTTTGTTACCATATACTATTAAGGAATCCTTAATTAATCCAAGGTTATTGGCAGGAGCACCGGTTGAATACCTGAGATGGAAGAGACAGCGATTATCAACTGCCGGCGAAACGATTAATTTTCCATAAGGCCCCCCGGATTTTGCAGCTTCAGATTCTGTTTTATTATTCAATATGTACGTTCCTGGAACGATATTAGACACTGATGAGGGACGCTGAGCCATAGTTATAACCGGAATGATAGTAACTATTGCCAGTCTTCTCCAAATCATACAGGGTGTTTTGAATAAATTTAAATAATCTTACTCAATTTTTAGGCGAAGCATAACATGAAAAGCGTAGCGGCTTATGATTGCTATTTTTTAATATTTGACTCAATATAAAAAGGTTCTCATTGCTGTTGAGTAAAATATAGAATATACTACAAAAATCAGGAATACTCACTTAATTCGATGTGCTCATAAGATCCTGGCTCCCCGAATTAAGTGAGTGTCAAATTTTATACAGTCTTCTAATTAGAAATCATATTGCTTTCTTCTGGGTCTGCTAAGCATTGCTGTAGCTTCTTGATCGTTATTACTGAATCGTTCTTTGGCAGGATCCCAGTAAATTTTTCTTTTCAGTTTCATTGCAATTTGGTGCAATAAACACGCACTGCATGATCTGTGACCCACTTCAACAGGGGCGACAGGTTGTTTGCCCGATTTAATACAATCCAACCAATTCAGGTGTTGTTCCGGACTATCATATAAATGAATTTCATTAGGTCCGATTACGGATAGTAAAATTTTAGGGTTACTGGCATCAATGGGTTTTACACCATTATTGTCGGCAACAGGGTCGGTATCGGTAACCCGATAATTTCCCCGGGTAACCCAAATCCAACCTTCTGTACCAATAAATTTTACTCCATTGGGTAATTCATTCGACACAATCATATTTACTCCATTAGCGTAAAGCGCTTCTGTTCTAAAAATACCATGCACATTCCATAAACCACCGTATCCGGGTTCGTCGGTTGGGAAATTAGCTTTACCCCATATTTCAATAGGACCACTGTATTCCATATTCATTCCCCAATGAGCAATATCAATATGGTGGGCTCCCCATCCGGTAATCATACCAGCACCAAATTGTTCACAGCGCAGCCATCCCGGACGGCTATTGATCCCTTTGCTACCTGCTTCTTGTGAGTGAACGCGATCTTCAGTATAATACACTTCCGGAGTTGCTCCCAGCCAGGCATCGTAGTTTAAATTAGCCGGAACCGGCATGATGGCTTTATTCCCACCACCAGGGTCGCCGGGTAATCCCACTTCTACTGTTTTCAGTTCCCCTATTCTTCCATTGCGAACCAATTCAACTGCTTTTTTAAATTGTGGCCATGGATCGGCAGATCTTTGCTGACTTCCCAGTTGTAAAATTTTTCCACTTTTCTTTACAGCGTTGCTTAAGATCCGTCCTTCCTCGATTGTAAGAGAGGCAGGCTTTTGTAAATACACATGTTTGCCGGCATTTACTGCATGAACACTCACAATGGCGTGATGATGATCGGGCAAACTAACCAGCACGGCATCGATGTCTTTATTTTGTAGTAACTCTTTATAATCGTAATATACTTTCATATCCCAGTCACCGGTTAAGCCTCCATTTTCTTTCGCTGCGCGGATATAGTTATTTTTTACTGCTGCCGGTGCTGCATCTGCACGATTTTTATCTAAGTCGCAAACGGCAATTATTCTGGCACTATTAAACCGGGCAGTAGAAGCAATATCATGTGTTACTGCTATACGACCACAACCAATTGCTCCAACATTGATTCGGTTACTGGGAGCATTTTTTCCAAAAACGGAGGATGGTACAATGGTTGGAAACGAACTCATGACTAATGAACCGGCGGCCAATGTTCCAGAAGATTGGAGAAACTTTCTTCTGCTAACTGCAGGACTATTTTTTTTCATGTGGCAATTGATGATACTGTTAAGAAAGAGTATCTAAGATAATACTTTAGTTAACTACTTGTATAGATTTGTTGAAAATGCTAGCCTGCGATGCATATAACGATGAATATGTAGAGATAGCAGCTATTTGGTCGCTTTAGCTTTTTGTAGCAATTTGGTAAAGTATGTTCCTGCAAAGCTTAGGGTACTATCGGGCCGAATAAGCCAGAAACCCCTCATCTCATCTTTTTTTCGCGTATCATTTAATTTTCGAAGCGATTCGTCTTTGGGTTCGTTGCAATACAATTCCCATTGAATCAGATAGGAAATTTTTAATGCCAGTATAACACCCATATAGGCATCCCATCTATTTATCACCGGATCTTTTTCCATTAATCCGGCATATCGCTGTTCAGGAATGCCAATCTCGCCTAAAAAAACCTCTTTTTTCCCTTTCATATAGGGAGTAGGCCGCATCTGTGCTTGAATGTATTGAATTCCTTTATAGAGCGCTAAACCTGTGCTATCCATTCCGTCGTAGCAAGACCAGGAAACCATATCTGTTTCAACTTCCGGCAGCACTCGATTAACGATTCCGGGAATACCCTCGCGGCTATCCATCACTTTGTTGGCTTCAATGGCATGATAAATTTTACAGGTTGCATTTGGAAAACGCTCCCGGGCTCTGCTAACGGCGCTTTGTCGGCTTTTAAACCATTTTATCATTGCATTGATCCGATCAGCAGAATCAGCTGGAATCCCTACACTGTACCGAACTCCATCCACTGCATCAATTCTTTCTCCGGGCTTGCGCGACCATCGAGCGGAATTTCCTGTACCACCCCGCATCATCCAATCTCCCTCCCAGTTGTGAATGATGAAGTTTACTTTTCTATCATGATAGGTTTGAAATAAATAGCAACAAAGTTCATATAGTTCAGTTTCCTCTGCTGCGGCACTTACGTTGGTAGTGTTTACCCCGGCACCATCTACACTAAGTGCAAAAGTTGAAAAAGGCACTTCAAAAGCTTCTTTCCAATAGGGATGTTGTGCAAGTGCAGTTAGGGAAATATTTTTAGGAATTTGCCAGTTCGAGTGATAGGGATATCCTCCTCCATCTTTTCTAAACCAAAGTTTGATAACCCCAAATCCTAACTTATATAGAGATTTGCAACCTTCAATTAAATAAGGCTCCTCACTAAAAAAATATTTTCCTGCTACATGGGTGGCACCTAATTGTTGATGAATTTGTTTGGGTATATGAGCATTGCGAAGCGGCCTATGTTGATTGATTCGCTCAATAATGTCAGCATCTGTAGTTGGCTGTTGAACAGATTTGGATTGGGCAAAGCAATTACATGATATACAGCTCATGCAGAGGAATGCGCTCAATACCATAACATATTTTCTCATCAAGGTTTAATTATCCTTCTTATCCAAATGGCTGCTCAATAGAAATACTTTGTGGGGTAAAAAATTTAGGTCCGTTTTCTGTTATATATAAACAATCTTCCAGTCGGATTCCAAATTCACCGGGTATTGAGATAGTAGGTTCATCACTAAAACACATGCCTACCCCAATGGGTGTTTTATTGCCCTTAACAAAATTGGTCCACTCATGCCCTTCCATTCCAATGCCATGCCCGGTTCTGTGTGGGAGACCTGGGAGTTTATAATTTTTAGAGAATCCACCGTTTTCAATTACCGCGCGGGCAGCTGCATCTACAATTTCACAAGGGGCTCCAATTTTAATGGCAGCAAAAGCAGCATCTTGTGCTTTTTTTTCCAGGTTCCAAACGGCTATTTGTTTATCGGATGGCTTTCCTACTACTATCGTTCTGGTAATATCAGAGGCATAGCCCTGACAAGAAGTTCCTCCATCTACCATTACTACATCTCCTTCCATAATTTTTTGAGGCACAATACTTCCATGGGGTAGGGCGGAGTATTTGCCTACCTGAACGGAGGCTCCGCCAGAGAAGCCTAATTTTTCAAAAGCCGCTGAAATGTTTCGGCTGAGTTGAGCCTGCGTCATACCGGGCTGGATACTGGCAAAAGCTGCTTTATACGCTTCAATGGTAACATCATTTGCTTTCTGCATCAGTGCAATTTCTGCTGCGGTTTTATACATTCTACAACCTGCAGTTACAGGGGTTGCATCTACTATCTCAATACCGGCAGCTATTTTTTTTACTCCATCTGCAATAAAAAATCGCACACGCTCTTCCATACCAATACGTCGAAAACGAATTCCACGATCTTTTGCAATGCCTAAAATGAGGGCGTATGGACTTTCATGCTCTTCCCAGCAACGAACTTCATCTCCAAAAACGGGGTTAATTAGTTCCCGAGCGCGGTCTTCTTCAAATTGCGGACAAACATAAGCGATGGGTCCTTTAGAGGGAATCACCACTCCGAAGGTTCTTTCGCTTTGTCCCCACCGCATGCCGGTGAAATAGGTGCAGGAGGTTGTTCCTTCGAGGAATATGGCATCGATTTTATTTTGCTGCATCAGTTCCTGCGCTTTGACTATGCGTTGCTTTCTTTCTTCAACGGATATCGGAACAATTCCATCAGTTGCGGGTTGAAGTGCGGCTATTTCTTTCGGCAAGGTTTCGTTCAAGGATGTTGGTGTAATTGTTGCACCCAATATAGCAGAGGAAAAACCAAGGCTGCCGGCAACGAGGCCGCTTTTTTGTAAAAAGGAACGTCTGTTTTGTTTCATATACTTTATTTAAAGTTTCTAAAGATATTTAAATTAATGAGAATGAAAATACGCTGGGGTATTTTACATATAGTCGAATAAGCGGAGGCCGAATTGAAGAATCCGGAGTGAGTAAGTTTGGCTTGCAATCAGGGGCTTAAATTGATAAAAAAACAGTATATTTAATATTGTAGTTGGGGGTTCAATTATTTTTCAAATTTTGTAAATATTAAAATATCAGCCATGCATTTAAATCAGCAAGATCCGAGGCTGATTTCATTTAATTCACTCAGAAAATCGATTGGGTGGCTCAGTATCTTACTTCCTCCCGCTATGTTAACCGGCAACTATTGGCTGGCTGATTGTAGTTTTATTCAGGAATCTTTGAGTGATTATTATTACACAGTAACAGGAAACCTGTTAGTGGGTATGTTATGTTCAATGGCACTTTTTCTCATATCCTATAAAGGATATCCTGGCGACTGGCTGGATGCATGGTTAACAACAATAGCCGGAATATTGGCATTAGGCTCAGCATTTATACCTACAAATGAACCTTTAACCAATAGTTGTGCAATTATTCATTTACCCTGGAATACCACTCGAAGTGAAACACATAATTTGTTAGCTTCTATTTTATTTATTGATTTGGCACTGATTTCCTTATTCTTGTTTACAAAAGGTAAGGGGGAGCCTACTCCCCAGAAGAAGAAACGCAATAAAATTTATAAAATTTGTGGCTATGTTATTTTGTTTGTAATTGTGATGGTACCTTTTTATAATCGAATGGTGAAAAGTAATCCTGAATTGGCATCCTATAAAATGGTTTTTTGGTTAGAATGGATGGCTATGACTGCTTTTGGTTGTTCATGGCTTGTAAAAGGAGGTTTAGTATTGCGCGATCGAAAATGAGTTTAATTGATTGTAAATAAATTGATTATACAAAGGATATTCATTTGGCTATATCCTTGTTTTTTTGTAAATTCCCAATCATATTTAATTCCAATAATATTTACAATGAAGAAAATAAGTTTTTTACTATTGGTAATTTGTTTTCCAATGATGCTAATGGCCCAGGTAAAAAAAGATGCTACCTGGGTAGAGTCGTTGAAAAAAAATGCACTCGATCAGGTTCAGGCAAAAGCAAAGAATATTCAGGAAATGGTTGATATGGTTTTTAGTTTCGGGGAGTTAGGGTTTCAGGAAGTTGAAACCTCCCGATACTTGACAGAAATATTAACTAAAAATGGATTCACCGTTAATAAAGAAACATCTGGCATTCCCACTGCCTGGATGGCAAGTTGGGGTTCGGGAAGTCCGGTAATTGCTTTGGGTAGCGATATAGATTGTATCCCAAAAGCATCTCAGAAACCGGGGGTAGCTTATCGCTCACCCATTGTTGAAGGGGCGCCCGGACATGGGGAGGGGCATAATTCCGGACAAGCCGTTATTATTTATGCTGCCATTGGTGTGAAAAAAATAATGGAAGAAAATAAAATTCCAGGAACATTAGTTGTCTGGCCGGGGGTTGCGGAAGAGTTGGTTGCCAGCAAGGCATGGTATATTCGGGATGGATATTTTAAAAAAGTAGATGCCTGTATTTTTACGCATGTAAGTAGCGATTTTTCTGCTGATTACGGTGATAATGGTATGAATGGAGTAGTGAGTATGCAATTTGAATTTGAAGGAGATGCAGCACATGCAGCCGGCGCTCCCTGGAGAGGTAAAAGTGCATTGGATGCTGTTGAACTGATGAATGTGGGCTGGAATTATAAACGGGAACACCTGAAGCCAACACAGCGTTCGCATTATGTAATTAAGGATGGAGGCGATCAGCCCAATGTAGTTCCCTCGCAGGCGAGTGTTTGGTATTATTTTAGAGAAAGAACTTATGAGGATATTTATAAAAATATGCAGGCTGGTATTAAGATTGCACAGGGAGCTGCCATGATGACCGACACAAAAATGTCGTACAAAATTTTAGGAACTGCCTGGCCCGGACACTTCAATAAGCCTATTGCCGAAGCCATGTATAAAAATATTCAGCGGGTTGGTATGCCCGAATGGTCGCAGCAAGATGAGCAACTCGCGATTGCCGTTCAAAAATTATTGGAAGCTCCGGAAAAAGATAATCAAGGTCGCCCCATCAAGGGTATGCGGAAAGTGATTGATACAATCAAAGGATCTGTTCCTTTTTCCTGGGGTGGTGGTTCAGATGATATAGCAGATATTTCCTGGAATGTTCCAACAATTGTGTTGCGTTATCCTGCCAACATTCAGGGAACAAAGGGGCATCATTGGGGAGATGCGATTGCAATGGCAACTCCCATTGCCCATAAAGGTTCGTTGGCTGGCGCAAAGGCAACTGCACTTACATTAATAGATTTATTTACCAATCCTACTATATTGGCAGAGGCAAAAGATTATTTTACCAACGTGCAAACCAAGCAACAGCAATATATTCCGTTTATATCGGCCAAAGATCCACCACCGGTTTATTTGAATAAGGAAATAATGGATAAGTATCGCGAAAAAATGAAGCCCTATTATTACGATCCAAGTAAATACGGAACGTATCTGGAGCAGTTGGGTATACAGTATCCTACTTTGCCTAAGTAAATTTGTAATTCTATAAACTTATACCCCTGATGAGAAAAAAAAGAGCTTCAGGGGTATTTTATTTTTGCTTAATTAATACAGCACTTACTACTGGTCTTTCCACTCCATCACCCGGTCGAACGAGTAATTGATTGCCAACTACGAGGCTGGTAGAGCCTCCTCCATCGAGGTTGATTGCATTCGCACAAGTTAGTTCCTGCAACATGCCAGCCAATTCTGCCAAATTTAATCCAGCATATCCCGCTGCAGTATTATCTCCCTCTACAGCTAAAAGTATAATTATTCCGGTTGCTGAAGCACCTATTGCCGATCGGGGTCGGCTAGTAGTATTATTTATATTGATTAATTCCGCTACGTCGCTTATTTGGATAGTTCCATTTTTTATTAGTATTGGAGATCCACCAATAGCAGCAGTCGTATTCCATTTGCTGCCCCCTATCGGAAATTGAGCAGTGGGTTCAGCTTGAGGGGCACTTCCTTCTGCATTGGGGGCCGGGCTCGGATAACTATATACGTCATTGATCCCTGAGCCAATATGGTATATCCAAGCAACTACAGGTTCACCTGATGTATTTATTCCGAAAGCTGCTCTTGTTGGATAGTAGGCCGTATTTACACCATTGTATGTTCTGCTGACCGACTTGATATTTGCCGCTAACACGGTATTGTTATACTGTACTAGGCTGTAGGACTGATTACCACCAAAAAATCCTCCATTGATGGCTGCATACACAACTCCGGGTTCATCTTTATAAAAATCGCTTGGTTTTTTTGCTGTTGCAGATAAAACCGGTTTGAATTCCAATGTTGTTTTTTTACTGTCGTAGGCAATACAATACGCTTTCGTTTTTTTACCTTGAAATAAGGTATCAAAATAATACAATTGAATTCCGGAAGGGAATGATGCAGTAAGCAGCGTTGATAGTTTCCATCCAACAGGAAGTGTAATTAAAGTTGTGGGTGTAGGGTTAGGATTGCTTGGTTGTGCAGGTGAAACAGTTGAGTTATTACTCTTCGTGCAAGCTGAGAAAAGAATTCCAAAGATGAATAGATAACGTATGGGTCGATTCATCATTCTCAGTAATTTTTAAAAGAGTAAATAATTGTATTGATTATGGTTGATAAATTTTTTCGCTTGCCTCTCGAATCGTTTCATAATAAAAGAATACTTCTCCGCGGTAGCCGTATTTTCTATTTATATCAATCATATTTTGTATCAAAGTGTTTCCTGCTCGATACCCATCTGCAAGTGAAGAAAGCATACCTGGAAAAATTTTTAGCTTTAGAGTAGCCGGTACTTGTTTGTCAATAGCTTTTAAGGTTTGTTCATATGCTTCTAACTGGTACCGATAAACCTGAGGTATGATGTAATCTGCATATCCGTCCATTAGCCATGTTGGCCAGTCTTGTAAATATTGTTCTTTACTCCAGGGAAAAATGCTGGGAGCCCAGGTTACCCAGCAAGTTGGTTTTTCTTTTTTTACTAATTCATACAGTGATTTACCAAAATCACTTACCCTTTTTGTTTTCCAGTTTAGCCAAGTCGTCTCGCGAGGATTATCGGGCGGCATTGTACCATCATGTTCTGTTGCATATATTGTTTTTGTGTATGCATCATATCCCCCCTCTGCAGGCATAGCTGGTAGGCGATCATCTCCTTGTATTCCATCAACCTTATAATTAGTTACTACTTCATTCACTAATTGTTTCATAAATGTTTGAACTTCCGGATGTAGGGCATTCCACCAAAAGAATCCATTTTTTTTGAGCAGGTTACCTTTGTTATCTCTTCCTACCCAATGAGGATATTTTGTAAGCCAATGATTAACACTACTGTCTTTATATGCATACGAAAATCCAAATTCAAACCAGGCGTGAACCCGAATACCCTGTGCATGCCCCTCCTTTATAAAGAGCTTAAGTGGATCAAATCCTTTATAGGTACTATCTTGTTTTATTCCGATATACTTGGAAACGACTTTGCTGGGATACATCGTAATTCCCCGGTTCCATACAACAACGAAAATATCTGTGATTCCGTTTTTACTGCATGTAGTTACCGTTTCCCGAATTTTTTCTGGCGACCGCATAGCTTCACTGCCAACATTGGTTACCCAGGTTCCTCGTATAACAATATCTTGCGCAAATGCTGCATACTGAATTATGGAATTTGATAGTAATAGAAAAAAGAGCCAATTCAGTTTTCTCATAACTGTAAGTATTCCCTATAACGGTTATATAAATGATGTGCCTGTAGGTATGCCGACTGGGGGCTCATAAAGTGTGAAAATTCGAAAGTGATGGCTTTGTCGTACCCAGCTTTTCCTGCGGCTTCCAGTTTATATTTTAGTTTTTCGAATTTGATTGGGAAAAATTTGATGGGCATATCCCTATCAAATGATTCGGCGTTTGTCCAGCACTTTAAATGGTATCGGTCTGCCAGTTGTTTATTCACTCGGAAAAAATCTTCCAGTTCGTGAAAGTCGATATGACCGTCCTGAAAGGCAACTGCATCAATTGCATGATGTATGCCGTCAAAAATTTCATTCCATTCTGTTTCATGTTCCTTCAAGGAAACCGCGTCTTCCTTAGTAAGTGCCCCCGATGCTGCCATTACAGCTTTTTTACCGTCTATCCAAGGAGAAATAAATACAGGTAATTGCTGACTGATTTGTTTACAGGCATTACCTAAACTACTAAAAATTTCTATGGCATCTTTGGTTTTTCTACTGATTTCCGTACTAATGTACCAGCCCTTAAATGCTTTTCTGTTACCGTACATTTTCCATATTTCATCAATTACATATCGGTTCACGTCTAACTCGTGTTGCATATTTCCAGTATCCCAATAAACCCCACTATCGTATAATCCAAAGTAGAATTGCATATCATACTTTTCAGCGAGCATTAGAAATAAATCAATTAAATCTATTGGCGGAGTATAACAACCTTGTTGTATCAAATAAGGGGAGGGATAGGTAATAAATCTTCTGTAACCACATCTGATAACTATAACTGTATCAATTCCAATTGCTTTCATATGCTGAAAGTCTTTTTCCCATTCAATAGGTCCCCAGTTCTGGTGAGGTATGTCGTGACTGATTTCGTCTATGAATGTTCCTGTAATTTGCATAGCAGTGATAATCTGTGTTTCGTTAATTTGAATCTTCTTTTTTTAGTGGCACTAACCAGCTTACTATAAAAGCAGGTATTGTAGAAATTAATACCCAAATAAAAAATTTCGAATATCCCAGATAGTCGCTGATTGTGCCGCTCATCATAGATGCAAGTGTATAGCCAAAATAGGTAATGGCACTTCCAAAAGCGTAATGGGCCATTTGGTAGCGGCCGGGAGCTATTTGCTGCATAATGAATAATATAATCCCAATAAAACCAAAACCATATCCAAAATGTTCGATTGCGATGGCGGATCCAATTACCCAAACAGAACTGGCTTGTGTTATGGCAAGATATGCATAGGCTGCAAAAGGAAGATTAAAAAATGCACATAGCATCATAAGTGTTTGTCGGTTCAATCCCTTATTTGAAACAAAATATCCAGCAGCCAGTGAGCCTACAACAAAGGCAGCAGTTCCATAAATGCCGGTTAGTATTCCAACGGTAGTTTCAGATAACCCTAATCCACCTGTTTCACGTGCAGCTTTTAGAAATAGGGGCATAATTTTGATGCCTTGTCCTTCTGCAAATCGGTAGAGAACAATAAACAGTATTCCCGCGCCAATATACTTTTTTCTAAAAAAGCTGCTAATAACTTCTTGTAATGATTTCCACACTTCGCGCGAGTTGGTAATTGGGTTGGAGGACTTGCTTTCAGGTAAAACGCTGCTATTATACATTCCTAAAATCAGCATAATGATGGCATATACTGCTAATACTATTGCCCAGGCATGTTGATTGCCCAGCACTGGTATTAGCGTTCCTGCTAAAAAAACCATTCCACCATTGGAAAATATTTTTGCGATATTGTAAAATGTTCCCTGCCAGCCCACATATTTGGCCTGTTCGGATGCAGATAGTTCACTTAGATAGATGCCATCTGCAGCCATATCCTGTGTAGAACCAAAAAAGGCAACTAGAAAAAATAGCGTAACCGAGAGTGGGAAGAAAGCAGTGGCATATAAACTGAGTGCCGACAACGCAAACAAAATTCCACAGGCAATTTGAGATAACTGAATGTAGAATTTTTTTGTTCTATAGAGTTCCATGAACGGACCCCATAAAGGCTTAAAACTCCATGGCAACACTATGATGCCAGTCCAAAAAGCAATTTGTCCATCCGAATATCCCAAGCTTTTATATAAAAGGGAAGCTACTGTGCCACCTAAAACAAGATTGGGTATTCCCATGGCAAACCAGGTAGTAGGTATCCAGGAAAATGGATGCTTACGGGGTGTACTATTGGATCCAGACATGCAGTAAAAATAATTTCTTAATTAAAAATTTTAAAAACTATACGTGAATTTATAATTTTTTTAATTTAGTAGCTTATTATTGTTAGTTCCATGCAAAATTTTTTTTTAGTAACTGGTTACCGCTTCACAAAAGCAGCTTGTATGTTGCTTTTGTTGTGCTTTTGTATTGCATGTTCCAAATCGAGCACTGGAACCGGCGGAGGTACTACACCCACTCCTACGCCAACCCCTACACCCGCTTGGGATCCCAATGCAATGCGAGGTATTTGGGTTACAACTACCGCAAGTACCGCACTCGACAGCAGGGAGAACATTAAAACTATGATAACCAATTGTAAGGCTGCAGGCATTAATCATATTTTTATTGTTGTATATAACAATGCGCGTACGATTTATCCCAGTACTATCATGCAAAATTTAATTGGGAAACCTCAGCTCGAACGATATGTAGGTAGAGACCCCCTGCAGGAATGTATTGAGGAAGCGAAAGCACAATCCCTAAAAGTACATGCATGGTTTGAATATGGGTTTTCTTCTTCTTACTCTGCCAATGGCGGACCAATTGTTGCTGCTAAACCCACTTGGGCAGCCAAAGATCAATCGGGAAATTTATTGGTAAAAAATGGCTTCGACTGGTTAAATGGAATTCATCCGGAAGTGCAGCAATTTTTGATTGACCTGTTCAAAGAAGTAGTTACAAAATACGATGTAGATGGCGTTCAAGGAGATGATCGTTTACCGGCTATGCCGAGTACGGGAGGATATGATTCTTACACAACGTCTCTATATCAAACAGAAAATCAAGGTGTAACACCACCGTTAAATCCAGCTGAAACAAATTGGGTTAATTGGCGGGTGAACAAATTGAACCAATTTGTTAAACGGCTGCGTACTGAAATACGAAAAATAAAACCAGCTATTCAATTGTCTATGTCGCCCAGCCCTTTTCCATGGAGTAAGGATGAATATTTACAGGATTGGCCAACATGGGTTGATAGTGGTTGGGTTGATGCAGTAATTCCTCAATGTTACCGCTATGATATCAGTGCATTCAATTCTGTGTTGCTGCAACAGAAGTCATACCATCGTAGCACTACTATTCCTTTATATGCAGGGGTCCTATTGCGTTCCGGAACTTATACTGCAACTGATGCGTTTCTATCCCAAATGATTCAGAGTAATAGGAATAACGGAATAAAAGGAGAGGCTTTCTTTTTTTATGAGGGGATAAAGGACAGGGCATCCTGGTTTCAAGGTCAGTACCCATTTATAAAATAAATATGCTAATCAGAATCTTTTTTTTAACGCTGATCCTGAGTACAGTATCAGTAGCAACTTCACAATCTTTTACCAAATGGGTAGATCCTTTTTTGGGTACAGGAGGCCATGGTCATACCTACCCCGGTGCTGCCCGACCTTTTGGAATGGTTCAACTAAGTCCGGATAATGGAATAGAAGGTTGGGATTGGAGTAGTGGCTATCATTATAGCAGTGATAGTATCGCTGGGTTTAGTCATACGCATTTAAACGGAACCGGAATTGGTGATTGGTGTGATATCTCATTTCAGCCACTTGCAGACACCCTAAATAATTCTCAACGATTTATCAAACATGCTTTCAGACATGCCAACGAAAAAGCATCCCCGGGATATTATCGGGTTAAGTTGAATAATGGGATTGTATGTGAACTCACTGCTACCAAGCGATGTGGGTTTCATCACTATGTATATACAAATTCAGAGAAGTGGATGCGGATTGATTTAGATTTTCACATCAACTGGGATAAAACTACCGATGCATTTATTCAAATACTGGATGATTCTACTGTTGTTGGATATCGTTTTTCTACAGGCTGGGCAAAAAATCAGCGGGTTTATTTTGCTGCCCGATTTAATCAACCAATAGCGCAACATTCAATAATAGGTACTACCAATTCCTCAGATCGCTCAGCAAAAGGTACATCATTAAAATTATTGGTGAAATTTGGTGGCGCAGATAACATTCTCTCTGTACAAACTGGAATCAGTAGTGTAAGTTATGAAAAGGCACTGCTGGCATTGAATGAAATAGGTAATCGGAATTTTAGTGATATAGTTCATGAAGCAGAAAGTGATTGGGAGAAAGAGTTGAGTAAAATCAAAATTGATACAAGAGACGCAGCTATGGCAACCCGTTTTTATACTGCATTATACCGCACTTGCCTTTCTCCTAATTTATACTCTGATGCAGATAGCTATTATAGAAATCAAGATAATAGGGTACTGAAAATGCCAGGGAGTTATCCCCGCTATACTATTTTTTCTCTTTGGGATACCTTTCGGGCACTGAATCCATTGTATACAATTATACAGCCCGAAAAGGTAACCGAATTTGCCAATAGTCTCATGCAGTTTTATTACGATAACGGATTACTACCGGTTTGGGACATTAGCACTTGGGAGGCAAATACTATGACTGGCTATCATGCTATACCGGTGATGGCCGATGCCATATTGAAGGGTATTTCCGGAATCGATTCCGAACAAGCTTATGTGGCGATGAAAAAAAGTGCTTTTCAGCAGCAAAGAGGTACGCCCGATTATATAAAATATGGATATCTACCTCAGGATAAGCATGGCTGGAGTGTTACCATTACACTGGAATATGCATTTGATGACTGGTGTATTGCTCAGGTTGCCCGCAAGTTGGGTAAGATGGATGATTATAACACTTTCATAAAGCGTTCGAAAAGTTATCAGCAGCTATTTGATTCGGGAACCGGCTTTATGCGGGCAAAAAATAGCAAAGGGTTATTTACAGAGCCCTTTGATCCTTTACTTTCCGAGCATGGATTTGAAGGACAGTATATTGAAGGAACCGCCTGGCAGCATAGTTTTTTTGTTCCTCATGATATTGAGGGCTTTGCCGTTTTATTGGGCGGAAAGGATAATCTTGTTAAAAAATTAAATTCACTTTTCTCAGCCTCTTCCGAATTACACGGTGAAAATACTTCAGCAGATGTTACTGGATTGATTGGTCAATATGCCCATGGAAATGAGCCAAGTCATCATATCATTTATATGTATAGTGCACTTGGAAGAAGAGATTTGGCAGCAAAGTGGATAAGTGTAGTTGCTGATAGCATGTATAAAAATGGCCCGAATGGGTTAACAGGAAATGATGATTGCGGACAAATGAGTGCCTGGTATCTATTTAGCAGTTTAGGATTCTATCCTATGAATCCTGCTTCGGGCGAATATGTTTTTGGATTTCCATTACTGGATACTGCTACCATTGAATTATCTCAGGGTAAAAAAATACATATACGTATAAAGGGTAAAAGAAAGCCGGGCTCTTTTGTAAAGAAAGTTTATTGGAACGGTCATGTAATTAATCAGTATTTTATAAAACATGCAGATTTGATGCAGGGCGGAGAGTTAGTGTATGAGTTATCTTAATATTCCTTTTTTCAAGCATATTTTTTTAGGGTTTCTTATCCTTAGGGGATTATATAAATGAAAAGCAGGCTGTCATTTTCATGATGCCTGCTTTCATTGTAACCCAAAACTGGCTGCTATGCCTATTTTCTTACCAACCGGTATTTTGCGTTAATCCGGGGTTATTATCAATTTCAGATTGTGGTATGGGCCAAAGTTTATATTTGGCATTGCTGTTAGCACGGGTTTGTGCCCGGAAACGAATCCGCTGATTGATACTTGCTGAGTAATCAGGAATATTATTGGCATCGAAAGTTGGATTGGCTGCCGGTACCGCCGGGTCTAATGAAATACCAACAATAGGCTGACTATTAGCTTTTGCATAAATATCCCATCTTCTCAAATCGAATAAGCGTAATCCTTCACCTGCAAATTCAACAGCTCTTTCTCTGCGAACGAGTGTGCGTAAATCCGATTGAGAGACAAGTGCTGTTGCAGGCTGCCCCGAACGGGCTCTAACTGCATTGATAGCTGCAGTTACTGTAGCATCAATTTCATTCAATTCAATTTTAGATTCGGCATACATTAACAAGATATCAGCATATCGCATCAACACATAACCCACCTTTGATTCAAATGTATATTGAGTAGTATCATTGTATTTATTCCAAACATATCCAACTCCTCCAATATTACCGGTTGCGCTTACCTGCCATTGAATTCCGGCAGCCTGCGCCCCAATCCAGTCGTTATTTCCACCGGTTATATTATCCCACACTCCTGTGTTCCAATTGAATTTTCTGCGCACATTTGTATAAATATTAAAAATGGTTCTTTCTCTCAAATTATTGTAGGGTAATGCTGCTGTTTTGGATGCATAGTGAACCATGGTATCTCCGGGAAGATAAATACTCCAGGCAAGTCTTCTATCTCTGTTTAATCTCGGATTAGCAGGATCATATGTAGTTGAGGCATCAATCCGATTACCACTCCTATCTTCAAATTGATCTACCAGTGCCTGAGAAGGGAAATGACTGGATTGAGAGTTGGTAACCTGACGAGGAACTCCGAGAATGGGGCCCCAATTTTGGGGTTCGTTTACATCAGTAGGGTAGGTTTGACAAAAAAGAATTTCTCTACCAGCATTCGTGTTTTGTCCGGCAAGTGAAAATAGATTTTGATAAACAGGATTCAAACTGTACTGACCGCCGTCTATAACGGTTTTTGTAGCAGCAGCTGCAGTTTTATAATCTTTTATCAACAATGCCAATTTCGCCTTAACACCCAAAGCAAAACCTTTATTTACTTTACCCAAAGTTTGTACAGGTGCAGTTCCCGCAGCATCAAAAGCTGCAACAGCCTCATCAAGTTCTTTATACAAATCGGCAACAATAGTTGCAACTGGAGTTCGCTTTGCACTTAATACTTCTTCCACCGCAGGAGGTGCTTTATAATAGGGAACATCTCCAAACCACATCATTAAATGAAAATAACCCCACGCTCTTAATACCTGGGCTTCTGCCTTGATGCGATTGTATGTAGCAGTTGTAACATTTGCCTTACCATTCTCCATCCCTAGAATTTGTTGATTGGCTCTTTGAACCAGTTTGTAAGCCTGATTCCATGCAGGAATGATTACGGCATTATTTACCAGGAATGGCCCGCCATCTCCCATCGCAATCAGATCAGCTGCATTTCCACCTCTTTTCATTGCCATATCTGTACTGGCTTCAATTTCAAATAACATCGGAGTATTGTTGGCAATCACCCACATGGATGATGCATACACTCCCGTTAAACCTTGTTCCATTTCTGCCTGATTACTCAAAAAAGTAGTTGCAGAAGACGCATCCAATGGCTTCCTGTCGAGAAATTTCTGACAAGCACTTAAGCTCAGCGCAAGGATGGGAATCAGCAGTAATATTTGCTTTTTCATTTTATTCATTTTTACTGTTACAGTTAAAAGTTAACATTAATTCCTCCGGTAAATGTGCGCATCAGCGGATAAAACTCGGCATTTGCACTGTTGATTTCAGGATCAAATCCTTTCCATGCATCAGACAAAGTAAGTAAGTTGGCACAGCTGAAATAAATACGCATACTGTTGATTTTTGCTTTGTTCAATAAAGATTTAGGAAGTGTATATCCGATATTAATATTCTTAATCCGGAAATATGCCGCACTTCTTATCCATTGACTAGCCAGTAAGTAATTATTTCCACCTGAACCCGAAGGAAGTAATCTGGGGAATAATGCATTTTGATTATCAGGTCTCCAGTAATTTTTATGAATATCTAATAGTGAGGCAGCAAAATCGGATGAGTTAAACGGAACAGCTCCGGTACCGCTCAGGTAATTGTTTCGCTGTCCAACTCCCTGACCGAAAATACTTAGATCCCAGTTTCCATAGCTTAAGTTGATGTTAATTGAATATTCATATCTAGGAAAAGCGTTCCCTATGAATTTACGATCATTGGCATCAATTTTTCCATCACCATTCAAATCAGCATACCTAACATCTCCCGGTTTAGGTCCGGTTGTAGGAGATGGACTCCAAGGAATACCGAATTGAATAGGAGAAATTTTGATATCGTTTGAATCGCTAAAGTATCCATCACTAACGTATCCAAAATATGAGTTCAGTGCTTCACCGGGAGCAGTTCTAATTCCATCACCTATAAACGGCGTTCCATCCACTAAACTTACCACGTTGTTTTTAACATCTGAAATCATACCGGTGATGTCTACACCCAGTTTGCCAAATCTATTTTTATAGTTTACTGTAAATTCCCAACCCTTATTTTCCATATTACCCGCATTTACAAATGGATTGGTTAATCCACCGGCAGATTGAGGCAATGTTCTTTGCAGCAGCATATTCTTTAAAGTCTTTACATAATAGTCTGCTGTAAAAGTGAAGTGTTTCATTAATGTAAGGTCTACACCAATGTTAAATTGGCGGGAGGTTTCCCAGCTTAAATTTGGATTAGCAAATTGTAACAAGGCAAATCCAAGATTCGTTGTATTTCCAAAATATGCATTTGTACCATTGTTTGGATTGCTATATCCAGACTGTGCATAGAAGGCATCGAAAGCATAGTTATTACCAATATTCTGGTTACCGTTTCCACCCAATGATGCACGTAATTTTCCAAATAGAATGTTTTTACTCATCGACTCCATAAACTTTTCTTTAGAGAATACCCAAGCAGCAGAAACTGCTCCAAAATTTCCCCATTGTTTATCGAGTGTTTGAGAAAAACGAGATGTTCCATCTCTACGTCCATTTAGTTCCAAAAAGTATTTATCATTATAGCTATAATTTAAACGAGCAAAGAAGCCGGCTAATGCTAACTCAGATGCTCCGGCATTATTATCCCGAATTCCCGATCCTAAATTCAAATAAGGTTGATTAGGATTGGTGAAACCCTGACGGGAAGCCCCGAAAAAATAGTTAGTGAAAAGCTCCGACTGTCCGCCCACTAAAAATTTAAAACTATGCGCTCCAACTTTTTTGCTGTACGTTCCCTGTGCCAAATAGGTTGTGTAAACATCATTTCTCCAGGATTCAGATAAACTGGTAGTTCCAGGCCAGGTACCAATCAACGAATAGGTAGAAGTAGCCAAATTGGGTTGATAAATATTGGCATTGGTAATCCATGTTTTAGATACCGGATTAGATGTTTGACGACCCCAATAAGCTTCTAACTCTAATCCGGGTATTGGATGATAGTTGAAACCGGCACGGGTTAATAATATATTATTGTTTACGACAGAATTACCGGTTGCTTCAGCCATTGCAATCGGATTACGATTATTAGACTGTGCCGCAGTACCATACATACCGGGTCCGTATTTACCTCCACCAATTGCTGGTAAACCAATTGCCTGGCGAATGATAAACTCCGCTGAACCGGTTGATGGGTTTGTGGTAATGCTATTCGTATAAGCCAATACCCCAATCAGTGATAATTTGCTGTTGAGTTTGAATTCGGGGTTCAAACGAAGATCATATTTTCTAAAAGCACTATTAGGTATCAAGCCCTGCTGATCTAGGTAAGTGAAAGAACCAAACAGGTTCATTTTTTCACTACCTGCATTCAATTGGATGTTATGATTTTGCATCAGACCCGAGTTGGTTAATACTTCTTTTAACCAATCTGTATCAATTACATCCAGATTATTGGCAGGGGTGGATTTGTATTTATCAATTTGTGTTTGAGAGAATACAAATGCTGCCGGATTTCCGGTTCTGTTTTGCTCAGCAATATTGCTTAGTACCATATGATCTATCGCACTTACCCTATCAGGTATTGCAGTTGCCTGTTGCTTGGTAACAAAACCATTATAGCTTAACCGCATCTGACCGGTGGTAGCTCTTTTCGTTTTTACCAAAATCACACCATTGCTTGCACGGTTTCCATAAATTGAGGTAGAAGCTGCATCTTTAAGTAATGTAATGCTTTCAATCGCGTTAGGATCAATAAGGTCTAAGGAACCGATGGCTAATCCATCAACAATTATCAATGGCGCACTGCTTCCGGAAATAGAACCCTGTCCGCGAATAACTATACTTGCACCATCAGCACCGGGTCTGCCGGATTGTTGTTGAACAGTTACCCCGGGAGCTAAACCCTGTAAAGCCTGACTGGTACTGGAAACTTGTCGGCGGTTTAGTGCAGCATTATTTAACGTAATCAGTGATCCCGTTAAACTGGCTTTTTTCTGGGCACCATAACCTACTACCACTACTTCTCCCAGGTCTCCTGAAGTGGGTTGCAGACTAACCTCTAATTGCCCGCCGGTAACTTTCATTTCTTTGGTTGCAAATCCGATACCGGAAAATACCAACTCTGCGCCTTTTTCGGCCTGAATGATAAAATCACCGTTGGTTCCGGTGGTGGTACCGGTTTTTTTACCTTTCACAACTACAGAGATACCCTCTGCAGGATTCCCGCTTCCAGAACTGGTAACCCTGCCGGATATCCTGATTGTTTGTGCTATCGACTGCTGAAAGAGCAACAATAACAAACAAGCAAGGACACTTAGCTTTTTCATAATTGATTGTTTTGGTTAGAATATTTCGATTGAAATTGTCCTGAATGATTAACCTCCCATTTTTCAAAGGGGTTTACCAACGCATCCAGCATTTGCGCAAATTGAATGCGGGTAACGGGTTGGTCGGGTTTAAATAGTCCGAATCCCCACTGCTGCCAAAGCTTTGAGATAGAAGGGTTACTCTCCAAAGTTTTTGATGCAGTAGCTGATTTTTTATTGGTATTTGATTTTGATAGGGATTCGATTATTTGTAATGCTTCTTTCCCTGATAAATAGGTAGTGGGAGTTAACGTGATGGCATTGCTAATGGGCCGGATATCCTGTAGCAGTGTATCTTTATTTACCAATGAATCGGGATAAAACCAGGTTTGATTTGCCCATGCATTGGGTTTTCCGGTTCCTCTCAAAATTCCGGTTGCTCCTATTCTTTGAACTGCAGCAAATTGAGGATGATTGGCTGGAACATCTATGTAAGGCATGAGGAATGCGCCCTGTTGTAGTAAAGTAGATTGTACTTTACGAACGGGTACATTCGCTGCATTACTTTTTTTCATTTCAACTGTGAGCGCAGCTAATACACCGGCTGCTTGTCCGGTTAATAAAACACAGGGCTGAAGTCGGGTGGTTCCGTTAGCTAAATTGGAAACACTGATTGCTTTTTCTGCAACGATTAATCCGGAAATATTTTTTGGAATCAATGCACCCAGGGGAACATTGAAAGAAGGAACCGGATAAAAATCCAGGTGTTGTGGTGCTTTTGGGTTTTTTTTGTGATGATGATCTACAGGATAGTCGCCAACAGAAATCCCGGTTCTATACAGTGCTTCTTGTGTTGCAAAAGGAGTAGCAATATGTTGAATTTTGAATCGAACCAATCCTTCAACACGTCTACCTTCTCTATGATAGGGTATTAATGCAAGTTTATTTTCAGTAGGAAATTCATCATCAGCCAACCCCAGATTTTTAAAACCCAATTCCTGTTGGATAAAATATACAAAACGCAAAGTGGTTTGTCTGGCCTCCTCCAGTGCCAGATTTCGCACAGAATCGGAAAGCTGAATTACATTTAAATAAGTGTCATTCCCATAAATTGGCCAATTCAGCATATACTTATTATTGGGAAGTTTGCCGTAGTCCAGCATTTTTTTTGCATCTACTCCGGGTGCTTTCCTGCTGGAATTTTTATAGTAATTGGTGCAACTCGCATCAAATTCGGCAGGGTCATATCCGGCAGGTTTTGCAATTGTACAATCGGCTTTGGCTCCATAATTTTTCAGGATGGCTACATAAGTGAGGTCCTGAATAATATCATTGGTTTCAGCAACCGGTATATTTTCACCGGTTAGGGAATTGGCTTCCATACCAATATTGTAGGGTACTTTAGCCATAGCAAGCAAATCGCCTAATTCAGTTGCATCAATTACTTGTTGAGCGTGTATATAGGTGGTTTTTCTGTTTTCTTTGTTGCGAACAACTACTCCGGTTACTTTGTTTTTGTGAACCAATGCAGCAATAGGAATTTGTTTGTAAAGAATGGTAAGATTAGGAAGTTGCTTTGCCCAACTTTTAAAAATACTATCTCCCACGTGGGGTTCAAAAAGGGTATTACTTACCCATCCGGTAGACACTTTTTTTTCTCCACCATATTTTTTATAGAGGGCATTTCTAAATTCATTCCACATTCCCGAGGATAACTGATGATTACCGTCTGTAGCGCTAACACCTGCAGCAGTAAGCATTCCCCCCAGCCAGGTGGTTTCTTCGGTAATAATTACTTTTCTTCCCATACGGGCTGCCTGAATACCGGCAGCTGTTCCGCCGGTTCCTCCCCCTACAACTAATACTTCTGTATGCAGGGTATCCTGCGCACTCACCTCACTAATGAGAGCAAGTGAGAGGAAAGGAATAATATGTAAAATTTTTTTTAGCAAACAAATCGTTTATATCTGTATTGAGGAAAGTGTATTGGCAACCTGATACAATGCTCTTGGTATATGAAAACAGCCCTTCCATTTGCCACCTTTAAGAGGTAAAAGCACTTCCCCTTGTCTGTTCAAATAACCAAACCATTCTCCATATTCATTATCTCTAAAATGATTCCAGGTATAATCATGTAATTTTTTAAACCAGGGGATGCATCTTGCATCTCGGGTAAAAGCATATGCTTTCGCTAAGGCAACCAATGCTTCTACATGCACCCACCAAAGTTTCTGATCCCATTCCAATTGCTGCATGGGATATCCTTTCACATCCAGAAAATAAAATATTCCTCCATATTCCTTATCCCATCCGAGTTCCAGCATGTCGAAAAGGATGTTAACGGATCGTTGGATTAAGGCCTCATCCTGCATTCTCTTGCCTAGATCCATAATAAACCACATGGCTTCAATCGCATGTCCGGGATTTAATAATCTTCCTTCAAAGCTGTTTGAAAAAGATCCGTCTGGTTGAACATTTTCAAGTACAACTTTCCATTCCTGATTATAGAAAACCTCCATCACTTCGTGTATAATGGTAGGAACAAAGCTGTTCACTCTTTCTGCCCCCAACAAATGTTCCAACTCAAGCGATAGATTACATAAAATCATTGGTAAGCTGAAGTTTTTCAGCGGTCGGGTTCCGGGATATGCTTTGTTATATGATCCTTTTGTATTGTTTTTTCTGGCAATAATATTTTCAAAAGTGCTGAGGGCTATTGATTTATATTCATCTGAAGGCTGAATTTTATCCAGTGCAGCAAATGCCATCGTTGCGAAGCAGTCGCTGAAAATATTATAAGGTTGTACAAGGGGTTTGCCGCTCTCTGTAAGTGAGAAATACCAGTTTCCGGCTGCATCCCTTCCATGTTGCTGCATGAATCTGGCACCATGCAGGGCCATATCAAGCCATTCGCTTTTTTGTGCAACATGATGATACATATAACTGAAGCACCAAACCTGTCTTCCCTGCAGCCACATAAATTTATCTGTATCGTAAACTTCACCCGTTCGGGTTAGACAAGTATAAAATCCACCATTTTTTTCGTCTTTGCTGTGTCGTAGCCAGAAGGGGAGAATATTATTTACCAATTCATCTGAGTATAATTTTGCATAGCCCTGTAGTGAGCTGGCAGGCGCTTCAGTTATTGCGTTGTTATGCATGTGTTGCGTCTATTATGTTTAAACAAATGATCGTTAGGACGGCAATATCTTAAAAATTTTACAAATTATGGCATACTTAATAAAAATATTTATTTAGTTGAAGATTTCTGATAATATTTTGTCGAAAAATCAAACTAAATTGTACCCGTTTTTAGAAAGTAAAAGATGCCCAACCGCCGCAAATTTTCTGATGTGTTTAATGAGGAAACCTCCTCCGGGGTTGCTTTAAAAAATAAGGCACTTAAAAAGCTGATTTTTAATTTGTTAGACAAGTCAGACAGCAGTTCCATCACTGAGTTGAGTAAAGAATTGAATATCAGTGTTCCCAAAACCACCAGTTTGATAAATGAATTGATTGAAGACCGACTGATAAGTGACTATGGAAAAATTGATTCAACGGGAGGAAGGAAAGCAAGTATGTATGGTTTGGTTGCAGAAGCCTGTTTTTTTCTGGGTGTAGATGTTAAAAAGTATTATGTGAATATTGGGTTAATGGATTTTAAGAAACATTTAATCTCTCAAAAGCTACGATTGCCTTTTCGCTTAGAAAATACACAGGCATCTCTCAACCAATTGATTAACCTGATTAACCAGTTTATAAAAGATGCTCCTGTTAAAAAAGATAAGATCCTTAGTATGGGTATCAATCTTTCGGGAAGAATCAATCAAACAAAGGGATATAGTTATAGTTTTTTTCATTTTCAAGAAGAACCTTTATCGGAAATTATTGAAAACAAAACCGGCATAAAAACTTATCTCGAAAATGATTCCCGAGCGATGGCTTACGGTGAGTTTATGTGCGGGGAAGTAAGTACCGAAAAGGATGTTTTGTTTGTGAATGTTGATTATGGTGTAGGGTTGGGGATATTGATAGATGGAAAAATATATTATGGAAAATCGGGATTTAGTGGTGAGTTTGGACATACCCCTATTTTTGAAAATGAAATCATTTGTCATTGTGGTAAAAAAGGTTGTTTGGAGTCGGAAGCATCCGGAACTGCTCTGATTCGTCGCTTTCGGGAACGAATTCAGGAAGGTTCATCTTCATCGGTGGTTAAAAAAATAAAAAATCTTCAGGAAGTTACTGTAACAGATTTAATTCAAGCAGCAAACGCGGAAGATATGTTATGTATTGAATTGCTGGCAGAAATCGGAGAGAAGCTGGGAAGGGGGATGGCTGCACTCATCAATGTTTTTAATCCGGAATTAATAATCCTCGGAGGTATTTTGTCGGAAACAGGAGAATATCTAAGACTACCTACCAAAAGTGCTATCAATAAGTATTCTTTAAGCCTGGTGAATACCGATACGCAACTTAAGTTATCAAAACTGGGAGAAAAAGCAGGTGTGTTGGGTGCTTGTTTGTTGGCTAGAAATAAAGTGCTTACTGTTTTTTAAAGCCTCAGCTAAACTTAAACTTCTTTAATAAATTCTCCTCGTTTGAAAAGGTAGAAACTACCTATTTTTGAAAATTACTGAGTTGATTTTTAATCCGATTCTCCAATCAATTTCATTCAGTATTTTATAAATCCGCAATTATCTGCCTTTTCAAATTTTCCATCATGCGTACTTTTTTGTTTGGTATATTTTTCATTGCCTCCACTTTTTCAAATGCTCAAACTGATTCCGGTATAGCCAAAAATCCCATCATTTTTATTCACGGATTCCTCGCCTCCGGAGACACCTGGGCGAATGCCTTTGATTTTTTTCAATTGGAGGGATACAACACGAATCAGCTTTTTGTTTTCGACTGGAATAGTATTTCCGGAAATAATCAACAAACCGATACCCTTCTATCAAAATTTATTGATGTAGTACTAAAAAAAACCGGTGCCTCCCAGATAGAGCTGGTGGCACATTCTGCTGGAGGTGGACTGGCAAGAAATCTGCTGAAAGATAGTATTCAAGCAAATAAGGTTGCTCATTATGCGCATATCGGTAGCCGAAAGTGGACAACCGCTTATCCCTGGTTTCCAAATGCAAAATGTATTAATATTTTTTCTGCCGGTGATAAGGTGGCAGGTAATGCTGCCGGCAGAATTGAGGGAGCTACCAATTTTGCATTCGGTTTGCTAGATCATTATCAGCTCGCTACATCACATGAAACTTTGCAAGCCATAAAAGATTTTTTTGCCGGACAATATATACTGTGTTATAGTATTTCAATGCCACCTGTAGAAATTGCAGGCAAGGCAGTTGAATTGGGAACCAATCAGCCCATGCGTGGCGCAACCCTAACTATTTATCCCCTGAATATAAAAAACGGGAAAAGGAAAAGAGCATTACTGGCAGACCGATTAGCCGTGGACGAAAATGGAAATTGGGGTCCGGTTACCATTGAGAGAGCAACTCCTTATGAAATCGAAGTAATTCCTGCTAATCGTCTGGGTAGGGTAATTTCTTATTATTTTCCTCCCTTTTCCCAATCGAATCCACTGGTATACCTGAGAGGATTTCCCAACGACAGTCGAATGAATTTTCTGCTCGGAAAAATTCCCGAAAATGAAACCAACACTACTTTAGTAGTGTATGCGTCTACGAGTGCCATGGTAGGCGGCAGAGATTCAGTAACCGTGAATGGCATGCAAATTTGTTCTCCCCTACTTACCCCTGCATCTAAAACCGCCATTACCAGTTTTATATTTGATGATGGGGACGGAGTTAGTTCGGGAAAGGCTTTAAAACAGTTTTCATCTGTACCCTTTATTAGTGGCGTAGATATCGCGTTGGCAGCAGATAAAAAACCGATATATATTTATTGTAATGGACAACAGCTCACTATTCCTGCTTTACCCTCTGCACAACGGATACAATTAGCTGTATTTAGATAAAGGTTACAGCAATTTGCGGGAAATATTGAAACCTAATCATCACTTGGATTTCCATTGGTTGGAATAACTTCTACCTTTTTAGTTTGACGCCATAGAAAAAGCATAGCATTCAGAAAATAATTTTCTTTTTCACTATTTAACCGATACCGATTATTGTAATAAGGTTTGAATGAAAATAGTTGGGAAGCTTTTATTGGTAAAAATAAAACGGGTCGTACGGTTTTCATACAGCAAGGCATTCAATCCCTTGCAATTATAAAGGATAACTGGAAGTATATAGAACCTAATAAGGGAGCAGCTGTTAGTTCAACTACACGGGTGGAATTGGGAAATAGTTTGGATGAGCAGTTGTATCATCTAACAACCGATTCATCAGAAAAAATCAATCTGGCCCGTCAGCATCCCGAAATAGTTACGGAACTAAAGAACCTGCTTACTAAAATGCGGAAATAAAATAATTGTTATACCCTAGAATTAAAAAATACTTGAAGGATTTTGATGTGAGATGCCATAAATGAGTAAACATATCATTCCAACTAATATCAGCAATAATATAATCGCACTAACATACCATCTCAGAAATTTTTTATTGGAAAATTGAGTTGATCGGAATATTAGCAACACTATACCTGTAAATAGCAGTAAGTTGATCAGTATAAACATATCAGGTATGTTTAGGTGAAGATATCCCTAACCAAAGTAGGGAAGCAATAATTGCCAGCACTGCAGATAACTGCAATGTTTGTTCCCATCCGATATAGGTTGCCAATATCGGGGTTACTAACGGAGAAATCAATCCACAAATATTACAGCCCATATTCATCCACCCACCCGCTTTTCCGCTTTCATTTCCGGCAATATGATTCATCATCGACCAGAATGGTCCTTCAACACAAAGAATACATGCAGTAGCAACTGCTAGGGTAATAGCAGCAATGATGGCATTGTTGGTGCCGGCTCCTATGAAAATAAAAATTCCGGAAAGTGCCAGTCCAAGCAAAGGAATCATCCTTCTGCCCCACTTGATTCCCATTTTTCCTGCACTCAATTTATCGGCAAGCCATCCGCCCAATGGGATAGAGCAGATGGATAAAATCCAGGGCAGACTGCTCATCCAGGCACCCGTTAATAAACCGAAATGCCGTTCTTCCACCAGGTATAAATAAAACCAGGAAATAAAAATATATCCCACATATCCCTGTAGCGAATAACTGATGCTTAGTAAAATAAACGACCTTGATTGTAAAGGGGCAGTTGAAGTTTGCTGTTGCTGAACCGCTTGCTCAGTAGGGTAAGCAATCACCGGATGCTGATATTCAGGCGGTTTTACAACGAGCCAAATAATTGCAATGATACCTGCAGGAAGAGAAGCGGCAATCAGAGCAAGTCGCCAACCTTGTGCAACCATGATGTTGGATACAATCAATGGGGCAATAGCAGCACCTACTCCAATAGACGAAAGAATCAATCCATTTGCAGTACTGCGCAATCTTGCAGGTACCCAATTGGAAACCCCTTTGGCTGCAGTGGGATAATTGGGCGCATGTACAACTCCTAACAAAAATCGGGCAATCAATAAACATATAAATGATGCACCCAGTGAAATTGGCCAGGGTGCTTTTCCAATCATGCAAAACAACAGCGTGGCCGCTATCCAAAGCCAGGCAATGATTCTGAATATATAGGCAACCCCCTTTCGGTCGGCCCATATTCCTGAGGGCACTTGAAAGATGGCATAACCAAGGTAAAATGAGCTAAAAATTTGGCCCATCTGAATTTGTGATAAATTAAACTCTTGCATTACCAGGGGCGCAGCGGTAGAAAGGCTCACCCTACAGATGTAGGCAGCCGTAACCGATGCACTCAATAAGGCAACCCAGGTAAATGCGTTTCGGGTATTTTTCATCTCAATTGTTTAAACATCAGCCATTCATCTTTACCAGTAACAATATGGTCTTTCAGGATTGCGATTTTTTCATAACCCTGCTCTAAGTAAAATGCCTGTGCACGCAAATTAAAATCGCTCACACATAAAAATAATTTTTTTGAAGCCGGGGCAGATTGTGCTTCCGCATACTGAAGCAAAGCTGCTCCAATTCCTTTTCCTCTATACGCGTCAGCAACGGCTATTGATTTTAAATAGGCAGCACCTGCCAGCCCTTTGGGATGAATGATCATTGCACCCACTGGAATTTCATTTAGCAGGGCTATATAGCAAGATAGTTGTGAATCCTGCAGCATTTGCATGCATTGTGCTTTGCCGATTTGCAAACGAAGCCAGGGATCGGTTCCCGCTAATAATTCCGCAATCCACGAATGCCATGCTTCTCCAACCAAAGTAATTGTTATTCCGGCATTATTCATGTTGTAAGTTAAACTAATATTTTTCGATTGCGTCTTAGCTGCGTGGGTTTATCAATTCAGCGATCACTATCTGGTTGTAGTTTTACATCATCGTATAGTATTACGCCTAATGGCGGAGATGTCTAAACGGGAAAGGAAATTTTACTGAATAGCCATGTATTTGTAAACAAGCTAATTAACTTCTATTTGCTCGAATTTTCTTTAAGAGTTTTCGTTTTCAGTACCTATACTTTTTAAATAGGCCTTCTTGATTCCTTCCTGAAATAATTGTTTATGGGTTTTTATGTATCGATAATCTTCTTTAACCATTGTAGGGTTCAGGTCTCTTACATGCTGATCGCTCCATAATGTTATTTCAGTTATAATTGGCAAAAGGCTAAGCCCTTTTTGCGTGAGGGTATATTTATTTGATTTTTGATTCCCAATCATCTTACTTTTTTTTACAATACCTGCCTCCTCCAATAATTTCAGGCGTGCGGATAGGATATTGGTTGCTATACTTTCAGCGGAGGAAGAGAAATCTGTAAATGTTTTTTTATGATCAAACAACATATCCCTAATGATTAGTAAGGTCCATTTATCCCCTATAATGTCTAATGCAGAGGAAATCGGACACTGGCATCTAAAATCTATCGACATTTTTTGGCATTTTAAAAATTATTACTTGCAAAATAAAAGTAATTATATACATTTGCTTGCAAAACAAAAGTAATAATTAAATCTAAAATCATGGAACAAGAAACAATCAACGAAAATGTAAAGGTAGCAAAACCTGCCTACATCATGGTTCAAATGAAGGTTGCCAGTCTGGAAGAACTCAATCAGCGATATGCGCAATTTGCTATTCCCATTTTGCACAAGCATGGGGGGCAAATGATTGCAGGTACACCAGCGCCAAATGTAAAAGAGGGCGATTGGGATGGAAATTGGGCTGCGGTATTGCAATTTCCAAGTATGGAAGCAGCAGAGGGCTGGTATAATTCAGCAGAATATCAACCCTATAAAGCAATTCGAATGACTGAACTACAATCTGAGCCAGGAAGGGTAGTAATAATACCTGGCATGTAGGTATTGATTTTCATCATTATTAACCCAACTCAGTTAGTTACTGGGTTAGGTTAATTTTTAAAATTTTAATCCCAAAAAAATGAAAAAAGTATTGGTTACTGGAATTTCAGGTTTTGTAGCACAGCATTGTGCTGCTGAATTATTAAAAAAAGGCTATGCGGTTCGAGGCTCCGTAAGAAATCTTTCTAAAACCGATGAAGTAATAAAGGGGATTACTAAAGAAATAGATCCAAAAGGTAATCTGGAATTTTGTGAACTTGATTTAATGAAAGATGCAGGCTGGGATAAGGCAATGGAGGGATGTGAATATGTATTGCATGTCGCATCACCTTTTGTAGTGAAAGTTCCGAAAAACGAAAACGAATTAATTCAACCTGCTGTAGAGGGCACATTACGGGCAATGAAAGCAGCCCAAAAAGCGGGGGTTAAAAAAATCGTACTTACCTCTTCAACAGCCGCAATGCAAGGAGGACAATCCGGAATTATTAAAATCAATCCAACCAGTTGGACAGATGTAAATGCCAAAAATGTAACTGCATACTTTAAGAGTAAAACACTGGCTGAAAAAAGTACCTGGGACTTTATCAAAAATCAAACGGGGGGTTCGAATATGGCATTAGTAGTTGTAAATCCCGGACCGATTTATGGACCTACACTTACGGGTAATTTAGATAATGAGGCAATGAGTTTTTTTAAAAAATTAATTGCCGGACAAGTACCCCTGTTACCCCAAGCCCAGTCGGTAATGTCTGATGTAAGAGATGTGGCAGCTATTCATGTAGCCGCCTTAGAAAATGAAAAAGCAAACGGGAAACGTTTCATTGTAACAACTCAACAGCCTCATGCCATACAAGAAATTGCTATCATTTTAAAATCAAATGGATACAAAAAAGTTAGCACCCAACTGGCACCTACTTTTTTATTAAAATTCATGGCAAATTTTAATGATGAGGCAAAAGGGATGTTACCTTTTATTGGAAATACTATTGAGGCAGATATTAGCGATACAATGCGCACATTCAATTGGCAACCGATTTCTTTTGAAAAAACGATTTTAGATACTGCTAAGTCGGTACAAAATGCTATAAATGCTCAAGCATAATGTATCAATACTTTCTCTTATCCTAATCAGTGAGTTGTAAGTAATCAATTTTTAGCAAATTACCAGAAAACTATCCCTTTCAATGGCATGCAAAAATGTTCGCTACTGAACGGGATAGTTTATTATAACATTATTTCATCGCATACGCTCATTCAGCCAAGTCGGATAGCAAGACTATGCGGGAAAGGGAATGGTCAATCCAAAAAGGTTGAACATATTTTCACTTAATAGTCCCGACAAGAATCCCTGCCTGCCGGCCGGCAGGGAACTTGTATCAAAAGTTTATGGTAGTCCCGACAAGAATCGAACTTGTATCAAAAGTTTAGGAAACTTCTATTCTATCCATTGAACTACGGGACCAACGATTTCAGAAATTCTTTTCCGATTCCTGATTTCAAATATTTTTCTCTTACTCTTGCCTCTTTCCAGTTTGCAAAGTACTCAATATGGATGATTTTCCAAGGCCTTAATCCTTTTGTAAATCTATTTTTTCCACTGTTGTGCTCTTTTAATCTTCTATCGGCACTTAGAGCCATTCCCACGTAAATTTCATTGTGTTGAATACTTACGATTGCATACACTTCAACCATAAAAATGTTAAGGTTTTAAAGAGCGGGCAAAAAAATAGTTATCAACGGTAAGAGCGGCAATTTCCGCCTGTCTGCTTCTGGCGGAGAAGATGTATCAAAAGTTTATGTGGTCCCGGCGGGAATCCCTGCCTGTCCGCCTTTGGCGGAGAACTTGTATCAAAAGTTTAGGAAACTTCCCTGTCTTCCGGAGGGAGATATTCTATCCATTCCTGCCTGCCGGCAGGCAGGGAACTACGGGACCAACGATTTCAGAAATTCTTTACCAATTCCTGATTTCAGATATTTTTCTCTAACCCTACCTTCTTTCCAGTCGGCAAAATACTCAATATGTATGATTTTCCAAGGTCTTAGTCCTTTTGTAAATCTGTTTTTTCCACTATTGTGCTCCTTTAATCTTTTTTCAGCACTTAGAGCCATTCCTACGTAAATTTCATTGTGTTGAATACTTACGATTGCATACACTTCAACCATAAAAATGTTAAGGTTTTAAAGAGCGGGCAAAAAAATAGTTATCAACGGTAAGAGCGGCAATTTCCGCCTGTCTGCTTCTGGCGGAGAAGATGTATCAAAAGTTTATGTAGTCCCGACAGGAATCCCTGCCTGTCCGCCTTTGGCGGAGAACCTGTATCAAAAGTTTAGGAAACTTCCCTGTCTGCCGGAGGTAGATATTCTATCCATTCCTGTCCGCCTCTGGCGGAGAACTACGGGACCAAACTAGGTTGCTGCAATTGTTATTGTCAGCTATCAATGGCCGCAAAACTACTATTTCCCAAATGGATTGCCAAAGTTCCACTTTAGAGTACTGTTGGTAACACGTAATTTTATTTGTACCTTACTAAAAAACTTTGCCATGCGTCATCTTTTTCTTGCAATTGGCTGCTTCGTAATGTTGGGTTCTTTGCAAAAAGCAGCTGCCCAATCTAACAAGCCAGCAAAAGCCCACCTCAATCACCTCGCAATTTTTGTGGTGGATATGCATCAATCTGCCCGTTTCTATCAGGATCTTTTTCAACTCGATACAATTCCCGAACCCTTTCACGATAATAAACATGCCTGGTTTGCTATCAATAACGGAGTAGCATTGCATATCATTCAAGGGGCAACTCAGCCGAAAGAATATTTTTTAAATAACCACATGTGCTTTAGCGTTCCAAAAACAGCTGATTTTGTTGAAATGCTGAAAAAAAAGGGCATCCCCTATTACAATTCAAAGGGCGTTAAGGGAGAGGTAACTACCCGCATAGACGGGGTTAAACAGGTTTGGATCAATGACCCGGATGGGTATTTTATTGAAATCAACGATGCGAAAGATTAGACAGTTTTCCATTAGCGGCAGCGGATTCCGTATATTTGCAGCCCTTAATTGGTAGTATGATATTTTATAATTTTTTAATTAGATACCGTTTTTGGTTAGGCCTCCTCTCTTTTGCACTAGCTATTTGGGTGAACATAAGCTCCGGATTCTGGCCTGCTTTCATTTTATATTTCATCGGATTTATTGCAATCGCCAGTCATTTTTTTATCGGACCCATGCGCCTTATTCAGGCTCCTATGGAGGCAGGCAACATTGAAGAGGTTGAAAAAATTCTGAAAATTATCTGGTTTCCCAATTTACTTTATAAACCTGTTCGCTCAACTTATTACACCATCCTGGGTAACCTCGCCATGATGAAACAGGATTTTACTACAGCCGAACAGCACCTGAAAAAAAGTTCCGATCTGGGTGCCGCAATGCCTGAAGCAGAGGGGTCGAATAAACTGCAATTAGGAATGATGGCAATGCAAAGAGGCGACTTAAAGCAAGGTGAATCTTACTTGCGTGCCGCTATACGTGCCGGTATCCCCGATAAAGAAAGTGAGGCGGTTGCCTACCTGGGTATGTGCCAGATTTTTATGAACAAGCGCGAGTTTAAAGCCGCTAAAGAATTCTTCCGCAAAGCCAAAGCTTGTAAACCTAAAACCCAACAAGTAGTTGATCAGGTAAAAGAAATTGAAAAGTATATCTCCCGCATGCCGGGATAGGGGAGAATGTGGTTGTTGTGTGACTTTTGTCATTTTTTACCCAGTTTAGGCCGCTTACCTTAGCTGAATAATTATTCAGTAAATTATTTCAACATGAAAAAGAATATGGGAAGCACCGATCGTATGATTCGGGTAATCATTGCCATTGTAGTTTCCATCCTGTTTTTTACGCAAACCATAACCGGCACAATCGGTTTGATATTACTAGTATTGTCAGGCATATTTCTGGCAACTTCTTTTATTAGCTTTTGCCCACTCTATGTCCCATTTGGCATCAACACTTGTAAAAAGGAGAAGAAAGACGCCTAAGTGTTTACATTACAATAACATTTACCCGTAAAACACCGCGGACTGTTTGTTGATTGCCCTATTGTAGGGCCTGATACACGGCTACCTTAAATTTTTCGGCAATATCTCCTTTGGTGAACGGATATTGTTGCAATACAAACTGTGCAACAATTTTCTCTTTGGGATCTATCCAATAGCTGGATGCGAACATGCCTCCCCAGCTAAAGCTACCTTCGGATGTAATACTATAGGGTGCACTGGAAGGAGTAACAATTTCAAATCCCAATCCGAATTTGGCATTTCTCCCCAAACTCTTATCTCCAATCTGATTTAATGTCATTAACCGTATACTGTTCCGCCCTAGAATATGTTTTCCGTTATAATCTCCACCATTTAATAACATCTGCATAAAGATGGCATAATCATATGCAGTGGATACCAATCCACCTCCTCCCGAATAAAAACTTCCACCCGGCAAATTGGGATAATCACGATAAAATTTTCCATTCACTTCGAGTGTTTCCGGACAATTTAATGCTTTGTTATTTTTATCACTCATGTGCAGCATTGCCAGTCGGCTTTGTTTGGCTGCAGGTAAATAAAAATAGGTATCCTTCATTCCCAGTGGTTCAAATATATTTTTAGAAAAGTAGCTATCTAAACTCATTCCACTCACCACTTCAACCAGATATCCTAGTACATCGGTATTGAGTCCGTACGTAAACCGCTCACCGGGCTGATGAACAAGCGGCAAAGCAGCAAGACGCAATATATTGTCTTTCAGCAATCCGCCTTTAAGGCCAATTCCTCCCACCACTCCTGCTTTTGCATAAATGGCGTTCATGGTTTCGCTGCCAATTTGTGCATATCCAATACCGGATGTATGGGTTAACAAATCGCGGATGGTGATTTCTCGGTTGGCAGGGATGGTTGTAAAACTGGTGTCGGCTTTATTGAATGATTGTAACACTACCGGTTTTTTGAATGCAGGAATATATTTGCTGATGGCATCATCCAGCAAAAAATATCCCTTTTCAAACAACTGCATCACTGCCACACTCGTGATGGCCTTGGTTTGAGAGGCAATTCGCCAGATGGCATCTTTTGATAATTTTTTTCCGGCAGATTTATCATCATATCCAACCGCATTGTGGTAAACAATTTTTCCATTTTTGGCAACCAATGCAATAGCTCCTTCAATGTAATTGCTGTCAATATATTGTTGTATGAGTTGATTGATGCGATCGAGCCGCTGAGCAGAAAATCCGGCCGATTCCACACTGGAAGCGGGTTGTAAGTGCGGTTGCGCATGGAGGGAAATCAATAAACCAAGTGCCAAAAAGCAACTAAAAACTTTTTTCATACTGCAATGCGTTAGATGGTTAGAATAGATGAAACAGGAAATTAAGATAAACTTAGCATTTCCCCGATTTTTCTAAAAAAACTTTGCAATACTAGGCCTTAGCTGTTTCCGCTTGCACCAATTGCTCAATCACCCTCGCATAATGGGTGTGTTCCAATGTATGCACTTTCATTGCCAAGGTATGGGGGGTGTCGGTTTCCGTTACTGCACAGGTTGCTTGAAAAACAATTTCACCGGCATCAAAATGTTCATTTACCCGATGAATGGTTATACCACTTTCTGTAGCGCCCGATTCAAGCACAGCCCGGTGAACATTTTCTCCATACATGCCTTTACCCCCAAATTTAGGTAAGAGGGCAGGATGAATATTTACAATACTATTGGGGAATGCATCAATTAATAATTCGGGAATTTTCCATAAAAATCCGGCCAACACAACAAAAGAAATACCATGTTGCCGCAATATATCAATGTATGCATCTCCGCTAAAAAACCGTTCTTTTTCAATCAACAATACCGGTACACCCAACTTTTCAGCATGATGAATAACCCCTGCTCCTGGTTTATTACATACGATTAAGCTGATGGTTATGGTAGGATGATGCTCGAAATATTGCATAATTTTTAATGCGTTCGATCCTGATCCCGATGCAAAAATGGCAATAGCGGTTTTTTGGGGGGCAGGAGGCAGAATTTTCAACCTGCGCAACAATTTTACTTCATATTTCCAGAAAAAAGCCCACTGGCCTAACAGAAACCCATATCCCAACAAGATAACCTGATAACCAAAAAGTAACATAAAAATCCGCACCCCTAATCGCAGATACCACTCACTATTGGCATCCATCCCTAACCAGCCCGTTACATAGCGAGTTAAAATGGCTGTAGTAGTGCCCGTTAACCCGAAAGCAATAAACACAATCCAAAAGGTTCGGGTACTCAAACCCCACTTTTTCTGCAGTTTTTGTAGCATGCCGCAAAATTGAATTAAAAAACCAATACTACCCGAAACTTCACCCCGAAATCTTAAAAAGTAAGCATTTATTGCCTTTTTATGGAAAACTGTATGTAAAGAGTTGAAAAGCAGTTTTAATAACTGCAAAAAAAAATTTAAATCGTTGCTCTTTTGTCAGCATCCTGTCATATTTTTGCGGCGTTCACGGAATTTTTTCTACACCAAGAACCACGTTAGTGCATATGTTATCTTTTCAACGGTTTACCCGACTCTGCTGTGCGATATTATTAGTGATGGCCGGTTTATTTCCCGGAAATTCAGTGAAGGCCCAGGATGGAAAGGCGCTTTTCCAGACAAATTGTGCCTCCTGTCATCAGGTTCATAAAAAATTAACAGGTCCAGCATTGGCCGGTGTTGAGGATCGCTGGCCCAATAAAAAGAACTTGTATGCGTGGATTCGCAATAGTGCTGCTTTCCTGAAAACAGGTGATGCCTACGCAAATAACCTGTACAATGAGTACAATAAAGTAGCGATGAATCAATTTCCAGCATTTACCGATGCTGAGATTGATGCTATTTTAGGGTATATCAAAACAGTTCCTGCACCCGGTGCTACCCCTGCCGGAGGTGCTGCTGTTGCAGGAGCTCCGGCTGAAGATAGCGACAACACATTATTATTCGGAGTACTTACCCTGATTCTCGCAGTAGTTGCCCTCACCTTATTACAGGTGAATTCCAATCTGAAAAAAATGGCGGATGAGCGCGAAGGAATTGATCCGGAAAAACCCGTTTCTTTCTTTAAAAATAAAAGCAATATCGCCTTCTTATCAATAATCTTATTTCTGGTGGGGGGATACTATACAACCCGAGGTGCTATGAACTTAGGCCGCAGCACCGATTATCAACCAGTTCAACCTATCTACTATTCTCACAAAGTTCACGCCGGCGTTAACCAAATTAACTGTCAGTACTGCCATATCGGAGTATATCAAGGAAAACAGGCTACTATCCCTTCTGTAAATGTTTGTATGAATTGTCACCAAGCGATTAATGAATACAAAGGTGAAAAAATTTATACCGAAGAAGGGAAAGAAGTAGATGGTACCGCTGAAATTAAGAAGTTATATAAATATGCAGGATTTGTTGAAGGAAAACCCTGGGATGCAGCCAATGCAAAACCAATTGAATGGGTGCGCATCCACAATTTACCCGACCATGTGTATTTTAACCACGCTCAGCACGTGAAAGCCGGTCAGGTTCAGTGCCAAACCTGCCATGGTGAAATTCAAAAAATGGGCGAAGTGAAGCAGTTCTCCAACCTCAGTATGGGTTGGTGTGTAAACTGTCACCGCGAAACAAAAGTGCAGTTTAAAGACAATGGATTCTATAGTATTTATGAAAAATATCACCAGGATTTGAAGAGTGGTAAAATGGATAGCACAAAGGGTGTAACAGTAGAAAAAATTGGTGGTACTGAGTGTCAAAAATGTCATTACTAATACTGAAATCAGCTGCCTTCAAAGGAAGGTAGTTTTCAGTTGACAGGTATATATATTAAGTAACGGTTTTAAATCAATCCCCCCGGGGATCTGGGATTTACATTATGGAGCAAAAAAAGCATTGGCAGAGTTTCGGAGAGCTGAATCAGTCTGCAGCTTACAACAAAGATGTAAAGGACGAATTCAGGGAAGAACTGCCCGCAGTGGAAGAAAACACCGGTTTGCTGGATGCAAAAGCACCCCGCAGAGACTTTCTTAAATACCTCGGCTTTTCTACTGCCGCTGCTGCAGTAGCTGCGAGTTGTGAGATTCCGGTTAAAAAAGCAATTCCGTTTGCCAATAAGCCGGAAGATGTTGTGCCAGGCATCTCAAAGTATTATGCTACAACCTATGTGCAGGATGGAGATGTGGTATCAGTATTAGCGAAAGTTCGCGATGGTCGTCCAATAAAAATTGAAGGAAATGAATTGAGCCCACTTACCGGAAATGGTACTTCGGCCCGCGTTCAAGCTTCTGTACTCGATTTATATGATACTGCCCGTTTACGTTTTCCATTAATAGGCGGACAAGAAGCTACTTTCGAAGCAGTTGACAAAGAAATTGCTGCTTCGATTACTGGTCCGGTTGTAATCCTTACCAGTTCTATTACTTCACCAACTACTAAAGAAGCCATTAATCAATTCTTGGCTAAATATCCCGGAAGCCGTCATGTAACCTATGATGCAGTTTCATATACAGGAATGTTACTGGCTAACGAATCATGTTTTGGTAAAAAAGCTATTCCTGCTTATCATTTTGATAAAGCATCTGTAATTGTGAGTCTGCAGGCCGATTTTCTCGGTACCTGGTTGGCTCCGGTTGAATTTGCTCGACAGTACGCTGCCGGCAAAAAAATAAATGAGCAGAAGCCCGAAATGAGTAAGCATATTCATTTTGAAAGCGTTGCCAGCGTTACAGGTTCTAATGCCGATGAAAAACACCTGATTCGCCCTTCCGAAACCGGAGCAGTGGCAGTTGCCTTATTAAGTGCAGTAAATGGTGAGGAAATAACCGGTGTAGGTGATAAATCACTGAAAGAAGCTATCGAAAAAACCGCGAAGGCATTACTGGCCGCCAAGGGATCTTCAGTAGTGGTTTGCGGTAGTAATGATATGCATGTGCAAGTTGTGGTAAATGCAATTAATCAGGCAATCGGTGCTATTGGTACTACTATCAATTTTGGTACTACTTATAATGTTCGTCAGGGAATAGATGCTGATATGGCGAAATTGGTTGAGGATATGAAGGCCGGCTCTGTAGGAACTTTGTTGATTCATGGAGCAAACCCTGCTTATACCTGGCCACAGTCCGGAGCCTTTACAGAGGCTTTGAAAAAGGTTAAAACAACCGTTTCTTTTGCCGGTAAATTAGATGAAACTGCACAGCTTTGTAAATATGTAATTCCCGATCATCATTTTCTCGAAAGTTGGGGAGATGCAGAAGTGAAAACAGGTTATTTCTCTTTCATGCAACCTACTATCTATCCGCTTTTCAAAACACGTCAATGGCAGGATAGCTTATTGAAATGGTCGGGTGCTACAAACGATTATCTAAGCTTCCTGAAGGGATATTGGTCTGCTAAACTGGGTGGTGAATCCGGTTGGGATAAAACCTTGCAGGATGGTGTGTTAAATCCTGCCACTCCTGTTGTTAGTGGTGCCGCATTTACTGGAGCGTCCGTTACTGCAGCCATTACAGCTATTGCGGCAGCTAAAAAAGATGAGCCTATTGAGTTGGTTTTATACGAGAAAGTTGGAATTGGTGCCGGACAAGGAGCTGCAAATCCCTGGTTACAGGAATTGCCCGATCCGGTAACCCGTGCAACCTGGGATAACTATGTGATTGTTTCTCCAGCTCTTGCCCGCACTTTATTGAAAATAGATTTAAATGATAACGGACAAGCCGATGCGTACGAAGTAAATCCACCTAAAAAAGTGGTAAAAGTTACTTGTAATGGTCAGTCCGTTGAACTACCTGCACTCATCATTCCGGGAACACATCCAAATACGATTGGTATTGCGGTTGGTTATGGTAGAACTGAAAAGTTGGGTAAATCGGTTGTAGGTACTGGTAAAAATGCTTATCCATTAAGCAGCTTCTACGGCAACGCAGTTAGCTTTACACAGGGAAAAGTTGAAATTACCCTTACCAATGATACTTATCCGGTGGCGCTTACTCAAACGCATAGCCGTTACGATACCAAGCAAGGTAATCGTACAGAGGTAATGAAAGAGCTTACACTTGCTGAATATAAAAAGCATCCTACTGAGATTCGTGAAGAACGAGAAGAAGAGTTGGCTCCATGGGGTGGTTTGGAAAATTTCGAAAAACAAGGGACTATTTATCCAGTATACGATCGCCCGGGAATTCGTTGGGGTATGAACGTAGACCTCAATGCATGTAACGGTTGTGGAGCCTGTGTTGTAGCTTGTAATGCTGAAAATAACGTTTCTGTTGTAGGTAAACCTGAGGTGTTACGCGGACATGAAATGCACTGGCTTCGTATCGATCGCTATTTCAGCGGTGATATGGATAATCCGAATGTGGTATTCCAGCCAATGATGTGTCAGCACTGCGACAATGCACCCTGTGAAAACGTTTGTCCGGTAGCCGCTACCAACCATAGTAGTGAAGGGCTCAATCAAATGACTTACAATCGTTGTATCGGAACCCGTTATTGCGCAAATAACTGTCCTTACAAAGTTCGTCGTTTCAACTGGGCAGATTATACAGGAGCAGATAGCTTTGGTAATAATCAGGTAGGCATAGTAAACGATGTAGTGTTGGATATGAATGATGATCTTACCCGCATGGTATTGAATCCAGATGTTACGGTTCGTTCCAGAGGGGTAATAGAAAAATGTTCATTCTGTGTTCAGCGTTTGCAGGAGAGCAAACTGAAAGCTAAAAAAGATAGTCGTCCTTTAGAAGACAGCGACCTGAAAGTTGCTTGTCAGCAGGCTTGCCCTACGAATGCAATCGTGTTTGGAAATGCCAATAACCAGCATAGTGCGATTAGCATTACCAGAAAGGAAAACCCGAACCGCCAGTTCTATGTATTAGAGCAGCTGCACGTGTTACCTAATGTAAGCTATCTGGCAAAAGTTAGAAACCTGGAGGAAGAAGAAACAAAAGCATAATAACCGGAATACTAGAAACATATCCATCAGATGATCGGCTATCGGTCATCCCGGAAAAATAAAAAAGTAGAGATGCATTTAAAGTACGAATCACAGCTCAGGGAACCATTGGTGATGGGAAACAAAGACTTTCACCAGGTAACGGAAGACATTGTTCGCCCTATTGAAGCCAAGCCAAGTAAGTTATGGTATATTGGTTTCTATATTGCCGTAGCTCTTTTACTGTTTGGTATTTACGCCATTTACCGGGATGTTACCTACGGTATTGGTCAGTGGAACTTAAATAAAACAATTGGATGGGGTTGGGATATTACCAACTTCGTTTGGTGGGTTGGTATCGGTCACGCGGGTACTTTGATCTCTGCAATCTTGTTATTGTTCCGTCAGGGATGGAGAACGGGTGTAAACCGTGCTGCTGAGGCCATGACCATTTTTGCGGTAATGTGTGCCGGTCAGTTTCCTATCTGGCACATGGGTAGGGTTTGGATGGCTTTCTTCGTATTGCCTTATCCCAATACCCGCGGTCCACTTTGGGTTAACTTTAATTCGCCTTTGTTGTGGGATGTATTCGCTATCTCAACCTATTTTACTGTGTCATTGCTTTTCTGGTACAGCGGTTTGATACCGGATTTGGCCACTGTTAGAGACCGAGCATTTACCAAGCTTCGTAAAAAATTATATGGGATTGCTTCTTTTGGTTGGACTGGTTCTACTAAACACTGGCAGCGTCATGAAAGCCTTTCATTAGTATTGGCTGGTTTAAGTACTCCTCTGGTATTATCGGTACACACAATCGTATCTTTCGACTTTGCCACTTCGGTTGTACCGGGTTGGCACACAACTATCTTTCCTCCTTACTTCGTTGCGGGTGCCATCTTCTCAGGTTTTGCCATGGTGCAATCCTTGATGGTGATTATCCGTAAGGTGTTTAACATGGAAGAATATATCACCCTCGGTCACATCGAGGCAATGAATAAGATTATTGTATTAACCGGATCCATCGTTGGTATAGCTTATTTAACCGAGTTGTTCATGGGTTGGTATAGCCAAAATAAATATGAGGGATATACTTTCTGGTATAGCCGTGCATATTTGTTTAGTCCGTATGGATGGAGCTACTGGGGTATGATGGCTTGTAACGTATTGAGTCCGCAAATTTTCTGGTTCCGCAAAATGAGAAGAAACGTTTTTGTTACATTCTTCATGAGCGTGATTGTAAATATTGGTATGTGGTTCGAGCGTTTTGTAATCATTGTTACTTCCTTGTATCGCGATTACCTGCCTTCCAGCTGGTCGGTTTATTATAGTCCTACCATTTGGGAAATTGGCTTCTACATGGGAACATTTGGATTGTTCTTTACTTGCTTCTTCCTGTTCGCCAAATACTTCCCGGTAATTGCGGTTGCAGAAATTAAGTATGTATTGAAAACTTCGGGAGAAGGATTTAAAAATAATATGGATAAAATTGAAGGTCAACCACTCGACAATTTCATCCATGACAATGCACATGCACATTAATTCATTTAACAACTAAATTTCCTGAAAGGGAATAAGGGTATGGCAAAAAAGAAATTCGTTGTAGGTTGCTTTGATGATGAAGCGGTATTATTTCCAGCAGTGAAAAAAGTTCGCACTGCCGGATACAAGATTCACGATGTGTACACCCCATTTGCGGTGCATGGATTAGATCATGCGATGGGTTTACGCGAAACGAGTCTGCACACTGCCGGATTTATCTATGGCATTACAGGAACATCCACCGCATTGGGAAGTATCAGTTGGATTTTGGTGAAAGACTGGCCATTGAATTTTGGAGGTAAGCCCCACTTCTCTTTGCCTGCCTGGATTCCGATTACTTTTGAGTTAACTGTATTGTTTGCAGCAGTAGGAATGGTGCTTACTTTTTGTTATCTCTGCCAGTTAGCACCCTTTGTAAAAAAGCATCACTTCCATGCTCGTGCAACCGATGATTTATTTGTAATGGTAATTGAGTGTACCGACAAAACCAATACAGACGACTTACAGTCATTTTTAAGTGCTTCCGGCGCGGTAGAAACCAACGTGCAGGTTGCAGAAACCGGATGGTGGCTGGGTACTTATGATAAAGACGAAACAACATTTGAAAACAGCAACCCGGTAGTTGCTTAATCCAGAATAATTAAAAGATGAATAAAGTATCTGTATTTCTGTTGTTAGCTTCCGCTACAGTGTTAGCTTCCTGCAGCGATGTAAAACGCAAGCCTGGCTCAGTTTATATGCCAGATATGGCATATAGCCGTGCCTATGAGTCTTATTCCGATCATAGTAATTTAGCGGAGAAGCAAATCAACTATACAAATCGCCCTGTTGAAGGTACCATCGCACGTGATGAAGAACTTCCCTTCCATATTGCTAAAGATGCTGCAGGGGATACTACCAACTATATTGCTTCAAAAGCAGTGGTTAATCCCATTACGGCTATGACTCCTTCAGAAACTAAGGAAGCCGAAAGATTATACCTGGTAAATTGTGGTATATGTCATGGCGCAAATTTAAAAGGGAATGGGCCGTTGTATAAAGATGGTACCGGACCCTATCCTGCAAAGCCCGCTACTTTGGTAGGAGATGCAAAATATGAAGCAATGCCGGAAGGTCAGATGTTCTATTCTGTTGCTTATGGTAAAAACCTGATGGGGTCATATGCTTCTCAGCTTTCCAGAAAACAACGTTGGATGGTTATCAGATACATTAAAGAAAAACAACTGGAAGGAAAAGCTACCGCAACGGCAGCAGCTGATACCACAGCAAAAAAATAAAACAGAAAGTTCTGCCTGAAAAGGCAAATGAAATAACAGTATAAAAGATTTACAATGGCATCTATCAGAGACCAATTTGAGATACCCGGAAAGATGAAAACATGGTCACTTGCTTTGATCGGTATTGGAGGAGCAGCCCTGTTCTATGGTATGTTTACCAAAGGATTCAGTGCCGATGAGCATGAACAAACGCATTTCTGGGGTACTTTAATGTATAATACCATTTTCTGGACACTCATTTGTAATGCCAGTATGTTTTTCATTTGTGTTACCACATTGGCTATGGGTGGCTGGCAGCAATCATTTCGCCGAATTCCAGAAGCTATCTCAACAATGGTTCCCATCTTTGGAACAATAACTTTTGCAGTTCTAATGTATGTTGTATTGGGCCACAAGCACCATATTTATCATTGGTTAGATACAGAAGCTGTTGCGAATGATCCTATTTTGAAAGGAAAGACCGGATTCTTAAATCCAACTTTCTTTGTAATCTGGACAACCCTTACTATTGGATTGTGGAGCTTGTTGGGCTGGAGAATGCGTCAGATTAGTAGGGAAGCAGATGAATCGCCCATGGATAATGAATCCGGAGCTAAATTTATTTACAGAGGAACAATTCGGGCAGCCTTATTTACTGTTTGGTTTGCCTTAACAGTGGGCTCGACTGTACCCTGGTTATGGATGATGAGTATTGATGCGCACTGGTACTCTACTATGTATAGCTGGTACACATTTGCTAGTTCGTTTGTATCCGGTATGAGTCTCGTTGCGCTTTGGGTTATTTATCTGAAGAACAAAGGATATCTCGAGCTAACTAATCAGGAACACTTGCACGATATTGGTAAGTTTATGTTTGCATTCTCTGTGTTTTGGACGTATCTGTGGTTCTCTCAGTACATGTTGATTTGGTATGCAAATATTCCTGAAGAAACAGTTTACTTCAAACATCGTGTTCAAGGACCTTATAAAGGAATTTTCTTTTTAAACCTGATTATCAATTTTATATGTCCTTTGTTGATTCTAATGAAGCGTTCTGCCAAGAGAAATTACACATTGGTAACTTTTATGGCAGTATTAATCATCTTTGGGCATTGGATAGATTTTTATCAAATGGTAATGGGCAGTCTTTCTAAAGAACATGTAACATTAGGATGGATGGATTTTGGTATTCTCGCGTTTTTTGTTGGATGTATGATTTTCTTTGTAAGCAGATCGTTGGCTTCGAAGCCGCTGATTCCAAAGTATCACCCTTTCCTCAAAGAAAGTATTATCCATCAGGTATAATTTATTAGATAAAATCTCCAAAGTATTAACTGAATAGAATATGAGTATTTTTTTAACCATCGCGGTAATAGCTCTCATCTTTATCGTTATTTTTCAAATTGCGAAAGCGAGTGAATACGTAACGGTGCTGAGAGGAGAAGGGAAAGGGTTACGTCAAAGTAACAAGATCAACGCTGCCCTCATGATAGCCTTTTTAGTACTGGGTTTAATTGGTGTTTGGTATTGTAATGATCTGTATTACGGTAAAACCTTACTGGTTCATGATGCTGCCAGTGTTGAAGGAGCCAGAGTAGATTCAATGATGTGGATTACGATCGCAGTTACCGGGTTTGTATTTATCATTACTCAGGTTATATTATTTGCATTTGCATATAAATATCAGCAGAACGATGAGGGAAAAGTTTACTACTATCCACATAACAACAAGTTAGAATTTATCTGGACCATCATTCCAGCGATTGTGTTAACGGTACTGGTGGTGGTAGGTTTGAGAAACTGGTTTTTATTTACAGGTGAACCTCCTAAGGAAGCAATGGTAGTTGAAATTACCGGAAAGCAATTTGGATGGATTTATCGCTATCCGGGTAAAGATGCCGCTTTTGGAAAAAAATATTTCAAAAATATTGACGCAGCAACTAATACATTGGGTATAATTTGGGACGATCAACTGAGCCATGATGATGTGGTTACCGAACAAACCTTATACCTGGTAAAAGGTAAACCTGTAAAGTTGGTAATTGGATCCCGTGACGTTATACATGATGTTGGATTAACTCATTTCCGAATGAAAATGGATGCAGTTCCAGGTATTCCAACTACCATGTGGTTTACTCCAAAGTATACTACCAAGGAGATGAAAGAAATTACTGGTAACCCCAATTTCGTTTATGAAATCAGTTGCGATCAGATGTGTGGCAATGGGCACTATTCTATGAGAGGAGTTATTGAAGTGGTTGAACAGGAAGAATTTGATATGTGGATGGCAAAACAAAAGCCTCAGTATCTGGTGAACTTCCCCGACAAAGATCCATCTGCAGCTCCTGCTGCAGATACTACCAAACCGGTAATAGGAATGGCAGTAGCACCTAAGAAAGAAAAGACAATGTAATTCAGTTAATAGGCACTTTAATAAAGTAACTAAATAAAGCAAACAGTATGAGTCACGAAGTGGAAACACACGCAGCAGGAGTGGTAACATCCCACGAAGACCATGGTCATCACGAACATCACGAACACCATGACACCTTCATTACCAAGTATGTGTTTAGTCAGGATCACAAAATGATTGCAAAACAGTTTCTCATTACCGGAATGTTTTGGGCTGTTTTGGGTGGATTGATGAGCGTATTATTCCGTTTGCAACTGGGATATCCGGATGCAACTTTCCCTTGGTTAGAAACAATTTTGGGTAAATGGGCCAAAGGTGGTCATATTACCCCCGAAGCATATTATGCACTCGTTACTACGCACGGTACCGTGTTGGTATTCTTCGTATTAACAGCAGGTTTGAGCGGAACCTTTGCCAACTTCCTCATTCCACTTCAGGTTGGAGCCAGAGACATGGCATCCCCTTTCTTGAATATGTTGAGTTACTGGTTCTTTTTCATCGCCAGCGTAGTAATGTTATCTTCCCTGTTTGTTGAAACCGGGCCTTTTAGTGGCGGATGGACAGCCTATCCTCCATTGAGTGCTTTGGGTGATGCATCCCCTGGATCTAAAACAGGTATGGACCTCTGGATCATTTCAATGGCATTGTTTGTAGTGTCATCTTTATTAGGTGGTTTGAACTATATCGCAACCATTTTGAATATGCGTACAAAGGGTATGAGCATGACGCGCTTACCGCTAACTATCTGGGCATTATTCTTTACAGCTGTATTAGGTGTACTTTCATTTCCAGTATTGTTGTCTGGTTTTATCCTGTTGATTTTCGATCGAAACTTTGGAACCAGTTTCTATCTATCTGATATTTTTGTAAATGGCGTTGGTGCATTACCAAATGAAGGTGGAAGTGCTATCCTGTTCCAACACTTATTCTGGTTCCTGGGTCACCCCGAAGTATATATCATCCTATTACCTGCAATGGGAATGGTTTCCGAAATTTTATCTGTAAACTCTCGTAAACCCATTTTTGGATACATTGCAATGATTGGTTCTCTGTTTGCAATCGCAATCTTGGCATTCCTGGTATGGGCACACCATATGTTTGTAACTGGATTGAATCCTTTACTCGGATCCATCTTTGTATTATTAACCTTGTTAATTGCTGTTCCATCTGCCATTAAAGTATTTAACTGGTTAACTACACTCTGGAGAGGTAATATCCGTTTCACTCCGGGTATGATGTTTGCTATTGGCTTTGTAAGCTTATTTATTTCAGGTGGATTAACCGGTATCTGGTTAGGAAACTCTGCATTGGATATTCATCTGCATGACACTTATTTTGTTATTGCACACTTCCACATCGTAATGGGTGTTGCCTCCATGTTTGGAATGTTTGCCGGTATTTACCACTGGTATCCCAAAATGTATGGGCGTTACATGAATAATACACTCGGCTATATGCATTTTTGGATTACCATAGCTGGGGCTTATCTGATTTTCTGGCCTATGCACTATGAAGGGTTAGCCGGTATGCCTCGTCGTTATTACGATTATAGCATCTGGGAAAGCTTTAAGCAATTTGCTGAACTAAACCGGTTTATCAGCACCGTTGCCATGATTGTTTTCGCAGCTCAATTGTTATTCCTGATCAACTTTTTCTATTCTATCTTCAAAGGAAGAAAAGTTACCAGTCTGAACCCATGGGGCGCTACTACACTGGAGTGGACTACTCCCTTACGTCCAGGTCATGGTAACTGGCCCGGAGAAATACCTGAAGTTCATCGCTGGGCATATGATTATGGTAAAGATGGAAAAGAATTTATTCAGCAAACCACACCGGTGGGAGATGATGAAAGTCACCATTGATAATAGCATCATCCCATTGCTGAAATAAGTTTCAGTTGAAATGATTCAAATCAATGCTCCCGAAAAAACGGGAGCATTGTTGTAAAAAACGAAAACTATTTGCTGTTGTTGTAATATACAATAGCTTGTTTCTCCTCATTCGCTTAAAGGAATACACGACTGTTACATGAACGAACACCAACCAATCAATCAACAGGCACCTTCATTATCCGGTAAGGCGAAAGACTATTTTCAGCTAACGAAATTTACGCTCAGTTTTACGGTAGTTTTCTCTTGTGTTATTTGTTATTTACTGGCTCCCAATATCATTCATTTCAACTGGCCGATGATTGGGATTTTATTTTTGGCTGGCATGCTTATTACAGGAAGTGCCAATGCAATTAATCAGGCAGTAGAAAAAGATACTGATGCAGTAATGAAGCGAACTGCATCTCGTCCTGTAGCTTCCGGCAGAATCAGTCAGCAGGAAGCTTATGTATTTGCCGCAGTTTCGGGAATTTTGGGAGTTTGGATGATAGGTAATTTTTTCCATGATGCTGATAGTACATTTAACTGGAGTGCAGCATTGCTCTCTGCTTTTAGTTTATTTTTATATGCATTCATTTATACCCCATTAAAAAAAGTGAATTCAATTGCAGTTTTAGTGGGTGCATTTCCTGGAGCACTTCCCTGCTTGATTGGATGGGTGGCGGCAACTAATACAATTAGTCCCTTTGCATCAGTAGTGGCTGGAGAAAAAACTTTTAGCAATGCCGGCGGTTGGATATTATTTGCCATTCAGTTTTTGTGGCAATTTCCGCACTTTTGGGCAATTGCCTGGGTTGCTCATGCCGATTACAGTAAGGCAGGTTTTAAATTGTTACCCGCCGATAAAGGCCCCACAAGATTTACAGCAATGCAGGCAATTATGTATTCCGTTTTAATGATACCGGTGGGGTTATTGCCTAATTACTTTGGATTAACCGGTGAAGTAAGTAAATGGATTTTGGTAGCAGCAAATCTATTCATGGTATGGCAAAGCTGGAGATTATATCGCGAAATGGATGTTCCTGCAGCAAGAAGAGTTATGTTTAGTAGTTATATCTATTTGCCGGTAGTGTTGCTTTCATTATTGGCAGATAAAATTCATTGAAAGTAAATTGTAGCAAATGAGTACCCAACGTTCCGAATCATCCCGAATTCGCCCTCAAAAATTTACGCTATGGGTAGCTATGGCCAGCATCATTATGATGTTTGCCGGATTTACCAGTGCGTATATTGTGAAAATGAATGAGGGAAGTTTTCTAAAGTTCAAGCTTCCAGGTATTTTCTGGCTAAGCACTTTTGTAATTATTCTCAGCAGCTTTACCCTCCACTTAGCCGGTAAATCGTTCAAATCCAGAGAAATGCTGCGTTATCGTCAATTAATTACAATAACTGCAATACTAGGATTGATATTTATTATTTGCCAATATGTTGGCTTTAATGGACTGGAGTCTCAGGGAATCGCATTAATTGGCAAAAAAAGTAATTCTGCTGCCTCCTATTTGCTTGTAATTACCGGAATGCATATGTTGCATGTGTTGGGCGGGGTGGTTGCTATTGGCGTTATACTTTTTCAGGCTTATAGTGCAAAACGAAAGAATTATAGCCCCCTTCCCATTGAATTAACTACCATTTACTGGCATTTTGTAGATGTATTATGGATTTATTTATTCATCTTTTATCATTTCGTAGGTTAGTGGAAGAAAAAGTTGACTATTATTGCCCTTTTTTGAACAACTCACAATAAATTTGTACCGAAATTTTACTCAGTCACATGTCATCAACAGCAACAGTAACACCCACTAAATTGTGGAGCGGAGGAAAGAGTCCATTTAATGTAGAATACGGAAAACTCATGATGTGGTATTTCCTCATGAGTGACGCCTTCACTTTTGGAGCTTTTTTGATTTCTTACGGAACTATTCGCTTCTCTTCAAATGGCTGGCCCGACCCCAATGAAGTATTTAAAAGTTTCCCTTTTGCTCCGGAAGGAGTACATGCACCACTCGTGTTTGTAAGTATCATGACCTTCATTCTCATTATCAGTTCCGTTACCATGGTACTGGCTGTTCATGCCGGACATAACATGGATAAGAAAGGGGTTGTTAGGTACATGATCATGACCATCATCGGAGGAGCTATGTTCCTGGGTTGTCAAGCCTGGGAATGGAACCACCTCTATCATGAAGGTGCCTGGTGGGGTAGCAATCCTTTCCTGAATCATGATGGAACAGCCTCATCTACCAACTTTACCAACTACTTCTTTACGATTACTGGCTTCCATGGATTTCACGTTTTCTCCGGTGTAATAATCAATATCATCATGCTGATTATGACGCTTACCGATAAATTCGAACAGCGTGGTCATTACCTGATGATTGAGAAAGCTGGTTTATATTGGCACTTTGTAGACTTGGTTTGGGTATTCGTATTTACCTGTTTCTATTTGATTTAATTTTTTCAACTTTTATTGTAGCATATAATCGTATTTATGGAACATACACATACAGAACAGCATGAAGGTGGGGGTACAAAAGAAATTTGGAAAGTAACTATTATACTTACCATATTAACCATTGTAGAATTAGGATTAGGTTTTTGGATGATGGGAATGCCACTGGAAAGCAGCCTGCGTTTAGCGGTGAAAGGTGCTATCGTTATTTTGATGATGGTGAAAGCTTTTTATATCGTAGCGTATTTCATGCACCTGAAGCATGAAATCAAAAACCTAATCATGACGATTGTAGTTCCTCTTGCATTGTTTATCTGGTTTATCATCGCATTTTTATATGATGGTAATTCATTTAAACATCTTCGGAATACATATGATCCTCACTACAAAGAGCAAAGCACTATTAAAGTAGAAAAGAAAGAGCATAATGAAGGGAAGCATGCAACAGAAGATGAACATGCTAAGCCCGCCGAAGAAAAACATTAATGGATTGATAGCCTTAAATAATAACACCATCGCTTTAGGCGGTGGTTTTTTATATATACACTATGAATAAAAGGGCATTACTTGGTTTATCACTTGCTTTATTGCTGCCAATAGGCTCCTATTTAATATTACAATCCTTTAGTGAGCGGGCAGTAGATATGCCTAGGCATTATTTGCTGGATACTGTGGTTACGAAAATAGAAAAAGGAAAAATTATCAATGATTCGGTTTGGCATACTACCGCCAATATCCGCTTAGTAAATCAATTAGGAGATACCGTTAGTTTATACGACCGACCCGGAAAGATAATTGTTGCCGACTTTTTCTTTACCAGCTGCAGGGGAATTTGCCCGCGCCTTACAGCAAATATGGCACTCTTGCAGCAATCATTTCTTAAAGGGGGGAATACCCGCAAGAAAGTAGATAGTTCTATCGTTCAGTTTCTTTCTTTTTCTGTAGATCCTGAACACGATACCGCATCCGCCTTAAAAGCATATGCGGATCGGTTTGGTGTTAATCACGATAACTGGTGGTTATTAACAGGTGATCGTAAAAAGATATATGATTTCGCCTTCGATGAATTAAAGGTTGATAAGTTTAGCGATGAGCCTATTACACCCGATTTTGTTCATACCAGCCGTTTTGTTTTGATAGATAAGCATTATAAGGTTAGAGGATACTATAACGGACTGGATTCGGTTGCAATGTCGAAACTGGCCAAGGATATAGGGTTGTTGATGTTAGAAAAAGACCGAACCCAAAAAAGTGAATTGTTTACCCAAATACTTAGTTTAAGCTGGTTGTGGCTCATCATAATTTGCCTCGTGATATTTTTTGTGGTATTTATGCGGTCGCGACAAAAAATTGATCAATCAACCCCTAATTCATAATCCCATGCTTCCGGCTTCTCTTACAAAAAACGATCAAAAAGCTTATTGGCTGATTGGAATATTTTCAGTGGTAGTTTTTTCGGTAGTTGTGCTCCTGGGAAAAATTCAGTTAGATGTGCAACCGGGTTTTGATGTACATATTTTTGCTACTGCCAACGCATTTATCAACGCATTGATTGCTGTTTTACTCGTTGCCGCTTTATGGGCTGTGAAAACCTGTCAGTATAAACTTCACAAGCAACTGATGTTAGCAGCCCTGGTATTGTCGGTTGTTTTTCTGGTATCTTATATTGCCCATCACTTACTGGCAGGGGAAGCTAAGTTCGGAGATGGCAACCATGATGGTATAGTAAGTGAAGAAGAATTACAGGCAGTGGGATCTACCAGGCTCATTTATTTTATTATCCTCATTACGCATATTTTTTTGGCAGCAATCATTTTGCCATTTATTCTTTTTACTGCTTATCGTGCATTAACAGCCGAATACGCAGTGCATAAAAGATTAGCCAAAATAACCTGGCCCCTGTGGTTGTATGTTGCTGTAACCGGACCCATTGTATACTGGATGATTCATCCTTATTATCGCTAATTGATACAGACTATAGAAATTCAATTTCCTTAGCGGGATCCCAAAAGTGGTGTTGAAAATCAACAATCGTATCCTGTACTACCTGTATTTTTTCTTTTTGCAGTAGTCGCTCCATTTCATCCGGATTACCAAAATGCATTTTACCGGAAAGTTGTCCGTTCCGGTTTACAACTCTATGTGCCGGAACCGATGGATGCTGGTGGTGAGAAGCATTCATGGCCCATCCTACCATTCGGGCACTGCTACCACTACCTAAAAACCGGGCAATTGCACCATAAGAAGTTACCCTTCCTTTGGGAATCAGCCGTACTACTTCGTATACTCGGGTAAAGAAATCATTTTCAGCTTTACCACTTGGTAAAACCGAACGAGGTTGCTCTATGGTAACTTTCTTTTTCAAGTAAAGGAGTAAGGTAAAGATTCATCAACTCGCATCCCGCATCTCCTGCTGATTATTTTTCAGCATCGATTTTCTCGGTTCGGGTACGTTTACAAAATCGAACGGACAATGTCTGCAACCGTTTCCGCAGCAGTAGCCTTTTTCTAAGTGGTAAACGCTGGTAAATACCATCAAGCCACTATCGTCGTAATAAAAATGTACCCCCTCAATCAGTTGTTGACTCACAAAATATTTGTTTAAGTATTAGATCCTTCTCTGCCGGTAAGGCTTGGTCAATCTTAAAACACAGGTAGTGAATCCGATTACTTCCCGCTATATCCAAACCTTCATAATGGGTTTTGATTTGTAATTCCGGACTCACTTCTTTTTCGGCATAAAGGTCGTTGGTACTACATAACAAAGAAAGTTCAAATAAGTTAATCACTATTCGGGTAAACTCGTATAAAACCGGACTATCCGTTTTTAGGTGTACCAAACCGCCCGGTTTAAGTATTTGTTGATATAACCGCAAAAAACGGGGATGAGTTAATCTTTTTTTCGATCTCGATCCGCGCAGTTGTGGGTCGGGGAAAGTAATCCAGATTGCTGAAATTGCTCCGGGTGAGAAGTAATCGGTTACTTTATCTATGGAAGAACGAATGAATGCCACATTGGTTAATTTTTCATCCAGTGCTGTTTTAGCACCCCGCCAAATCCGGTTCCCCTTGATATCAATTCCAATAAAATTTTCCTCCGGATGTAACCTGCCTAATCCCACTGCATATTCACCTTTCCCGCATGCCAGTTCAAGTGTAATAGGGGCATCATTACCAAAAAAATGCTGCCATTCTCCCCGCATGTTTTGCGGATATTCCAGCACATTCTCAAATTGCCGGATCGCTTCAAACCGAATCAGTTTTTTTTGTCCCATGGGATGCAAATATACATACTCACCCATCAGCCGGGAGGGGGTGGAGTAGGACTATTATTTTTCAAATGTTTTTCCAGTGTTAGCAGGATGCTTTGTAATACTTTAGAATTGTGCAGGGTGCCTTCTGTAATCTTCCATTGGATGCGCTTATTCTTCAGTCCCTTATTCTCTAGCATCGGCCGGTTGCTTTGCAATACTATTGAACGATTTCGTCCAATTACCATTACCCGTTCCACCTGATCCGACATATAAATCAGGCGGGCTTTCAATCGGATAAATTTTCGGTCATACGGTATCGTAAAAAGCCATTCCAAGGGCACAAAATACTAAAATATTTAGCAAAATAGAATAAAAATATGGCTGTAGTCTGAGCTAAATTTTACTCCCGGCCTAAAACAGACTAGTAACAAATTGGCGCAACTCACACACATTCAAACAACGGATTTTAATCCGTTGATAGACTAGGTAAATCGGCATACTGATAAGGCTCCGTTGGATCGGGTGCAGTTCGAAAATCTTTTCGGATAGGCGTGGCTGATAATAAATGACTGTCTATAGAAAAATGTGCCAATTGACTGATTTGTGCTTCGCTCAGGTTGGGCTGTATCCATTGAAAGGCCTCCTCCTCCGGAAGAATAACCGGCATTCTTTTTTTTGTATTGTGTACCTGCTCCATCAGCACATTCGCAGCAGTGGTTACAATGGCGAAAGTAGGAAAGGTTTCTCCGGTTTCCCGATCTGTCCAGTCTTGCCAGATGCCTGCCATAAAAAAATAAGGCCGATGGGAAACGGTAATATGGTAGGGGTAAGTGAATGCTTTTTTCGACCCCGCCGGTGCCCAGTGTCGCCATTCAAAAAATCCCGACGACAAAACCAAACAGCGACGTTGTAAAGCAGCTGATTTAAAAACACGACTTTCTAATAATTTTTCAGCAGTTGCATTCAGGGTAGTAAATTTTTTTCTGCTTGCTGCAAGTGCTTCGCGATTCATAACCCAGGAGGGAATCAATTCCCAATGCGCAAATGTGAGCGAAATACTTTTTCCATCAGCAGCCGGAATCAATATCGGCCAGTTGGCATATTCAAATCCACTCATAACTCCACAATTCAAATCATAATCTTTTACCTGCACTTCGAGGTTTTTCAGTCGTATGAATTCTTCTTTACTTACCCGGATGCCATTATAGTAGCACATACCAATTATTTGTAAATGTAATTTACTGGCTTTCGTTCAACCAGGTACATAAATCCTGGGCATATCACCGAGTATTCAATTTGTGTATGACGATGTCAAATGGAAGGTTTGAAGAATTCTCGGTATATTTAAAATAAAAAATGAAAAAGCAAACGGGCTGGATTATGTTGGTAGTATGCTTTGCAGTAAACATAGCCACCGCACAAAAAGCTTCCCGTGACCAGATGATCATAACCGATAGCGAAAATGCACGAATAGAATTTATAAAGAAAGATAAATGGATGGAACCCCTGTTCACCAATTCCTGGGGATATGTGATATTCCCGAATATAGGGAAGGGTGGATTAGGTGTGGGAGGAGCTTTAGGAAATGGTGCCGTATATGAAAAAGGAGCGCTGGTAGGAATGGCAAGTTTGAAACAAATCACCATTGGTTTGCAGGCTGGCGGACAAGCATATAGAGAAGTGATATTTTTTGAAAACAGTGCTGCAATGGAAAAATTTCGGAAGAGTCAGCTCAAATTTTCCGCAGAAGTTTCAGCGATAGCAGTAGATAAAGGGGCAGCCGCTAATGTTAAGTTTACTGATGGAATGATTGTATTTGTTCAGCAAAAAGCCGGGTTGATGTATGAACTGTCTGTAGGTGGACAATCCTTTTCATTTCGACCGGTAGCAAAAAAATAAAAAATATGCTGGCTGTATCAAGATTTGTATTTCAAAAAATAAAATTTTCCGAATGATTCGAATTTTACAAAAACACTTTGCTGTTAGCTGTTTGATTGGGTTTTGCTTTTTGCTGTTTTGTATGCCCTACTCTAGTGAAGCTCAATCAGCTGATCTGATTAATCCTGCCTTATTGAATAACAAATGGTCGGCACGATGGATAACTTGTCCGGCCTCCCCACAACGTGAATATGGTGTATATCATTTTCGCAAAGAATTTTCAATAGAAACTAATCCAGCCAATTTTGTAGTGCATGTAACTGCCGATAACCGGTATCGTTTATTCGTGAATGGTATTCCGGTATCTTCTGGACCCGCACGTGGTGATTTGTATAACTGGTATTATGCTACCCTTGACATAGCCCCTTACCTAAAACCTGGAAAAAATTGTATTGCTGCATTGGTTTGGAACATGGGAACCCTTGCACCCGTTGCTCAAATCTCTCAACAAACCGGTTTCCTATTACAGGGTAATACCGATGCAGAAAAAGCAGTGAATACCAATTCAGGATGGAAAGTAATTCGCAATGAAGCTTACTATCCTTGTTCAGTTGATAATGGCAGTCGGTTGAGAACGTATATGGTAATTGGACCGGGAGATAGTGTTCGTGCTGATAAGTATCCATGGGGATGGGAACAGGTTTCCTTTAATGATCAGCAGTGGAAATCGGCAATAGTTGTAACAGGCCCTTCCTCATTTCAACATGGAACGGATAATCTCTGGACGCTACAGCCAAGTATCATTCCGGCTATGTATGAACGACGAAAAAACATAACTCAAATATGCAGAGTGGATGGGAAGAAGCAAAATATATTGCTTGATGAAATTCACCCTTTATCAATACCAGCCAATACCACTACTTCCATTTTATTTGATCTGGGTGAAAATACAGTGGCTTACCCCGAGTTGCGGGTTAAGTATGGTTCAGGCGCTAGCATTAGAGTTACCTATGCCGAAGCGTTGGTGAATGCCGCGGGAGAAAAAGGAAATCGTAATGAAATTACAGGTAAACAAATAATCGGAAATTATGACGTATGGGTAACCGATGGTAAGGACAGAACTTTTCGCCCACTTTGGATAAGAACCTATCGATTTATTCAACTGGATATTGTAACCGGGAATGAACCCCTTATGTTGACAGACTTCTATGGACAAGCTACCGGTTATCCCTTTGAGGAACGAGCCACTTTTAGTAGCAACGATAAAAGTTTGCAGGATATCTGGAAGGTAGGTTGGCGAACTGCTTTGTTATGCGCCGGGGAAACCTATTTTGACTGTCCTTACTATGAACAACTTCAGTATGAAGGTGACACCCGAATTCAGTCTTTGATTTCCTTATATGTAAGTGGCGATGACCGTTTGATGAGAAAAGCCATACTCGATTTTTATCATTCCCGTGTACCCGAAGGATTAACACAGGGCAGATACCCAAGTAACCGTTTGCAAGTTATTCCTCCATTTTCACTCTACTGGATAAGCATGTTGCATGACTATATGATGTATAGAAATGATTCAGCTTTTCTTGAACCATTTCTGATTCCTATTATGGCAATTTTAGATTGGTATGAGAAAAAGATAGATCCAAAGCGTTCTATGCTAGGACCGATGAAATGGTGGAATTTTACAGATTGGGATCTTAGTTTCCCATCCGGAACTCCACCGGGAGCTACTGATGGAAATTCAAGTATAGTCACGTTACAATATGTTTATACTCTTGAGCAGGCAGCTGCATTGTTTTCTTATTTTAAACAAAATACAATTGCTCAAAAATATCTTACAATGGCCAATCAGCTCCGTAAAGGGGTTTATTCGAATTGTTTTGATGTAACCAAAGGACTGATGGCGAATACTCCCGAAAAAAAATCATTTAGTCAGCACGCAAACATCATGGGTGTATTGGCAGGGTCCATCCCCGCGCAGCAGGCACCCGGGGTGATGCAAAAAGTATTAACAGATAATACGCTTAGCAAGGCAACTTTTTACTATCGCTTTTACTTAAATCTGGCATTACAAAAAGCCGGTATGGGAGATTTGTATTATAGTCAGTTGAAACCATGGCGCGATATGATTGCCAATGGGCTTACTACATTTGCAGAAAATCCCGACCCAACGCGCTCCGATTGTCATGCCTGGAGCTCCAGCCCCAATTATGATTTTTTAGCAACAATTTGTGGGGTAAAACCATCTGCTCCCGGGTTTAGGAAGGTAGTTATTGAACCACACCTGGGAGAATTAACCCAAGTTAACGGAGCAATTCCCCATCCGATGGGCTGGATTCGTGTTTCCTTTGTTAGAACTTCGGGGGGAGGAGTGAAAGGCAGTGTTGAATTACCAACGGGGGTTAGTGGTCAAATGAAATGGGGTTCAAAGCGAATGGAATTACATCCGGGAACCCAGACAATCTCTTGGTAAAAGCTAATTTTCTATGAATTTTTAAATTGAATGGTACATTTTGTTTAAGCTTTCATTCAATTTTGTACCTTTACGTGGAAATAAAATAAAATACCTATGTTTAAACGACTGTTATTGGTTGTAATGATAGCGGCAACTGCCGTTCAAATACAAGCACAAAACAATGCAAAGAAAGCACCTAAACCCCGTTATTCAGTATCCGGAGGTTTGTTAGGAGCGTTTAATTTATCGCAGTTTCGAGTTACAGATGGATCATATGTAGCATCTGTAGACTATAAATTCGGTTTTGGATTTGCGGGTGGTGCATGGCTGAATATTCCAATTAGTGATGCAATTTCCTTCGAACCCCAAGCTCAGTTTTCGGTATTGAAATACGCATTGAAATCTGAAACGGGTGTAGTTAAGCAATTTGCCGGAACGATACAGTATCAGTCATTTCCTATGCTTTTTAAAGTGAAAGCAGGTGAAAAATTAGCAGTATTATTTGGGCCTCAACTGGATTTCAACAATTCATTGAAGAATGATAATACACAACGTTATTTTAAAAGAAATTTTCAGTCGTTTAGTACAGCTGCAACTTTTGGGTTGGAATTATTTCCGAATGAGAAAGTGCAGATTTATGGTAGATATTTTGCAGGTTTGAATGATATGAAAGATGGAGCAAATCCAAATTTAGTTCCCCGTTTTTACAATGAAGGATTTCAGTTTGGTATAAAGTATAAATTATTTGGTAAGAAGATTGTACCTCCTCCTCCGGTAGTAGTTGCTCCTCCTCCGCCCCCTCCACCTGCTGATACAGATAAAGATGGTATAATTGATACAGAAGATAAATGTCCTACAGTAGCCGGCTTAGCTAAATATGGTGGATGTCCCATTCCTGATACAGATAAGGATGGTATCAATGATGAAATGGATAAATGTCCTACCGTTCCTGGCTTAGCCAAATATAACGGTTGTCCCATTCCTGATACCGATAAAGATGGTATCAATGATGAGGAAGATAAGTGTCCAACTGTTCCTGGTTTAGGTCGTTATCAAGGGTGTCCGATTCCGGATTCTGATGGAGATGGGGTTAATGATGAAGAAGATAAATGTCCTACAGTAGCCGGTGTTTCTAGCAATGGTGGTTGTCCGGATTTAGCGGCTGATTTAAAAGTAGCAGCTAAGAGCATTTACTTTGTATCTGGTTCTGATAAGTTTGCTTATCCGAAATTAGCTCCGCAGAAATTACAATATGCATTGGATATGTTGAATAAGTATGCAACATTGAAATTAGATATTGAAGGGCATACCGATAATACAGGGTCAGCGAAAGTAAATAAGGCATTGTCTCAAAAGCGCGCCGATGCTATTAAGAAGTTTTTCCTAAGTAAAGGAATTGCAGCTGAACGCGTAACTGCTACTGGATTTGGAAATGAAAAACCGGTGGCTGATAATAAAACCGCTAAAGGCCGTCAGGATAATCGTCGGGTAGAGATCTTACCCCGTTGGAATTAATCAATAAGAACGTTTTATATTAACAGAAAGGGCCGCTTAAAAGTGGCCCTTTCTGTTTTGTGGGGTAGCAATTTAATTTTCCAACAAAATTCTCAATTCAATTCTCAATTAGTAATGAAAAATGGGTTCGCAGAAAAAGTAGATGCTATTAAACGATTCAATTGTATAAAGAACATTGTTTTTTGGTAACTTTTGGATAACTTATCAGGCATAATACATTGATTCTTTTCATTAAACAAGTAAAATGATTATCCAATGAAACACACAGGTACAATTTCCCTCCTGATTCCGTTTCTTTTATTCAGACTGATTTCTATTGCGCAGGTAAATAATTCCGAAAGCCGAAATAAAATGTTGGCTAGGGCTGCAGCACTGGATTTACATACAAGCTACCAGGCACCACCCGGTGATGCACTATCGCATAACACAGCGGGCTTCGCAAAAATTATGTGTTCAGCAGTGTTTATAACCGGGTTAACACCCGAGTTTGCTGCAGAGCATGTAGGATATTTTACTGCTCCTTATTCTGAAAGGGCAAAGGTTAGCAAACCGATTATTGACTACCAAAAAAAATCTGTATCAATCACACTGCCCAATGGACTTACCCGAACTGCAATATATACCGGCGACCTGGGTTGTGTTTGTTTGCCCGAAGGCAAAAAATCCTTGTATTATACTCCAGTAAATATTCCCCGCCATTTGCCGGATGCTGCAACAACTCCCTGGCCCATGGGGGATGTTCTGCCAACTAACCAAATGCCGGCTAATATTAATATCAGCAAAGTTAAAGAAGCCCTGGATGCAGCTTTTGAACCTGAAGATGCTTTTACTGCAGCTGTGGTGGTAACATACAAAGGCAGAATTATTGGCGAGCGATACGGGAATGGAATCACCAAGAATACCCCATTAGAAAGTTGGTCGATGGGTAAAAGTCTTTCCGCCACTATAATGGGAATACTCATACGACAGGGGGTATATACACTAGACCAACCAGCACCTATACCGCAGTGGCAGGGTAAGGGCGATCCACGAGCCAAGATTCGGATTAAAGACATAATGCACATGTCGAGCGGACTCTATTGCCGGGCTCCGCAAGACCCTGACTTCGACCCCTCAGTTGGATATGCCGATCATTTATATCTATATACAGGAGGAGTGAATTCATTTGAGTATGCAGCTAACTTGCCTCAACAATGGTTACCCAATCAGGTAGGTCGTTATCGGAATAGTGATCCTGTGCTCACCAATTATCTGAATCGCCTCGGGATAGAAAAACTGGGAAAAAACTACCACCGCTTTCCCCAAAATGAATTGTTCGATAAAATTGGTATCCGCACTATGGTGATGGAAACAGATCCTTATGGTAATTTTCTCACCCAAGGCTATGAGTTTGCTTCTGCACGTGACTGGGCGAGATTAGGCAATTTGTATTTACAGGAGGGGGTATGGAATGGAGAACAAATATTGCCCGAAGGCTTTACCCAATTTGTAAGTACACTTGCCGAACCCTGGGTTGCAGATGGACGACCTATTTATGGAGGCTTGTTTTGGATAAATGGTGATGGTCGACTACCCATTCCTAAAGACGCTTATATGATGCTGGGTGCGGGTGGGCAATCGGTAACCATAATACCCTCCCATGATCTGGTTGTAGTTCGTTTGGGTCATTTTAAAGGACAAAAAGCCGGGGATAAAGCTTTGAGTAAAGCGTTTGCTTTATTGATGGAAGCAGTGCCGGAGAAAAAGAAATAGTGGGATGGATTGAGTAGATAGAGGGCTAAGCGAATGAATATCAGGAATAGATAATCTTCTCTAAATCCATATTCGTAAACATATTACAGTTGTCTTGTTTCTATGAGTAATGATATATTAGAAGAAGGAATCAGTTGAATAAGCAACTAACGAGGAAAACTCGGTAGCTCAAAAAGAGGTTAAAAGAAACATTACTCGAAAAGTGAAATTCTGCAATTTTGATCTCATTTTTTCCGCAGATCTCTAAGCTAAAGACAAAACATTCACATAAAACAAATTAAAAACAGCTATAAATCTGAGGGATTGTCTGAGTTGGCAACTTGTGCAGAAACTACCAATGATTGAAATGCTGCTAAAACCACAGCGAATTTCATTATATTTCTTATATTTGTTAATATTAACAATAATCAGAAATAAAATGAATTATTTGGACTTTAGAACTGCCCTTTACAGCTTTGAAGTATTCTGCACAAGGGATATAGAAAAGCTGTTTCCAAAGTTTGATTCAAGAAGATTGGTGGAATGGCAGCGGAAGGGATATATTCAGAAACTAATCAATAAGTGGTATTTATTCGCTGATATTCCTATGAATGACCGGCTTCGGTATCGGATTAGTAACTGCCTGCATCGTCCTTCATATATTTCACTTGAATCTGCTCTTTCACACTATGGGCTGATACCGGAAGCTGTGTATTCTGTACAGAATATCACCACAAAAAAAACGATTGCTTACGAAACAATTGCCGGCACATTTAATTATAGAAATATTAAAGCGCAGCTGTTTTTTGGATACCAAGTAGACAACAATCAAACAATACCACTATTAATTGCTTCACCTGAAAAGGCACTTCTGGATTATTTATATCTGAATCACCAATTAAATACTGAAGAAGATATTAAAGGGCTGAGGCTAAATCTGACCACCTTTAATGACATCATTAACAAGGACAGATTAACTTCTTATGCTGCATGTTTTCAAAGTAAAACATTGAATAAGCGACTTTACCTATTGAACAAAATCTATAAGCATGCTAACATTATCTGAAATAGAAAAAAATTATCCGGAAAACCTTCGAGGCTTCAAACGATTTATATTAAGAGAATATCTTCAGCATAAAATATTGCAGATTCTTTTTGATAGTGAATATGCCAATGAGCTATGTTTCCTAGGGGGTACTTGTTTAAGGATTGTGCACGGGAACACTCGTTTTTCTGAAGATCTTGATTTTGATAATTTTACGATTGCTGAGGATACTTTTGCAAAAGTCTCAGGCGTTTTAAAAAAGCAATTGGAGCAGGAAGGCTATGATGTTGAAATGAAAACAGTTTTTAAAAGTGCTTATCATTGCTATATCCGTTTTCCTGAAATATTATATAAGGAAGGATTGACGGGTTATAGAGAAGAAAAGATATTAATACAACTGGACACTGAGCCCCAGCATTTTGATTTTGTTCCGGAAAAATATATTCTAAACCGGTTTGATGTGTTCACCCAGGTCTTTATTACACCCCTAAATTTACTGCTTGCTCAAAAATTCTATGCTGTTTGTAATCGCGAAAGAAATAAGGGAAGGGATTTCTTTGATATTGTTTTCTTATTGTCATTGATTGACAGGCCAGATTATAACTATCTGGAATTTAAAATGGGTGTGTCTAATGAGAAGCAACTCAAAGAAAGAATTTTCAAAAAGTGTAAAAGCATAAACATGCAGGAAATGGCAAAGGATGTTCAGCCATTTTTATTTAATCCGAGGGATATGCAAAAAGTACTGCTATTTCCGGAGTTGATTAGGCAGGCTAAATTATAACTACCCTCCGAAAAAGAAAGTGAAATGACGGAATGGATTGAGTAGAATAGATAGGGGTCTAGTAAATTTATATCAGGATTAAGCAATATAGATTATTCCTCCGAACCGAATAGTCCCCACAGGGAGACTATTCGGAGAAAGGAAGCTTTGAGTAAAGCGTTTGCTTTATTGATGGAAGCAGTGCCGGAGAAAAAGAAATAGTGGCTTAAAAATAATTGTTCTAATAATACAAACACAGGGGGCAAAAAAAACACCTAATTCAATTAGGTGTTTTTTTTGCTGTAGGGGGAGGGATCGAACCTCCACGAGGTGGTTAGCTATAGCGCAAAGTTTCAGTGGTCGACCCTGGTCGCCCGAATATCGCTATCCGAACGGCTCTACACTACGTTTATCCCATTATCCTCACCCCCGAGACAAGAGGGCATGTCTGCCAAAAATTTCATCACCCCACAATATCGTCAAACTGAATTCGGTACTTTTACCGCGAATTGACTATACAATATTATATAAATTACCCTATTATTTGGTAAATATTTAAATAAAATTTATAAAATATAGAAAATATTTAATAAATTTATGTTTTATTTAGAAAATATTAAAAATTGAATGCAAAATGAGCGCTAAATTAAATCTTGATAAACTCGACCTCCAGATTATTCAGGAAATGATGGAGGATGCAGAAATCTCTTATGCCGATCTCGGTAAGAAACTCTTCGTATCCGGAGGTACCATCCATGTGCGTATCAAGAAACTCGAAGAACTGCAAGTGGTTAAAGGTAAAAAATTATCGGTAGACCTGAAACTTCTTGGTTACGACGTTATCGCCTTTATCGGAATTTATCTGGAAAAAAGTTCTTTATATGATTCCGTAGCGAGAGAATTAAAAAAGATTCCACAAATTGTTCGCCTTAACTATACTACCGGCAACTATAGCATGTTTGCAGAAATTGTTTGTAAAGATATTCAACAACTGCGTTTTGTGCTGCACGATGAATTGCAAAAAATTAAAGGCATCGAAAGAACAGAAACCTTTATTTCATTAGAAGAAAGTTTGGATAGAAATATCGTAGTAACAACTAACGGTTAATTTTTTAGTATTTTCATCAAAACATTGCAAATATGTTGCACCTGAATAGAATTATTCCCCTCCTTTTTCAGCATAAAAGATTTTTACTTCTCTTCCCGGTATCAATAACCATAATTACAGCTATTTTATTAGCCATATTGCCATCGGAATATAAATCTGTTGCCACGATTGTTCCTGTTAATTTACAGCTTTCCGATAAAGCAAGATTATTTAACTCGAATATCAAAGATCTTTATCCCTTCTTTGGTAATGGAGATGATATGGAGCGAATAGAATCGGCTAAAGACTGGAATTCAATTTATCAGGCGATGGTTATTGAACTGAATCTGACAAATTACTTTCGAATTTTTGAATCTAACCCCGAGAAACGACTTCATAAAGCAGTTCGACGATTACAAAAAAAATTGTTCACTTACCCAAATGATAAAGGTCAGCTGAATATCATCGCATGGGCTAAAGAACCTGAAACTGCCAAAAAATGGGTTGAAATTTTTCGATCAAAAATTAATGCTCGGATTTATTCTTCTATTGATAATCAATATCAAAAAACCATTCATCAACTACAAATTTCACTGGATAGTCTGCAACAGGAATATATGTTGCTTTCTGCAGTAAAAGATTCTACACCGGCTGCTAAAATTTTACGTGAAACTAAGTTGCAATCAATTCAGCAACTCATTAGTAACAATTTTTCAGTTACACGCGAATGGAAACAAACAAGGCTTACCCTTCCGGATGTTATGATTGTATTAGACGAACCCATTGCAGATAGTACTGCTATTCGGCCCGATAAAAAAGTTGTTCTCCCGGGAGCATTTCTGGCTGCTCTTCTTTTTGGAATGGCATGGATAATTATTTATCATCGGAAAAATTTACAATAAGATGAATCTGCCCCAGCTTTCTTTTCGGGAGCAGACATTTATTTTAGTCCTGATATTTTTTCTATCTGGACTTTTAACTATTCTTACTTTTGAATGGACCTGGATTTTATTGCCTTTTGCATTATTGTTTGGCTACTTATTGATGCCTGTATTTTTTTTCCCGCTTCCTTCGCTATTCTTCTTATTGTGTATTTCCATTCCTTTTTCTACCGAATGGTCCATCACTCCCACACTGGGTATCGATTTTCCCGATGAGCCACTCATGATTTTTATATCGATGGTTGTTCTTTTGTATTGTATGGTGCAACCAGCCCGTTTTCCTGCAATCCTCCTATCTTCAAATTTGTTTACCATTGTTTTGTTACAGTTGGGCTGGATAGCTATTACCTGCTTTTACTCTTATGAGCCTCTGCTTTCGCTTAAGTATCTGCTTGCCAAAATTTGGTATATTATTCCGTTTGTTATTTTACCCGTTTATTTCATTCGTACTCCACAGCATTGGAAAACCTGGGCTGCATGTTGGCTAGTTCCCATGGCGATACTGGTTGTGCAAGTGCTGATTCGACACAGTGTGCATGGATTCAGTTTCTATAGTATTCGAACAGCTATGCCTCCTTTTTTTCGAAATCATGTGAATTATTCAGCCCTGCTCACATTATTGATCCCCTTCTCCTTTGCAGGATGGTACCTTACCCAGTCAGATTCCAGGCTTAAGAAAATTTTATTGATTGGGTTGTGTATTGGCATTGCCGGTTGGGTTTTTGCCTATTCCAGAGGAGCCTGGGTTGCCTTGTTTTGTGCAATAGGGATGGTTGTTATAGTAAAAAGGAAATGGATGTTGCCGGTTTTATTTGCAACAGTTTGCACACTTCTGATATCTATTTGCTGGCTGGTTACCGAGCGCAATTATCTTAAGTTTATACCTGAACATGATCAAACCTATTTTCATACCGAGTTTCGACTTCATATGCAGGCAACTTTTGAAGGGAAAGATGTTTCAACCGCTGAAAGATGGCATCGATGGGTGGCTGGCTTTCGGATGATTGCCGCCGAACCTGTTACCGGATTTGGTCCCAATAGTTTTTATTTACAGTATAAGCCCTATACCCTGCGCCGTTTTCAAACATGGGTTAGTAATAATCCAGAACATTCTACGGTTCATAATTATTTTTTGCTTCTTGCCCTCGAACAGGGTCTTATCGGTTTGTTTCTTTTTTTATTCCTGGTATGTGGAATGTTTATTTCCTTGCAACAATACTATCATCAACTTCAAAGTCGTTTTTTTCGAACCATCTGCCTTGCAGTTGCTGCTAGTCTTACCATAGCGATGGTACTAAATTTGATGAGCGATTTGATCGAAGCCGATAAGGTAGGTCCGATTTTTTATTCTTGCTTAGCAGCTACCCTACTGCTTCGTCAGCAAGTGATAAAGGAAAAAACTATTGTAACATAATTATCAGTTCCGGGCAGCACAGTTCACTTTTTAGGAGTCTTCTTTTTGTCGAACGGGTAACTTGTTTTGTTGTTCACCGATAAAACAAAATGATTTACCCAAATTAACAATTGGCATTTAAACCGAATTCCCAATTTTAAGTCACTAAGTAAATATCCGCTATGAAAAAAGTTCTATCAATTGCCTTTTCTCTATTGGCTTTTTTACCGTTAATGTTATTAGCATGGTGGCCCGGTTCTGATGATATGTATCATTGAGCTGATGTGCCGGTTTGGATGGTTCTGGATTTCCATTGGTAAGATCCCCATTTTCCAAGCCATCCTGCTACACTGGTATAAATGATATGAAGCGGCTGCATAAAAGGGAAATAAGCCAGTAATCTTTCCTCATGGAAAAACCGGGCTACCGGAGTTAATAAATATAATTCCGATATAGTTTTTATCAGCATCAACACCAACCAGCTAATCCAGCTGAGTTGTTGAAATAGCATCAGTATTAATCCAAATGTTAGTAGGGCATTTAATAACCATACGATTAATAATACACTGAATATTTTTTTCTCCCGATATTTATCTGCCTTGCTGGCCCAGCGAATTCTTTGTTGTAGAAATGCATTCCAACTTTTGGCTGGCTCTGTATATACTACGGCATCCTTTGAAAATAAAAATCCCACGCGATTGGGATATTGCTTTTTTATCTGATGCATCAGCAGCATATCATCCCCAGTTGCAAGATGCTCATGTCCAGAAAATCCACCCACTTCCTCAAAAATATCTTTTCGATAAGCCAGATTGGCTCCATTGCACATACTATGAAATCCCGCAGAAACTGATGCGGCTGTGATGCCCTGCAGACTTAAAAAATCGAGCTGCTGAAAAATGGAAAGTACACCCTTTCCATTGAAAAACATCACCGGTGCTGCTACGATTACCGGATTGTACTGCTCAATATAAGCATTCAGCAATGCTAACCAATTCGGGGGCACTTCACAATCTGCATCTGTGGTTACTATCCAGTTACCTTTACTTTGCTGAATAGCCAATTCAATGGCTTTCTTCTTGTAGGCCTGTCCAACCCTACTTGCTGGATAATCCTGCAATTGCAATAATCTCAATTGCGGGTATGTCGTTTGCAGGTTCCTCACCAGATCGGGTGTGGTATCTTCCGAATAATCGTCCACTACAATCACTTCAAAAAGGTGCAAGGGAAAGCGGTTTCTAAAAACCGAGTGCACACATCTTTCTATGTACTTCGATTCGTTTCGAGCTGGAATAATTATGGTAAAAAAAAGACTATCAGAAGGTGGCGGGTTGTTGGGAATAAAAATCGGTAGCCGCACAAAATAATATCGGTATATCATCATGAGTAAACAGTAGATACATATCAGTACCCCCACCACCAGTGTCCATAATGTTATCATAGAACAAAGAAAAACAATATTATTCATCCTCCTTACCCATTCGGCTTTACCCTATTGGATTTTTATCTAAAAATTAAGCCGGTTTTTTGGCAGTTTTCCCAAATCCTCCGTATTTTTGAAATAGTTGCATAACTAACTATATGCCAAACAACCAATTTAAAAGAGGGGAATTATACAGTGTAATTAACGGAATGGCTTCTACTGCTGTTGCCCGTAGGTTGCAGAAAAATTTCCGTACGGCAGGCTTAGAAATTACAATTGAACAATGGAGTGTATTATACCATCTTTGGAAAGAAGATTGTTTAAGTCAGCAGGAATTATGCAATCGTACTTTTCGGGATAAGCCCAGTATTACCCGACTGATTGATAATCTGGAAAAACAAAAATTGGTAAAAAGAATGGCATCAAAAAGCGACCGACGAATTAATTTGGTTTGCTTAACGCAGGCTGCTATTGATTTACAGGACCTCACAATTCTGATTGCCAATCAAACAATGGATGAGGCGTTAGTAGGGATTTCTAAAGATGAAATCAATGTGGTAAAATCTGTTTTTCAACGTGTGTATGATAACTTAACATCTGGTGTACCGGTTTTGTAAATCGTAAATCTAATCAACCAACTAAACAATTTGAATATGGAAACCACAGTAACCACTCAGGCATTACGCGGTGGAGAATGGATGATTGCTGAAAGTAATCCCGACCAAACCTTTATCCGCGAAGATTTTAATGAAGAGCAAAAAATGGTACTTGATATGTGCCATCAGTTTGTGAATACAGAGGTTTTACCTAATATTAACCGGATAGATCAGCTTGAACCGGGTTTAATGCCTGCATTAGTACAAAAAGCGGGTGAACAAGGATTACTTTGTACCTCATTACCCGAAGAATATGGTGGATTGGCGAAGGACTTTATTACATCTACCCTGGTAAATGAAGGGCTAGGAGGGGGGTTCTCTTTCTCAGTAGCCATTGCTGCACATACAGGAATTGGTACGCTGCCTATATTGTATTTTGGCACGCCCGAACAAAAACAAAAATATATTCCTAAGCTGGGATCTGGTGAATGGAAGGGCGCGTATGGATTAACTGAACCCAATAGTGGAAGTGATGCACTGGGAGCAAAAACTATTGCCAAACTGAGTGATGACGGGAAGTATTACCTATTGAACGGACAAAAATGCTGGATTACTAATGGAGGTTTTGCAGATGTTTATACGGTGTTTGCCAAAATTGATGGTGATAAGTTTACTGCTTTTATAATAGAGCGGGGAATGGAGGGATTTACTCAGGGGCCCGAGGAGCATAAAATGGGTATTAAGGGTAGCTCAACCGTTCAACTGTATTTCCAGGATTGTAAAGTACCGGTTGAAAATGTGTTGGGAGAGATCGGGAAGGGGCATCTTATTGCCTTTAATATTTTGAATATCGGTCGTTTGAAATTATGTGCAGCTGCACTGGGTGGTGCCCGCAGATCGGCCGACACTGCCGCCGCTTATGCTAAAACACGCGAGCAGTTTAAAATACCCATTGCTAAATTTGGAGCTATCCGGCATAAAATTGCAGAAATGGCTATTCGAATTTGGGTAGGAGATGCTGCTTTATATCGAACTGCTCATTGGGTAAATGAAAAAGAGCAGGAACTGTTACATGCAGGAAAAAGCTTTGCAGAAGCCTTGCTGGGAGCTGCCGAAGAATATGCAATCGAGTGCAGTATGCTGAAAGTATTTGGAAGTGAGGTATTGGATTATGTAGTAGATGAGGGAGTTCAAATTCATGGTGGAAATGGGTATAGCGACGAATACCTAATTTCAAAAGCATACCGCGATAGTAGAATTAACCGAATTTATGAGGGTACAAACGAAATCAATCGATTGCTTACGGTAGACATGGTATTGAAGCGTGCTATGAAAGGAAAATTGGATTTAATGGGCCCTGCTATGGCTGTGCAGAAAGAATTGATGAGTATCCCCGATTTTGGAGATTCAGATGAAGGGGACTTTGCAGCAGAGCGTAAATATATTGCCCAGTTTAAAAAAGCCATTCTGATGGTGGCTGGTGCTGCTGTGCAAAAATTGATGATGCAACTGGAAAAAGAGCAGGAAGTGCTTATGAATATTGCGGATATGGCCATAGAAACTTTTCATGCCGAGAGTGCCCTCTTGCGAACCATGAAACTGGCTGCTGAAAAAGGTATGGAAGCCGTGGGTATTGAAAAAGATGTAATGCAAACCTATCTGTATGACGCTGCCGACCGAATTAACAAGGCAGGAAAAGACGCCCTCAATAGCTTTGCCAGTGGCGACGAGTTACGGATGATGCATATCGGTCTGAAGCGATTTACTAAGGTTGACCCCTTTAATACCAAGGATGCACGCCGCCGGATTTGTGATAAAGTATTGGCCGACCCTACCTACTTTTTTTAAAAAAAAGTAAAAAAAATGGCGATTTTCAAAAAAGTTGCTTATTATTGAAGCCAATTTACGATTGCTTGCTAATTGAAAACCTCACTACCTGTACCGGATAGTGGGGTTTTTTAATGTGTATTGGGGTAGTATCATTCAGTTACAGGTTGCCTTATTTCAATTAAATTTACCATTGTAATTATCAGAATATGTTGCAGATGATTCTTATCCATCCACATGCCGACTGGCGTAACAGATGGGTGAGTATATTGAATGATATGCCGGGTTGTGTTCTGACAGCTGCGGTTTCGGGATTGCAGGAGGCAAACCCCCGATTGGCTGAGGGGGAATATAATATTGTATGGATAGCCCAATCTGAAAATGATAGTACGGAGCAATCTACTGCTCATTATCCGGTTCGGGTAGTAATTTCCGAGGGCAACCTGCCGGATAAATCTAAAAAGATTCCATCTTTAGGAGTGTTTGCACATATTCCGCAGGGCGCCGAGTTTGCTGATATTTTTCAATTAATGCAAACCATTCATGCTTACCTGCAACAGTATGCTTCAACTTACCGACTTCCTAATCATTTTATTTTTGTAAAATCTGAGTATAAGCTTATTAAAATACAGCTTTCTGATATCCTTTATTTATCGGGTTTGCGCGATTACACTCAAATTTTTCTGAAAGGAAAAGTTTCCCCCCTTACCACCTTGCAAAATTTAAAAGATTTTGAAAATCGATTACCCACCAATGATTTTATAAGGGTTCATCGTTCTTATATAGTAGCCATTGCACATGTAGATTCCATTAGCAGGAATGAAATAACGATAGTAAATAATACTATCCCCATTGGCCACGCTTATCGGCCGATGCTGGATGAAATGATTGGTAAAAACGGATAATACAAACTTATTCGCATACCGGCTGCCAACAAGATTTTATCGGGTAATATGCAGGCTGTCTAAATCCCTCAAATACACAGTGGGTAGCTGATGGTTTTTAATTCGCTGTACGATTAAATCGGCCACTTTAGATGCTTCTGCTTCTGAAGTAAAACCTCGCATTCCTTCAACTGCCGGCATTTGTTGCTGGTGAATGAAAATGGTATCATTTACAAAAACATCATACCCCCAACCGAGGGGGGTATGATAAGTAGAATATCGAATGGGAAGCCACTCACTTGAATGTTTGGGGGCCAGCCATTGTTTGTAAACAAAAAATGCAACCGATAGGGCAAACAACCCATAAATCCAGTTGTTTTTAATCCACTGAATTGTAGGTGTCGGCTGGTTTGAGTTCATCTATATCGTCGAAATAATAAGTACTGTTTTTACCACAGGCAACAAAACCTCTTCCTTTTACACTAAATCCTACTGCTCCGGTACGTTCTGTACGTTCGTAAGGAGTTTTTCTCACCCACAAATCGGTAGCAAAATCGTATTCCCAGGTTTTTTTAGTGTAAGCTCCATTTTCTCCTACAGATATATATCCTTTGGTTCCAATTACAAACGCAACTGCATTGTGTCTTTGAATGTCTGTGTAATCATTGTCATATGCATCTGCGCTGATATTAGTGATATCGCGCAATTGCGTCCAGCTTGAAGGGTTTGCAGGATCATACATCCAGAAATCGGTTAGCGTATTACCATTGCTGATACCGGTAACTACATACGCTTTATTGTTATAAACAAAAGCAACCGCAGCAGAGCGCTTACTTCCACCCATACTAACTTTTTGAGACCAGGTACCATTGGTGCCTGCAGCAGGATCAAATTCCCATAAATCTTTGGTATTTCCACCATCAAATCCGGTAGAAATGTATCCCTTGGTTCCTATGCCAAAAGCAACTGCATCATAACGGGGAGAACCGGCAAAATCGGCACGGCGTACCCAGGTGTTAGTAGCAGGATTGTATTCCCAATTGTCGTTTAAACGGTTTAACCCATCATATCCGGTTGCAATATACCCCTTGGTTCCTACAGAAAAACCTACAGCTGAGTTACGGGCAACTCCAGGGAATTGTGCACGCTGTAACCAGAAATTTTTAACGGGGTCGTATGCCCAGAAATCTACATATCTAACCGATCCATCATAGCCGGTTCCAATATAGGCAGTATCTCCAATGGTAAAAGCAATGGCTTCGGTACGAGCATTTCCTTCAAATTCAGATCTTTTTACCCAGTTTCCGCTGGTATCGGAAGTAGTAGTAGTGGTGGTGTCTGATTTTGAACAGGAAATAGCAATCAATGTGATACTAACTGGCAACAAAAACAAGTACTTAAAACGCTTCATGAATGAAATTTTGACACAAATTATTTGCACAGGCTTAGGATAAATCGTTAAAATGGATTTTCACCTGCATTTACAAGACGAAAGTAGTTATTTTGTCTGCAAATGTTTTAGCTGTTTTAGATTTTGCCATTACTTTAACACTTATTAAGAGTATTCTTCGGTTAATTTTTACAATTTGCAGATAAAATAAGCCTTATTGTAGTTGTAAAACCCTTTTTCATCCATACTAACAAATTTGTAACAGGGGTACTTTCTAATTTGTGCCTCCATTTGCCCCACCTATAATGGGTTAGGGTATTAACTCAATTAACTGATGCCGAAGCTATTTTCTAAATTTTTGTGGTTATTGATTTCGGTGTCGTTGTTTTCCTGTAAGAAAGTTGACATTCGATTTGGAGATCAGTTTCTGGATAACGGATACACCCAAATTATTAAAGTTGACACCTTCAACGCTGAGCTTTCTACCATTCATGTAGATTCTTTTGTAACATCTTCCAGTGGTGTTTCCCTTTTAGGTGGTTATCAGGATCCTTACTTTGGAACAATTTCGGCTCAGTGTTTTAGTGAAATGATTCCACCCATTTTTGTGGATTCTTTTTTTGGTACCACGTTTGATTCCATCTGTCTATTAATGGTACCCAACCGAACTTATTATGGAGATAGTACGATTCCTGTTACCTTGAATGTTCATCGGGTAAATCAAATCATTAATGGATATGAGGAAGATTTGAATAAAATTTACAATAACCGCCAGTTTACCGTTGATCCTACTGCATTGGGATCAAAAACAGTATATGTTCGTCCGCTTAGAAGAGACTCCATTAAAATTCGATTGTCGGATGCTTTGGGAAGGGAATTACTTAGTAAGCTGAAGAATCCCAATGACAAAGACTTGAGGTCTTCCGATGCTTTTATCAAATATTTTAATGGCATTCGGGTATCGGCATCCGGATCAAACGGATTTGCATTTGGATGTAAGGATAGTTTGATTATCCGTATGTATTATAAAAAGCCCGACCTCTTTTTGTTGAGTAAGAACTATGACATTTCCATTGGAGCCAAATTCCATCATTATAATCAAATTAGTGTAAACAGGTCGGGAACGGTTTTAAAAGATCTGGCTACCAAAAGACAGCTGTTGAGTACCGAAACCGGGAATGCAGCCTATACTTCTTATATATCAGGTGCAATGGCCAAAGTAAGGTTTAATTCACTTAGAGATATTCTTAAAATTCCCAATTACACCAAAATTATTCGGGCTACACTGGTAGTTCGACCATTAAGAGGATCCTATACCCCCAATTTTGCTTTACCCCCACTGTTACGAATGTCTTCTACCACTATACAAAATCAAATCGGGTACGATTTGGCCTACTTTGTTAATGGTAGTTCAAATCCTCAATACGGTAGTTTGGAGTTGGATTATCTCTATGGTGAGAATACGAACTATGCCTATGATGTAACTAATTATATAAATCTTTTAATTAGTCAACCTTCCCTAAGTAATAATGGTTTATTGATGTTGCCTCCAAGTCCGGCCATGGAAACTGCATTTAATAGAATTGCCGTAGGAAATCGTTCGAATGCTTTGGGAAAAATAGAATTATTAATTGTATACGCTGCTGTAAAATAAATTATGAAGAAACTTATTCAAATAGTATTTTGTTGCAGTGTTTGGTTGGTTACCAGTATTTCAGGTAAGGCGCAGAATAATACTTCACCCTACTCAATGATTGGAATTGGTGATATTGAAAAAAGTTTTTTCGATCGTACTACCGGAATGGGAAATGCTGGGGTAGCCCGCTCATCCAATCGTTTTATTTACCAGGCGAATCCCGCTTCTTATGCTGCATTAGATCAACACTTCTTTCATTTTGAAGCATCAGCCCGCTTTAAATATGTTTCATATACCGGCGATCCGGTAAGTGATTTTGCAAATAACAAATCAAACGACCTGCAATTCAAAAAAGTAAATCTGGGTACGAAAGTAACTCCGCGATGGGCGATTGGTTTAGGATTGCAACCTTTTAGTACAGTAAATTATTCTTTTGCTGCAGAAAAGCCCATTCAGGGAAGCAACTTATTTGCCAGTGCTTTTTACTCCGGAACAGGCAGTACCAATATGGCTTTTATCACCAATTCTTTTGTAGTGAACCGAAACCTGAATATTGGTTTGCAAACCTCTTACCTTTTTGGTCAAATTGAGGAAAGAGAAACACTCTCTGGGCAGCTTACCGATAGTGCAATAGTCACTTCCCGTAACGTTTCAATTGGACAGGCAAGATTTAAGTTGGGTATCCAGTATCAAACCAAACTCAATAAATTGTGGGATATTGCTGCGGGAGGTACTATTTCCAATAAAACAGATTTGAAAGCGAATTACTCGCTAAAAGCAGTTTCAGGGAATACTATTTTGTTGGAAAATGACTATTATAAAACTTCCTATTTTACCTTACCCGTTTCCTATCATGCAGGAGTAGCAACAACTTACCGGAATGCATTTACTTTGGCATTCGATTATAATTATGAGGGCTGGAGGGAAACCAATTATCAGGGGGTTAGTTATATACTAGACAATAGTCAGCGCTATTCCGGAGGTTTTGAATTTTCAAAGAAATCGGCTTATATGAATCAGATGTATGAGCGATATTTCTTACAGACTGGTTTTTCATATAGTAATTCTTACCTACGGATAAATGGCATTCAGTTGAAAGATTATGGATTAACCTTTGGTGCCGGCGCCGAGCTTTCCCGAACCCCATTAAGTAGTTTAGCAATTCAAGGTGCAGTTGAATTGGGTATAAGAGGAACAACTGATAAAGGACTTATTCGCGAACGATATACTCAATTTACCTTGTCATTATGTTATCGCGATTTCTGGTTCAGCCGTAAAATGAAGCGGTACGAATAATTCTTGCACTTTTTTTCTCCTCCGTTTTTTTGGTAATAATAATTTATCTTAGAAGGATGAAGTATCTACTACTTATACTTGTTTGGGTAGCAGGTTTCTGTTTACCCGTTACTGCACAGTCTTACCCAATAGTGAGAACAACCGGAAAACTTCCTGCATTATACTTTGGTTTGGGTGAAGATCGTTTGGGGGGAGCAAAAATGGGGTATATCGACTCCGGGGTATTGCTTACTATTGTTGATTCGGCTAAGGATATGTATAAAGTACAATTATCTGCCAATCACAGCGCCTATATTGAGAAAAAATCCGTTCTGCCAGATTCGGCTATTCAGCGGAAAAAGTACTATTTAACTGCATCTATGAATGCAAAAGGTGATTCGGCAGTTGATTATGTTGGCATAGCAATGGAGGAAAGATTACCCTATCAAACCAACATGGTTACCAGTCCGGCAGCCATTGAACTGGATATTTATGGTGTACAAAGTAATACCAACTGGGTTACCCAACTTAGGTCATTAAAAGAGGTTAAGCATGTTTATTACAAACAAATAGAAGATGATGTGGTACGAGTTACCATTGAACTGATTCACAGGCAGCATTGGGGCTACAGTGTGGGATATAAAGGGAAATTTTTAGTAGTAAGTGTAAAAAGGCAACCTCAAAAACTGGATATCAGAAAACTTACCATTGGTATTGATGCCGGACATGGGGGTTCCAATGTAGGTACTGGTGGAATAATTACAAAACGGGCTGAAAAAGATCTTACCCTCCTTTATGCTAAAGAACTTCAGAAATGGCTCAAAAAGAAAGGAGTGACAAATGTGATTATGTCGCGCGAAATAGATACTACTTTCGATAATAAAGACAGGATTCTGTTTTTCCAACAACTAAAGCCTGATTTATTAATCAGTTTACATTTTAATTCAAGCGCTAATCAACAGGTTCGAGGGGTTAGTACTTATTATAAGCACATTGGGTTTCGACCACTTACCCAATATGTGCTGAATCGTATGCTCGAATTGAATTTAAATGAATTTGGTAACATCGGCCATTTCAATTTTGCACTCAATGCACCTACCGATTTTCCTAATTGCTTGGTGGAGATTGCTTTTCTCAGCAATGAGGAAGATGAACGGATCGTAGTTCAACCCGGTTTTAGAATCGCTGTTGCACAAAAGATATATTCCGGCATCAACGATTGGCTGAAGTCCTTAAAATAATTACCCCTAAGGTTGTATATAGCGTTCAAAAAATTCTAAGGTTCTCAACATCTGATCCATTCTTTGCCGGTTATTTCCGGCGCGGGTAATTTCGTGGGATGCACCGGGATGGCGAACATATTCTACCGGTCTTCCTAGAATTTTCAAACTCCGATAAATCATTTCACTTTGTATTACCCCTGTTCTCAAATCATTCTCACCATGAAAAATAATGTAGGGGGTATGAATATTTTGCACATAATTAATAGGAGACTCCCGGTCGAGTATTTTTTTTACTGCAGGCTCGAAAGGATACCCTCCAAAATAATTAGGCACTAATCTCCAGGCATTTCCCTCACCCATAAATGTGGAAAGTTCGTAAACACCTCTTTGTGAACACGCGGCTTTAAAGCGTTGATCGTGACTAATAACCCAGGCTACCAGGTAGCCGGCATAAGAACCGCCAGTTACAGCTAATCTGCTGGTATCTATATATCCCTCTTCCGTTGCTTTTTCAAGCGCAGTTAACACATCTTTTGTTGGACCTGTACCCCAGTTATTGATGTTGGCCTGTAAAAATTTAGCACCATAACCGCCCGAGCCTCTTGGGTTGGCATAAACAACTACATACCCACGGGCACAGTAATATTGAAATTCGTGCCACATAGAACTTTCTCCAGGCCCCCACATGGCAGTTGGTCCGCCATGAATGTTAAGGATGGTTGCATATTTTTTACCGGGGGTGTAACCGATGGGTTTCATTATCCAATAATCTACCAGCATTCCTTCATCGTTAACGAATGTTCTTTTTTCTGGTATACTCAATTGTTTATTGGCAAGCCAGTAAGTATTTAGGTTGGATAAACTTTGTTTGTTTTTTCCATCCACATCGATTGAAAAAATTTCAGAGGGGCTGCTCACAGAATTTTGCGCAAATACTAGATTATTTTTAGTAAAATCAAATGTTGCAATGCCTGCATCTACAGATGTGAGGGCTGTTATTTTTTTGGTGGCGATATCTGCCTTATATAATGGAACACCTCCATTACTTTGTGCAGTAAAGTATAATGATTTTTCGTCGCTACTCCAGGTGATACTTGATTTATTTCTATCGAAAGGGATCTCAATTTTTTCTTGGCCATTCCCACCAAATGGATAAATCACAAGTTCGGGAATATCTACAAAACCTGTTTTTCCTCTTTGAACAGCCACCCACTTTCCGGAGGGGGATATTTTTGGAGATGAGTAGCTAATTCCCGGACTACTTAACCAAGTGGCTATTTTGTTGCCGGCTGTATCCGTTATCATTAATGCAGATTCAAGTGTACGGTCGGGATGTTGAGTTGAATCTATATTTCCTGAAATCAGTAACTGCTTTCCATCTGGTGTGAAGCTGACAGCATTATAACGGAAAAATCCTTTTGAAATGGGTTTAGCTTTTGCTCCGGGAACGGCATCTATTAGAAAAATATGCGAAAAATTCATTTCGCCACTGGTGGTAGTTTCTTCCTGAAAATTGAGTTTAGTAATCACTTTGGCTTTTTTGTCTTTCACATTATTTTCCAACCACGCCCTTACTTCGGCGGTATTGCCATCCGGATTGGGGTCTATACCAGCTTGTAGGGGATTCACATAAGCTGAAAAACCTGGTTTTTCCATAGGAAAGGACGGGCCTTTTCCTCCGGGGTTTAGCTGCTCATCTTTTAATAAATCGGCAAATGAAACCGATGCTGTATATGCAATTTGCTTTCCATTTGGGCTCCATACCGGATTGGTTGCTCCATATTTTGATTGGGTTAACTGAATAGCTTCACCTCCATCCAGGCGTAATAAAAATAATTGGGGTTTCCCTTCAGCCGGGCGAACGAATACTAGTTGTTTGCCGTCGGGACTAAAAGCGGGTTGACTTGCACCTTCTTTTCCGGTTAAGGTTCTATGCTGGTAAGGGGGAACGAGTGAAACCTGTACCAGTTGATTCAAATATTTATACTCGCCTTTATTCTCTTTATCGGATTCAATACTATTGAGCACATACACAGCCATTTCTCCTGAGGGATGGCATACCAATTGGGTTACCTGCTTTACGTTCAGCATATCGGTAACTTTTATTTTTTCTTTAATGGGTTGTGCAGTCAGACTGAAAGCAATCAGCCAATATACTAGAAGAGAAAAGGTGCGCATAAGTATTGTTTTGTGTTCATATTTTAAGGGGTAATCAGTGGTAAGTTAATAACAAATTGCTGAGCTTTAAGGCAGTTTAGTAATTTTATTGCAAAACAGCAATGTATGGGAAATATGGTTGAAGAATTTAATAGCTATCGCGAGCGGATGAATGAGGTTATTTTGAGTAAGGATAACCTGGTTTTGAAGCGTTTTTTTAATCTGGATACCCACACCTATGAATCGGGGGCATTGGATGCCAAAACCAAGGAACTATTAGGTTTAGTGGCGAGTATGGTATTGCGGTGCGATGATTGCATCAAATATCACTTAGGAAAAAGTAAGGAATGTGGGGTAAATACGGCCGAGGTATATGAGGTTTTTGCGGTTGCCAATATCGTGGGAGGAAGTATTGTAATTCCCCATACTCGTCGGGCAGCCGAATATTGGGAAGAATTGCATCATAATTCTGGGGAAGCACAATAATTATGCTTATTTTTGAGAGAACAATAACCTATTTCTTTTATAAATCATTTATCAGGTATGTCTGTAGCAGAAGCAACGGTAAGTACTCCATTAACGTCTAAAGATTTTGTAACCGATCAGGAAGTTCGCTGGTGTCCGGGTTGCGGAGATTATTCTATTCTCGCCCAGGTGCAAAAAGTAATGCCAACGATTGGTATTCCCAGAGAAAATATAGTAATGGTAAGTGGTATTGGCTGTAGCAGTCGTTTCCCTTATTACATGAATACCTATGGGATGCATTCGATTCATGGGAGAGCTACCGCAGTGGCCAGTGGCTTAAAAGCTGCCCGTCCTGATTTAAGTGTTTGGATTATTACCGGTGATGGAGATGCTCTCAGTATCGGAGGAAATCATACCATGCATTTATTACGAAGAAATTTTGATGTGAATGTATTGCTTTTCAATAACCAGATTTATGGTTTAACCAAAGGGCAGTATTCTCCAACTTCTGAAGAAAATAAGATTACGAAGAGTACGCCGATGGGTAGTATCGATCATCCCTTCAATCCACTAGCGCTGGTAATGGGAGCAGATGCCAGTTTTGTGGCAAGAAGTATGGACAGAGATCCGAAGCATCTTCAAACTATGCTAACTCGTGCTCAACAGCACAAAGGGTCTTCTTTTCTCGAGATCTATCAGAATTGTAATATTTTCAATGACGGAGCATTCGAAATATTTACAGAAAAAGGAACTAAGGCCGAAGAAACCCTTTTCCTTGAGCAGGGAAAGCCATTGGTTTTTGGAACCACTCAGCAAAAAGGTATTCGCTTAGATGGATTAAAACCGGTGGTGGTTGAATTGGGAGCCGACTATAATGCAGATGATTGCTGGATACATGATGAGCGGGATTTTTATAAAGCACAAATTCTCACCCGTTTGTTTGATAATCCTTCCAAAGATGGAGTTCATTTTCCGCGTCCTTTCGGTGTATTCTTCGAAACTGATCGCCCCTGCTACGAAGATGTAATGGCGAATCAAATAGCCGAAGTAATTGCCTCCAAAGGAAAAGGTGATTTGGATAAATTGCTGCGTGGAAGAGAAGTTTGGGAAATTACCGAATAACTTATTCATATTTCTGCAATCCCCTGCCTGATAGCAAAAGTAACCAAACCTATTCTGGATGAAACGCTTAGTTTCTTTAACAGTGCATCTCGGTAACCATCAATGGTTCTGGGACTAACAAACATTTCGCCAGCAATTTCCTTATATCCTTTATCGGTACATAACCTGCGCAGAAATTCCCGTTCACGATCTGATAAATGTGCAGCAAGTTGAGCTTCCTGCATTTGTTGTTTCTGAATATCTTTTTTATCACTTATCAACTGCACATACGCGGCGGGATTCAGGTAGTGGCCTTTATGTATAATTTGATCAATTGCTCTTTGCAATTCTTCCATATCAGCATCTTTTTGTACATATCCACACACGCCCATTTGTAATAAATTTTCCAAATGATGCATTTCGGGAAGCATACTCACCACCAGAATTTTCAACCCGGGAAAACGGCTCAATAAATATTCGGTTGTTTCAAAACCATTCATAATGGGCATGCGGATATCGAGTATTATCAAATCGGGAACCGGAACGATTTTAAGCTGCTCCTGCAGTTCTAAACCATGAGATGCTTCCAGTTGCACTTGGTATTGGGTAAATTGCTTCATGTAAGCCGCCAGCGCTTTCCTAAATATTATGTGATCATCTACCAATGCCAAGCGTATCATATTTTTTTTCGGAAAAGTCGATAATTTTATATCAACGGCATAGCGTATTTATCCCGATTTTTTATGGGAGAAAAGGGTAGCAAATTCAAGTATAAATACGGATGTGTGCGCAGAATCACTGCCCTAGTTTTGGGGAGTATTCTGCAGAAATGAGCGGCTGCAGGATGCGCAGTAGTCAATGGGTTTTATCAACGGCGGCACAAGGCCGCCGTTGAATTTTACGAAAGAATAGCTATTTGCCATTATATTTATGTATGCTCCTGACTATACATCCTCAAAATCCCCAACCACGGCATATTCAAACTGTAGTTGAATGTTTACAATCGGGAGGTGTTATTATCTATCCTACCGATACTATTTATGGATTAGGCTGTGATATATTTCAAACCAAAGCAGTAGAAAGAATTGCCAAAATAAAACAAGTAGATCCTGCAAAGGCTCAGCTGAGCTTTGTTTGCAATAATCTGAGTGATCTAAGTAAGTACACTAAAAGTATCTCAACCCCTTTATACCGGATACTCAAAAATTATTTACCAGGGCCCTATACCTTTATTCTTCCTGCCAGTAAACAGGTACCCAAAATACTACACAGTAAAAAAAGTACAATTGGGTTGCGCATTCCCGACCATCCAATTGCATTGGGAATTGTAAACAAACTAGGGCACCCCATTTTATCTGCTTCACTTCCCGGAGAATCTGCAGAAGAATTAACTCAGCCCGAAGCAATGTATGAGCGTTATCAAAAGCTGGTAGATATTGTAATAGATGGTGGGGTAGGGGGAATGATTCCCTCCACCATACTTGATTGTACCTCGGAAGATTGTACGCTAGTGCGAATGGGGGCAGGGCCTTGGGAACAATGAGGAATTACTTGAAACTTATTTTCATTTGAGCCGGAATAATATTAAAACTTTTTCGGTGTATGGGAGTTAAACCAAATTTTTGTATGGCCATCCTGTGTTCTGCTGTACCATATCCTTTGTGATGATGAAATCCATATTGAGGATATTGATCATGTATTTGAATCATATAATCATCACGAAAAGTTTTTGCCAATATACTTGCAGCAGCAATATGCGCAAAGGTACCATCCCCCTTTATAATACATTCATGCGGGATGGAAGGGTATGAAACAAAACGATTCCCATCTATTAGCAATTTTTCCGGTGTTACCTGTAAACGACTAATAGCTTTATGCATAGCACGAAAGGTAGCTTTCAAAATATTTGTCTTGTCTATTTCTTCCGGTTCTACAAATGCAACAGCCCAGGCTACTGCCTCCTCACAGATAAGCGTTCGTAATAATTTGCGATGAACCTTTGATACCTGTTTACTATCATTTAGCAAAGGATGTTGAAAATTCACCGGCAATATCACTGCAGCCGCAACAACTGGTCCGGCAAAACAACCTCTGCCCGCCTCATCAATTCCGGCTTCCAATCTTTTACAATCTTGTTGAACGGGTAACATAGTATAAATGTCACGATTCTCTTTCATACAGTCAAATTTGATCCCACGCCCGATTATTTAAGAGTTGCTCCCCTAATGTCAGTCCCCTGCTATAACTTTGCATCCACAATAAAACGACTATGAATTCCGCAGATTCCTCTAAAAATTGGGTAATTATTTGGTTGCGAACCGGGGTAATCATGACGATTATTCAAATAGCTTTAGGAGGAATTACCCGGTTAACCGGGAGTGGCTTATCTATAACTGAGTGGGAGGTAATTACCGGAGTATTGCCACCGCTCAATCAGCAGCAATGGCAACAGGCATTTCAGCAATATCAACAGACTCCCCAGTTTCAGTTGATCAATTATCATTTTTCTTTATCGGATTTTCAGTTTATTTTTTTTTGGGAATGGTTTCATCGGTTATGGGCTCGATTGATAGGGGTGGTTTTTGCTATTGGATTTATAATATTACTCGGTAAGGGATTTTTTAAAAAATCGATGATTGGTCCATTGGTTATGCTTTTTTTATTGGGAGCTATGCAGGGTGCGGTAGGCTGGATTATGGTAAAGAGTGGCTTAACAGGGGATGCTGTTTATGTGAAACCCACCCGACTGGCATTGCATTTTATTTTTGCCTTGGTATTGCTTTCTTATACCTGGTGGTTTACGCTTGAATTGCAATGGGGCGAAACTGTTTATTTGCTTAATAGCAAACTCCGCAATCAGGTACTGATTTTATTGGTGTTGATTTTTTTTCAGTTGGCTTTTGGAGCCCTCATGGCCGGGCATAAAGCGGCAACAGTTGCCAGTACCTGGCCCACTATTAACGGGATGTGGTGGCCAATTGATGGAAGTGTACATCATAGTTCTGACTGGCTGAATAACCCATTACTGGTACATTTTGTACACCGCTCTCTTGCTTATTTTTTACTTGCAGGCATATTGGTTTTCACCTATCAGTTATACAAAACACCCCTCAGTAAGCCGCTGCTAAACTATAGGGGCCTTGCAGCCGGCGTAGTGGGAATTCAGGTTCTATTGGGTATTCTTTCTTTATTCGCAAGCCGGGGAATAATACCCGGAAAATGGGGTTGGTTTGAATGGCTGGCTCAAATACATCAACTAACAGGTATGGCATTATTATTGATACTGGTTATGTTGTTGTATTTTATCAGACCATCCTCTGCCAAATAAAAGTAGAGTGCAAAACCGGAACGGATGACAATTAAAAAAATAGCTTCATTCATTTGGTATGCTTTACCGGTTCAACTTTTTTTGCTGCACTTTAGAAAGCATATTGAATTATTGATTATCTGGTATATTTTACTTGCTACCATAACCGGACATTTCCTCAGTAATTTTGGTGCTGATTCACTTTTTCTTGCACCCGAATATATGGGTGAAGTCAATTTTCTTAGTACAACCATTGTTGGATTCGCTCTCGGTATTTTTTTAATGAGTTGGAATATTGCCACCTTTATTCTTCATTCCCGAAGCGTAAGATTTTTGGTAACCACCGCACAGCCATTTCTTAAATATTGTATTAATAACGCTCTCTTACCCCTGATCTTTTTGGTCATATACCTAGTGAAAATCGGGCAATATGCTAATAATAGCAATCTATTTGCAACAGCGCACACTTTTTGGATGATATTGGGTTTGGTTTGTGGTTGTGCGCTTTCTATTGCAATTTCATTTATTTATTTTTTTGGAGCAGATAAAACCATTTATAAAAATTTATCTGTTAGTATCCGAACAACGAATCAACAATATAGTAAAGTACCTGAAAAAAGTTTGTTGCATCTCGAGAAACCGCTTATCCCGGTTAAATGGTTTTTCTCTGCCAAACTCGGTTGGAGAAAACCACGCGATGTTCGGCATTATCCGGCGGCATTCATTGAAACAGTTTTGCAACGCCATCATTTTTCGGCTGTAATTGCTATTTTCATTGCCTTTATTTTTTTAGTGGCTGTTGGCTTTATATCGGATACCCGTCTTTTTCAACTACCGGCTGCTGCCAGCATTATCTTGTTCTTTTCATTGTTAATAGCTTTTGCGGCGGCACTTACTATTTTTCTTAAAACCTGGACTATCCCCGTGTTAGTCTTGTTATTTTTTTTGATACAGGGACTATATCAATATGATGTACTCAATATTCGAAATAAAGCATACGGTTTAAATTATTCGGTAGAAATGGAATGGCCACAGTACACAAAAGAATCTATCGTTGGCATGACAGACTCGGCTGCAGTGAATCAAGATAGGCATGTGTATTTACAGCGATTGAAAAAATGGAAGGACCGACAAAAAGATGAGAAGCCGGTATTGTTTATCATTAATACCAGCGGAGGAGGCTCGCGAAGTGCAACATTTACTTTTCATATACTAAGGCAACTGGATAGTATAACATCGGGAAATTTATTAAGGCAAACATTTCTAATTACCGGTGCATCCGGAGGAATGTTGGGTGCTGCTTTTTATCGGGAATTGTATTTGCGCAAATTAAATGGATTAATTCCAGCAATCTCCGATACACCCTATACAAACTGCATCTCGAAAGATTTACTGAGTCCTTTGTTCTCTTCCTTCATTACCCGGGATATGATGGGGCCTGTTCAGCATTTTACATATCTGCAAAAAAAATATCCCAAAGATCGTGGGTATGCTTTTGAACAAAAGTTATCTAACAATACCCTGGGTTTAATGGATAAACCGATGCAACAGTATGCTGAAGCAGAGGCAGAAGCAATTATTCCCACCTTGTGGATGCACGCAGTGATAACTCAAGATGGAAGAAAGTTATTGATCAGTAACGACCGGCTTCGGTTCTTGATGCGATATCGATCTGATAGTAATCAAATAACACCTACAGAGCCGGATGCAGTAGACTTTCAGACTCTTTTTCAGCATCAAGATGCTACTGCGCTTAGTTTTCTAACGGCATTAAGAATGAATGCCACATTCCCGATAGTACTTCCTAATGTATGGCTGCCTACTCAACCGGTGATTGATGTGATGGATGCGGGACTTAGGGATAATTTCGGACAAGAGTCCGCACTGCGGTTTGTACAGGAGTTTTCGGATTGGTTACAACAGAATACCTCGGGGGTAGTTATTATACAAATTAGAGACAGGAGCCTAAATGATTGGGAAGTTATGAATGGAAAGGGAAATGCAGGAAATATGCTAACCGATCCAATTTTTGCCCTAAATAAAAACTGGTATCGCATGCAGGATTTTGCCCAGCAATCTTCGCTTCATTTTATGGCTGACGCATTTGGACCCAGTCTTAAAAGAATCAGTTTTCAATATGTACCCACTAGTAAAGAAGCAGCAGTGGGGTTGAGTTTTCATTTAACAGAAGCCGAGAAAAGAAATTTAGCGGAGGCAGTACATGGAGATGTAAATCTTAATCAATTCAGGAAAGTTACGGAATGGTTACATTTAAAAAAATAGGGTTTTCACTATACACAAGCTGTATAGGATATACTAATTTGAATTAAAATAATTAAGTGCTTATGTTGCAAACTACCAGACCAACACCTATTATCAGCTTATTATTATTGCTCAACATATTTCTGATGCATTATTCATTGCAAGCACAGGATTGTTTTGCAACCCGTTTGTACATGCATACAGATAAGGCGACCTACCTTTCGGGGGAATCTATTTTTTTTAAAGCTTACATATATACACAATTTGCTCCTGATGAAGCAGCAACCATTTTGGATGTTGCATTAATAGATCCGGCCGGTAATATTCGTGCGACTGGTATCTATCCCATTGCCCGGGGAGTTAGTTATGGAAGTCTGCAAATACCAGATTCTTTAATTCAACAAGGGTATTTATTGAGGGCATTTATAAGAGAAAGTGGAAATGCGACAAACACTGCAGTAGGATTTTCAAAGCCGGTTTTTGTTTTTAATCCTACCAAACCCACTGCTAATAAAAATGCGGCTCTTGCTGCCATTCTTGGGTTAAATAAAGTATATGTATTTCCCAACTCAGGAAAACTGATTGCTGGTATTCCTAATCAGCTATATATCCATTCAACAACTTCCGGGGGTATTCCTATACCTATTAATTGTGAATTGCTCGATGCCGCCAAACAACTTATACAAACTTTTACAATTGATGCAGAAGGTGGATTCGTGAATTTTATTCCACAGTCCGGCATCAAGTATCATTTACAGGTTCGCTTTCCGGAAAATAAATCCAGTGTGTTTGCTTTGGATGAAGTTGTAGAAAACAAAGTAGCCATCCGTGTATCGGAATCTGACCAAAAAGCTCAAATTCAGGTGCTGATTCCACAGGCACTTGGTAATAATCAGCCGGCAACTCTTTCCGGCTTTATTGAAGATAAAAAAATTTTTACCAAAGTATTTAAGCTTAATAGTTCAGGTTTCTTTATTTCTTTACCGGTTGCTGATTTGCCGGCAGCCGTGCTCAATTTAGTGGTGCAGGATGGCGCAGGGAAAATGCTTGGCTACTATTCGCATCTGATTAATGCTCAAGAAGCTACCGCAGCAGTAGAATTGAAAATCGATTCACTAAATTTTACACCCGGAGGAATGAATGTATTTTCTGTTAAAATGAAAGACATTCAGGAACCCAATGGTAATCTTTCCATATCTGTAATTCGGGATGATGGTATTGCTTCTATTCCCGCACCAACCATTCAGGGAGCTTTATTGCTTCCGGTTGAACCGGGAAATATTTCTCAGCAACACACATCCCCTCATTTTTTTAATAAGGAACAAGCAGTTATATCATATATAAACAGAACCCAGCAGCCCCTCGTTCCTTTGGATAGCGTTGGAAAAGTACTCCCTGAGAATTGCACCCATGCCGACTCAAATATAATTTCAGTGAGAGGTACCGTAATAAATAAAAAAACAAACCAACCGATTAATGGGGGAGAATTGAAAATTATTTTTTCCAATCAGGATTCCGGAATGAATGTAATACTTACCCCCATAGATGCAGCTGGCAGATTTGAAATGAAAAAATTATTATTTCAGGGCTTAGGAAGATTTCGATATGAAATGAATAGCAAATCATCGGCACAAATAAAAGTTCTGCTCGACACTTCAACTTCATTAGAACCAATGCCAGTGGATCCCGCGGTTTTTTATCCGCTCTACAGTTTTGTTTATGCTGATTCCTTACTGCAGCAAAAGGCAGTTGAGCAATTCAATCAACAGAATACCTTATCGAACAATACTTTAGAGGAAGTAATAGTAGAATCTAAAATCGTTCGTCCATTTGAAAAGGTAAATAAAAAATATACGAAGGGTTTATTTCAGAATTCCGTAATGTCAAAGAACCTGGATTTTATAAACGACCCGCCTCCTGCCACTGGGGTAAATATTTTAGACTATTTACAAGGCATGATCAATGGATTACAAATTTCCAATATGGGGGCTGGAAATTATAGTATCACGAGTAATCGAATGACTTCCTTTTCCGGACCGGCACAGGTAGTTGTATTTTTGGATGAACAAATGACAACCCCTAATTTCTTGTTAGGCATTCCGGTAAGAGAAGTTGCGCTGGTAAAATATTATGCACCGGGAACCCATCAACTGGTGAGTGGACAATTTGTTGGAGCACTTTGCATTTATACCAAAAAATGGGATGATTATCCCGAAACGGATCGGCCCAATAATCAGAGTTTTGTTGTAAAAGGTTTCTATAACAGTTTACCGGCTCAATCGGTATTGCCAGTAAAGGCAATGGTAGGAAAGGATAGCCGTTCTACCCTCTACTGGAATCCGCAGATATTTATTGATAATAGCCAGCCTTCTGCAACTATCCGGTTCCCGAATTCAGCAACGGCAGAAAGTTTTCTTATTAGAATCGAAGGCTTTACCCCCGAAGGAAAATTGATTCATTTGGAAAAAAGAGTTAGCCGTTAACCTGCTCCACAGGTTGAATAAGCTCGAAACAGTCCTTTATTAATTGGATATCAAATAAAGGAGCAGTTTCTGCAGGTTCTCCATCTATATGGAGCGGAGCCAATTTCAAATTCCGAATGGTAATGGAAGGAGTTTGAAAATAGATTATGTTCTTTTGAGACATATCCGCAACTAATTCCTGTAGTTGGTTATTACCCCGGATTTGTTTTAACATGGCAAAAGGTAGCTTGGCTTTACTCATTTTCTGAACAATAACAATATCCAGTAATCCATCCCGAATACTGGCTTGCGGAGCAATAGTAACCTGGTTTCCAAACTGATTACTATTGGCAATGCTTATGAAAAAAGCATCTGTAAAGAATGAAAACTGATCCAGTACAATTTCAAATTGATAGGGTTGTGCCTTAAAAAATTGTACAATACTTTGTTGAGTATAGGAAATCAATCCCCTCCTGCTTGCATTGGCAAACTCATGCGCAACGGAAGCGTCTAAACCCAATCCACTTAACATACAGGAAAATCGCTTGTTAATCATAAAGGCATCTACCCGGCTACTGGTTCCTTCAAAAACCAGCGCGAGAGCTGCAGCTGCTTCAGTAGGAATCCCGGCAGTTCTTGCCAAACCATTCCCCGAACCAACCGGAATAATTCCAAAACGAACTGGTAAATCCTGCAATGCACCTACTACCTGATTTACTGTTCCATCTCCCCCCACTAAAATTATATCGGTAATCAATTGCTGTAATACCAAATCTCTCAACTCCTCGTAATCCCCATTAGCTTTAGTGGGTAATACTTCAAAATAGTAACCGCGGGATTTGCACTCCCGTTCAATTAGCTTCCGTATTTTATCCTTCTTACGGGTGCCGGAAATAGGATTAATCAAAAAAATCAACTTTCTTTCACTCATGCCGCCAACTTTCTAAGTCTACTAATTATACCAACTACCCAATTATATTGTTCATCCATCGAAACATTACCAGCGAATTAAAGCACTACCCCATGTGAATCCACTGCCAAATGCTGCCAGGCAAACCAAATCCCCCTTGTTTATCATTCCCTTCTCCCAAGCTTCACACAAAGCAATGGGTACCGAAGCCGCCGTAGTATTGCCATACTGTTGAATGTTATTATACACTTGTTTGTCGGACAATTGTAATTTTTGTTGTACAAACTGACTGATGCGAAGATTAGCCTGATGTGGTATCAGTAAAGAAATATCTGCAGGGGTTAGTCCATTCTTATCTAGCGCCTCCATAATTACTTCCGGAAATTTTACTACTGCTTTTTTAAATACAGATTGCCCATCCATAAATGGAAAATTTTGTGCCTCATCAATCATTTGATGACTCATGAACATATTTCCGATTTCTGCATCATCAAAATGAGCATAATTTTTATCTGCCCAGTGATTAGCATGAGTGCCTGGATTATACATAGCCAATAACTCAGCCGCCGTTCCATCGCTGTGCAGGTGGGTGCTTAATATGCCAGCTCCAGTGTCTTCAGTAGGTTGTAAAATTACGGCACCAGCGCCATCTCCAAAAATTACTGAGATATTTCTGCCTCGGGTGGTAAAGTCTAAACCAAAAGAATGTTTCTCGCTTCCCACCACTAAGATATTTTTATACATTCCCGACCGAATAAATTGATCGGCTACACTAAGTGCATATAAAAATCCGCTACACTGGTTCCTGATATCCAACGCTCCAACTTCCTTCATCTCCATTGCCCGCTGTAACAAAACCCCACACCCTGGAAAATAATAATCAGGTGAAAGGGTCGCAAAGATGATGAAATCTATTTCCTGTGCGCTTGTTCCTGCTCTTTCAATGGCTTGTTTGGCAGCCTCTACCCCCATAGTGGTAGTAGTTTCTTCGGTACGATGCGCAAATCTTCTTTCCTGAATACCGGTTCGCTCCTGAATCCAGGCATCAGTGGTATCCATGTATTGAGTAAGCTGCTGATTAGTTACTACTCGAGAGGGAAGATATTTCCCTATTCCGGCAATGCGCGAATGTGGCATGTGCAATCATTTTGGCGAAGATAGACAAGAATATGGATAGACAATACCTGTCTGCTTAGGAGTGTTTGGGATTGATTACTGGTAGTTTCATCACTTCCTGTAAAAAAATCTGGGTTTCTTTTTCAACAGATTGAATGTCTTTCGATTGAATGGGAGAAGCCAGCACATGGTTTTCTGCATTGGGAATGGCAACTTCCTTTTTTTCATTTGTAGAGGTTCCCAATTCCTTCATCATAGATTGAATAGCACTCACTTTCACTACCGGATCCTGATGTTTTTCATCTTTAAAATAATATAAACTCAATACCGGTTGCTTAATTTGCCGGAAAGTTTCGGCTACCATGGTGGTTTCTAACAATTCTTCTAATTGAACGGTTGCTTCTAAGCGGTATACATTATTCCAATATTTTGGATATAAGCTATCATTTTTATTGATTCGATTGTAAGGGGAACCTTTCACTAAACGGGCAATTTGCAACCCCCAGGGATTATTTAATAACCAGGCATTGGGATCGTTGATGGCAATATTAGGAGAATACAATACCAATCCTGCAATTTCCGGATACGCTGCTGCCAATTGTAATGCAAGTGTTCCCCCGGTTGAGGTTCCCATCAATATTACTTTTTTGCCTAATTTTTTTCCAATGGCTAATGCCTGCTTTCCCGATTCCCATAATCTTTCGGCAGTGAAATTATATAAAGCATCCACCGTATCAATTCCATGTTCGGCAAGTCTGGCTAAATATAAATTGCAACCAAAAGTTCGGGCAATATTTCGGTGAACGGGATTTCCTTCTTCCTGACTGGCACTAAATCCATGTAAATAAACAATGGCATATTCTGTAGAATTTTTTATTGAATCATTCGCCCAAACAATTCGTGCCTCATTATTTTTTTTCAGTTGATGTTGTTGCTCCAATTCGGCAACATATTTTTCTAATGCTAAGCCAGTGTCGGATATTTGAGGAAGTGTGAGATGATAAAAAGGAGTGGAAGGGTGTGGCCCTGCCAGATAAATACCAATAATCCCAATCAGGATAACTGATGCGATGATGAGTTTCCGCATATTTTTTTTATAAATCTACCTAAATAATTGTAATTTTTCTGCTCTAAAGTAGTCAACTCAAAACTGTTTGATAACATTAGCATTAAAATGATATGAGCACAAATAACCGTTTTTTGGCATTGGATGTTTTTCGTGGGCTAACCATTTGTTTTATGATTATTGTAAATACGCCAGGTGATGGTGATGCCACATTTGCGGCTTTGTTACATGCAGAGTGGCATGGATTTACGCCTACCGATTTGGTTTTTCCCTCTTTTCTATTTGCTGTAGGGAATGCACTCAGTTTTGTAATGCCCCGATGGCAGCAAAAATCCAATGGAGAAGTATTGCGCATTGTATCTAAGAGAGCTGCAATTATTTTTTTACTGGGATTTCTGATGTATTGGTTCCCATTTTTTACAACCGATAGTACAGGGCACTGGATGATTTCCCCTTTCGATCATACTCGCATTATGGGAGTTTTGCAAAGAATAGCTTTATGCTACTGGGCAACTGCTATGATGGTTCATTTTTTCAATACTCGTTCTGTACTTTTCATCAGCGGTTTTTTTCTACTTTTTTATTGGGCAGCATTAAGCTGGTTCGGAAGCACTTCCGATCCTTTTGGTATTACCAGCAATGCCGGTTATTACCTGGATAAATGGCTGATGGGAGAGGCGCATATGTATCAGGGGGAAGGATTTCCCTTTGATCCCGAAGGCTGGTTAAGCACACTTCCTGCAATTGTAAATGTAGTTATCGGATATTATGCCGGGGCCTATTTGCAAAAGCAGGGAAGAACTTATCAGGCACTTACCCATTTGTTATTAGCCGGCTTCGTTCTGCTCTTGATTGCCTATTGCTGGAATTCTTGGTTGCCCATCAATAAAAAATTATGGACCAGCTCTTTTGTAATGCTTACGACCGGATTAGATCTGGTAATCATATCTGCTATCATTTATTGGATCGATATGCGGAAACAAACCTCCGGTGCAGCCTTTTTTGAAACCGCAGGTAAAAACCCACTCGCAATTTACTTATTCAGTGAATTGTTTGCTGTAACCTTACAACTGATTCCGATTCATTCTGGATTATCTCTGTTTCAATGGATCTATATCAATCTCTTTAGTTTTCTCGGTCCTTACTTTGGTTCATTGGCTTTTGCAATCGCATTTATGTTGGTTTGCTGGAGCCTGGGTTATTGGATGGATAAGAAAAAATTATACCTACGGGTTTAAATATGTAAATGAAAATAAATTAATAATTATTTAATAATCATTTGATTATACTGTGTTTTGGGTTCGGATATTGCTCTCCGGTAGGAAAGTCGTACCTTTGCACCCTCAAAAACACACATGAACATACGCAACATTGCCATCATTGCTCACGTAGACCATGGTAAAACTACCTTGGTTGATCGTATTTTACAAACTACAAAGGTATTCCGTGACAATCAAGAGACCGGTGAGTTGATAATGGATTCCAATGATTTGGAAAGGGAAAGAGGTATTACCATCTTCAGTAAAAATGCCGCTGTAACATATAATGATTACAAAATTAATGTAATCGACACACCCGGTCACAGTGACTTTGGTGGTGAAGTAGAGCGGGTATTGAAGATGGCTGATGGGGTAATTTTGTTAGTGGATGCTTTTGAAGGACCTATGCCACAAACCCGCTTTGTGTTGCAAAAAGCCCTGCAATTGAATCTGCATCCAATCGTTGTGATCAATAAAGTTGACAAACCCAATTGCCGTCCGGATGAAGTACACGATGCAGTGTTTGAACTATTCTTTAATCTGGATGCAACAGAAGAGCAATTGAATTTCCCCACCTATTATGGAAGTGGTAAAAATGGCTGGTTCAATGATAGTTTAACCCCTACTGATAACATCCTTCCATTAATGGATGGAATTATTAAGTACGTTCCTGCTCCCCGCGTAACTGAAGGCCCCTTACAATTGCAAATCACTTCACTTGATTATTCGTCTTTCCTGGGTAGAATTGCTATCGGTAAAGTTACACGGGGTTCCATCAAAGAAGGACAATCGGTTGCATTAATGCAAACGGATGGTTCCATAAAGCGATCTAAAGTAAAAGAATTATACGTATTTGAAGGGATGGGTAAGCGTAAAGTAACCGAGGTAGTAGCCGGTGATTTATGTGCCGTTGTTGGTTTGGAAAATTTTAATATTGGTGATACTATTGCCGACATTGAAAATCCGGAAGCTTTGCCAGTGATTAGTGTGGATGAACCCACTATGAGCATGACTTTCAGCATCAATAACTCACCCTTCTTTGGTAAGGATGGTAAGTTTGTTACCTCTCGCCATTTGCGCGATCGTTTAATGAAAGAGATTGAAAAAAATCTGGCATTGCGGGTAGAAGATACCGATAGTGCAGATAGCTTCATGGTATTTGGAAGAGGTATTTTGCACCTCGGTATTTTAATTGAAACCATGCGTCGCGAGGGATATGAGCTAACCGTAGGAAATCCACAGGTGCTGGTAAAGCATATTGATGGAAAGAAACACGAACCATTCGAAAATTTGGTAGTAGACGTGCCTTCAGAATTCAGTGGAAAAGTAATCGACCTCGTAACTCAGCGTAAAGGTGAATTACAGGTGATGGAAACCAAAGGAGAAATGCAACACCTCGAATTTGAAATTCCTTCCCGCGGATTAATTGGTTTGCGTTCACAAATGCTCACCAATACGGCAGGGGAAGCCGTTATGGCGCATCGGTTTATTGATTACAAACCCTGGAAAGGCCCCATTCCCGGAAGAAACAATGGTGTGTTGATAGCAAAGTTTCAGGGAACAACTACTGCCTATTCAATTGATAAACTGCAAGACAGAGGAAGTTTCTTTGTAGATCCGGGAGAAGAAGTATATGTAGGTCAGATTATTGCCGAACACATCAAACCCGGCGACCTCAATGTGAATGCAGTAGAAATGAAAAAATTAACCAATCACCGTGCAAGTGGTAGTGATGATGCCGTACGTATTACACCTAAATTGCAATTCTCATTGGAAGAGTGTATGGAATATATTCAGCAGGATGAGTGTATTGAAGTAACGCCTAAAATCATCCGCATGCGTAAAGTGGTTTTGAATGAAGAAGATCGTAAAAAAACCGCTCGCTCTATGCAGAGTGAGGCAGTTGGATAATATTGAAAAACCGGAAGTATTTTTAAATCCGACTCTTTGCAGTCGGATTTTTTTTGTCTATTTAAAAGAATGTATTTATTAAAATACTGATTGGATAACTGATATAACCAGCGCTATTGGCAATTTTATTTAACCGGCTTATTCAAGGTATTCCAAAGAAGATCTTTCAATTGGGTTAGTCCGGTTTGTGTGGCAGAAGAAATAAAAATATGTGGAATATGCGCTGGTAATTCTTTTTCAATAGCGGCTTTCAGTTCATCATCCAGCATATCACTTTTACTGATGGCGATGATAAAATCTTTCTGCAACATTTCGGGATTGTATTTTTCCAGTTCCCCCACTAATATTTCAAATTCTTTTTTATGGTCGGCACTGTCGGCTGGAATTAAAAAAAGCAATAAAGCATTCCGTTCGATATGGCGCAAGAAACGGTGTCCCAGTCCTTTCCCCTCGGCAGCACCTTCAATAATTCCGGGTAAGTCGGCAATGCAAAACGATTTTTGATCTCTGTATTCCACCATTCCTAATTGCGGAATCAGGGTGGTAAAAGCATAATTAGCAATTTTTGGTTTGGCAGCAGTAAGTACACTGAGTAAGGTAGATTTTCCTGCATTGGGAAATCCAACCAAACCTACATCAGCCAACACTTTCAGTTCGATGATTTTCCAGCCTTCCACACCTGGTTCTCCGGGTTGGGAGTATTCGGGCACCTGATTTGTTGGGGTGGCAAAATGACTGTTGCCCCATCCTCCTCTTCCACCTTTCATCCAAACGATTTCCTGACCATCTTCCAATATCTCAGCTTCTTGTTCTCCGGTTTCTTCATTTCTGGCAACGGTACCCAGGGGCACTTCAATAATGATATCTTTTCCGTCGTGGCCAGTGCAATTATTTTTACTGCCATTTTCACCATTGTCGGCCAGCACATTTTTAAAGTAACGCAAATGGAGGAGGGTCCAAAGTTGACTATTCCCTCGAAGGATAATATGACCGCCTCTTCCTCCATCCCCTCCGTCGGGACCACCCTTTGCGGTTAATTTATTACGCATAAAATGCCGGGCACCTGCGCCTCCGTGGCCGCTGCGCGCAAAAATGCGGATATAGTCTATAAAATTATTTTTGTCCGACACGTATTATGGATATCAACTGTAAAGGTACAACTTGCGTAGCCGATTACTGTATTTATTCGCCAGTGGTATTTGTGCGATGTGGTTTACCTGTTTTATAGCAGGTGCCTTTGAATATGGCAACCGTTTGTGCGTGCTGATTGGTTATCTCAACCAAATAAACACCGGTTTTGCGTGAATTGGATAATTGGCGTGCGGTTGCAGTAAGCAGATCCCCCGCATATACCGGTAATGAGAAAGAAATGGAGGTATCCAATGCTACAGTAATTATTCCTTCCCCATTGGACGCATATCCAAATGCGGTATCTGCGAGCGAAAAAGTAACACCACCATGGGCTATTCCAAATCCGTTCATCATTTCTTCCCTTACCGGCATCGTGATTTTGCTATATCCTGGTTCTGCACTGATAACTTTTACCCCCAGCCAACTGCTGAAGGGATCGTGATGGGATAGATTTTCTATGACAGGATTTGCAGACATACAATTTATGTAGATTTGAGGTTGCAAGATAGTTATTATTCAATTGGGGGGATACTATAGTCGGCTTAAGAAAGTCGCATCATTATTTTATGAAAAAATGGTTACTGCTTGTCTTACTGGGATGGAGCATGCCGGGAACGGCTCAGGGGTTGCAGCACCCCTTTCAAAAGGAAATTGAAGCATTTGCATTGCAGGATAGTTTGCATCCTCCCATGGAAAGCCCTATTTTATGTATTGGAAGTTCCTCTTTCACCAAATGGAAAGATATTGAAGTCTATTTTCCGGGCATGGGTATGTTGAATAGAGGTTTTGGGGGTTCTTCTTTGCAGGATGTGATATATTTCGCTCCGAAAGTGGTTTTCCCCTATCATCCCCGACAGATTCTGATTTATTGTGGGGAGAATGATATCGCTGCATCTCCTCAGCCCACTGCTAAAGAGGTTGTTCAGCGTTGCAAAGAATTGCTGCGGCTCATCAGGAGTAAATGGAAAAAGGTACCCATAATTTATATTTCCATTAAACCAAGTCCGCTTCGATGGAACTTAGAATCCAGTTTTGTGGAAGCTAATAAGGGTATTCAGCGGTATATGAAGAAACAAAAAAATATGCTGTTTCTCGATGTGCATTCTGCCATGCTAACTGCAGGCGGAGAACCCCGTCCGGAACTTTATATTACCGACCGCCTTCACATGAATGAAAATGGCTATGAAATATGGAAAAATCTGCTTTTTCCACACTTACTATCCCGGTAGGGGTATAACAGGTGCATAACCTGGTGTAAAAAGTTTTTTCACACTGAAATGCAGTCCCAATAAGGGTTTTCATTTCTTTTCAACAGGGGGTGAATAAATCGTTTACAAAAAATTCATATACAATTGTAACGTTGTAAGGTAATTACGGACGATTCAAGCGGCGGATACTTTTAGCAGAGATTGACAATGAAAAATCCCGCAAGAAAATCCAAACTGATTACTGAATTCGGATAGCAAAGTATGCCTGCCTTCGTGGTGGGTATCTTTTTCCCTTCCGGATTTTTTTGACCCTTTAAATGAATGATAGATATGTCGAACGAAAATGAGTTGTTGCTGAGAGAAAACAAAGATCGCTTTGTAATTCTACCAATCAATTATCCCAAAATTTGGGAAGCATATAAAAAGCATGAAGCCAGTTTCTGGACAGCTGAAGAAATTGATTTGGGAAGTGATATGAAGGATTGGAATGCAATGAATGACGGGGAGCGCCATTTTATTTCCAGTGTATTGGCTTTTTTTGCTGCCAGTGATGGTATAGTAAATGAGAACCTGGCTGTTAATTTCATGAGTGAAGTGCAGTTGCCAGAAGCTCGTTGTTTTTATGGGTTCCAGATTATGATGGAAAATATTCACTCAGAAACCTATGCGTTATTGATTGATACTTATATCAAAGATCCGCAAGAGAAGAATCGTTTGTTCCATGCAATTGAAACCATCCCTGCCGTAAAGCGAAAAGCTGAATGGGCCCTCAGGTGGATACAGAATGGTTCATTTGCCGAGCGGCTGGTTGCGTTTGCAGCTGTGGAAGGTATTTTCTTCAGTGGCAGCTTCTGTTCGATTTTCTGGTTAAAGAAAAGAGGGCTGATGCCGGGCCTAACCTTTAGTAATGAATTGATTAGCAGAGACGAAGGCCTGCACTGCGAATTTGCCTGTCTTTTATATGGCATGTTGAACAATAAATTAAGCCAGGAAGCAGTTTATACTATTATCAAAGATGCGGTTTCCATCGAGAAGGAATTTATCACCGATGCCCTCCCCGTAGCCTTGATAGGGATGAATGCCAAACTGATGCAGCAATACATCGAGTTTGTGGCAGACAGGTGGTTGTCGGAATTGGGATACCCCAAAATTTACAACGCCACCAACCCCTTTGATTTCATGGAGATGATTTCATTGGAAGGAAAAACCAACTTCTTTGAAAAGCGAGTAGGAGATTATCAAAAAGCCGGAGTAATGGCAGGTAATCGGGAGGCACAGACTTTTTCATTGGAAGAAGATTTTTAATAGATGAAGAAAACAATATCTTATCATATATAATTCAGCAGTGGTATGCAGGTAATAAAAAGAAATAATAGAAGAGAGAGTGTTAAATTCGACAAGATCACCGCCCGTATCGAAAAATTGTGTTACGGACTGGATCGTCGTTTTGTGAATGCCGTTGATGTAGCAAAAAAAGTAATTGAAGGTTTGTATGATGGAGTGCCTACTACTGAGCTGGATAATCTGGCAGCCGAAACAGCTGCCGCGCTAACAGTGAAGCATCCAGACTATGCATTATTGGCCAGCCGGATTGCTGTTAGCAACCTGCATAAAAATACCACCAAAAGCTTTTCTGAAACCATGCGGTTGTTGTACAACTGCACAGATCCTAAAACCGGTAAGGTATTGCCATTGATTGCAGAGGATGTAATGAAGATAATTGAAGAGCATGCTGAACTGTTGGATAGCACCATCATCTACGATCGAGATTATGGTTTTGATTATTTTGGATTTAAAACACTTGAAAAATCATACCTGCTGAAAGTGGATGGTAAAATAGTTGAGCGTCCGCAACACATGTATATGCGCGTGGCAGTTGGTATTCACAAAGAAGATATTGAAAGTGCTATTAAAACCTATCACTTGATGAGTGAGCGCTGGTTTACTCATGCAACACCTACTTTATTTAATGCCGCTACCCCCAAACCCCAAATGAGCAGTTGCTTCCTGCTTACTATGAAGGAAGATAGTATCGACGGTATTTATGATACATTGAAGCAAACGGCTAAAATTTCTCAAAGTGCCGGCGGTATTGGATTGGCTGTTCATGGAATCCGCGCTACCGGAAGTTATATCGGTGGAACCAATGGTACCAGCAATGGAATTATTCCTATGCTTAAAGTATTCAATGATACTGCGCGATATGTTGATCAGGGTGGTGGAAAAAGAAAAGGGGCGTTTGCAATTTATCTTGAACCATGGCATGCTGATGTTTTTGAATTCCTCGACCTGCGTAAGAACCACGGTAAAGAAGAAATGCGTGCCCGTGATCTTTTCTACGCGCTATGGATTCCCGATTTGTTTATGAAGCGCGTTGAAGCCGATGGCGATTGGAGTCTGTTTTGTCCTAATGAAGCACCCGGATTACATGAATCATGGGGGGAAACCTTTGAAGCACTTTACCAGCAATATGAAGAAGAAGGTCGTGCGCGTAAAACCATCAAAGCACAGGAACTATGGTTCGCTATTCTGGAGGCACAAATTGAAACCGGAACTCCTTATTTGTTATATAAGGATGCAGCAAACGGAAAAAGTAATCAGCAAAATCTGGGAACAATTAAAAGTTCTAACCTCTGTACTGAAATCATTGAATATACTTCACCCGATGAAATCGCGGTTTGTAACCTCGCTTCGTTGGCGCTGCCCCGCTATGTTATAAATGGTACATTCGACCACGATAAATTGTATGAGGTAACCTATGAAGCTACCAAGAATCTAAATAAGATTATTGATTATAATTATTACCCCGTAGAAGAAGCCCGTAACTCTAATTTGCGTCATCGCCCCATTGGATTAGGTGTTCAAGGATTAGCCGATGTGTTTATTCAACTGCGCCTGCCATTTGAAAGTGAAGCCGCCAAGAATTTGAATAAAGAAATTTTCGAGACCATTTATTTTGCTGCCATGACTGCCAGTAAGGACCTTGCGAAAGTACACGGCCCTTACGAAACATATGCAGGCTCTCCCGTTTCGAAGGCACAATTCCAATTCGATTTATGGGGTGTAGAACCCACACTTCGCTGGGATTGGTATACACTGAAAGCTGAAGTATTGAAATATGGGGTACGTAATTCTTTACTGGTAGCGCCTATGCCAACTGCTTCTACATCACAGATTCTTGGCAATAATGAATGCTTTGAACCCTACACTTCCAATATTTATGTTCGTCGTGTATTGAGCGGTGAGTTTGTAGTCGTAAATAAACACCTGCTCAACGATTTAATTGAGCTGAACCTCTGGGATGATGAAATGAAAAATCGCATCATTTCTCATAATGGATCAATTCAGAAAATTGATGGTATCCCTGATAATATTAAGGAAATTTATAAAACCGTTTGGGAAATCAAACAACGCACATTGATTGATATGGCTGCAGATCGTGGTGCCTACATTTGCCAGTCACAATCCCTCAACTTATTCGTAGATGCACCCACTACCAGTAAGCTTACCTCCATGCATTTTTATGGATGGCGCAAGGGCTTGAAAACCGGAATGTATTATCTCCGCTCTAAAGCCGCGTCGCAGGCTGTTCAATTTACAGTTGAAAAACAAGCGGGGAAAACAGTTGAACCGCTTATCGATAAACACAATCTTTCAGTGGTAGAAGGCGGTAGTGCAGATGTCGAAAACAGCGGACTCAATGGCGGAACCTGTAGTATGGAAGATGGTTGTGTAACTTGCAGCGCTTAACTGGGATAATAATATGTAAGTATAGAACCTGTTCGGCGTTTCGGACAGGTTTTTTATTTTTTAGGATAGAGCCCACCCACCAAAATGGTAATCATATTGTTCTCTAACTCTTCGGGAGAAATTTTATGTTTCGAACGATGCCAGCTTTCAATGCCGCTTATCGAGTGCAATAAAATTAATACCGCAGTGGTAGCATCTATTGGTTCAATTTCCCCGGCACGAATACCAGTTTCTATAATAGCAGCCAAACGCTTCCGGTAAATACGACGCTGATTCTGGAAATTTGATAAATACGGATCTGATAAATGTTTCCATTCCCGGTCACTAACATATACTTCTTCATAGTGATGAATCATCTCATGAATATGAAAACGCAATAATTTCTCAATCTTCTCTACCGCAGGAATCCTTTCTTGTTCTACCTCCTCAATCTTTTGCATAAAGCGATTGGCGACTCCAAAACAAAGCTCATGCAATAACTCGGTTTTTGATTTGATGTGGTTATATAAGCTGGCCGCTTCCACGCCAACCGATTCTGCCAAATCACGCATACTAGCTGCTTTAAAACCCTTTTCCCTAAATAACTGCGCGGCTTTAGCTACAATTATTTCCTTCCTCGAAATGTTATTTTCTGTTTTTATTCTTGCCATATTGCAAATATAACAAACTAACATACGTTAGCGAAAAATTCTATTTTTTTTATTTTTTGGTAGCTTTTAGTTAGCCGATTCTCTAATGAATTTCCATGATAACCTCATCAAAGAAACTTTTTTTGCTTGCCGTTAGCTTACGGGAATACCGTAATTTCGCCCCAAAATAAACCAAACCTATGTCGCTAGTAGTTGTAGGAACCATGGCATTCGATGCTATTGAAACCCCCTTTGGAAAAAGTGATAAAATTATTGGTGGAGCAGCCACCTATATTGCCTGGTGTGCTTCCAATTTTACACCAGTAAAACAGATCTCGGTAGTTGGTGGAGATTTTCCGGAAGAGGAATTACAGGCACTTGCCGACCGACAAGTAAGTTTAGAAGGTGTTCAGGTAAAGAAGGACGAAAAGTCGTTTTTTTGGAGCGGGAAATATCATATGGACATGAATACCCGTGATACCCTGGATACTCAATTGAATGTGTTGGCAAACTTTCAGCCGGTTGTCCCCGAAACTTATCAGGATTGTGAATTTTTGATGTTGGGAAATCTGGTACCAGCTGTTCAAAGAAGTGTGATTTCCCAATTGAAGCAACGCCCACGACTAATTGTGATGGATACCATGAATTTTTGGATGGAGACCGCGTTAGATGAATTAAAAGCAACTATTGCGATGGTGGATGTACTCATGGTAAACGATAGTGAAGCCCGTCAGTTAAGTGGTGATTATTCTCTGGTGCGAGCTGCTTCCACCATCATGCAAATGGGCCCCAAATATGTAATCATTAAAAAAGGCGAACACGGGGCATTATTGTTTCATGAAGACAAAGTATTTTTTGCGCCTGCATTACCACTCGAAGAAGTTTTTGATCCCACCGGAGCGGGAGATACCTTTGCCGGAGGATTCATTGGCCATCTCGCCCGAACCCAAGATATTTCTTTTGAAAATATGAAAACTGCCATCATCATCGGAAGTGCCATGGCTTCTTATTGCGTAGAAAAATTTGGAACCCAGCGATTGAGAGAGTTGAGTAAAGATGATATCGCCAATCGCCTGAACGATTTTGTGCAGTTGGTAAATTTTGATATTAAGTTGTATTAATTGGCAAAAAACCTATTCAATAAATTTTTCGTATCTTTGCAGTATGAATATATTAAAACACAGTAAACAGTTGTCAATTTTCCAATAGGGAGGATGCTGATTGTTTATATAGGTTTATAGAAACTGAGCCCTCCCGAAATGGAGGGCTTTTTTATTATTAATCAAAAACAAACCACACACAAAAATGAAAGTAGCAGTTGTAGGCGCCACCGGTTTGGTAGGTACCAAAATGATGCAGGTATTAGCAGAACGAAATTTTCCGGTTACCGAATTGATTCCGGTAGCATCTGAAAAATCAGTAGGCAAAAAAGTAACTTTCAAGGGTAAAGAATATATGGTAGTAGGGATGGAAGCAGCAATAGCGGCTCGTCCGGATGTTGCCCTATTTTCAGCTGGTGGCAGTACTTCCTTGCAGTGGGCCCCCCGTTTTGCGGAAGCAGGTATACCGGTAATTGATAATTCTTCTGCCTGGAGAATGGATCCCGATAAGAAATTGGTTGTACCCGAAGTGAATGCAAATGTGCTTACCGCTGCTGATAAAATAATTGCCAATCCCAATTGCTCTACAATTCAAATGGTAGTGGCCCTTCAGCCTTTGCATAAGAAATATACCATTCAGCGTGTGGTAGTAAGCACCTATCAAAGTGTAACCGGAACAGGGAAAAAAGCTGTTGATCAACTGATGAATGAACGCAAAGGCCTGGAAGGAGAAATGGCCTATAAATATCCCATCGATTTAAATGTGATACCTCAAATTGATGTATTTCTCGATAATGGATACACAAAAGAGGAAATGAAAATGGTAAATGAAACGAAAAAAATTATGGGGGATGAAACGATTAAAGTTACCGCAACTACGGTTCGTATCCCGGTGATGGGCGGACACAGCGAAAGTGTAAATATCCAGTTTACAAAACCCTTTGAGGTTGCCGATGTAAAAGAAATATTATCGGCAGCTCCGGGAATAATTGTGCAGGATGATGTTTCAGCTCAACTGTATCCCATGCCACTATGGGCACATGAGAAAGATGAAGTATTTGTTGGAAGAATCCGTAGAGATGAAACTCAGCCCAATACTTTGAACTGCTGGATTGTTAGTGATAACCTGCGTAAAGGGGCAGCAACCAATGCCATTCAGATTGCCGAGTACATGATGGCAAATGGCTTACTTTAGTAAATAGAAAATTTGGGTATCTTAGTTTCATGATGCTGAAAAATGCTTTATCAATCATTCCAACCACAGCTTATATCAGGCAATGGGAAGAATATACTCTGCAAAGCCACCAGCAATCAGATGGACTTTTGTTGATGAATGGTGCAGCAACTGCTTTTGTAAAAAAGTGGTGGCCCGCAAATCAAAAGCATAAATATTGTATCATTTTCTGTGGTCCGGGAAACAATGGGGGAGATGGATATTGTATAGCATTACAATTATTGAAACAAGGCATTCGACCTGTTATTTATCAACTCTTTACCCATAAGCAGCCATCAGATTTGATTGAAAAACTGAAGAAATCCTTTCAGCAAGCTGGGGGTGAATGGAAACTTATCAAAACAGAAAATGATTTTCCGAATTTAGAAAGTTCAGTGCCTATAATCGATGCCTTATTTGGCGTAGGTTTGAACCGACCACTCTCAACATTAGCCGCAGCATTGGTAAATCATATCAACCATGCAAATGCAGCTGTTTGGTCGGTTGATTTACCCAGTGGCATGGGTGCGGATACTTTTATCCCAGGCCCTCAAATTAACGCAAGGGTTACCATTTGTTTCGAAGTTCCTAAACCAGCATTTTTTTTGGCACAGAATGCATCAGTATTAGGGAAATGGGAAATTGCATCCATTGGTTTGAATGCTCATTACCCAAAGCAGCATGATACGAAATTGCAACTGTTGCAACAATTGTATATTCAATCAATCTTCCGACCCCGAAAAGCTCATCAGCATAAAGGCAATTTTGGAAATGCATGTATGATTGCAGGTAGCAGCGGAAAAATGGGTGCTGCAATATTGGCAAGCCGTGCGTGTTTACAATCAGGTGTTGGTCTGCTTACTGCCATTATTCCTGAGGCCTATGCCAATGCCGTGCATTCCAACCTGCCGGAGACAATGATTCGTTTCAGAGAGCAAGGACTACCGGATATTCAATCATATAAAGCAATTGGAATGGGCCCGGGTTTGGGGACTGATGCTGCAGTTACGGCTTGTGTGCTTTCCATTTTGAAAGAAACGAAAATGCCGGTGGTGATTGATGCTGATGCAATTACTATTTTGTCTAATCAACCCAATGGAATTTCACTCATTCCTCCCGATGCAATAATAACACCCCATCCTAAAGAATTCGATCGCTTATTTGGTAAGCAGGAAAATGATTATGCCCGTGCTGCTAAAGCAATTTCACTTAGTGAATCCTATCCATGGATTTTGATTTTAAAGGGGCAATACACATTAATATGTTATAAGGGAAGAGGTTGGTATAATACAACAGGAAATGTTGGATTGGCAAAAGGTGGTTCGGGAGATGTATTAACCGGAATAATCACTGCCTTATTGGCTCAGGGTTATAGTCTGCTTCATTCGGCTCAGCTAGGTGTTTATTTACATGGAACTGCGGCCGATATTGCGATTAATGATTCAGCGTATGAAAGTTTGCTGGCATCAGATGTGATTACATCGTTGGGTGAAGCATTCAGAAGCCTTTATAATTCGCATGATGCTCCTTAGGTATCATGAATCTATTCATCCCCTACTGCACGATTGAGAAAATAGAGTAGCGGCTGAAGAGCAGCAAATGCCTGTAAAATAGTTTTGGAAAAATCGGGTTGCGTTATTTGCTGATCGGTGATAGGTGCCGTTGCAACCCAGCTTTTTAATTTAAGCCACTCTATAGCCGGATTATTTTTATCATATCCCTTTGGCTCCCTCGCTAAAGTTATTTCATCCCATTTTTCCAATGAGCCAAATACTTTATTAAACGATCGATTTTTTAGTATAGCGGAAAATTCTTCCCAGTTATAATCAATTTCCTGCCGAATTTTTTGAATATCTCCGGGTTCGGGCATATACATTCCACCCCCAACAAAACTTTTTCCTCCGGGTTCTAAATGAACATAATAACCTGCCAGGTTCGACTTTTTTCCTCCGGGCTTTATGCTGGCGCCAAAGTTCGTTTTGTATGGACTTTTATCTTTGCTAAATCGAATATCTCGGTTAATGCGGAACAGACATTCTTTTGCAGTTAAAGTAGCAATGAATGCATCTTTTTTTCCATGCTCCTGAATGCAAAAGGAAATCAAATCAGTAAAATTCTGTTTCGCAGATTCATATTGTGTTCGGTTAGCGTCTAACCATTCTTTATGATTGTTTTTAGCAATCGCTTTCAAAAACTGAACGGTTCCTTTCTGTATCATAATCTGGGTTTGAAAAAATTAGGAAGGCTCTTTATGTGTGAGTTGAAGAAATTCATCTTCAGACAAAATACGGATGGTATTTATTTTTTTAGCTTTTTCCAATTTGCTTCCAGCATCTTCACCTACTACCAAATAATTGAGTTTGGCACTCACACTTCCCAGAATAATTCCACCTTGTTCTTCTACCATTGCCTCTGCATCTTTTCGATTAGATTGAGTAAGCGTTCCGGTAAAAAGAAAGGTTTTTCCCTTTAATGCTCCAGTAACAGGTAATTCTTTTTTGGTATTGATTAGCTGTACCCCTAATTTTTCTAATTGGTGAAGCATTTCAATATTTTGGGGATTGCTGAAAAAGGCATGTATACTCGCAGCTACTTTTTTCCCCACATCTTCGAAATGCAACAAGGCTTCCTCTTCAATATTTGTGTATTCGAACAAATGAGATACCTGATTTGCCAGCGTTTTAGCAGTAGTTTCACCAACATATCGGATGCCAAGTCCGTAAATCAACCGATACAGCGGTTGTTGTTTAGACTGCTCAATGGCATTTTGTAAATTGTCTATGCTTTTTGTTCCGAAACCTTCTAATAGTCCGATTTTTTCAAAGGGTAGCGTATAGATTCCCGGAATATCTTTAAGAAAACCCAGTTCATAAAATTTTCTAACGTTTGCTTCACCAAAACTTTTAATATCCATTGCATCTTTACTAACAAAATGGATAATTTTTTCAATTACCTGTGCTTCACATTCAATATTGATGCAGCGCCATACCGCTTCAGATTCTTCTTTGAATAATTCACTTTTGCAAACCGGACAGTGCTTGGGAAAATGAATGATTTTTTCTGAGCCGTCTCTTAATTCGGGAAGGGATTGTACAATTTGGGGTATAACATCTCCTGCTCTTTCTATTACAACCCGGTCGCCAATCATCAATTGTTTTTCTTTGATGTATTCCTCATTATGTACCGAAATACTGGAAATAGTAACACCACCTACAGAAACAGGAACCAGTTTGGCTACGGGAGTAACTGCACCCGTTCGACCTACCTGAAACTCAACACCTAATAATTGCGTGGTAGCCTGTCGCGCTTTGAACTTATAAGCAATAGCCCAACGGGGGTGGTGGGAAGTCATACCTAAAGTTTCTTGTAATGCAATCTGGTTTACTTTTATCACCATTCCATCAATCTCATACGGCAGATTATCACGCTGCTCTTCAAATGCTATGCAGTATTCAATTACCTCTTGAATATTTGCTAAAACCCTTTTTTCTTTTTCGGGTGAGCGAAAGCCCAGTTGCCACAATAACTCCAAGCAACCACTGTGCGTAGATAATTTTTGCTTTCCTCTTGTGATGCTGGTCTGCATGCTTTCACTGCTAGCATCCTCCATTTGTACATAACTGATATGATATAAAAAGGCATCGAGTTTGCGACGAGCAACTTCTTTTTCATCTTTCATTCGTAAGCTACCGGCTGCTGCATTTCTTGGATTTGCCAGTAAGTTTTGCCCCTGTGCACCCAATTCTTGATTAAATGCCTCAAATACCTGTTTCGACATAATCACTTCCCCCCGGATTTCTATTTGTTTGATACCGAAATCTGAAAAGGAGGCATGTAAGGGTATAGAACGAATTTGTCGAACATTCTGAGTGATTTCTTCTCCCTCTACTCCATCTCCCCGAGTAGTAGCGCGAACCAGCCGATTATTCTCATAAATTAATGAAATACTTGCCCCATCAAATTTGGGTTCTACACAATAAGTAACCTCATTTACTCCGGATAATTCAAGTACTTTCCTATTAAAATCAATCAGATCATTGGGTTGATAGCTATTGTCTAAACTCAACATGGGAACCAGATGAGGCACAGTGATAAATTGTGCCGGCAAACTGCTTCCTACTCTTAGCGTGGGTGAATCGGCTACCTTTCTTTCCGGGAACTGCCGCTCAGTGGCTTCCAACCACTTAAACAATAAATCGTACTCAAAATCCGCAATCAAAGGAGCATTGAGTACGTAATACCGGTATTCATGGAAATGTAAAATATCCCGTAAAACAGCAGTGTCGGTTTCAGTTTCGCAATAGGGGGTATACTGCGCCAATGGAACTAACCGTTGCGTTTCCAAGGTTAGCTTTTGTAAGGAGGAGGCATCGTAAATCATAGGTGCAGTAATAATTGAATCATTTATTCCCGAAAGAAACCAGTTTAGCAAAAATAGCAGCATATTGGTAAAATTTGTACCTTGTTCCTTTCCAATTCATAAACATTTTTAAAACATTCAGTATCCGGATATGATTTATTCAATGACAGGTTTTGGTAGGGCGGAGCAAAACATTGGAGAAAAAAACTTTTTAGTTGAATTGCGGTCGCTCAATGGAAAACAATTCGATTTACGGCTAACCATTCCCTCCTTATTAAAGCCTTACGAATTTGAGATTCGAAATAAACTGCAGGAGGCATTGCAAAGAGGTAGTGTGGAATGTATTATTCAGGTAAAGCTAAATGGAGCTTCCAAGCCCATATCTATCAATACCGATATAGCCCGTGCCTATTATGAACCGGTAGCTAAACTGGCTGCAGACTTATCTATTGATACAGGAGATATTTTATCAACGCTGCTCAAATTACCCGAAGTTATTGTACCCACAACAGAAATTCTTAGTCCAGCGGAATGGGATCAATTTACAGGAATTTTGAAAGAAGCAATACAACAAATTAATTATCACCGGCAACAGGAGGGGGAGTCACTGGAAAAAGATTTGAAACTGAGGGTTGAAAATATTGAGCAGCAACAAAAATTAATTGCCGCATTAGAACCTCAAAGAAGAATTCGTATAAAAGAAAATTTGCGTAAGTTAATGGAAGAGCAGGTTGGGAAAGAGAACTATGATGCCAATCGCTTAGAACAGGAGCTAATTTATTATATTGAAAAAATTGATATCAGTGAGGAGCAGGTTCGCCTTTCCAATCATTGCGATTACTTTAGAACCGTTTTGGCTGATGCTGATATTGCAAAAGGAAAAAAATTGTCATTTATTTTACAGGAATTTGGCAGGGAAATTAATACTACCGGCTCTAAGGCCAATGATGTTCAAATCCAACAGGCAGTAATTTTAATGAAGGATGAGCTGGAGAAGGCAAAGGAACAGGTGCTAAATATCCTCTGATAGTATTGTATTCGCTCATTTTGTTGCTTCGGTATTATCTTTGTAAAAATTCAGCTGACTTGAAAACAAAATTGTTGCTGTTACTGGTAATTGTGTTAACGGTAGGTTGCCGGCAATTAAATGTGTTTGAACAATTACATCCCTTTCCTAATCATGAGTGGGCATCAGCTGATTCCTGTATATTTCGGTTCCGGATAACCGATACTGCTGCCCGTTATCATATTTATGCAATTTTACGTCATGAAGATGCTTATCATTTCAATAATATCTGGATGGAGGTTGGCACACAACCCCCTCGAGATACTTTGAAAAAACAAACGGTTATGCTTACCCTTGGAGATAATACCAAAGGTTGGTTGGGAGTTGGAATGGATGATGTATTTGACCAGCGTATCCGAATAACCCGCAATCCCATTCCACTGGTTGCCGGAGAATATACATTTACCTTGAAACAAATTATGCGGGAAGATCCCCTTCAAAATGTATTACAAGCCGGTATTCGGGTTGAAAAATTTGTACCATGAGGGCTAGTTTTCAACGACCGATAAAAAGAAATATTCTTAGTATCATCTTTTGGGCTTTGCTCACATACATGATTTTAGCTTTGGCTTATTGGTTTTTTGCATTAGAAAAACAAAATCGGCAAATAGAAATGATTCGGTTGGAGCAATATGCCAAACTACAGGGAAACCAAGTAGGGCAGATTCGCGAAGTTAGCAGTTATGCCAATCGGAAAACCGTGCAGTATATAGCAGAAGGACTAACCTTTCTCGCTTTTATTTTACTAGGGGCTGTGTTTGTTTTTAGGGCAACCCGACGCCAGTTTCGGTTGTCGGAGCAACAGCAAAACCTGATGATGGCAATCTCTCACGAACTCAAAACACCTATTGCCATTACTCGACTTAATTTAGAAACCCTGCAAAAGCGAACCCTCGACGAAATTACCCGTTCTAAGTTGTTGGGAAATTCTTTAATAGAAACCGACCGGCTTAATACCCTGTGTAGTAATATTTTACTGGCAGCTCAATTTGATAGTGGCTTATATCGCGCAAACCGGGAACAAGTTAGCCTTTCCAAAATCGCTGCAACTGCAGTAGATGAGTGTAATAATCGATTCAATGGAGTTACTATTGTTTTAAATGCATCAACCGATTGTATTATTGAAGGAGAAGAATGGTTATTGCACATTCTTATCAACAATTTATTAGAGAATGCAGTAAAATATTCTCCTCCAGGAAAACCAATTGAAGTAAATCTAACTCCTGCTTTGAATGGTATTGAATTAACAATTTCCGATCATGGTCCGGGAGTAGAAGTTAGTGAACAAAAAAATATTTTTAAAAAGTTTTACCGAACCGGTACCGAATGGACCCGCCAGAAAAAAGGCACGGGGTTAGGACTTTATCTTTGCAAGAAAATTGCTGAAAGTCATGGAGCTACCATAGGGGTATCCAATTTGCCTTCCGGTGGAAGTAAATTTACAGTTACATTTATTGCAATTCATGAATCCTAAAGCCCATATATTGCTGGTAGAAGATGAAGAACATCTTCAGGAAGCGCTCAAACTCAATTTGGAATTAGAAGGCTATGATGTTACTTGTGTTGTTGATGGAAATTCAGCTGTGCAAATGAGTGAGCAGGCCCATTTCGATTTGATTATTATGGATGTGATGCTACCTGAAATGGATGGGATCAGTGCAACCGAAGCCATTCGGTTGCAAAACCGGGAAGTGCCTATACTTATTCTGAGTGCAAGAAATTCATCAGAGTTTAAAATTAAAGGACTGCGCTTAGGGGCCGATGATTATTTAACCAAACCGTTTCATTTGGAGGAATTATTGTTACGAATTGGGAAATTGATAGAAAAAAATAATCGCACTTTACATTTTGTTTCTGTGCCCGATCCGTTTCATTTTGGAGGTAATTCCGTTTTTTTTGCCGCTCAAAGTGCTACAAATTTTGCTGGTAACTCTTTCAGTTTAAGTAAGAAAGAAATTTTGTTGCTAAGATTGTTAATTGAACATGCCAATGAAGTTGTAACCCGAGAAAAAATTCTGCAACTTGTCTGGGGTTACCAGGTATATCCTACCACACGAACAATTGATAATTTTATCCTCAACTTTCGAAAGTATTTTGAGCAGGATAGCAGGGCTCCGCGCTTTTTTCATTCTGTAAGAGGCGCTGGTTACCGTTTTACACCCGATTCTCCATAGTAAGCGGTTTTCTTACTTTTTATATCGTTGACTATTGCAATATTTCACCCGATTTTTCGTTGGTATTGTTCAATAGATTATTATGTCCATTCAAACCCTATCCGATTTTTTAGAACCCATTTCCATTGCTGCGATTATGCAGGATGAAGGCTTTAAAGATAATCAGTTAGGGAGGCATGTGCCAATGTATGAGGAATCAATTCCAGATATTCAGTCTGCCGATTTGGTAATCATTGGGTGCTGTGAAATGAGGGGTAGCGGAGTCAATGAGTCTGCATCCAATGCTGCTGATTACGTTCGAAAAGAATTATATCAGTTATATCACTGGCATACAGATATACAATTAGTAGATCTGGGAAATGTTCGGTCAGGTGCCACTTTGCAGGATAGTTATGCTGCGTTGCGTACAGTTGTAAAGGAATTAGTAGAAGCGGAAAAAAAAGTATTGATTGTTGGGGGGTCACACGATAATACGCTTGCTCAATATCATGCCTATGGGGCATTGAATAAAATAATAGACGCCACAGTAATTGATGCAAAAATCAATTTGGATATGGAAGGTACTATTCCCGAAGATACCTTTCTGGTAGAAATGTTTACGGGCTTACCTAATCATCTTCGACATTACACGCATATAGGATTTCAAAGTTATTTTATGCATCCAGATATGCTGGAGATGATTGATAAATTACGATTCGATTGTTTCCGGGTTGGTAAGGTTAAAGAGGCTATTGATTTAATGGAACCGCCAATTAGAAATAGCGATTTGGTAAGTTTTGATATAGCTGCAATCCAGCATGCCCACGCACCAGCTAATCTTATTACTCCTAATGGTTTTAATGGAGAGGAAGCCTGTACCCTGATGCAATATGCAGGAATGAGCCAACAGTGTAGTAGTATTGGGTTGTATGGATTTAATCCCAATCTGGATGTGCATTCCATGACTGCCAAGCAATTGGCACAAATGATTTGGTACCTGATGGATGGAATTCAATCAGGCAAACAAGAGGCAGCAATCAGCAATTCGCATGAGTTTAACCATTTTAATATGGCATTTTCCGAAGTTACCACAACTTTCCTGCAAAGTAAGCGGACTGGCAGATGGTGGATGCAAATAAATGAGCAACAATATGTGGCCTGCAGCTATCGCGACTATCAGCTGGCATCTAATAACGAGATTCCAGAGGCGTGGTTGCGAGCTGTTGAGCGTAGTTGATATTTCTCTATCCCTGCTTGAATTCGTATATTTATTCTGGTTTATTTTTCGTAACTCTTATTTTTCTGGTATGTGTAATGTAAAATGGGTTTCTATTTTATCTATATTGGTTTTCTTGAATGCATGTAGTTTACCACATTCCATTCAACAAACGGCAAAACAACAACTATTGTCGCAGCCCGAATTACAGTCTGCTCATGTAGGAATTGCAGTGATGGATGCAGCCACGGGAAATTATTTATATAATTATCAGTCCAACAAATATTTTATTCCTGCCAGCAATACCAAACTCTATACCTGTTTCGCTGCTATGAAATATTTGGGTGATAGTTTAATTGCACTTAGATATGTTGATAAGGGTTCTGGTATTATTGAGTTAGAAGGAAATGGTGATCCCACTTTTTTGCATCCGGGTTTTCCCAATCAACCCGCATTTCAGTTTTTACAAAAGCAATCCCGAATTTTATTTACTAACCAAAACTGGAGGGAGCCGGCACTGGGGGCAGGGTGGGCATGGGATGATTATAAGAGCGACTATATGCAGGAGCGAACTGTATTACCCATTTATGGAAATCTGGCACGATTTCAACTAAATAATAATCAAGTGCTGTCAATTCCCACAGCATTTAAACCACTAAATACAATACAACCAAACCAACCTTTTACTATTTCGCGCAATTGGGGCAGTGATAGTTTTTATTTTTCCCCTGCTTCGAAAATGATGAATTCAGTTTCAATGCCTTTTCATATTGCTACTCATGCAATATTGGCACAAGTATTAGCCGACACGCTTCATTCAGCCGTTGAACCTGCTCAATTTACATTGGAACGCTGGCCTGATGTTATTACCATTAAATCTCAGCCAACCGACTCGGTACTTTCTATGATGATGCATGAAAGTGATAATTTTTTTGCTGAGCAGATTTTGCTGATGGTGGGCAATGACCGTTTTGCAGTAATGAATACTAAGAAAATTATTGATAGCTTATTGGCAACAGATCTCAGTATACTTCCTCAAAAACCTAAATGGATTGATGGAAGTGGTTTGAGCCGATACAATCTTTTTACTCCTCAGGATATGGTTACCTTACTTCAATTGATGCAATCATCATTTTCCTGGAAAAGAATTACTGCTATTTTGCCAACGGGAAATGAGGGTACCCTTGGTGGTTTATATACAAACTATGCTGGTAAAATCTATGCTAAAACGGGAACCCTCGGTAATCAGGTTGCTTTAAGTGGATATGTGCTTACCAATAAAGGAAAGAGACTTATCTTTTCGGTAATGGTAAATGCTCACCAAAGTTTGCCCCAAGAAATACGTAAAAAAATCGAAGGATTTTTAACACAGCTGATAGATAAAAATTAGGATTGCTTATTTACCAAACATCCGGGTTAAATAATCACCACTGAACATCAAATAGGTTGCTGCACCGGAAGGACTAACATTCGGACTGTTGCAATTGAATAATTCAATTACCAGTTGCTGCATTTCTTTTAACGGTAATGTTTTACCTGCTTTAATCGCTTGTTGGCGGGCCATACAGCGGATAATTTTCTCACGCTTACTATAAGTTATCTCACTGCTGAAATGTTTATATTGCTCTAACAGTAATTCAATAGTATGTTGTTCATTACCCGGCAAAATATCAGCGGGTATTCCCTGTATCACAAATGGATGTGGATCGCTTTTCTCTATCAAATAGCCTATCTGTGATAAATCGGGAAGTAATTCCTGTAAAAGGGCCGCATCTGCTTCGGAAAGTGAAAGTTGAATTGGAAACAAACTTTTTTGTGTTGCCATTTGCTGGCCATGAGCTGCCTGTGCATATTTTTCGTACAAAATACGTTCATGTGCCAATTGCTGGTGTAATAATATAAATCCATCCCTTGTAGTAACTACTAAATAGGTTTGATGAAGTTGCACCGGAGGAATGTCGTGAATAATATCTATGCCAGCAGTGGAGCTGGTGGCGCTAGTATCTTTTTCCCATTGAATGCTTCCGGTTGCTGCTGGCTCAATTGTTTCATTTTTTGCAGGAGTAAAAAAATCTTTCCAGTGTTTCAATGAGCTATCAGCAGATTTTTCTATTAGGTGAGCTTGATTTTTTTTACTAAAAGTTTGATACAAAGAACTACCGGTAGCGGCTTCTCTTTTTTCTTCGGTGAACGGACTAGTTATAGCATCCAGTTGCTGGATACCGGGGTTGAGTGTAAAATCGAGTGAAGGAGCTACACTGAATTGTGCCAGCGCATGCTTAACTGCAGCCTGTACAAATGCATAGATAATTTTTTCATCCTCAAATTTGATCTCCTGTTTGGTGGGATGAACATTGATATCAACCTGGGCCGGATCTAATTCGATGAATAGGATATATGTAGGAAAACAATCTTTAGGTAATAAATTATCAAAGGCACTATTTACTGCATGATTCAGATAAGCACTTTTGATAAAGCGGTTATTTACAAAAAAATACTGATCACCTCTGGTTTTTCGGGCAGTTTCCGGTTTCCCAATAAAACCACGTATATTCAAATAATCGGTATCCTCATTTACAGGTACCAATTTTGTTTGATAACTGTTTCCCAATAATTGGATAATACGTTGTTTGTGGTTTCCAGATGAAAGGTGAAACACCTCCGACCCATTGCTTAGTAAATTAAACCCTACTGCAGGAAATGCCATCGCCACCCGAATAAATTCGTCGATGATATGACGCATTTCCACCGAATTGTTTTTTAAAAAATTACGTCGGGCCGGTACACTGAAAAATAAATTTTTCATGCTGATTTGGGTTCCTACCGGACAGCTACAGGGTTCCTGGACAATAATTTTACTGTTTTCTATTTCAATTCTGGTTCCCAATTCATCTTCCGATCTACAGGTTTTCAGTTCAACCTGTGCTACCGCAGCAATAGATGCCAATGCTTCTCCCCTGAATCCCATGGTGTTAATGCGAAATAAATCATCTATCTGACGTATTTTACTGGTAGCATGCCTTTCAAATGCCATTCTTGCATCTGTTTCACTCATTCCCTTGCCATTGTCAATTACCTGAATGAGCGATTTGCCGCCCTCCGAAACAATCAACTGAATTTGCGTGGCACCGGCATCCGTAGCGTTTTCTAATAACTCTTTAACAGCACTCGCTGGCCGTTGAATCACTTCTCCGGCAGCTATCTGATTGGCAATATGATCGGGCAATAATTGTATCAGGTTTCCCACAGTTTCGGCTTTATCCTAAACCGTAAAAATACGAAGGGTAAGCCGGTTTTTTCACGGTTTTTTCTATCCGTCAAAACACCTATAAACTGGATGTTTTAACAGCAGTATGTTATTCAGAGAGTTACCTTTGCACCTGTAAATTGATTTACCATGTTACAGGCAGATATTCAAAAGCTTCCCCGGCATTTTCTACCCCAGGATTTTAACATTACCGATTGGGCATCACTGGAGCCTTATTTTGTGCAACTTAAAAATCAACCCATTGATTCTCCGGAAGCCCTTCAAAGCTGGATGAAAAACCTAAGCGAACTCGAAGCAGTTATCAGTGAGGATGCCTGCTGGCGGCAAATAAAAATGACGTGCAACACCGAAGACCCAGAACTGGAGGCTGCTTTCAATTATTTTTGTCTGGAAATCCAGCCGCGCATTCAGCCTTATGCTGATGAACTCAATCGTAAATTAATCGAATGTCCTTTTACTGCTCAGCTCGACCAAGCGACTTACTTTACCTACCTGCGTTCGGTTAAAAAGAGTATTGAACTATTTAGAGAAGCCAATATTCCAATCCAGGCCGAGTTGAGTGTATTGCAGCAGCAATATGGAGTAATTGCCGGAAAAATGACGGTAGAAGTGAATGGTAAAGAATATACACTTCAACAGGCTGCAGCATTTTTAGAAAGTACCGACCGCAACCTGCGGGAAGAAGTGTACCGAAAAATTCAAAATAGAAGATTACAGGATAAAGATGCCCTACATCAATTGTATGCCCAACTTATTTCCAAACGCCAACAAGTAGCAATTAATGCCGGATTCAATAATTATCGGGATTATAAGTTTGTAGAGTTGGGTAGATTTGACTATCAACCCAAAGATTGCTTTCAGTTTCATGAAGCGGTTAAGTTACATGTGATGCCACTGATTAATAGCATCTATCGTAAAAAAAGGTTGAAACTTGGGCTGGATGTTTTGCGACCTTGGGATCTGGAAGCAGAACCCGCCGGAATCAACCCTCTGCGTCCATTTAAGGGTGGGGAAGAGTTGTATTCCAAAACGGTCGAATGCTTCCAGAAAATACATCCTTATTTTGCCAGTTGCCTGCGCAAAATGAAAAGCCTTCAACATTTTGATCTGGAGAGCCGCAAAGGAAAAGCTCCAGGTGGATATAATTGTCCGCTTGCAGAAAGCGGGGCTCCATTCATTTTTATGAATGCCGCATCGCAGATGAGTGATGTAACTACCATGTTGCATGAAGGCGGTCACGCCATACACTCATTCCTAACGCACGACTTAGCGCTTCAGGCATTTAAGGAATATCCTATGGAAATTGCTGAGGTAGCCAGTATGGCCATGGAATTAATTAGTATGCAACATTGGGAAGTGTTTTTTAGTGATGCAACTGAACTCAGGCGAGCAAAGGAACATCAGTTAGAAAGAACGATTACGATTTTTCCCTGGATTGCAATCATTGATAAATTTCAACATTGGGTATATGAAAATCCTGCACACACAGAAGCAGAACGAACAGCTCAATGGATGGCAATTGTTCAGGAATTTTCCAGTCCGGAACTAGATGTAAGCGGTTTGGATGAATACAGAGCAATTGGTTGGCAACGGCAATTACATTTATTCGAAGTTCCTTTTTATTATATAGAATATGGCATTGCCCAATTGGGAGCAATTGGTATATGGATGCAATATCAACAGGATCCGAAAGCGGCATTGGAGCATTATATTCAGGCATTAAGTTTAGGTGGAACCAAAACATTACCCGAGTTATACGCAGCGGCAGGATTATCGTTTGATTTATCCCCCGCTTATATCAAGCAACTGATGGAATTCACCGCTACTGAAATGGAAAAATTGTAAATCTCAGAAAGGGTGAGATAAATAATTGGTCTATATGATGTTGATGATCAATTATTGGTTTCCGTTTCCGTTTCGGGGTCTGGAAGGAGGACGATTATTGGATTGATTTCGGTAGCCCCCCTGCGGTTGATTTCTTTGCCCGCCACGATCCTGGTTAGCAGCGCCTGGATTGGGATTGCGATTCGGTGTACCCATACCACCTGCATTACCTGGACGATTCTGTTGTTTCTGCCGATCTCTGTCTCTCTTTCTCCTTTCATTCTTTTCCAGGGTGCGCAAACTGATTTGACCAACCAGGTCTACAAAAGCAGGTTCAGCTTCTTTTATTTTTCCGGAAGTAATTTCAACAGGTTCCAGATCTGCAACTTTTTGTCCTTCACGGTTGAGCCGTTTTATTTCTTTTACCCGCTGAATGGTTAGTGGAAAATGTTTTGTGTTATTGGGTAACACATACCACATCAGGTTTTTGAAGATATCTTTTTTAATCAAATGTGCAGTTCCGGATTCGGTATCAAGTGTTTCTGCATAATCCGGAAATTGCTGTAATGCATCCAGATAGGTGTCTAATTCAAAGTTCAAACAACATTTCAACCTTCCACACTGTCCGCTTAATTTGGTTTGATTGATAGATAAATTTTGATAACGAGCTGCTGTTGTATTCACACTTTTAAAATCATGCAGCCATGTACTGCAACAGAGTTCTCTTCCACAACTGCCGATACCTCCCACTTTTGCAGCTTCCTGGCGGATACCAATTTGCCTCATTTCAACCTTGAGTTTAAAGTCGGCAGCATACAGTTTAATCAATTCTCTAAAATCAACCCGATCATCGGCAGTATAAAAGAAAGTAGCTTTTTTGCCATCCGCCTGAATTTCCACTTCACTTATTTTCATAGGAAGTTTCAATTGACGGGCAGCTGCTCGACTTCTGGCTAATACTTCTCTTTCCCGGGATTTTTGTTGATTGAATAGTTCAATATCCCGCTCTCCGCTGAGGCGAAGAATTTTCTTCATATCGGGATGGAATTCGTCGATTCCTTTTTTCTTAAGTTGTAATCTTACCAATTCTCCGGTTAAACTCACTTCACCCACATCAAATCCCCCAACACCCTCCACCGTTACCCGATCGCCTTTTTCAAAATATTGTAAGGTATTATTTCGATAGAAATCTTTTCTGCTTCCTTGCTGAAAGGATACTTCAATCACTTTGCAGCTACTCTCCGGATCATGAAAAGGCAGGTTCAACAGCCAGTCATGCACATTCAGCCGGTTACAACCACCCGAACTACAACCGCCATTGCTTTTACAGCCTCCCGGTTTGCCATTTGAAGCAGTACCACAGGATCCGCAACCCATATGCGTACATTTAATAATAAATAAATCGGGAAAGAATGATTCGGGTTTGCAACGCAGTATTCTCAACATCGGGAAGGGTAACTTTCGTAAATTCCTTCCTCCGGTAAAAGCACCAACCGGCTTATGATATATGGTTTACCTGTTATATTTACAGGTTAACAAAATCAATTCTACATGGCAAATCCTACACAATCCTCTCACTCAATGATTTGTAACGGTTTAGGCTTGCTAAGCGGCAACCTTACGATACCAAAAGTACGGATTTGTGTTGAATGATATACAATAGTTTTATACTGAGCGCTTGAAAGAGGATTCTGGCATTGGCATTCCGCTCAATATAATAGATGGCTTTTTCCATTTCTGAAATGATGGATTCCTGCTGACTAACCGAGCTTATTTTGTTCATTCTTTCAGCGAAATCCCGTTCGGTATCCCCCATTTTTACTCCTTCCGCTCCTAAAATTTTCAAACGAATGCTTTGTTCAAGGAGGTGGATGAAATATTTCAGCAGTTGTTTCTGCTTTTCTCTGCCCAGTTTATTCATTTCCTCGGCAAATTTATTTTGATATACCGGACCGCCTTTCATAGTTGCATTCAGCCATTCCCTTAACAATCCATTCCAGTCATCTTCAGCATGTTGCAACAGCTGCAGCGCCTCCCGATAGTTGCCCTCGCATATTCCTGCTATTTGAGTAGCTCTGTCGGGGTCGGCCCCCGCTCGTAAAATTAAGGCTGCCGCAATTTCTGCGGGTTCGGGGCTGGGAACCCGAATTAGTTGGCACCTACTAATTATAGTGGGTAAGATTTCCTCCTCATTTTCGGCTACCAGTATAAATAATGTATGAACAGGTGGTTCTTCCAGTAGCTTCAATAGCTTATTACCTTCTTTTTTTAAATATTCAGGCATCCAGATAAGCACTACCTTGGTTTCACTTTCAAAACTTTTTAAGTTTAGCTGATGATGAATGCGGTTGCATTCTTCGGAAGTAATATTACCTTGCTTATTATCAGCCCCAATACTTTGTAACCAATCGTACACATTTCCGTAGGGGTAGGAGCTAACAAAATCCCTCCATTCCTGAATATAATCATCGCTCACGGGTTTATCCCCCGATTTTTTAGGGAAAACCGGAAAAGTAAAATGCAAGTCGGGGTGAATTAATTGTGCTGCCCGCTGATATCCCGGTTGCGTATGGATATCATCTGGTGAAATAAATGCATTTTCACCTGGAAGCGCCGATAAGTTTCCAAAAAGATCAGGAATAACAGGAGGTGCGGGAGGAATGCTTACTACATACTGAGCAAATGCCATTGCCAAAGGCAGCGCACCACTTCCCTCTTTACCCAAAAATAAAAGGGCATGATGCAGCCGGTTACTTTTCACCATCTCAGTAAGATTTCCCTTCAGCGCATCTAATCCTATAACATCACTCATCAACATACCAGGCAGCATTCAGTGTTTATAAAAATGAATTGTAAATGTAGGAGTTTTGGCATAAAAAAGGAGTGCTTATCTGAGCACTCCTTTTTTTAAAACCTATCAGTTGGAATGGTATGGTATTATTTCAGGTACTGCAATATTTCTTCACTATCTGGCTTTACTTTACTTCCGAAATAGGCAATCATTTTACCATTTTCATCCAACAAAAATTTATTGAAATTCCAAGAGATGGAAGCATCCAATACTCCATTCTTTTCCTTGCTGGTTAGCCATTGGTAAATAGGAGCCATGTCGCTGCCCTTAACACTAATTTTACTTGCGAGCGGAAAAGTTACCCCAAATCTTGCTTTGCAAAACTCACTGATTTCATTATCTGAACCGGGCTCTTGCCCCATAAAATTGTTTGCAGGAAAACCTACCACCACCAGTTTATCTTTATGCGTTTGATAAAGTTTTTGCAACCCTTCATATTGAGGGGTATATCCACATTGAGAGGCAGTATTTACAACCAGTATTTTTTTTCCTTTAAAACTGGCAAAATTAATAGTGCCTCCATCAATGGATTTAACCGTAAACTGATGAATGGAGGGTTGTTCAATTTTTGAAAAGGCAGTTAAAATGACCATGCCAACCAATGCAAGTATTTTTTTCATATTGAATTGTTTAATTACTTTAAAGTAAGATTTAACTTTAAAACTTTTCATGTAGAAAGTAATAAAGCTAATAAAGTTATAACATATTTGATTATAAAAGGTTCACTTTCGTTACTCAGGTTTGCATGGCGGTATAAGCTGCTGTTGCGATACTTAATTTGCAGCCTTCAACGGATACAATCAAATTGCCGCAAGCTTCGAGGGTTGCACCTGTGGTAATTACATCATCAACCAATAAACAATGCTTTCCCCGAATGAGGTTCGGTTCTGTAATACTGAATACACCTTGCATATTATTCCATCTGTTCAGTCTGTTTTCGCGGGTTTGTGTTTTGGTAAATTGGTTTCTAATCAGCGCATTTGGAATAACGGGTTTATGAAATGATTCAGCCACACCATTGGCTATAACCAATGCCTGATTATAGCCGCGAATAAATTCTTTTTTAGGATGCAAGGGTAAGGGTACTATACAATCTATCGATGTAAATCTTTCTGTGTTCTGTAAAAATTTGCCCAATCTATTTCCCAGCCATTTCCCTGCTTCCGGCATATTTCGATATTTCAATTGCATAATAAGGTATTGTAACAAAGAATCATTGGTAAAAAAATACGCCGCTGCTGCAGCTTCAATAGATAAGCGATGCCGAAAAATTTTTTCTACAGCATTGTTTGGGATATTCCAAAAATTGGTTTGGGGTAAACTGTTTTCGCATAATGCGCAAAGCAATATTTCACTGTTTAATAAATCTGTATAACAACCTTCACAATAATGTGGATACAGTAAATGGCTAAGGGAAAGGAGCCAATTGGATACATGATTTCGCATAGCCGAAATTCATGATAATGCGGTTGAGTATGTTGCGTACAGTTCCTACGTGCAATCTCGCTTGTTAGAATAAATGTCGATAAACCTCTTCTACTGTACCCAGAGAAACAATTTGCATGTTACCTGATAATTTTTCTGTACCCTTTTTGTTGTAAGGCGAAAGAATGATTTTTTTGAATCCCAATTTTTCGGCTTCAGCAATTCGCTGTTCGATTCGATTAACGGCTCTGATTTCACCATTTAAGCCAACCTCGCCGGCAAAGCAGGTAAGGTCTGGAATGGGAAGGTCTTCGTATGAAGATAATAGCGCACAAATAACTGCCAGGTCGATCGATGGGTCTTCTACCCGAATGCCTCCTGCAATATTTACGAACACATCTTTCATACCAAATTGAAATCCACCTCTTTTTTCCAATACTGCCAGCAATAATTGTAATCTTCTCAGGTCGAATCCGGTAACCGTTCTTTGTGGAGTTCCATATACACCTGCAGTAACCAATGCCTGCACTTCAATTAAGAGCGGCCGCATTCCTTCCAGCGTTGCAGCAATTGCAGATCCACTAAGCGCATTTTCTCGTTGGGCAATTAAAATTTCTGATGGGTTGGTTACTGTTCTCATTCCTGTACCCGTCATTTCATAAATCCCCAATTCTGCCGTGCTGCCAAATCGATTTTTGAGGGTACGTAAAATCCGATACGCATAATGTCTGTCCCCTTCAAATTGTAACACCGTATCTACCATGTGTTCCAATATTTTCGGTCCGGCAATGCCCCCGTCTTTGGTAATGTGTCCGATTAAGAAAACCGGGGTTTGACTTTCCTTCGCATAGCGTTGAAATTCGGCGGCACATTCTCTGATTTGGCTGATACTTCCTGCCGAAGAATCGATTAAAGGACTTTGCAAAGTTTGAATAGAATCGACGATTACAATTTGCGGTTGTATTTTTTTGATCTCTCTAAAAATAACGGCGGTATCAGTTTCTGTAAGCAGAAAAAATTGTTCGTGAAGAATTTGTAATCTGTCGGCACGCATTTTAATCTGGTGTTCACTTTCTTCTCCGCTGATATATAACACGCGCTGTTGTTGCAGCAATAAACCATTTTGTAAAAACAAAGTGCTTTTGCCGATGCCGGGTTCTCCTGCAACCAACACAATACTTCCGGGAACAATGCCTCCGCCAAGTACCCTGTTTAATTCTGCATCCTTTGTGAGTATTCTGGCTTCTTCAGTTGCCTGCACCTCATGCAATGCAATTGATTTGTGTAATTTTTTTTCAGAACTATCTTCTCTCCAGCTTTCAGTTTTTTTATTTCCTTTATCCAATACTTCTTCTGTAAATGTATTCCATTCGGCACAAGCCGGGCATTTACCAATCCATTTTGCACTTTCATATCCGCAATTATTACAAAAAAATGCGGTCTTAATTTTACTCATGATTCAAAGGTAGCTGAAGCGGTTAATTCGAAATATTTTTTAGATGTGCAAAGAGGTGTTTATGCTGCAAACTCAATGCAGATAAGGGACTGCACTAAAAGCAAAAGGGCCAACATTGCTGTTGACCCAATCACTTACTAACCCATTAAATTCTACCACTAAGTTACAATAATGGGTCAGATTCCAAAATTAATTTTATGAGTGGATAGACATATTCTAATAATTAATTATTTATATATTATTAATATGTTTTTAGTGTTATTTTATGGTTTTTTGCCATTTTGTATCATTTTAGTAGCAATTTCCCTTCTAAAATTTGAAATTGCTGCCCCATCTGAGTTTAAATTAGAAAAAAAGCTGGCTCACTACAATTGTTTTAATGCAGGATGCTCGAATTTGTTGAGCATTTTGTGCAAATCAATCTTTAGGAAGTTAATCAAAGTAAAAATTGTAATTAAATTGTTAAACTTTCGACTATTGTCGATTGTTTGTTTTTAATGGGTTGATAATCAACGTTTTGTTTATCTTCTATCGCTGGTTTACCCAGATTTATTAGACAAATTAAAATGTGTTGAACTATCAACTATCTAAAAACATTAATATTAAAACAAACCGTACATGAGAAAAAGTCTGCTACTTATTTTTTGTGCCTGGTTATTCGCTGCAAGCGGATATGCACAAACTTCATCTACATCCGGGAAGGTGGTAGATGAGAAAGGGGTTCCAGTTTCGGGAGCATCCGTTATAGAAAAGGGTACTAAAAATGGTACCAACACCGCTAACGATGGTTCTTTTAGTTTAAAAGTAAAGCCTGGAGCAACTTTGGTTGTAACCGGACTAGGTTTTGAGACTAAACAAATAGCAGCCAAGGCCGGCAATTTGATGATTGAACTAACTCCCGATGTAAAAGCGCTGAACGAAGTAGTAGTTACCGGATTTGGCGGTAACCTTATTAAAAAAGATGTTACTGGAAACATTGCTCGTGTAAAGGGGAAGGATTTTGAATTTCAGCCAAGCGCTAGCGTAGATGCTTCTTTACAAGGAAGAGCTGCGGGAGTTTTTGTAAATAGCCAATCTGGAAAATTGGGACAGGCAGTTACTGTGCGTGTAAGAGGTAACTCTTCTATTAGTGCCAGCAGCCAGCCATTATATGTTTTAGACGGAGTTCCCATTACTACTACTGATCAAAGTTCGTATGGTGGAGACATGAATCCGCTTACTGACCTAAACCCGAATGATATTGAATCAGTGGAAGTATTAAAAGATGCTTCTGCAGGTGCTATTTATGGTTCAAGGGCTGCCAATGGTGTTATATTAATTACCACTAAAAGAGGTCGGGCTGGAAAAACGAATGTAACGCTGAACCTGCAATCAGGTTCTTCTGAAGCCACCAAGCGTTTGCCTATGCTGAATTCCGAGCAGTATGCAGAATTAATTTTAGAAGGTGCTAAATACAGAGATGATTTGGATGGTACTCCCATTACGGATCCGAATAGCTGGACTGCCTACGTAAAAAACGATGTAATGGATTATTACAGTTATGGTTTATGGTCGAAAGATCCTAAGAAAACCTATGACTGGCAGGATGCTGTATTTCAAAAAGCTCCTTATCGTCAGGCGGATCTTCAGGTAAGAGGTGGAACAGACAAAACTAAATTTTTTGCATCATTTCAACATTTAGATCAAACCGGAACCATAATCGGAAATAATCTGATGCGTTCCACCGGAAGAATGAATCTGGATCAAAAAGCAAACGATTGGTTGGATATTGGGATCTCTATGAGTTTATCAAGAACATTTAATAGAAGATTGCCTGATGATAATGCATTTTCAAATCCTTTGCAGGCGGTCGCTTTGAACCCAATGACTCCTTTCATCGATCCAAATACCGGCTTAGATGCGGGCGCACCTCCTGGTGATGTAAATATTCCCTTGTATTATAATCCCGTGTTGTCTGTAAAATACGCACGATTCACCCAAGATGTATATAGAACTTTTGGTAATACTTATTTGAAAGCAAAATTATTACCCGGTTTAACTTTTCAAACAGAGTTTGGCTTAGACTATCTGAGTCAGAATGAAGAAGGTTATTTTCAGTCTCAAACAGTACGTAACCAAACCCGTGCCGTTCGCGGTGTAGGTAGTAATTATGGAACTTTTGTTACCAATTATAATACGAATAGTTACTTTAACTATGCTAAGGTGATTGGAAAACACAATATTGCTGCTACACTTGGTATGCAATATCAGCAATCACAGGCCAAGTATAATTTTACTGAAGGAACTGACTTCCCTTCTAATTCATATCAGAAGATAGCCAGTGCGGCTACAAAATCGGGAGGTAGTACATCGCAAACAGATTTCCGATTCCTTTCTTATTTCCTACGTGGAAACTATACTTTCAATGATAACTATATCTTAGCTGTTAGTGGAAGAATCGATCAGTCATCTCGTTTTGGTAAAGATTCCCGTTCAGGTTTCTTCCCATCCGTTTCTGCGGGTTGGATTCTTTCAAATGAGAAGTTTTTACAAAATTTCAAATCCCTTAGCTTCTTAAAACTCCGTGCCAGCTATGGTGTGGTAGGAAATGCTGAAATCGGAAATTTCCCTCAGTTGGGTCTGTTTTCAGGAGATGCCGGATATGCCGGAGCAGCCGGACAGCGTCCCTCACAGTTGCGTAATGATAATTTGAAATGGGAAACCACTAATCAGTTTGATGTTGGTATCGATTTCGGTTTCTTGAATAACCGCATTACCGGTGAAATTGATTTTTACCAGAAGAAAACAAATGGTTTGTTATTAAATGTAAATATTCCTTCAACCACCGGTTTCACATCACAAGTTAGAAACGTAGGTAAACTGGAGAATAGTGGTTTTGAATTTGTTTTGAATACACAGAATCTGGTAGGTGATTTGAAGTGGACTACCAATTTGAATATGGCAATTAACAAAGGAAAAGTAACGGATATTCAAGGCCAGATTATTGAGGGAGGTGTGAGTTCGATGAACCGAGTACAGGAAGGATACAATGTAGGTGTGTTTTATACCGTTGAATATGCAGGAGTAAATCCAGCTAATGGAGACGCGTTATTTTATAAGAATACTAAATTGGCTGATGGGTCTTTAGACAGAACAACTACTAATGTATATAGTCAGGCTCAAAGGGTAGTTGTTGGTGATCCCAATCCGGATTTGGTATTTGGTGTTACCAATACATTCTCCTATAAAGGATTTGATTTCTCATTTTTCTTTAATGGAGTTACGGGAAATCAAAATAATATTTATGGAATGGGTCGGTATTCTTCTGCAAGTATGTTATATGAAGATAACAACACTGCCGATCAATTAAACAGATGGAGAAAGCCAGGTGATGTAACTGATGTTCCACAAGTTAGATTATATCGGGTTAATGGATCTCAGGCAAGTAGCCGTTATATTGTAGATGGTTCCTATGTTAGATTAAGAACGATGTCGCTGGGTTATACTTTCAATTCGAAGAAACTGAGTAAGTATAAGATAGAAAAAATGCGCGTATATGTTTCTGGTCAGAATTTGTTAACCTTTACCAAGTATCCTTATTGGGATCCTGAAGTAAATGCAGATTCTTTCGATTCTAATATTGCAAAAGGAAATGATTTCTATACACCCCCACAGCCAAGAACAATACTGGTGGGTTTAAATGTTAGTTTCTAATCTCAAAAAATGTATGTTATGAAAAAAATATATTCATATAGAAAAAATCTGCTTGCCGTAAGCCTCCTGGTGGTTTTGCTGGGAGTAACGGGTTGTGAGAAGCGATTAGATATATCTCCCTACCAGAGTATTGCAGATGATAAAGCATTGCTTACGGAAGACGATGTTGCTGTAACATTGGTTGGAGCATATGATGGTGCTCAAAATGCTGCAGTATATGGTGGAGACATAATGGTATTAAACGAGTTAATTGGCAACACAGATAATATCAATTTTACCGGAACTTTTGCCGGATTATCTGATTGTTATCAATTACAAATGGTAGCCAACAACTCTTTTGCTGCTTCTACCTGGATTTCTTCTTATGCAGCAATCAATCGTTGTAATAACGTGTTATCTGCTGTTGATAAAGTAACTTCCAGTGCTGCGAAGAAAAATTCAATAGAAGGACAAGCGCTCTTTTTAAGAGCGTCTATCTATTTTGAGTTGGTTCGATTATATGCAAAATTTGTTGGCGATGGTGACATTGCAACCAATCCGGGTGTTCCGCTGGTATTGAAGCCAACCGGAAATGTTACCGATGCAGATTATTTGCCCAGAGCAACTGTAAAGGCAGTTTACGATCAGATAATTGCTGATTTAACCAAAGCAGAAACTTTATTGCCAGCCAGTAATGGTTTTTATGCTACCAAATGGTCTGCTGCAGCCCAATTATCCCGTGTTCACCTGATGCTGAAAAATTATACTGAAGCAGGTGCAGCTGCCAACCGGGTAATTTCAACCAGTGGAAGAGTATTAAATCCCGATTTTACTAAGTTATGGTTCACTTATATTAACAATGGCGGCACAACACCATCTGAATACCTCTTTAGTATGAAAGTAACTACACAAGACGGTACTAATTCTTTAAATACTTATTTTGGCAGAACGATTTCATCTATCCCCGGAACGGCTGGAAGAAGTGATTGTAAAATTAAATCTGCTCATATTGCCTTGTATGAACCGGGAGATGTTCGAAGAAATTTCTTTGTTTTATCGGGAGGTAGTTTCTATACCCAAAAGCACTTGGATCGATTTGGTGACGTGCCTGTGATTCGTTTGGCTGAAATGTTTCTAACAAGGGCAGAATGTAACTTCCGCCAAGGGACTGTTGTTGGTGCAAGCCCCTTGCAGGATGTAAATGTTATTCGGGGTCGCGTTGGTTTGCCACCATTATCTACCGTAACCTTAGACGCCATTTTAAAAGAGCGGGCATTAGAGTTGGCTTTTGAAGGTCACAACGTTATTGAAGCAAAACGTTTACAACGAAACATTGGTGCAACTCCGTGGAATTCCCCCAAACTTATTTTCCCCATTCCGCAAAGAGAAATGGACGTAAATAAAAATTTGGTACAAAATGCGGGTTATTAAAAGATAATCTTACAAATTGAAAAAGGGGGTGTTTCATTTGAAACACCCCCTTTTTTTTGCTATTAAAAGAGGGATATATAGTGTTTTAATCAACAAAAATGGTAACCGAAATTAGTTGTAAGTATAGATTTAGTAAGCCAAAATTATAATATATGTAAACACATGTAAATTAATTATATATATCCTTAAAAACTTGAAAATTCCAAAAAATTACAGCATAGATAAAAAAAACATATGTAAATCTTTTATTGAATAAATGAAATTAAGAATTTACAATCATAAATAATAGATTGTAATCATTTTATGAATAAAATTAATAAATATATATAAAGATTAAACAAAATTTTATATTCTTCTAAAGGAATTATCATATTATTGTAAATATTCTGTTAACTCAGCCGGATTCTAACGATTGAATTTACTCAGCCAGCTGTTTTTTATCAGAATTGTTAGTTTTTTAGCTGTGTTAAGGTCCATGATTAATATTTTGTTTAACGCAGCGAACGTTTCGATTGAATTGTCTGAAAAAAAGTTTTGATATAAACCTTTAAACAACCAACTACATGAGAAAAAGTATGCTTCTGAGTGTATGTGCATGGCTGATTGCCCTCAGCAGTTTTGCACAAACCACTCCTGTAACCGGCAAGGTTATAGACGACAAGGGTGCTCCGGTTTCGGGTGCCTCCGTACTGGAAAAAGGAACAAAAAACGGAACGACAACCGGTCCGGATGGTTCTTTTTCCCTTAAAACTAAATCCGGTGCAACCCTGGTAGTATCCGGCTTAGGTTTTGAAAACAAACAAATCGCTGCATCTTCCTCCAACTTAATGGTGGAATTAGCTCCCGATGTAAAAGCCCTTAGCGAAGTGGTAGTAACCGGTACCGGTGTGGCTACCAGTAAGCGTAAACTGGGTTTTAACGTAGAGTCAGTTACCAGCGGAAAATTACCTGTAATTCCTTCTGCAACGCTCGACCAAGCCCTCGTTGGAAAGGTGGCTGGTGCACAAATTTCAAGCGTATCGGGTAACCCAGGAGATCCTGTTAATATAGTATTGCGCGGTATCAATACCGTACAAGGCGGTACTCGTCCACTGATCATGATGGACGGAGTGGAAATTCCATTCGGTAACCTGAATAGCTTAGACCTTTCTCAGGTAGATCGCGTAGAGGTTGTAAAAGGAGCTGCTTCTGCCACTTTATATGGTGCCCAGGGTGCGAATGGGGTAATTCAAATTTTTACCAAAAAAGGTATCAAAGGAAGAATGACCATCAATGCTTCTGCCAGTGCTACCCAAAGTGATTTTATTAATTCAGGAAACTTCGGTAAAGCCAGTCTGCATCCCTACTTAACTGATGCGAGTGGAAATATTATTTCTGCAACTGCCAGTGGTGGTTTTGCTGCAGGTCAGGCTATTACAATCGACCCAGTTACTGGATCTATCTTAGGTTCTGGATCTATTGCTTATAAATACGGTACCAACATAGCCGGTTTACCTAGTGTAACTCCGGGCGGAACTCAGAATTATACCCGTTATGGTATTTTGGATCCCCGTAATAATGCCAACCAGCCCTATGTTGGAAGTCTGAAGTACTACGATCATTTTGCGCAAGTATTTCAGGGAAGTCAGTCAACCAACTACTCAATCAACATGAGTGGAGGTGGTGATAAATCTGATTTCAATATTTCATTGGCTAATAACAGAACTACTTCTCCATTCCTGAAAAACAATGGATCATTAGATAGAACTAACTTAACTGTGAATGTAGGATTTGAAGTATTTAAAAACTTCACCATCCGTTCAATCACCGGTTTAATTTATCAGAAAAATGATATGCATCCGGGCTTAGGTGCGCCGGGTGGTGGTGGAAACGGATTAGGATTTTCTACTGCAAATGTGGGAACCGTTTATGGTTTTTTGAATACCTCTCCATTCTTTAGTTTAACTGATACTATCACGGGAGGAAATTATCCTACTTATCAGAGAGCAAGTTTCTTAAGTGTTAATGCTGGAAACCCTTTCTATAATTTACAGTATACTTCCGGAGACAGCAAGCGCTACGACATCATGCAGAATTTTGAAGCCAATTATAAGGTAAATAAATTTCTGAGTCTGAATGCCAAATATGGTTACAACTATAAAAATGGTAATGATGTATGGACTTATTACAACCAGTCTTTAAACGAAAACTCTAATTATTGGGGATCTTGGTCGGCCTATTATAATGGTGCAGATAATACGGGAGAAGTAGTAAACTTCCAGTATAGCAATACCCGCCAAAACTTCTTGGCTAGCGCATTTATAGTAACTGATTTTGAAAAAGATTTTAACCTGAAGCTACCCATTCAAACTACCACTCAGGTAGCTTTTGATTATAGAAAGAATTACTATCAATCGGTTACTTCGGGAGGTCAGTCACTTTCCTTAAACCCACCTTTCACTTTGTCTGCTACCTCACGTGATAAAAACGTGTTCGATTATCGTGAACCATTTGTAACCTATGGATACCTGGTAGATCAAAAAGTTGAGTTTGGAAATTACGGAGGTATTACTGCTGGTTTTAGAACCGACTACTCATCAGCTTTTGGAGCAGGTTCTGATCCTTTCACTTTCCCTCACTATAATGGATATTTGAATTTGCAGTCATTTAAATTCTTCGAAAATTTAAGCAACACAGTATCTACTTTCAAACTGAGAGCAGCATACGGAAAGGCAGGTATTCAGCCGGGAGCATTCGACAGATATCCCGTATTGAATCAACAGCCAACCGGAAATGAACTTACCTATACAAACCAAACAACTGCTAAGAATCCAAACTTAAACGTGGAGGTTTCTTCTGAAACAGAAATGGGTACCGATGTTTCAATCAACTTAGGTAAGGGTGATTGGTTCAAGTCGCTGAATTTCTCTTTCACCTATTGGAAAAGAAAAACAGATAATGCTATTTTCTCTGTTAACGTTCCCCCTTCTACCGGAGCAAACTCTATCATTACAAACGCTATTGGATTATCTTCCAGCGGATATGATATCAGTGTAAATATTCCTGTGTTGAGTAAGAAAGACCTTACATGGGATTTTACTGCCAACTTCGGTCACCAAACTTCCAATATTGACTTCGTACAAGGTGGTGATATCCCTCTTACTACCAATGCGGGAAGTACCGGATTGGTTTTAACTGCGGGCAGAAAAATTGGTGAATTATATGGATATAAGGCGCTCACAAGTGTAGGACAATTACGTGCGGATGGAAAGACTCCATTTATTTCTAGTGCAAATCAGGGAAATTATGAAATCGTAGAAGGTCGTGTTGTAAACAAAACTACCAAAGCTATCTTCTTCTCAGATGAAGCAGAATCACTAGGTGATCCCAATCCGGCACTTACCTCATCTTTTATCAATTCATTTAACTATAAAGGATTCTTAAGTTTTGGATTCCAGTTCGATTGGATTAGCGGTGCTCATTTGTATAACCAAACCAAAGAATGGATGTATCGCGATGGAATCAGCAGCGACTTTGCTAAACCCGTTACTATAAATGGACAAACAGGTGCATGGTCAGCATATTATGCAAGTGCTTATTATGCATTGGGTGAAACTGCAAGAGGGGTTGGTAATAACGTTACTAAAGATTACTTCTTATATGATGCATCTTTTGTAAGATTGAGAAACGTTTCTGTGGGTGTTGATTTTGCACGTTTTATTAAGAAGAACTGGTTGAAAAAATGCCAGTTGGTATTAAGCGGCAGAAACCTGTTAACCTTCACCAAGTATGATGGTATGGATCCGGAAATCAGTTCCGGTAGTTCCAACTCAGCTTGGGATAGAGGTATAGATCACAGTACGATTCCTAACATGAAGTCATATCAGGCAACGCTGAATGTAACTTTCTAATTTTAACCAATTCAAATCTATACATAATGAAAAATATATTATTCAGCATGAAAAAGACGACCGGGTTCTCGGGAAATGGCGTTTCCCTGTTGGCCCTGATTCTGATGTTTTCGCTGTTAATTGTTTCCTGCAAGAAGGATCTGGATGTAAAAAATCCCAATGACCCAACTTTTGGTGGAAATGTTAACTCCGAAGACGGATTAGCCGCTTACGCCAAAGGGGCTGTTTACTGGAACGGATTTAACTATGGTAACGGCTGGTTGGGCGATAGCTATTTCTCATTGCCTTGGGGTTATCATGAACTAATGGGTGATGTAGCAGGTGGAGGTCAGGGTTCCAATAACCAGACTACCACCATGGGTGTACCAGATTATTTCTTTGCTGTGCCCGGCGATGCTAGCACTAAGTTCACTAACCCTTCCCCACAGGCTTTAGGTATTATCCGTGTATTTAATACAACTGCTGCTACTGCCAATGCAAATAATGCGTTGTTTTATGAGTGGAATAGCATGTATTCTTTGATTAACTCTTGTAATATAACTTTGGAGAATTTGGGTGGAATTGCATTGAGTGCTGATAAAGCAAATACGGTAAAAGCCTGGTGTTATTGGTGGAAAGGTTTTGCCTATGCACAAATCGGTTCAATTTATTACGCTGGTTTGATAGTAGATAAGTCAAGTACCATTGTAAGTGATTATGTATCTCAGGATAAAATAATCGCTGAGTCGAATCGCAACCTTACCCTGGCTCTCAATACGCTGAATGGCATTTCAAATACAGGCGATTATGGAACTATGATTGGGAAGTTGATTCCTGCTCAATGTCAGGTTGGATTAGGTTTGCCTCCCACCAGAGATATGTGGGTAAGAACTATCAATACAATGCTGGCCAGAAATATTCTTTTGAATAAACTTGCTCCGTTTGTAAATGGTAATCCCAATGCAACCATTACCAAGGCTTCAATACCTGTTATGACTGCTGCTGACTGGACTGCTGTAACCAATTACTGCAATAATGGAGTTAAGAAAGGCGATTATGTATTTACTGGAAGAACATCTTCTACCAATTCCTTCTTCTCTGCTACATCTGGTTCTGTTGCTGCCATGTGTGCTTTTTCTAATCAGAGCACTACCTATAAGGTGAGTGAGCGTTTGGTGCAAAATTTCAAAACTGGTGATAATCGTAGAAATAACTTTTCTACGGCTAATGGAACCTTCTATGGAGATGCCAACACCAACTCTACTCGCTGGACTTTGCGCGATGGGGTTACAGCTGGCTTAACTGGTATTCCAATACTGGGTTCAAGAACTCCAGGGGGATTGGAAATTTATATCGGACCAACCTGGGAAGAAAATACTTTAATGTTGGCAGAAGCTAACATTCGTTCAGGTAACGTAAATGCTGCCCTTCCACAGATAGATGCTGTTCGTGCCGGACAAGGTGCTGGTGTTCCTGCTTTAGCTGGAACAACCTTAACTGCTGCTCAGGCAATGTCGGAACTCACAATGGAAAGAGGTGCAGCGCTTGCTTTCCGTGCACTTTCGTTCTGTGATGCTCGTCGCTGGGGTTGGACGTATGATATATCAAGAGGTGGAGGTCGTTACGGAGCTACTTTAATATTTAATAATAACGTCTATACCAACGCTACTATCAGTTATAATTTCATGGATTACTGGGATGTACCTGCAGATGAGATTGCTAAAAATCCTCCTTCTGCTACCAGTGCTCCTACCAAGAATGCTAATTATTAATCATTCTTTCTTCAATAGAAAACGGGCAATTAGTAATAATTGCCCGTTTTTTTATATGGTGTTACCAGATGTAACAAATCTTTGATCTGATAAGTATCTGTAATCGAAGTTTACTAAAACTTTACTTCTTCTCCCTGTTCATTGATAAAATGATATTCAACCAGTTGATGATTGGTATTTGCCTGTGCTTTTAATGAAATCCCATATTTTCTTTTCCAGCGGCGGATAATATTGCTGAATAATCCCTTGGTTAGATAGGCATGTAATATCGGATGAATGGTTAGATGTAATTTATGATGGCCGTGGGTAGATAAATAAGCTAATTTCTTTTCTATTTCGTCTTCTAATATCAGCGTCGACATAATTTTGCCAGTACCACTGCAAACCGGACAATTCTCCGATGTATTGATATTTACTTCCGGACGCATCCGTTGGCGGGTAATTTGGCAAAGACCAAACTTTGAAATGGGTAATACTGAATGCTTTGCCCGATCCGTTTTCATGAAATTTTCCAGGGCTTCCTGAACTTTTCTTTTGTTATCCGGCAGCTTCATGTCGATAAAGTCTACTACTATAATTCCCCCAATATCGCGCAATCTTAACTGTCTGGCTACCTCTTCAGCCGCTTCCAGATTGGTTTGCAGGGCATTTTCTTCCTGATTGTTACTAACGCTTTTGTAACCACTATTTACATCAATCACATGAAGCGCTTCTGTATGCTCAATAATTAAATAAGCTCCGCTGGCTAGGTTTACTGTTTTGCCGAAGGAAGATTTTACCTGTTTGGTTACCCCAAACTGATCAAATATGGGCAACCCATTCTGATAATAGCTAACGATATCTACTTTATCAGGTGCAATCCGCTGAATATATTGCTGGGTATCGGTAAATAAATTTTTATCGTTTACCACTACCTTATTAAAGTCGGCATTTAACAGGTCGCGTAAAATACTGGTGGTTTTATTTTCTTCACTCATGATCCTCACGGGAGGAGTTGCTTTCTGGAGGTTCTGCTGAATGGTTTTCCAGGTTTCAGATAAGGAAAGTAAATCCTGATGTAATTCGGCTGTACTCTTTCCTTCCGCAGCGGTTCTTACAATAACACCAAAATTTTTAGGTCGAATCGATTCAACAATTTTATGCAGTCGCTTGCGCTCCTCGGACGAATGTATTTTTTTAGATACGGCTACAATTTCATTAAAGGGGGTCATCACTACAAATCGCCCAGGAAGCGAGATTTCACAGCTGAGTCGAGGACCCTTAGCAGCAATAGGTTCTTTTAAAATTTGCACCAATACGGGGGGCTTCCCGTTGAGTACATCATTGATTTTTCCGCTCTTTACTATTTCAGGTTCGATGGTAAATTTCCCAAAGTCGAAGGTTTGTCCATCCTGCTGATGCATAGCAAGGTTGGTAAACTTCAAGAGAGAGCGGATGTACGGGCTCAAATCGGTGTAATGCAGGAAAGCGTCTTTTTCGAAGCCTACATCCACGAATGCTGCATTTAATCCGGGGGTAAGCTTTTTCACTTTTCCCAGATATAAGTCTCCCACCGCAAAATTTGCATCTGTTTTCTCGCTGTGTAACTCAACCAGCTTTTTATCTTCGAGAAATGCAATTTCTACGCCCGTGGGCACAGCATTTATAATCAGTTCTTTGTTCACGTGTGTCGCATTTGGTTGCAACTCACCAACCCCAATTGCCTAAATAGTAAGAAGTGGTCCGGATAGCATTACCTATACAAAGGATACATTACTGCCATTTTATTTCATAATTGGAAATACATGGTGTAAACATACAGTTGCTTGAATCAGCAACTGCCTGAATAAGCAGGAATCGGAAAAATTATTTATTCTTTTTCTTATGGCGATTCTTTCTCAAGCGCTTTTTACGTTTGTGCGTAGCAATTTTATGACGCTTTCTTTTCTTACCACAGGGCATAGAGTGAGTATTTTGAATGAATAAATTGGTTTATTATTTTTTTAACTCTTTAATCCGGTTGTCGAATTCCTGAATTATATCCGGTCTTTTAACCATTTTTTTCAGAGATTCGTATGCTTGCACCGCTGCAGTCTTATCTCCTTTTAACTCGAAACATTCTGCGAGATTAAAAGCAGCTTCCAGATTGGCAGGATCTTTTTCCAGAATTAAACGGAATCTTTCGATGGCTTTATCATACTGTCCGCTCTTTCTTCCTCCTAAAGCCAGTATCATCTGTCCGTATAAGTTATTCGGATTTTTCTGAACAATCTCACGAATAGGTAGAATACCCTCCATGGGATTTTCGGAAAGGTTTCCGAATATGTAGCAGGCACCTAAACCAATTTTGGCCGAATCATTAGCCGGGTTGATAATTAGTGCCCGTTGGAAAAGATCTCTGGCATTTTCAGCCAGCCAGTGTTGCATTCCCGGTTGACTCTGTGAACCCATTAGGTTGTCTAGATACAGCCGGGCGGCAAAGGTGAGGCTTTTTTCAGAATTTTCCAATTTAGATGCTTCTCCGAGATAATATGCCTGCATTTCATAAATATGGGCAGAATCAGACCAGAATCGGGCTAATTGATGAAATATGTGAAGGCTATCTTCAGCAGTTTTGCTTTTTTTTAATTGATTTTCAATTAGTTCTACATTTTTTTGCTGAAGGGGAGTGAGTATTTTGTGTGCCGATTCCAATAATCCTGCAGCATCTGCACTATGATCGTGCGTTGCGGATGAATTGGTGGAGGGAGTATTTTTTTCGGAGGGAAGATGGGTTTTCCCAAAAAATAAAAGTGCCAGTAGTAGCATTCCGGCCCCTGACAGGAGGGCAATCTGAGATTTATTCACTGCTTTTTCGGCAAAGTTAACCCGGCTTATGCTTAGATTTCACTTCACTAACAAATTCTTTCGCAGGTTTAAATGCAGGAATGAAGTGTTCTGGTATTTCTACTGCAACATTCTTCTTGATGTTTCTGCCGATTTTTGCGGCTCTTTTCTTGGTTATGAAGCTTCCGAAGCCACGTATATAAATATTCTGACCGCGCGCCAGACTATCTTTTACTTCTTTGAACATGGTTTCAAGGGTTACCAAAACATCTACTTTTGGTATGCCGGTTTTATCTGAAATTTGATTAATCAAATCTGATTTTCTCATATATTATCTTTTATGAGTATACAATTGAATATAAATTAAGGAAATTTTATTCATATACCCAAGAAAAGTTAAAACAATATTTTCATAGGAAAAAAAATAACTTTCAACCACTCATCCCTAAATTTAGAATAACATATATTTACAAATAGTTATATGTATAAAAAACGGACATCCAAAATTCAATATGCTGAAAATGCCGAACCCCTTACTGGAGATCGATATTTTGTTTCTAGGCTGATGGAATGGCATAAAAACGGCAATAATCGGCAAATGCCTTGGAAGGGGGTAAAAGACCCTTATAAGATCTGGTTGAGTGAAATCATACTTCAGCAAACCCGGGTTGCCCAGGGAACTGAGTATTATCTTCGAATACTAAAAGCCTATCCCACCATTCAACAACTTGCAGCTGCCCCCGACCAAGATGTTTTTAAATTATGGGAAGGCCTGGGTTATTATAGCCGTTGCAGAAATCTCCTGGCAACCGCAAGGTTGATTACAAAGAATTATAAAGGGGTATTTCCCGCTTCTTACGAACAATTGCTCCAGTTACCTGGAATTGGACCCTATACAGCTGCAGCAATAGCTTCTTTCGCCTTTGAGCTTCCCTATGCGGTGGTGGATGGAAATGTTTTTAGGGTGTTAGCACGTTTTTGGGGCGATGATACCCCAACCGATTCGGCAAATGGAAAGAAACATTTTAGCTCTATTGCAAATCAATTGATAAACAAAAAACTTCCCGGAGCTTATAATCAGGCCATTATGGATTTTGGGGCAACCGTTTGTAAGCCTCAACAGCCCCTTTGCGGACAATGTTGTATGCAAAAAAAATGTTTGGCACGATTGCAGGGAAATATGCACCACCTGCCAGTTAAGGAGAAAACCATTCAAAAATCGGTGAGGTATTTTACCTATTGGGTTTTTGAATATCGGGGAAAGCTTGCTATACGGGAAAGGGCTAAAGGAGATATCTGGCAACAATTATCGGAATATTATCTGGCAGAAACCGACTATCCGGTTGAATGGAATGCAGAAAAGGTTTCAGAATGGCTTTCCGAACTGGGAATCAACCGATTTGTTATTCAATCTATCAGTTCCGGTTTTAAACAACAGCTAACTCATCAAACCATTCATGGTGTGTTTATTTCCATTCGGTTGCAGCATATACCCTCATTTTTACATTCATATGAATGGGTAACGCCCAAGCAATTGAATAACCGTGCCTTTCCGCAAATTATTAATCAGTGGATGTGCCGGAAGGAATCTGTAAAATAATCGAATTATTTACCTTTTATGTACATTTCCACAGTGCGTATGAAGACGATGGTTATTTGCATTTAAATAATACATTTGTATTGATCTAAACCGGGTTACCGGTATTGTTAACAAAAAGTTTGACTTTGGATTACCACTCGGTTCTACAGTTTCTTAACTATGCCGTTTTTTTATCCGGCATTCAGGCACAAGGCACTACAATATTGGTAGTTGTATTATGTATACTTCTTTTTTTATCATTTGTACTGGCAGGAGCAGAAGTGGCTTTCTTTTCCTTAACCTATAAGGATATTAATGCGCTCAAATCTAAGCAGCAGCCTGCTTACGAGCGAATTGTGAAATTAGTGGAAGAACCTAAAATTTTATTAGGCTCACTTTTAATTGCCAATAGCTTTGTAAATATTTCAATTATCATTATTTCTAATTTATTAATTGACGATCTCTTCAACTTTGAACGCTTTAATGGGGTATGGATTGAATTTGTAATAAAAGTAATTGTTGTATCATTTGTGCTGGTATTATTTGGAGAGGTTATGCCAAAAGTGTTGGCAACACAAAATAATATTCGATTTGCGCACGATTTTGGAGGAGTAGTACAACTGGTATATTATGTATGCGGAAATGTAAGCAGAGGATTGGTAAAGTATTCCGATTGGGTAGAGACCAAATTGGCACATCGTTCGAGCAGCGCCTTTAGTTTAGAGGAATTAGATCATGCGATCGATTTAACTACCCAGCACACGGCAACAGAGAACGAAAAAAATATTTTGAAAGGCATTGTAAAATTTGGCAATATATCAGTTAAACAAATAATGAAAACCCGGGTTGACGTAACCGGCATAAATGAAGAAACCAAATTCGCCGAACTGATAACCCAAGTAAAGGATTGGAGGTATAGCAGATTGCCGGTTTATAAAGAAGATTTAGATAATGTAACCGGAATGATGCATACCAAAGATTTACTATCCCATTTGCATGAGCCGGAAGATTTTGACTGGAAGTTTTTGATACGTCCTCCCTTTTTTGTGCACGAGCAAAAAATGATTGAGGATTTGCTTAAAGAATTTCAGCAAAAACATATTCATTTCGCGGTAGTGGTAGATGAATTTGGAGGTACCAGCGGAATTGTAACTTTAGAAGATATACTGGAAGAAATAATTGGCGATATCAAAGATGAGTTTGATGATGATGAAACCAGTTATAAAAAAATAGATGAAAACAACTACCTTTTTGAGGGTAAAACGATGATCAATGATGTGTGCAAAATCATGGAATTAAAAAAAGACACCTTTGATTCGGTAAGAGGCGAGAGTGATTCTTTGGCAGGATTGGTTTTAGAAATCGCCGGTGAAATTCCGCGTCCTCAGCAGGTAATTCAATGGGGCGATTTTGAATTCACCATATTGGAAGTAATGAAAAATCGGATTCACCGGGTTAAAGTTACCATTAAGCAACAAACAACCCCCGAAGCATGAAAAATTGTGGACATGGTATTTTTCGTGTAGGGATGCTGGCAATCATTTTATACATGGTGGCTTCCTGTAATAGTACTTACACTCCCAAACCTACGGGTTATTTCAATATCCGATTTCCCGAAAGAGCATATAAAACATTCAATGAGCCGGGATACCCTTACACCTTTGAATACCCTGTATATGCCAGTGTGATAAAAGATTCTACCTTTTTTGGTGAGCCAACCGAAAATCCCTGGTGGATAAATGTTGATTTTCCTGCATTCAATGGTAAAATTTATATCAGCTATAAATCAATTGGTTCAAACCGCTTGGATACGCTGATAAAAGACGCCTATCGCTTAACGGGCAAGCATTCAACTATGGCATATTCTATTGAGGATACAGCTTTTGTAACTCCCAATAATGTTTCCGGAGTGTATTTTACGGTGGGCGGTAACGTTGCAACGGCACATCAGTTTTTTGTAACCGACTCGGTTCGACATTTTTTAAGGGGTGCCCTTTACTTTGATGCTACACCCAATGCCGACTCATTAGGGATTGTGAATGAATTTTTATTAACCGACCTCAAACATTTGGTAAACACTTTGCAATGGCGTAATCGGTAAGCACCCGAATTAACCATACCTTTGCTTATATTCACTCGTATGATAGCAATAGACAATGTTTTAATAAGTGATGAAGTGGTTCAGGAAGATTTTGTATGCAATATCAGCAGCTGCAAGGGCGGTTGCTGTGAAGACGGCGATGCCGGTGCTCCGCTGGAAAAAAATGAGTTGGAAGAATTGAAAAAATACATTGATAATATTAAACCCTACATGACTCCGGAAGGAATTGCAGAGATTGAAAAAAGTGGTTTGTATCAATACGACCGATCATTCGGGTGGGTTACACCCACTTTGCATGGTGCATTGTGCGCATATGGGAAAAAAGATAAAAAAGGGGTGATCCATTGTGCTATTGAGCAGGCTTATATGGCTGGAAGTATTAACTGGAAAAAACCCATTTCTTGTCACCTTTTCCCTGTTCGCATTAAAAAAAGCAAGCGGGACCCTGACATTGAGTATGTGAATTATGAACCCCGGGAAGATTTATGTAAACCTGCCTGTGCTTTGGGAAAAGAATTGTCTGTTCCGGTATATAAATTTTTAAAAGATGCACTCATTCGTAAATATGGAGAATCATTTTATGAAGCATTGGAACTGGCAGCTGATCGACTTAAAAAATAATTTTGTAACATGACGCATACCGCATCCTCTTTCTTGGCTAAAAGTTCCATTCGTGCGGCTGATTTGGAGCATCGCCGGAAAATCAATTTCAATATTGGGAAGTACAATGCAGTAGTTCCCCAAGGAAAAAAACAATTTGCTTTTTTGGAAGAGAGCAAAATGCTGGCAAAAAATAGAAAGTGGGAGGCGATTGAACATTTGGATCAGTACCTGCTTGCATTTGAGCAAAAAATTACGCAAAGAGGTGCAAAAGTCATCTGGGCCAATGATGCTACTGAAGCGCTGGAAGCAATTGGAAATATCTGTAAGCAAAAAATATGTACCACGCTCGTGAAAAGCAAAAGCATGGTAACTGAAGAAATTCATCTGAATGATTTTTTAGCTCAACAGGGAATTGAAAGTGTAGAAACAGATTTGGGTGAATATATTCAACAATTAGATGGGGAGCCACCTTACCACATTGTTACACCCGCTATGCATAAAAGTAAGGAGGATGTAGCCAAATTGTTTGCAGAAAAATTAGGAACCCCTGCTCATCTTTCCCCCGAGGAATTGACCCTGGTTGCCAGAAAAATTTTACGGGAAAAATATACCGCTGCTGAAGTTGGAGTTACCGGGGCTAATTTTATTGTAGCTGATGTAGGTGGTATTGCCATAACCGAAAATGAAGGAAATGCCCGGCTCAGTTGTGCATGGCCTGCTACTCATATCGTAGTTGTAGGAATTGAAAAAGTGATTCCTTCTGTAAAAGACCTTCCCCTATTTTGGCCTTTGTTATCGACCTTTGGAACCGGACAACAAGTTACTGTATATAATTCGCTGATTACCGGACCCAGACAAAAAGGTGAAACTGACGGACCTGAAGAGATGTATGTGATACTCTTAGATAATGGTCGTACAGAATTATTAAAAGACACACGCCTAAGGGAGTCTTTATATTGCATTAGATGCGGGGCTTGCTTAAATGCATGTCCGGTATATAAAAATATTGGTGGACATTCCTACGAAACTACCTATAGCGGTCCTATTGGAAAGGTAATTACTCCGCATTTACGAGGAATGGACGAGTATAAACACCTTAGCTATGCCTCCTCTCTTTGCGGCAATTGCACTGAGGTTTGTCCGGTTAAAATAAACCTCCACGAATTGCTGCTCGACAATCGCCATGAAGCTGTAGTGAGCGGCAAAAGTAGCCTAACCGAAAGGGTTGCTTGGAAAATGTGGAAGATGGCAAGTTTACATCGTGCTATGATGAATATGGGTAATGCAAAAATGAAAAACTGGGTAGTAAATACTGTATTTAAGGGATGGACAACCCATCGGGCAGAATTGGATTTTGCTCCACAAACTTTCAATGAGTGGTGGAAGGAGCATAAGCAACGTTCTTAGTTATATTTACTCATAAGGATAACCATGAGACCCCAATCCGAAAATAGTTGTCTGTTTTATGTGCAACAATCGGGGCCAAGATTGGAATATATTCTTTCTGTTTTATTCGATGGAAAGTTCGCTATCACCCAGGATGTAAGTACATTTATCAGTTTTCAGGGACCAAAATTGCAGTATACCCAGGAAAAAATTTTTCAGGATACCATACATATTCAGCCCCAGGGAATTTTATTTAATTCTACCATTCAACCGATTATTTTTGAGTGTTCAATGTGGAATGAAGTTCCTATTTTTTTCCAGGGACAAGGAGATATCCCTTTCGATTTGCCAGGTGCTGCATTTTATTTAATTACCCGATACGAGGAATACCTTTCGTTTGAGCCGGATGAAATTGGCAGATATCCGCATACCGCTTCCATTGCATTTCAAGAAAATTTTTTGTCAATACCAATTATACAACATTGGGTTGCTTTACTTAAAAAGAAAATTGGCAATCATTTTTTTCAATCAATACCTCATAAGCCTCTATGGGTTCCGGGATATGATGCAGATATACTGTTTAAGTATCAATTTCAGTCATCTTTTACTTCTATGGGAAAATTTGTTCGTAACCTTTGGGAGGGAAATAGCGATGAACTGTTGTTACAATGGAAAGTAATGAGGGGTAGAATACCCGATCCATTTGACATTTGGGAGCAACTCTGGCATTTCTGTGAAAATGAAAAGATTGTACCCAGATTCTTTTTTTCGGGGAATGAGCAGCAGCGCGACTTCGACAAACAAACATCCTTCCGACATCCCAAAGTGAGTGCAATTATAAAAGGATGCCAGCAGCATGGAAAACTGGGATGGCATCCCTCTTTTCAATGTTCGGCGAGTAAACCAAAAATGGAAAAGGAGTTAGCACAATTTCAAAGTGTTGCTCCGGAAAAGATAATAGATGTTCGGTTTCATTATTTGCGATTTACATTACCCCAATCCTATCGGTGGTTGTTAGATTTAGGAATTGAAAATGATTATAGCATGGGATATGGTGCTGTAAATGGTTTTCGGGCATCTTATTCGGATTCTTTCTTTTGGTTCGATCTCGAGCGTAATCAGGTTACTTCATTACGAATTCACCCCTTCTGTTTTATGGATTCTACTTGTTATTTTCATTTGCAATCAACCCCAGAAGATTCATTTCTTTTTGCAAAAAAATTACAATCCGAAAATAATGGTCTGGTAAAGCAGTTGGCTTGTGTATTTCATCCCCACCTGCTAGCTATTCCTTCCTGGTGGCATATGCATTATCAATTGATGGAACATACTGATTTAATTAAATAGCTTCTGCATCAGTAGGGGGGCTAAGTTCTTTTTCGCGATGTAAGCTTCTGTTTACAATGAATACGCCTGCCAGTGTAATCAGCGATCCAACAATTATTGGTATAGTAAGATGTTCGTTCACCAGGAATGCACCAACCAAAATTGCTATGATAGGATTTAGATAAGCATACAATGACGCGATTGCAGGTTCAAGATTTTTCATTGAATAAATAAATGCTGCAAATGCAATAACTGAGCCTGCTGAAACCAAATAGGCTATTGCAAGCCATGTATCTAGTTTTATTTCAGATAGAGGGATGTGATTTCCGGTAAGCATTGATAAACTAAGCAGCATAGCTGCTCCCAGTAACATCTGCCATCCGGTTGCATGATACGGATTCATTTCCATCTTATTTCTCGCAATTAGTAAAGTGGCCACACTCCATCCCAGCATAGAAATTACAGAAGTGAGTATACCCAATCCATAACCAGGTGGTTGTGGATGAAAAGCATGACTATATAACACCACAGCAATTCCGCCCATACCCAAAAAGAGTCCTGCAAAAGTGAATGCGGTAATTTTTTTATTCCCAAAAAAAATCATTTCCATTATTACCACACACAATGGATACATCGCAGCAATTAATGAACTGAGTCCGCTGGAAATATATTTCAAGCTAATAGTGGCTAGTCCGTTCGAGCATACAAACATCAAAACGGCCATTAATAATAACCAACGAAATTGTGCAAGGCGGGGTAGGGGTTCTTTTTTAAGTAAAAACCAGCTAACCAAAATGCTACCTGCTATCAGTTGTCGCATACCGGCAACCTGCAATCCTGGCGCGTGTTGAACAGCAACCTTACTGGCTACCCAGGTGGTTCCCCATAAAATACTGGTGAGCGCGAGGGAAAAATATGCTTTTTGTTGCTGCGTCAAATGAAATAGAATACAATGTGAAAAATATTAATGCCTGAAATGTCGCATACCGGTTAATACCATTGCCAATTGATGGGTAGTACAATATTCTATGCTGTCGGAATCTCTTACCGAACCTCCCGGCTGAATAAATGCTTCCATCCCCGCCTGATGCGCAATTTGTACACAATCATTAAAGGGGAAAAACGCATCAGAAGCCATAACTGCCCCTTGAAGTGAAAAATTAAATTGTTTGGCTTTTTCAATTGCATGACGAAGTGCATCAATTCTACTGGTTTGTCCGCAACCTTTTCCAACCAATTGAAAATTTTTTACCAATGCAATTGCATTACTTTTTAAATGTTTACAAATGATGTTAGCAAATTCCAAATCTATTTTCTCGGATGCTTGGGTGGTTCTTCCTCCTACTTCTTTCCAGTAAGCGGTAAGTTCGGTATCGGCAGACTGCGTAAGTTTTCCATTGAGTAAGGAGCGATATTGATGGGATGGGAAACTTATATTCGGGTGTGTTTGTAATAAAATGCGATTCTTTTTAGCGGTTAAAACAGGTAAAGCTGCTTCTTCAAACGCAGGAGCAATCAGTACTTCAAAAAATATTTCCTGTATTGCCTCTGCAGTGGCTACATTAATAGTAGTGTTGGTAACCAGCACACCACCAAAAGCACTTTCGGGATCTCCTGCCAATGCTTTTTCCCAGGCTTGCAAAACACTGTTTGCTGCTGCAACCCCGCAAACGTTATTGTGTTTAATGATGGCAAAAATGGATTGATCTGAAAAAGGAGATTTTCCGGGAGTAAATTCATTTATCAATTGTAGGGCAGCATCTACGTCTACCAAATTATTATACGAAAGTTCTTTCCCATTTAATTGAGTAAACACATTTTGTAAGTTACCCTCAAACGATGCCTGTTGATGAGGATTTTCACCATATCGGAGTGTTTGCTCTACCGGAGGATTAAAGTAATTGCTGATTGCGATGTCATAATCTTTTACTATTTCAAATGCTTTGGCTGCAAATGATTTTCTTTGTTCAAGGGTAGTTGCCCCATTTTGTTGAATGAGTAAATTCAAAAGAATAGCGTAATCATTTTTTGAAGCAAGCACAGTAACATCTCTAAAATTTTTGGCTGCCGCCCGAATCATGGATGGTCCGCCAATATCAATTTTTTCAATGATTGCTTTTTCATCGTTTGTATTTCTTACAGTTTCCTCAAACGGATATAAATCTACAATCACCAGGTCTAATGCTGGAATCTGATAATTTTTCATTTCTTCCAAATCGGACGCTTCGTATCTTCTTCCCAAGATGCCTCCAAATACAGAGGGGTGAAGTGTTTTAACCCTTCCACCTAAAATGGAGGGATATCCGGTTACAGACTCAACTGCTACACAGGGGATTCCTAATTTTTCCAGGAATTGCTGGGTTCCTCCGGTTGAGTATAGGATAGTTCCCTGCTGATGCAGTTGCTGCGCTAAACTTTCGAGTCCGTCTTTATAAAAGACTGAGATAAGTGCAGTTTGAATTTTCTTTTCCATAATGAAATTTATGAGTGTATGTGGTTAACAGGGTTACAGATTGATTATTAACGCACCCTGTTCTGGAATGGAATACAGATGCAAATGTAGTTGCTCAGCTTGTTTTTTCCACGCGTTGATTTTCCACATTGAATTGCTTCCATCGAAAATAAAATGTGAACAACGGGTAGATTCGAGTACTTCTTTCAGACTAACACTTGCATCTTGAGTAAAAAGAATGCAGGTTACAATTTTCGGGAGTTTTTGCAATGCTAGTTTATTATTTCCTGAAACAATGCATAATGTATTTTGACCAAATTCAATGGTTGGGTAATTATAGCGAAATGATTTTGGAAATGAATATATGGTAGTTCCGAAATACCATTCAGCTGTTTTTTTAAGTTGGTTCGTTTCTTTATCACTTATTCGATTACTGTCATACAATAAGTATTGGCATTTCCCCGAAATAAGGTGAATAGCGGTTTTCCCATTCAATTGATAGATAACCCATTTTTTTTGTCTACTTCGATCATATTGCCTCCAACTATATTCTGCAATAACCATTAGTATACAACCAACACCGAGCCAAAATACTAGTTTGTTTCGATATTGAAATGCCAAATAAATTAATATAAATGTTGCCAATAATAGGATGGTTTGTAATCCACTTACAAAAATTCCATCTATAGAACTATTGGGAATATGTTGCACAGCTACTATCCATTTATTAAAAGTTCGAATCATCCATTCAATAATACTGCCATTTATACTTGCTAAAATATCAATCGGAGAAATCAGTAGTAATAAGATGGTCGCATATAAAATAATTGTAGAGACTGGAATGGCAATACAGTTGGTAATAAGAAATAATAAGGGGAAGCGATGAAAGAAATAAAGAATCAGGGGAAGAGTGGCTATTTGTGCTGCAAGGGTTACTGCATTCATTTGCCAAATTTTTTTGAGCAACGGGTTGGATATATATAATAACCGGGTTATTGGTTTTGATAAATACAGGATTCCAATAACTGCTGCATACGAAAGCAGAAAGCCTGCATCTATTATGTATAAAGGATTATATAGCAGTAACCCAAGTGCCGAACCTGCGAGCGTATTTAGGGGCTGATGTTTTCTTTGAAGAGCTTCCCCTAATCCAATGGCGGAAAATATACATGCTGCCCTTAATACAGATGCGGATGCGCCGGTAATCCAGGTAAAAATGCCTATACTGATCCACTGTATCATCACCAATACAAATGGGTTAGATAATTTCTTGGGAATCAACCTCAATATAGCACTAAGTAATCCAAATAGCATGGCCATGTGCATACCGCTAATAGCAATAATATGTATGATACCGGTTTGGCTATAGGCTTCAGTTAATTCATCAGGCAGATTTTTTTTATAACCAATTAGTAACGCCTCTGCAATTGCTACTTCATTTTTTTGGTGAATATATTTTTCTATAGTAGTTAGGCAAAACTGTTTGATAGCAAATACAGTTGAAAACAGGGATTTTGTAGATGCAGCCGATATAATTTGGTAAGAGCCTGGTAGAAATTTACACCGATAATATATTTGATTACTGGCATAATAGGCAGCAGCATTAAATGCCCCGGGATTTAGAGCAGCATGTATAGGGGTAAGTATTGCTTTGCCAATGATGTGGGCATCAACAGGGAAATTAGTGGTATCATGCTTGTCGAATAGTATTAATACGCTTTGGGACTGCCGCTTTATTTGATGATTGTTAACCCATGCTTCCAGTTTAGCGATACCTTGTATGGTATGCGTAAATTTTTCCGGGGGCGCTTGATAGCTCAAGGAAACAGGTATTATGGTTTGAGTAGGGGGGTGCAACCGGTATGCTGCGTTTTGGTAGTCTGCTGTTCTGGCATATCCAATCAGCAAAAAAATACATTGTATCCAACATCCCCTAATCCATCTTAGTTGGAATTGTAAACTCAGGGAACCCCACTCAGTAAGTAACAGCAAAACTATTATGGCCCCACATAAAAAGTATGGGGCAGGAAGCGGAATATTTTTCAATGATAACCCAATCCCTGCCAAAAAAGGAAACAGGATTCTAACCAGGGTAATGGATTTCCAAAAATGTCGTTTCCGGGTAAACACCGGTAAACTTAACCGATTGGCTTAAGGAAAAATCTGAAGAAAAAAAATAGGTGAAAAAACGGAAAATTAAATACGGCATTTACTTGCTCAGGTTCATACTTCTTTCCTTATAAAGTGTTCGGAAGTAGGGATCTTTTAAATCTTTGATGAAACGGATAGATTCACCTGTACTTTTCATTTCGGGACCCAATTCTTTATTTACACCGGGGAATTTATTAAAGCTGAATACCGGTTCTTTAATAGCGTATCCTTCCATTTTCTTTTCCATTGAAAAATCAGTCAGCTTGGCTGCCCCTAACATAACTTTAGTTGCAATGTTCAGATATGGAATTTGATAAGCTTTTGCAATAAATGGCGTGGTACGTGAAGCACGCGGGTTAGCTTCTATTACAAAAACTTTATCGTTTTTAATAGCAAACTGAATATTAATGAGTCCTTTAATATCTAAGGCACGTGCAATTTTTTCAGAGTAATATTCCATTGTTTCTACGAGCAGGGGACTCAAATTAAAAGCAGGTAAAACGGCATTGCTATCTCCGCTATGGATACCGGCGGGCTCAATATGTTCCATTACGCCCATAATGTGAAAATTTTCACCATCAAAAATTGCATCTACTTCTGCTTCCTGACACCGATCGAGGAAATGGTCGATGAGAATTTTATTTCCGGGTAAATGTTTGAGTAGACTGATAACTGCTTTCTCTACATCTTCGTCGTTAATTACAATTCTCATGCGCTGACCTCCCAATACGTAACTGGGACGAACTAAAACCGGATATCCAACCTGATTAGCTACTTCTATGGCTTCATCTGCTGTATAGGCAGTTCCGTATTCTGGATAAGGGATATTCAATTCTTTCAATAAATCAGAGAAACGACCACGGTCTTCGGCAATATCCATGTTGTCGAATGAAGTTCCCACAATACGGATACCCTTCTCATGAAGTCGCTTCGCCATTTTTAGGGCGGTTTGACCTCCTAATTGAACAATTACTCCATCTGGTTTTTCTAATTGAATGATATCCCAAAGGTGTTCCCAAAAAACGGGCTCGAAATATAATTTATCTGCCATATCAAAATCGGTGGAAACCGTTTCGGGGTTGCAGTTTACCATGATGGCTTCATAACCGCATTCTTTAATGGCTAATAATCCATGAACACAACAGTAATCGAACTCAATACCCTGACCAATTCGGTTGGGACCACTGCCCAGAACTATTATCTTTTTTTTCCCAGAGGGGAGTGATTCGTTGGAAGAGAGAGTTGGTCGCATGAATATGAAATTGTGCAAAATTAGGATTATGCAGGTAATCAGCCGTTTTTTATTTCCCCGGGTTATCCACGATGATTTTATTTAGTTTTTCCGGTGGATGGCTCCAAATAGGCAGGAGATTTAAACACTTTTCCGTTTTTCATTACAAAATTCACTTTTTCTAAGAGTTGAATATTTTCCAGTGGATTTCCTTTCACTGCAATCAGGTCGGCCCGAAATCCGGGCTGTATAACGCCAGCTGATTGAGCAATGCCCAATAAATCGGCTGCATGAATGGTGGCAGTTTGTATAGCTTGCAGGGGCGTCATACCATAGGATACCATTAAACTGAAGTCCCTCGCCTGCGGTTCCTTCCAGTCGTATCCACCTATATCGGTACCATAGGCAATAGGTACACCTGCCTTTAGTGCTTTTTCGAAAAGTGCTTTTTCTCCCTTGGCAAAAATCAGATTAATGGAATTTCCTGTTGCTGCTCTTCCTTTTGCAACATATTCATTTACATAAATGGTGGGCACCCAATATATTTTTTTTGCAGCCATTTGTTGCATACATTCTTCGTCCATTCCAAAACCATTTTCAATACTACTGGCTCCTGCTTCAATAGAGGATAGGATGCCATCGCGGGTAATGGCATGGGATGCTAATTTTTTTCTGCTTCTCAGTGTTTCATCTCCTATAGCCATTATTTCATCCCGAGTAAAATTGGGCAAACTTCTGAATTTGCCATCAGGCAACTGGTAATAGCCTCGATCGGCATATATCTTAATCCAGTCGGCTCCCCGCTCTATTTGCTGGCGGGTTGCTCTTCTGGCTTCATCGGCACCTGTAATTTCCTGCACTCCCTTCGGCATGGTTAATTCAGATGCATATTCCGAAGTTTTAATAGGATAGTGTCCGGTCGTATTTAATGCCAGCGTTGCTACCTGCATGTTTGGTCCGGGTATTTCTTCCTTTTGTATTGCTTTTTTCAAATCTACATCTGCATAACCGGCACCTTCGGTTCCCAAATCCCGAATGGTAGTAAAACCATTTAATAAGGATTGCCTGCAACTATTTACTGCACGGATAGTTCTATAGGCAATAGATTCTTTTAATATCTGCGCATCATAATCTTCACTAGTAATATCGCCCTGTAACAATACATGGGTATGACAATCAATTAACCCCGGCAATACCGTATAAGCGGAAAGGTCGATTACCGTATCTGCTTTTTCATTCCATTGTGATGAAGGAATGATTGAAGCTATACGCTGGTTTTTAATCAGAATTACTTGTTGACTAAGTAATTGTCCGGTTTGTACGTTTAAAACCGAACCACATTTTATGGCAGTTTCTGATTGAGAAAATGCACTGGCTATAGATAGCTGAAGGAAAATTATTAAAGCAAGTTTTATGTTTCGCATAGTGTAAGTTACTAAAAAACATGGATTGTAAATTGCTTATAATCTTATGCTTATCATTATATCCCTATTTTTTTTAACCTATTTATTGCCTTGAATATCTATTATATAGTTGCGCTTTGTTTTTTTAAAAGGATTAAGCTCTTGAATTTGGATCATTTCATCAAATTCATATAAAATCATACGCAATAATTATTTGTTCTGTAAGGATGTATCACCATATTGCTTTTGTAGTTGCCATAATTCTTGCCGAAGATTCTCCTGAATAGTCAGATAAGCGGGGTTGTTATACAAATCCTGTTGTTCCTGTGGATCTTTTAACAAATCGTAGAGTTGCCATTCATTAACGGTATAAAAGTAAATCAGTTTATATCTATCGGTTCTTACGCCAATGTGTTGTAAAACCGTATGGGCACCGTTGAATTCATAGAAATGATAGTAAATACTTTTTCTTGGCAGTTGATATGTTGGATTAAGAAGTAAGGGTAGAATACTTATTCCGTGCATGTCTTTCGGTACCGGTAAGCCGGCTGCTTCCAGTAAGGTTGGAGCATGGTCGATATTTTGTGTTAATTGGGTACTAACTGCACCCGGTTGAATTTTTCCCGGCCAGCGAATCATTAAAGGAGTTTGCATAGAAACATCATACATCCATCTTTTATCAAACCATCCATTTTCTCCCAGGTAAAATCCCTGGTCGGAAGTATACATTATCATTGTTTGCTGGCTAAGTCCTGCAGAATCAAGGTAGTTGAGTAATCTGCCTACATTTTCGTCAATAGAAGCAACACAGGCAAGATAATCCTGCATATACCATTGATATTTTAATGCAAGTAATGCTTTCCCGGTTGGTCGTTCTTTTTGAATGATTTCTCCTCTGGCTGCATATATTTTTTGTATGGCTTCTCTTTCTGCAGGGGGTATGGTTTTGAAGATTGCGTAATAATATTTTTCCTCAGCCGCAGACGGTTTTAGTTCGGGAATATTTTGCAAATAAACCGGATCTACTTTCAGATCGCTGCAAAGTTCCAGGTGTTCCAATATGCGCATGGTTTGCAGGCGCCATGCGGTTCCTCGTTTTGCGGTATCGGCATATAACGTTGGGGGCTCGGGGAAATGCCGGTTATGAAATCGTTGAATATTGGCAAGGGGAGGAAGAAAATTGCGGTGAGGGGCTTTGTGGTTAACCATCAGGAAAAAGGGTTTCGCTGGCTTTCTCTCTTCGCGTAACCACCGAATGGCATCATCAGTAATTAAGTTAGTGGTATAACCTTGCCGGGTTACAGTATCTCCTTTTTGGTTAATCATCCGAGGGGTATAATAAATGCCCTGACCCGGTAAAACCTGCCAATAGTCGAAGCCGGTAGGATAACTTACCAAATGCCATTTCCCTACCAATGCCGTTTGATATCCATTTTCCTGCAATATTTTAGGCAAGGTTCTCTGTGTACCGTTGAAAACAGAATTATTATCGATAAAGCCATTTTTGTTTGAATGGAGCCCTGTTAAAAATGTTGCCCTTGATGGGCCACATAGTGAGTTTCCTACCATTGCTCGGGTAAATCGGATGCCTTCCTTGCCTATTCTATCTATTTGAGGGGTTTGTAGCAAAGTACTGTTATATGCACTGATGGCATCTGCATCATGGTCGTCGCTCATAATCACTATAATATTAGGAGGAGTGTTTTGCGCTATTCCTGCTTGTTCTATCAGCAAACAACCAATCAGCAATCCAATTATTTTTTGCATGTGTATTTTTTGAATATCAAATTATTATTTCAATTTCTAAGTTACTACAATCAGCGATGGCTATTCTATACAATTTAATAATTTGCACTTGAATAAAAATGATTGTATGAGAATATTCTATTTTGTTATTATCTGTTTGTCTTTTGCTTCCTGTTCAGGAGTAAAGGTATTGCCATCAGAATCAGCAGAGGGCGTTAACTGGCAGCAGTATGCAAGTTTTGATTTTTATCAAGTAGATGCATCCGGCGATACTATCAGTGAGCAGTTTGCTACCGGGATTGCTGTTTTAAAACAATCCATTGCTACACAAATGAAGCAGCGGGGATACGTTCAGCTAAGTGCACAACCCGATTTGTTGATTAATATCGGACTGGTAGTGAAAGAGCTGGTGCAAACACGGCAAACCGATTGGCGTACCGATGGGGCTCCCCGTTATATAGGTCAGCGAAATTATTCGTGGAAGAGTGAGTCCATTGAAGTGGGCAGGTATCGGGAAGGAACGGTTTCGGTGCATGTTGTAGATGCCCGCCGTAAGCAGTTATTGTGGAAGGGGGCTGTTAAGGGCGTAATCCCCGATAAGCAAAAACAATTACCGGTTTTGGCTGATGATGCCATGAAGCGGGTATTCGAAAAATATCCGGGTAAGGTGCTGTAATCACTTGATGAGAAATAATTCTTCCCATCGGGTGGTGTAGCGGGGGCTGCGCAATTCCTGTCGCATTTTCCAGTTGCGGCTGGTGCCGGATGCTGCAAACTTGAGTACATCGTTGCGCATAGAAAAATTTACATTATCAATCATCTTCATCAGCTCGGTTGTTTTTGGATGAGGCTCGTCAAATAATGAACCCTGCACGCTGTTTCGGGGAACAATACCCGACAATAATACGCCTGCTTTTTTATAGGTTAACCCTTTTTCAAATAATTGATTGGTTAGCTGCAGGGCAGGTTTAATCAACTCGTGGGTAGCATCTGTAGCAACAGATAGTTGTATATAGCTGCCAATGGTAGGGCCATGTCGGAATCTGCCGGCAGCAGGCGGAGATTTGGGTACCAGGAATACACTAATGCAGGAAGCGGCCCCCTGTTGTCGACGCAATTTTTCGGCGGCACGGGAAGTGTAGGTTGCCACTGCTTCCCGGATATCTGCTAATTCGGTTACATCACTTCCAAACATACGGGTTGTGGCAATCATTTTTTTGGTAATCAGTTCTTCCAGCATTCCGATGCAGGGCATACCCTGTAATTCGTGCAGTAAGCGAACACCGGTTACTCCTCCTAATATTTTTCGTGCCCATTCCGTATTTTGCTTTCGCAAATCAAAGGCAGTTTTAATTTGCATTCCCTCCAGCTTTTCGGCATACCGTCGTCCGATACCCCAGATATCGCCTACCGCAGTTTGTTGTAATGCCCTACTTATTTTTTCTTCCGTATCCAGCATAAGTATCCCGCGGGTAGCCGCTTTGTTTTTTTTACATAGTCGGTTGGCCACTTTACTAAGTACTTTGGTGGGCGCCACTCCGATGGAAACCTTTATCCCTGTCCATTGCTCGATTCTGTCTTTTACTGCTACACAAAAATCATGTATTTCGGTTGTGGGCAGGTGGCTCAAATTGAGGAAAGCCTCATCTACTGAATATACTTCCACACATTCGGGAGGTAACATCAATCGCATGCATTCCATCACCCGCCAGCTAAGATCGCCGTAGAGATTATAATTCGAGGAAAATGTTGCTACTCCATGTCTTTCTATCAGCTCTTTGGCTTTGAAGTAAGGGTCTCCCATTACAATTCCCAACTGTTTGGCCTCATCGCTTCTTGAAATGATACACCCATCGTTATTGCTCAATACTACCACTGGCAGCCTATCCAGCAAGGGCCTGAATAACCGCTCACAGGAGCAGTAAAAACTATTACAATCAACAATTGCCCGCATGATATACCGAATGAATAGTGTACACAACTACGCCCCATATACTGTAATCGCCATCCGGGGTAATAGGGATGTTGGCGAAGCGCTTATTGCCGGCTGCCAGCACAATTTTTTCTCCATTTACCCATAGTCTGCGTACCAGCATTTCTCCGTTCCAAACTGCTACTACTACTTTACCATGCACTGCGGGCAAACTTCTGTCAACAATCAGCACATCCCCGGCATAAATCCCTAATTCCTGCATGGCTTCACTATTCATTCTAAAAAAATAGGTGGCGGGTTTGTTGTGAATCAACTGCTCATTTAAATCGATACCCCGTTCCATAAAGTCATCGGCAGCTGCCCCAAACCCGGTAGCATTCGCAGTGGGTACCTCCATTTGTGTGAAATCCTTTGAGCCTTTATAGGCGGCTCCGTACCATTCTTCGGCATCCATATTTTTATTTTGAAATGCTAAAATAATTAGTATTTTTATGCTAAAATAATTATTAATTGATTTTTTTATGATGGCAGTAAAAGAAATGGGCAGTCTGGCAGCGCAGAAACAATTTCAGGGATGGTGGCACTACTGGCTGGTGGTAAACCTACCCGAGGCAATCAGCCGAAAACTGATGTTGCCCAAACAGGCGGGATGTATGGCGGCTTTTCTGGCAAGAGAAGGAATGGAAAACACCCTAATTCGATGGATGCAAAAAATATTCAGTCAGCAACAACAGGTAGAACTTACCCTCGAATTGCTGCGACCCGATAATCAGCAGCCCGCACGCTGGCAGGTGCAAAACCCGGCAGTTTTTGAACAATTGCGCCAACAATTATACGCACTAAACCCATATCTCCAGGGTAGCGATTGCCCTGCAATTCAGTTCGGCTCATTTATTCAATGGAGACTGCCAACGAATGGCCATGCAGGTATAATGCCGTTTCAAACGGCGCATATTCAGTTTTCCTTACAGGAATTTATACTATATCGCAAACCCTATCATACAGGGGATGCAACACAAGTTCAGGTGTTTGGACTTAAGCCCAATAAACTCAGTTAATTATTTAATGGTAAGATTCAGCGATACAATATCAGATAATAAATTATTCGATCGGGAATAATGTCCGTATCGAATTTCAAGCGAACTCAGGTGTTCCAATCCTAGTAATCCACTCGGTGGGGCAATACGTAAGCCTGCACCATAGAAATGACTGGTGAAAGTAGAGAGATCATAATTACTGGTATAATAGGTATTTGCAGCAGTGTGTTGTTGATAGGGGGCAAAGTATTTAGTAGATTGTTGGGAATAGAATCGGTAGAACGGACTAATAGAAAAAAACGCGGTGGGTTTAATTACGGGTTCCAGACTAATCGTGTGAGCGCTGAGGGCCCAGTCGTCTTGGTAATAGCGGTAATAGGCACGTAAAATCAAATGATCACCCATAAAATAACTGGCTCGAAGTGAAACAGGTATTTTCATGCGGCTATCGGGAAGTTTTTCAACGTGTACCGAGTTATCATTGAAATAAACTCTGTGAAATGGCAGGCCGAGGTATCCCTGTTGCATGATTAAATCTGCCAGGAGAGATATCTGTAATTGGGAGTTGATAATCTGGCTATAACTAAAAGATGCACCGAATGTATTTCTTGCCGCTGTTGGATAATCATCTCCGCGAGGAATGAAGGAACCAGTTCTCAGTTCTATCGGGTAAATTAGTTTCAGGTTATCGAGGTAGGTAAATAATTTGATGCCTACTTCCCCAGAACGATCTTTCGTTTTTTTGCTAATGTTCACCTGGTTTCCAAAAGACAAATAGTCAAACTCTCTGGAGGCAGAGGCACCGGCACCAACACTTACACCTGTTGCGGTATTCTCCATACTCCAGTTAAACGAAGGGTAAATGCGCATGTCGTTGTATGATGCGGACGAATTGGCTTTTAAATCAATTCGGTCGGAGGAAGCGGAAGTATAATAATCTATTCCCAACTCACCCTCAAAACTATGCTTGCGCCATTTCTTATCTATACGGGTAAGTTTAATTGAAAAGCTATTTGAAATATCAGTTAACTTTTCGGTGCCAATTCCTCCGGTTACGGCAGCATTATTGCCATCCTGACTATAATAACTGGAAACAATATTGGCTTCAGCAAAAGTTAATTTACGTTGTTGGTAGCCGGATGAATCTATCGATTTTTTTGTTTGCGAAAAAACAGAGAGTACCCCAATATATAATGCCAGTATGCTTAAAGTAATTTTTTTCATTTGAAACAGCTATTCGGTGTTTTGATTAATTGCAGCCACAACCCCCGCCACTTTTTCCTGCATTGGCTCCGGATGCCCCTTCGCGGTAGGATAAGAAACTGAGTTCTGTTTTTTCAATTTTTCTGTTACTGAGTACCATTTCACTATCGTTCAATTTGTTTTTCTGATATTCCTTCACGGAAGTGCATGCATTGCACAAAGTGAAAAGCAGTACAAATAGCAAAATGATTTTTGCAGAATGGAATTCGGATGAATGAAAATGTTTCATTTGAAATGCATGCATCATGGGACATTTATTTTTTCGGGTAATGATAATTTGACGGCAATCTCGTGAATGAAAGCTTCGGGAGAAAGTTTTGGGTTCCCCTCCCAACTGGCAACTACTTTTCCGTTTTCGTTCAGCAAAACAGTTAGTGGAAAAATACCTTGCGTGTTATAAATATCTGCCAATCGGTTATTTTGTTGTTGAATAGCTGCAGGAAGCTGTTTTTTCTTTTCCCTCGGGAAATCGGCATTTACCAAAATGAGATATTGATTGGCCCATGTTGAAAAACTAGCAGATTCGAAAATGTCTTTATGCATTCTGATACAAGGAGCACACCAATCAGATCCGGAAAAATTGAGGAGAATGGCTTTGTGCTGTTCGCGGGCATTTTTTTGAGCTCGCTCCATGTCAGTTTCCCATTGAATGGGGCTAATCCAATGAATAAATGTAATTAGTAAAAGAAAAAGTTGCATATGCTATTATGAAGTATAGACACGAAGTAAAGTGCTTATGCTGCTCTGTTGTATAAATATAACTGTTAATGATTGGTCAAAAAAATTAAAAAACATGAGTGGTAATAATTATATTTAAAGAAAATACATCATGACTGGTTTTCGACGAACACTAGAACTTCCTACCACTATTGCATTGGTGGTGGGGGGAATAATAGGTTCGGGTATATTTATGAAACCGGCGACTATGATGGCCCATCTAGGGTCATCGTGGTGGTTGTTGGAAGTATGGGCACTTGCAGGATGTATTACACTTTGTGGTGCTTTATCCAATGCAGAATTAGCTGCAATGTATCCGGAAACGGGCGGACAATATGTTTTTTTTAGTAAAATATATGGTAATCGGTTTGCATTTTTATATGGCTGGGCTTCTATGGCAGTTTTTAATACCGGCGGAAATGCATCTGTAGCCTATGTTTGCTCAACTTATGCAGGATATTTTGTTTCCCTCCCCCGACTGGAAACAGCAGTTGAACAAGCTATTCATTTTCATATTCCCCTGATTGGAGATATTTTCCCACTCGAGAATATTGGAGTTAAAGCGCTTACTATATTAATTATCATCCTGTTTACCTGGATAAACTATAAAAGTGTTAACTGGGGAGCTTCTTTGCAAAGAATGCTTACCTGGATAAAATTAATTGCCATTGCTATTTTGGTTTTCGGAGTTATCAATGCTTCAAATGGTAGTATACATCATTTTTCTGAAACCCTTCCTAATAAACCAGTAGGATGGGCAATGATAGCTGCATGGATGTCTGCACTATCTGGGGCATTTTGGGGATATGAAGGATGGAATAATATAACATTTGTTTCCGGAGAAATCGATCGACCTCAGCGAAATATCCCCCTCAGTTTGATTTTTGGCTTATTGATTTGTATACTCGTTTATGTTTCACTGAATGCAGTGTATATCTATATGTTAACTCCAAAAGCATTAGCAGCTTCAACCTGGGTTGCATCGGATGCTGCCAGAATGATGGGGGGGATTTTAGGTGCAGGACTCATAACGGCAATGGTTGTAATTTCAACATTAGGAGCTACTAATGGAAATATTTTAGCAACTGCACGTGTTACTTATGCTTTAGGGGCTGCCAATTCGCTATTCTCATGGGCAGGAAAAGTACATCCCCGTTTTCACACACCTGGAAACGCTTTGTGGTTAAACGCTTTTTGGGCAACCATGCTCATTGTCAGTGGCTCATTCGACATCCTTACAGATATGCTGGTTTTTGTAAGTTGGTTTTTTTATGGCATGAGCGCATTGGGGGTAATTATTTTACGTTTCCGGAAGCCCGAATTACACCGCCCATATAAAGTACCCTTATATCCCTATTTACCCATGATTTTTGTCTTATTTACTGTTGGCTTTCTGCTGGCTACTCTCATAACTGATATTCAACAATATCTTGCCGGCAAAACCCATCTAGTTAATTCTTTGCTCGGGGTTGCAATTACTTTGCTTGGACTCCCCCTTTATTATTGGTCAAAATCAAGAAATTGATGCCTTGATTCCCAGCTAAGTTTTATTTTCGTGTCAAACAGAACGTGAATGGAAGCTGTATTGAATGAAATACGAACACAACTACAATTAATAACTGGTAATACCGCAGAGCGCATTGAGAAAATTCAACAAAGCGGAAGCGACCGGGTTTATTTTAGAATTTATCACGCAAACGGGACTACGATTGCAACGTATAATCAGCATTTGAAAGAGAACGAAACCTTCCTATACTTTAGTAGGCATTTTAAAAAGGTAGGGTTACCCGTTCCCAAAATTTATGGACAAAATTCTACAGGGAATCTCTATTTTCAGGAAGATTTTGGTCCGGATTCATTGTTGAATTGCTTAGAGCGAGATGGATATAATGACTATGTTTTCCGGCTATTTCAAAAAAGTTTACAACAGCTGGCAAGACTACAGGTAATAGGAGATCAAGATCTTGATTATAATCAATGTATTACAGCAAAAGTTTTTGGAAAGCAGGCTATCATTAGTGATTTACTTTATTTCAAGTATTATTTTCTTGATACCCTTCAGATACCCTACGATAAACAGGCATTGTTAGATGACTTTGATGCACTCAGTAATTATCTAACACATACCCAATATAAATTTTTCATGTTTCGCGATTTTCAAAGTAGAAATATTTTGGTGCAAAACGATCAGGTTTATTTTATCGATTATCAGGGAGGAATGAAAGGAGCTCCCCAATACGATGTTGCATCTCTCTTGTGGCAGGCAAAAGCTGAATTATCGGAGGAATGGAAAAACAAACTATTGGATTACTATATGGATTGTCTCGACCCTTTACTTGAGCAACCGGTTGAGAGAACCACTTTTATTAGTCAGTACAACGGTTATGTGCTCATACGCTTGTTGCAGGTTTTGGGTGCATATGGATTTAGAGGATTATTTGAACGAAAGGCACATTTTTTATCCAGTATTCCACTTGCCATGCGTAATCTTCGTTTTTTTATCCAAAATAAAAGAGTTGGAATTGTTACTCCAGAATTCGACAGATTATTGCATTTAATAATTAGTGAAGCAGTGATTGCCCGTTTCGAGCCGATTCAGGCAACAGAGGAAACTCCACTAAGAATAGAAGTGAATAGTTTCAGCTATAAAAAAGGCATTCCCCTGGATGAAACAGATAATGGAGGGGGATTTGTATTCGACATGAGGGGAATACTCAATCCTGGTAGATTAGATGAATACAAATACTTATCTGGAAAAGATAAGCCAGTAATTGATTTTTTAGAACAGCAAACAAAAATGAATGCCTTTTTAAATAGCGTTTGGGACATTATTGATGTAAACGTGGAATCTTATTTGCAAAGAGGTTTCGAAAATTTGCAAATTAATTTTGGTTGTACCGGAGGCCAACATCGCAGCGTATATGCTGCAGAACAAACTGCCCGGCATTTGCGAAATAAATATAAGTTGAAGGTTTCTGTTCAACACCTAAATGAAAATAGTTGGCTGAAAAAAGACGTGTAAAAGAACTTTGATTTGCCAAAATTGATTGTATAAAATAAATTTTTATAGAATGAAAGCCATGTTATTTGCTGCCGGAATGGGAACGAGGTTAAAGCCCTGGACCGACATTCACCCAAAAGCACTGGCCGTAGTGAATGGAAAAACGTTATTGCAAAGAAATATCGAGTATTTACAATTGGCAGGAATTAAGGAAGTGGTAGTAAATGTGCATCATTTTGCCGACCAGATTATTCAGGCAGTTTCGGAAAGTAAAGGTTGGGGTTCGTTGGTTCACATTTCAGATGAGACGGGTCAATTGCTGGATACCGGAGGCGGATTGGTGAAAGCCGCTCCCTATTTTTTGGGGGAATCCTACTTTGTTGCCATGAATGTTGATATCCTCACTGATTTGAGTCTTGAAAAAATGATACAGCAACATTTGGATTTGAACGCATTGGCAACGTTGGCTGTTTCCGACCGGATGAGTAACCGACATTTTTTGTTCGATGAAGCACAATCATTGGTAGGTTGGCGACAATTGGAACCCTTTAGTGAGAAAATTGTAAAAGATTCGCAATTGCTTATACCCAAGGCATTTAGTGGTGTGCATGTAATTAGTCCTGCTATATTCGACAAAATCCAATTGCAGGGAAAGTTTTCAATGGTTGATATTTACTTATCATTAGCCAGTCATTGTAAAATTGTAGGATACAACCATACCGGTACCCGTTTTCTAGATGTTGGAAAACCAGCCAGTTTGCAACTGGCGAACGAAACTTTCCATTGAGATTTTCAATACATAAAATATTGTTATGAGACCATTATTATTGCAAGTTGGAATTCGCAATGTAAATATAGGTGAACGGGTTACCTGTGTTGAGCCCTGTAATTTATATGAATGCACAATCGGTGATGATAGTTTTGTTGGGCCCTTTGTGGAGATTCAACGTGGCGTTATAATTGGGAAAAGATGTCGTATACAATCACATAGTTTCATTTGCGAAAAAGTAAGTATTTCGGATGATTGTTTTATAGGACATGGGGTGATGTTTGTAAATGATCTTTTTAAACAGGGAGGTCCTTCGGGAAATGCAGAATCTTGGAAATCAACTCATATCGGAAATCAGGTAAGTATTGGCAGCAATGCAACAATTTTGCCAGTACAAATTACAAATCAGGTAGTAATAGGAGCTGGTGCGGTAGTTACGAAGGATATTACTGAACCCGGTTTTTATGCAGGTAATCCTGCAAAAAAAATTCGATCGCTTCCTAAATAGGTTGTTTCCAGTAATCTTATACGCGGATGTAAATTTTCTTTTTATCCAATAGGTAAACAATGAGCCAGTAAAAAGTAATCATTGCCAATGCATAGCATAAAGATCCCGTTCGCAAATCGGAGGAAACGGGTTTAAAAATATGTTCATACACCCAAGGGAAAAAGGAAGTATATACTTTTTTACCATCAGGGTCAATGTGATCTACAAATCTGAATAACGCAGATACCCGGGGTAAAAATCCACTCAAAACAAAAATAAAAAGTGGATTTTTTCCAAATACGGTAAAAAATTTACTCCAGCGGGGCTGGTAGCTTTTCCAATCTAATTGATACATGCAAATGCCCAACAATATCATCGCTAATCCGGTGGTGTAAAGAACATACGAACTGGTCCATATTTTTTTGTTAACCGGGAAAACCATATCCCATACATATCCAGTTCCCATTAAAACAAAACCAATCACCAGCACTTTTGAGAGCATCTCATGATTGGTGCCTTTCTCCCGAATGTAATATCCGGTAAGGTATCCAAAAATCACTTGAGCAATTGCCGGTAAAGTACTGGCCAGTCCTTCCGGATCAAAGGGCACCCCCTTCATTTTATACATATGTGATGCCCCTAAAACCTGTAAATCCCATTTTGTGCCAAACCATCCTTCAAAACCAAAAGGATCGGAAGGGTTTCCCAGCGCTAAACACAAAGCCCAATACAGAAGTAATATAATTCCTGCAACTACAAAAGCCCCTTTGGTTTTTGTGAAATAAATGAATAATGCCGCTAAAAGATACGCCAGTGATATACGTTGCAAAACGCCCATGATTCGCACATTTTGCCAGAGTTTGGGTACCAGTTCATCGTGATCCCATTTTATAAATGGACTCCAGTTGAGAAAAATTCCGATAGCAAAAATTAAGGCGGCTCTTTTAAAAACTTTCTGCAGAAAAAATCCGGTGGTCTTTGATTCCATGCCGGGCATAACAAAAGCAAGGGCATTTCCAACTGCAAACAAAAAAAATGGAAAAACCAAATCGGTAGGAGTACACCCGTGCCAGTCGGCATGTTCTAAAGGGGAAAATATATGCGACCAGGTACCAGGGTTATTCACCAGAATCATCAAGGCCACGGTAGCTCCCCTGAATACATCAAGGGAATAAAATCTTTGTTGCATAGTCCGAATTGAATTAGAAAGTTACAGTTAATTATTAAAATATCAACCGGTTTCATAGGTTGGTGGAAAACTGCATATTTTATTGTTTCTTTACAAATTAAATGTTGATATGAGTAAGCGGATTTTAATAACTGGAGGAGCCGGATTTATTGGTTCACATGTGGTAAGGCTATTTGTAAATAGATACCCCCAGTATACCATAGTAAATCTTGATTGTTTAACTTATGCAGGTAATTTAGCGAACCTCCAGGATGTGGCAGATGCTCCCAACTATTGTTTTGAAAAAGTAAATATATTGGATGCGCCTGCCTTGGAAGCAGTTTTTACCAAACATGGAATTACAGATGTAATTCATTTAGCGGCTGAATCTCATGTAGATCGTTCTATTTTTTCCCCACTGGATTTTGTATATACTAATGTGATTGGAACCGTAAACTTGTTGAATGTTGCTAAAACCTATTGGAAAGATGATTTGCCTACTCATCTTTTTTACCATGTATCTACCGATGAAGTGTATGGTACTTTAGGTGCCGAAGGATTGTTTACTGAAAATACTCCTTATGCACCCAATTCACCCTATTCAGCCAGCAAAGCCTCATCCGATCATTTTGTGAGGGCATATCACGAAACCTATCATTTACCAACTGTTGTTTCGAATTGTTCTAATAATTACGGACCCTTTCATTTCCCCGAAAAATTGATTCCCTTATTTATCAATAATATCATTTTAAAAAAACCACTGCCTGTATATGGAGATGGTTTAAATACCCGCGATTGGTTGTATGTGAAAGACCATGCTCGGGCCATCGATTTGTTATTTCATAAAGGAAACAGAGGAGAAACTTATAACATTGGAGGTTTCAATGAATGGAAAAATATTGATCTGGTAAAGCTGCTGTGTTCATTAATGGATGAAAAACTGAACAGACCGGCAGGCGAGTCGGCAAAGTTAATTACGTATGTGAAAGACCGTCCCGGACATGATCTACGCTATGCAATTGATGCTGGCAAAATTAACCGGGAACTTGGCTGGAAACCCTCTGTTACTTTTGAGCAGGGATTAGCTGAAACTATTGACTGGTATTTACAAAATGGAAATTGGTTACAACAGGTAACATCAGGAGAATACCAGCAGTATTATGAAAAAATGTACAACCGTTCCTAACATATGCGTGCCGAATTATCACCATTAGCAGATTGTTATATTATTCACGATACCCGTTTGGGAGATGATCGGGGGTATTTTTTTGAAAGCTTTAATCGTTTTACTTTCCGTGAACAAACAGGATGGGATGTAAATTTTGTTCAGGATAATCAATCCAGTTCACAGCGGGGAGTGATTAGGGGTTTGCACTTCCAGCGGGGAGTGCATGTACAGGCAAAACTGGTGCGCGTATTGCAGGGACGGGTGCTGGATGTAGCGGTAGATTTAAGAAAGGGCTCTCCAACATATGGAAAATCTTTTTCTATAGAGTTAACAGAGAACAATGGACTACAACTTTTTATACCAAGAGGGTTTGCGCATGGATTTGAAGTATTATCGGAGCAGGCTGTATTTTTTTATAAATGTGATAATTATTACAATAAAGCAGCAGATGGCGGAGTATTTTATCTGGACCCATTGTTGCAAATTCAATGGCAAACGGCAGAATCGGAAAGGATATTATCAGAGAAAGATAAGCAGTTACCTTTATTGAAAGATATTTCTGAAGGGTTGGATTTTGAGTATACATCGCATTCATAATTGATATCACATTCTCATTACTTTAATTTATTTATATGAAGGGCATTATTTTGGCAGGTGGATCGGGTACGAGATTATATCCCATTACCAAGGGAATCAGTAAACAACTGATGCCTATTTATGATAAGCCAATGATATATTATCCATTGTCGGTTTTAATGCTTGCCGGCATTCGGGAGGTTCTTATAATTACAACACCCGAAGATAGCAGTCAATTTCAGCGTTTGTTGGGAACAGGTACCGAGCTGGGCTGCCGATTTACGTATGCTGTTCAGGAAGTTCCGAATGGACTTGCCCAGGCATTTGTGATTGGGGCTTCATTTATTGGCAATGATAAAGTAGCGCTTATTTTGGGCGATAATATTTTTTATGGTGCAGGATTCAGTAAGCTGGTACAGTCGTTCAACGATTTAGAAGGTGCAGCGGTTTTTGCTTATGAGGTGAATGATCCTGAAAGATATGGAGTAGTAGAATTTGATGAAAATAAAAAAGCGATTTCCATAGAGGAGAAACCCCAGCAACCTAAGTCGAATTATGCAGTGCCTGGCTTATATTTTTATGATAATTCTGTAGTAGCAATTTCCAAAAATATTCAGCCCTCTGCCCGAGGCGAATATGAAATTACGGATGTGAACCGGATTTATCTGGATCAGGGAAAATTGCAGGTTGGCATTATGAATAGAGGCACTGCCTGGTTAGATACAGGAACTTTCGATTCGCTAAGCGATGCCAGTGAGTTTGTTCGTGTTATTGAAAAACGGCAGAGTCAGAAAATCGGTTGTATAGAAGAAGTAGCCTACCGAATGGGGTTCATTAACCACACACAACTGATGAAGCTTGCCGATCTTTATGCCAAGAGTGGCTATGGCGCCTATTTGAAGGGTATAAAATAATTTGTTCATAGCCAGTTAGTTATAAGATTCCCCCCTGAATTTCCCCTATAGGCTAAACAATTTAGCGGGAAGTATGTTACAATATGCATGAATACCTTTACCATCAAGGATTTGGAGAATTTGTCGGGAATAAAGGCCCATACCATTCGGATATGGGAGCAGCGGTATCATTTATTAAATCCACAAAGAACCAAAACCAATATACGGAGCTATACCAATGTGGAGTTAAAAGCAATTTTAAATATTGCTCTCCTAAATAAATATGGGTACAAGATTTCCCGCATCGATAAGATGACTCCAGAGGAAATGAACCAGAAAATTGCTTTGCTTTCTCAGGCAGAAGCACTTCAGGAAAAACTGATCAATGATCTAATTGGTGCAATGATTGATATGAATACCGATCAGTTTGAAATGCTATTGGATGATCATATTAAATCTAAAGGAATTGAAAAGGTGATTCTTCGAACTATTTTCCCCTTTTTGGAAAAGGTAGGCATTCTTTGGGTAACCAATCACGTAAACCCTGCACAGGAGCATCTGGCTACTAATATAATCCGTCAGAAACTCATCATGGGTATTGAGGGAATTCGTTCGGTTCCTGAGAGCAAAAATCAAGTATTACTATTTTTACCAGAAGGTGAATATCATGAAGTTGGTTTGTTATTTGTATATTATTTGTTGAAGTCCAGAGGATATAAAGTTTATTATTTAGGGGCAAATGTTCCACTCAGGGACGTAGAATTTACAGCCAACGCCAAACAAATTTCTTCAATATATACACATCTTACCTCCGTTGCACATAGCTTCAATTTTGAGAAGTTCCTCATCAATGCACATAACCGGATGCCCGACAGGAATATTATGATTTCGGGATTACTTGCACAGCAGTATGCAAAAAAAGTTCCCCCAAGCATTCATATTAAAAAGTCCCTCGGCGAGGTTATGGATAGTTTTCAGATCTCCCGTATAATGGATTGATCCTCATTTTGTTGAACGTCGCCTCTTAGGATTTTTCAGTCTTTTTTTAACAGAGACTACAATCTATCGATTTATAATTTGTTTAGCATTGATAGGTAATATTTTAAACAAAATTTATTATTTAATATTTAAATAATTGATAATCAATTATAAAAAAGTATATATAATAAATATTAATGTGATTGGTATTCCAAATTTGTTTAACTTTGGTTTGTAAAAATTAAACAAACAGGTTATGAGTACAGTAGAATTCAACCGACTCTTGTTAAACAATGCTGAATTTTTAAAGCCATTTGCGCATACATTAACGCATGATCACGAGGCAGCAAAAGATTTGTATCAGGAAACCTTATTCCGTGCATTAGCTAATAAAGACAAGTATAATGTTGGTACGAATATTAAGGCCTGGTTGTATACGATTATGCGGAATATATTTATTAATAATTATCGCAGAAGGGCAAAACAAAACACCATCTTCGATAATACTCCTAATGAGTTTTTATTGAATACACAACAAGGTACGGTTAGTAATGAAGCTGTTGCAACTATCAATCTGAAAGAAGTGCAAAAAGCAATACAGGATCTGCCTGAGATTTTCCGTAATCCTTTCTTATTATATTTTGATGGGTATAAGTACCATGAAATTGCGGATATGTTGCAAGAGCCCCTCGGTACAATCAAAAGCCGTATTCACTTTGCTCGTAAGCTTTTGAAAACTCAAATCAATCGCCATTAATTCATTTATTAAAACAGGCTGTTGCAAAAGAAAGTTATTATAATCGGCAGTGGTTTTGCCGGATTATCGGCAGCCAGTTTTATGGCTAAAGCCGGATGGAAAGTAGATGTTTTTGAGAAACACCCCATTCCTGGCGGAAGAGCCAGAAAAATGGAAGCAGCTGGATTTACTTTTGATATGGGCCCCAGTTGGTACTGGATGCCAGATGTATTTGAAAGATATTTTCGTCTTTTTGGAAAAAAAGTGAGTGATTATTATCAGTTAAAAAGATTAGATCCATCCTATGCTGTTTATTGGCCGGAAGGTAACTGGGAAATACCGGCAGGAACTGAAGCACTGCAACATTTTTTTGAATCCATTGAACCCGGAGCAGGAAAAAAATTAGCCGAATTTTTATCTGAAGCCGCATATAAATATGAGGTAGGCATAAACAAGCTGGTGATGAAGCCCGGGCAGTCGCTATCAGAGTTTCTGGATAAAGATTTGATAAAAGGACTATTCCGTCTGGATGTTTTCAAATCTATGAAATCGCATGTGGCTAAATATTTCCGCGATCCGCGTTTAAGAGAATTGATGGAATTTCCAGTTTTGTTTTTAGGAGCACTTCCTTCAAAAACACCCGCTTTATATAGTTTAATGAATTATGCCGACATAGAAGGAGGTACCTGGTTTCCGGAAAAAGGAATGTACCAGATAGTTAAAGGTATGTATGATTTGGCAGTTGAGCTGGGAGTAAATTTTCATTTTAATCGGGAAGTAAGCTCAATAGAAATACAAAATGGTATTGCAACCGGTATTCGTACTCATCAGGGGAATCTGAATCAAATAGATGTTGAATTGCATACAGCTGATGTTATTATAGGTGGTGCAGATTATCATCATATTGAAACTAGGTTATTGCCTTACCATGCTCGCTCTTACTCAGATTCCTATTGGAATTCCAGGGTAATGGCACCGGGTTGTTTACTTTATTATGTTGGTATCAATAAGAAGTTAACAGGAGTGCAACACCACTCTTTATTTTTTGATACTTCTTTTGCCCAACATGGTGATGAAATTTATAATACATTTTCGTGGCCGGTTGATCCGCTTTTTTATGTTAATGTAACGTCTACCACCGATCCTTCCACCGCACCTAGCGGATGTGAAAATTTATTTATTTTAATACCCATTGCTGCTGGTTTGACTGATGATAGCGAGGAATTGCGAGAGAAATATTTTCTTCAGGTAGTAGATCGTCTTGAAAAAAGATGGGGACAATCAATCCGTGAACATATTATTTTTAAAAAATCATTTGCTACCAGCGATTTTATCAGCGAATACCATGCTTTTCGGGGAAATGCCTATGGATTAGCGAACACTTTACTGCAAACGGCTGTTTTAAAACCATCTCTCCGCAGTAAAAAAGTTCGCAACCTGTTTTATACCGGTCAACTCACCGTTCCAGGTCCGGGAGTGCCTCCCAGTCTGATTAGCGGAGAAGTAGTGGCAAAAGAAATAACAAAGCAATATGCTTTGTAAAAAAGTTTGAATACCAGTGGGTTAGTGATAGTGCGACAAATGATTTGTATAAGTGAGTAAAAATCATTATATTTCTAAATTATTCTAAACTATGGTACGCCTTTTTCAACAACTAAGTGAGCAATGCAGTCAAATTACCACTGAGTTGTACAGCACCAGTTTCTCTTCAGCAATCAAAATTTTGCATAAAGATTTGCGCAAGCCAATTTTTAATATTTATGGTTTTGTAAGGCTTGCAGATGAAATAGTCGATACCTTTCACGATCAGGATAAAGCATTTCTATTATCTGATTTTAAAAAGCAAACCTACGATGCAATTGAAAGAGGGATCAGTCTGAATCCTATCTTGCATAGCTTTCAAATAACTGTTAACCAATATTCCATAGATCGGGCACTGATTGAGGCTTTTTTCCATAGCATGGAAATGGACTTGAACCGTGTTGCATATGATCAGCAAGGATATGAGGAATATATCTACGGGAGTGCTGAAGTAGTAGGATTGATGTGTCTATTTGTTTTTTGTGATGGCAATCGAGACCAATATGATTCACTAAAAAATTATGCACGAAGTTTGGGTGCTGCTTTTCAAAAAGTAAATTTTTTGCGTGATTTGAAGGCTGATTATGAAGGATTGGAAAGAGTGTATTTTCCGGGATGCGATTTTACCAATTTTTCTCAGCGGGACAAAGATGCGATTGAAGCAGATATACAACAAGACTTTGATCAAGCTTATCTGGGAATTCTGGCATTGCCTGCAAAAGCCAGATTTGGCGTTTATGTGGCGTATAAGTACTATTTATCCCTATTCAAAAAAATTAAAAAAGTTCCCCCTCAAAATATTCTTCAGTATAGAATTCGTATACCTGATTATGGTAAAATGCTCATCCTGGCAAAAGCCGGCATACGCAGTCAACTGAATTTATTATAAGCTAATTATGGAACAATTGATACTGGTTAATGAGCAGGATGTTGCCATAGGAATCATGGAGAAAATGGAGGTACATGAAAAAGCCCTGTTACACCGGGCTTTCAGTGTTTTCATTTTTAATAGTAGAGGTGAATTGCTGTTGCAGCAACGTGCTCAAGAAAAATATCACTGTGGGGGTTTATGGACAAATACCTGTTGTAGTCATCCCCGACCACTTGAAGAAACATCACACGCCGCATTGCGACGTTTACAAGAGGAAATGGGTTTTACTACCCCATTAAAAAAAGTATTTGATTTTGTTTATAAAGCACCTTTTTCTAACGGATTAACTGAGTATGAGTTTGACCATGTTTTTGTAGGATATCACGATGGATCTGTTCAAATTAATAAGGCGGAAGCTTCCGATTATAAATATCTTTCAGTTCAAGAAATACAATCTCTTTTATCATCATCCCCCGAACAGTTTACTCCCTGGTTTCAAATTGCTTTTCCTAAATTAACAGACTGGTTAAGCTGGCAGCAAGTTGCATGAATATGAATTCCGCTAATAAGTTGCCATCGCAACAGCAAGTAGTAGTGATAGGTTCCGGAGTTGCGGGATTGGCAACTGCTATCCGATTGGCATGTAGGGGCTTTCAGGTTTGTGTATTAGAAAAAAATGCTTTTCCCGGAGGGAAGCTCCATCATTTTGAGCAGAACGGATTTCATTTTGATGCTGGCCCAAGTTTGTTTACCCGTCCACATTTAATCGAAGAACTTTTTCAATTAGCGGGCGAACCAATGGATGATTATTTGTCTTACGAGCGCCTCCCTATTTCTTGTCATTACTTCTATGAAACCGGTCCTATGGTGCAGGCGTGGGCGAATCGGGAATTACTGGCATTAGAGCTTGCGCAGAAACATGGAGAAGATGAATTTTCCATTATAAATTATTTAGAAAAAGCCGATAGCTTATTTAAACGGGTTGGAAATATTTTCCTAACCCATTCATTGCATTCTCTTCAAACATTGCACGAAGCCCCCATTGCAGATGCCATAGCTGCTACTCGCTGGCGGCATTTGTTTTCATCAATGCATTCGCTTAATCAGTCTGCTTTCCGAAATCCGAAAACTGTGCAATTGTTCGATCGATATGCCACTTATAATGGAAGCAATCCGTATAGTGCCCCGGGTATGTTAAGTATGATTGCCCATTTAGAACACAATGAAGGAAGTTTTTATCCAAAGGGAGGTATGATTAGTATTACTCGTGCTCTTCACAGGCTTGCCGTAAAACTGGGCGTAAAGTTTCATTTCAATAGTCCGGTATCCCGTATTGTGGTAAAAGATGGTAGGGTTTCAGGTGTTGAAGTAGGCAGTGAGCTGTTACCAGCAGATAGGGTAGTGAGTAATGTAGATGTTTATTTTACTTATCTGCGTTTATTGAAACAACCGGAGGTCGCAGAAAAAATACTTCGGCAAGAGCGCAGCAGTAGTGCCATGATTTTTTATTGGGGCATTCGTAAAAATTTTCCGCAATTGAATTTGCATAATATCTTTTTCTCGGAAAATTATGAGTCAGAGTTTACTCATTTGTTTCAACACAAAACTTTATACAAAGATCCAACTGTTTATATCAATATAACTTCCAAATGTGAACCCGGAATACAGGCACCGGAGGGTATGGAAAATTGGTTTGTGATGATTAATGTACCCGCCAATATCGGCCAGAACTGGCAACAATATCGGACTGAATCACGCGAACGTATCATTGCCAAGCTGAGCAGGATTTTAGGAGTTGAGATTGAAGAGCTTATCATTTCAGAATCGGTTGCCGACCCGGTAAGTATAGAGGCATTAACAGATTCTTACATGGGATCTCTCTACGGAACCAGTTCCAACTCTAAAATGGCAGCCTTTTTACGACATCCTAACTTTAGCAAAGCAATTTCCGGTTTATATTTTGTTGGTGGAAGTGTACATCCCGGAGGAGGTATACCTTTGTGTTTGAGCAGTGCTGCCATAACTGAAAAAATTATCTGGCAGAATCAAATGCAGTATTAACATATTGTAAATTATTTACATTAATAAATAACATGAAAGGATGGACCCCCTATAACCGTGCAGTTGCTGTAGCATTGTTGTTTCATGTGAGTGGTGCACTTGGCATGATTTTGGGTTATTACAGTAATTGGTTCGTGCGGATGACACCCATAAATTTATTGGTGATGTTTGGTTTGTTACTGTATACTCATACTGATTATTCAAAAAAATTCCGGTTGTTTTTGTTTTTGGCTTTTTCTACAGGAATGATAACCGAAATGATAGGAGTTAACACGGGAAAATTATTCGGATTGTATCAATATAGCCGTGTGCTGGGCCCTGGAATTGGTGGGGTGCCCCTTTTGATTGGAATTAATTGGTTTTTGGTAGTATGGTGTAGCGCTCAATGTGTATTATTATTACATCAAGAGGTATTGAAGTGGCTTGGTCCGATGGGCGAAAAGGTCTCAGAAGCCTGGCTGCGAATTTCATTGGTGGTAGATGGAGCATTATTGGCAACCCTTTTTGATTGGGTGCTGGAACCGGCCGCTGTTAAATTGGGATACTGGACCTGGTTACAGGGCAGTATACCCATATTTAATTATGTCTGTTGGTTTTTAATTAGTGCGCTGCTTATAGGGATTTTCCAGGGTTTTGGCTTCCGGAGGATAAACCAATTCGCAGTACATTTGTTTATAATCCAGATGCTGTTTTTTTTAGCTATTCGAACCTTCTATTAGTCATGATATACGTATTAGTTGCATGGATAACTTTCATTATTATGGAGCCGGTAACCTGGCTTACCCATCGTTATGTAATGCATGGATTTTTGTGGTATTTACATAAAGATCACCACCAAAAGGAATCGGGGTTTTTTGAAAAAAATGACGCCTTCTTTCTAATTTTCGCTATTCCCAGCTGGCTGTGCATTATGTTGGGAAGTATGAAGGGCAATTACTGGGCAGTGGGCATTGGTTTTGGAATTGCGATGTATGGATTTGCCTATTTTTTGGTGCATGAAATTATCATTCATCAGCGTTTCAAATTGTTTACCCGCAGCAACAACCGCTATATTAAAGTAATTCGCTGGGCTCATAAGATGCATCACAAGCACCTGGGAAAGGAAGATGGAGAAAGTTTTGGAATGTTATGGGTTGCCCGTGAATATTGGGATAAAGTAAAGCGGGATGAGCAGTTACAACAATCCTGATTAATAATTTCACCTGTTATTGGAAACGCACTTTGATTATATTATTTCCGGTGCCGGTTGTGCCGGAATGAGTGTATTAATGCGAATGATGCAGGATGAGTATTTTAACGATAAAAAAATACTTATAATTGATGCAGCCCTAAAAAATACCAATGACCGTACTTGGTGTTTTTGGGATCAAAAGCCAGGTGTTTTTGAATCTATTGTACATCATCGTTGGCATCAATTGATATTTCAATCCTCTGAGGGAGCAGTGCAATCTGATTTACGCCCTTATCAATATAAAATGATTCGAGGTATCGATTTATACAATCATGTTATGGTGCATGCTACTTCCAAAACCAATATTACCTGGAAAATTGCTAAAATTTTGGATATAAAACAGGCAAATGGTATTGCAAGGGTGGAATTGGAAAATGAAACATTTACTGCACCATTTGTGATCAATAGTATTCTCTTCTCCGATACCCCCTTGCTTTCTAATGAATCCAAATCTTATCATCTGCTGCAGCATTTTAAAGGCTGGATGATTGAAACTTCAGAAGATTGTTTTGATCCAGATAAAGCGACTTTCATGGATTTCAGAGTAAGTCAGCAATCGGGTACCACATTCGTTTATGTATTGCCAGTTACTAATCGGAGGGCATTGGTAGAGTATACATTATTTTCTAAAGACCTTTTACCTGCGGGCACATATGATGCTGCTTTGGGAAATTATATTAATCGATATATTACCAAATCCGATTATAGGATTGAGCACAATGAGTGGGGTGTAATTCCCATGACCAATCATCTCTTCAAAAAAGAGGAAGGTTCAGTTCATTATATTGGGACTGCAGGGGGGCAAGTTAAAGCCAGTAGTGGGTTTGCTTTTCAATTTATTCAGAAACGTGCCGATGAAATGATTGCGTTGATCAAATTTGGAAAAAGCCGCTCCTTTTTTGAAAAAGTTTCAGAAAAAAAATTCAGACTTTATGATAGCGTTCTCCTACAAGTGCTAAGTAATCAACTGATGCCGGGAGATTTAATATTCAGCTCGATTTTTAAGAATAACCCCGTACAACGGATTTTTAGATTTTTAGATAATCAGTCATCATTGGGCGATGATTTAAATATCATGTCTAGCGTACCCACCCGCATCTTTCTACCTGCGGCCCTCAGGGAAATGTTTAAATAACCAATTGTAAAGTCTTGTGAATAAATCAGTAGCTGCTTACCTGGTTATTTTCATGGAATTGCAGCTAACTCATTAAAAAAGCAAAGAATTAGCGCCGAAATATTACTTTTGCAACCCGGCCTCGTAGTACAATGGATAGTATAAGAGTTTCCGAAGCTCCAGATCCAGGTTCGATTCCTGGCGAGGCCACTCATTACAGCGTGAGCGTGGGAGGGAGTGTGCTTGAATTGAGGGGTGAATTATTTTCTTCAACATTTTCTGAAACTTCAAATGCAGGTTACCTGCCTGATTACCGCCTTGCGCCCCTGAGCTTGGATTCTCGACTAGGCCACACATTACAGCCTGAGAGTGGAAAAATTATTAAAACTCTAAATTATCTTCGTCGCTTTTCATTTTTGCTAAAACCCGATTCATTTTTGAAAAATCCTTGTTTTTTAATTTCATTAATTCTATAGCTTTTGTTTCCCATTGAATAGCTAAATCTTTTTGTTTGGTTTTATATAAAATTTTAGCATATGTTTCCATAAAGTCTGGGGATTCGGCTAATTCATTTGCTTTTTTGGCCCATTGTAATGCATCGTTTAAATAATTAACATTATTAGAAAAGGTATAATGTATCCTAGCACCTTTATTAAGTGTAATTGCATATCTCATAGCCATAGTTATATTGTCGGTTAACCTAAAAGCAATGGTTCTTTCGGGTTTGTATATTCGGTTATTTTGTAAAACTTCATTTTTAATCTGCTCTTTTCGAAGGGAATCGTTTCGAAAAATGCTATCTACATTTTGATTCAGGTAAAGGTTATAAAATAATCCGGCCAGCCTCATATAATTCGCTGTGTCTTTTATTTGATAATAATATTCTAAAGTTGGATATATACTTGCAAATTTCCGCATTTCAGCAGGGCTATTACTAAATATATAAGAAATGGTGTTTGAAATAGTTCGCAGATAGTTTTGATCTTTGAGTGAAGCTGCTTTTTCAATTGATTTTGAAGAAATTCTACTATTAATTTTACTCATCTTTTCTAATGACATTCTCCACCAGGCCATATAATAATTTTCTGACTTCTGTAAAGTATACTTTTCAGTTATAGAACCAATTTCCGGTGCTGTATTAAATAAAAATTGTAAAAAATATAATGATTTTGCGGAGTCTGCAGGAGCGATACGTGTTAGTGTATCTACATAATTTTGTTTGGGTTCCAAACCTTTTTCAATAATTTTTTGAATGAGTGCATATAAATCGCAAAATGATTTATTTCCAGCTGAATATTTTTCTTCAAGTGCTGAAATTTCAAAATCACTTTTTTTATAAACTTTAATTGACTCTTTTAATTTGTATTCCAGTAAGAAATAATTTGAGGTTGCACCTGAATAAGTATCCAATATGTGTTTGTCTCCATCAAGAAAAATAAGTCCAGAAAAATTGTCACGAAAGGAGTATACATCTGATTGTAATAATTCTGAAGGAACTTTATCTACGTGTAAAAAGATAGCATTATTTTTTAATTTTTTTAATTCAGGGGCAGACAGCCCTAATTCAGTAATCTCATTGCAGTAGAAACAATCAGTTGATTCAACTATAAGTAAAATGATTTTTTTCTCAGCTTTTGCCTTCATACAAATTTCTTCAAATGTTTGAGTGAAACATTCAGAAAATATGAAGCAGCAAAAAATTGTAATGAGTAACCGGAGTATCATCTAAAATATTATAAATATAGTATCGTATTTTAAGTAGATTGCTTTAATTTAGGACTTTGTATTTACCAGCGCCATCCCTTTTTGCGTTTCATTGAAAAATCCCTTCTCATACACCAAATGTCCATTTACCCAGGTATGGGTTATCTTTGAGTGGAATTGAGTACCCTCAAGTGGCGACCAGCCACATTTGTATAAAATATTTTCTTTACTAACTGTCCATTCCGATTCCATATCTACCAGCACCAGATCGGCATAATATCCTTCCCGTATGTATCCTCTATTATTTATTTTATAAAGAATGGCAGGGTTATGACACATTTTTTCTACAATCTTTTCTAAAGTTATTTTACCTTCTCTATAGAATTCCAACATTACATTTAATGAGTGTTGTATCATGGGTGCACCCGACATGGATTTAAAATAGGGTTGTTGTTTTTCTTCCAAGGTGTGCGGAGCATGGTCGGTCGTAATAAGGTCGATTCGATCATCATTCAACGCTTGTAATAAGCCCTCTTTGTCCTTCTGAGTTTTTATGGCAGGATTCCATTTGATTAACATGCCTAATTTTTCATAGTCTTTATCAGAAAACCAAAGATGATGAACTGAAACTTCAGTGGTAATATTTTTTTCCTGTAATGGGATATCATTTCTGAATAATACAGTTTCTGCAGCTGTACTAAGGTGAAGGATATGTAATCTGGCTCCATGTTTTTTGGCTATGTCAATTGCTCTTTTACTTGCTTCAAAGCAGGCTTGCTCACTTCTGATTTGTGGATGACATGAGGCAGGAATATTCTCACCCAGTTTTTCTCGATAGATCTCTTCATTTGCTTCAATCAATTTTTCTATCTCTGCATGAATAGCAATCAAGCATTTGCAGTTTGAAAATAATTTTTCCAAAATATCCGGATCATCTGCAAGTAAATTCCCCTTTTTGGTAAAATAAAGTCCGTCATCAGTTATGGCTAATAAATTCGATGTGTCCATTTGAATCACTTCATCTATATTCTCACCATTTACTCCCAATAAGAAACCATAATTCGCTAGCGACTTATCTGCTGCCAGTCGATATTTTTCTTCTAAAAGATCCAGAGAAAGTACATTCGGCCGTGTATTGGGCATATCAATAAATGAGGTAACCCCTCCTGCAACAGCTGCTCTGCTTTCTGAATAAATATCTGCTTTATGAGTTAAGCCCGGTTCACGAAAATGTACTTGTCCATCAATTATTCCAGGTAACAGATATTTGCCAGCAGCATCAATTACTATGGCATCGTTTGTTACTGGTATATTTCCTATTTTTTGAATGATGCCATCTGCTAATAATATATTCGTTTGTTGCATTTTTCCCTCATTAACCATCATGCATTCCCTGATAATCATTTTATTCATAAAACCGAATTGCTTTCATTTGAAAATTTATAATCATTTTGCTACTAAACTTGTTTTAATTTATACGGATACACTTTTCCGGATGCCCATTGTGCAACATAAATGTTTTCATCATCGTCAACACAAACATCATGTGGGTGCTGGAAAATGGGGTCGGACTGGAATAGCGTTTGTAGTTTGCCATTTTCATAGATGGGTTCTGAACCACCAATATTAGAGACCACCTGATTATTTTCATTTAATATCGTTACAAAACCAGAATTCAATTTATCTAAATTGGGGGATCGTAAAACAGCCGCATATAAAAAGTTGCCTTTTATTACCGGTCTGCACACCGCAGCACCGGGAATAGAAATAATCTCTAATAACTTCCCATCTAGTGAAAATCTTTTGAAACAAGCCCGGGTTCTATCAGTAACCAATAGTGTGGGTGTTCCTGTTCTGGTATCAACAGTTATTCCATGCGCATTATCTAAGTGCTTATCTTCCGTTCCTCTGCCTCCAAAATAGTTTTTCAGTTTTCCTTCTGCATCATAATGTAAAATATATTGAGCACCATATCCATCCGCCACATAAAATTCACCATTGTCTAATACGGTTGTTTCAGTAGGAACAAATGCTTCTTTACTTTTGTAAATACCTGCTTCCATTGGTGCATCAATTGTTATCAATTTTTTACCGCCACTGGTTGTTTTGTAAACTTGATGCAATTGTGTATCGGTAATAAATAAAAAATCTTCCTTACCATTTTTTTGAATCGTTAAGCCATGTGCTCCTGGAAATTCAGTTCCCCAGTAATCAAGCAGCCTTCCCGATTTACTATATATCAATACATTATTTTTAGTTTCATTAGTAAGTAGCATTATTCTGCCCTTGCTGTCTTGAACCATTTCATGACAATCATTTACAGGGTGTGACTGTGAATCTAATTTCCCCCAGTCTATATCTAAACGATATTTTTTATTATTATGACCATATACTTTTCCTTTTGGCTCAGCAAAAATGTTTTGTAATATCAGCAAGCCACCAGCTGTAGTTATGCTTTTTTTGATAAAAGTTTTTCTTTTCATTTGATTGGGTGCCTGATTAATATTTGATGATTAATTAGAGAGACTTGATTTTAAAATCTGGCTGCAAAAAAGGTTCCAGGGTTTTCCAGTTAAGCAAAATTTCAGGTGTTTGAGAAGAGCCGGGACCTACCACATACTTGCCAAACACAAAACCAATTCCTTCATTTCTAATTACATAACACTGTAAATTGGAACCAAAAAAGAATCCATTGCATTTGCATTTGTTTTTGTCTAAGGTTATGCCATCTTTTTGTAAAAAATTTAATCCGAAACTTTCATTAAGCATAGCAGAATTAAACGTTACGGTATCTTTTGAAGCTTTTTCAGCAAGCAGCCGGGTAAGTTTGATATCGTTATTTTGTGAAAAATTCAATATTTTCTGAATATCCAATAACTGATTATTCCTAAAAGCAAAACTGGTTACTTTCTGATTGCCACTTGCACCTCCGGTATTTTCATATTCATTCATTACATAGCTTACTGTTTTAGATGAATCTGATGTAATTACACTATAATTAATTTGATACTCATTATGTGGGGACGCTAGATTTTTCCATTCTAATTGCTTATCACTCAGTTTTAAATCAACCCATTTTTTCATAATCATTTCTTTATCCTGTGGTTCATCGGGATAATTTACTTTGATCACATAGTTAGCAGTAGAATCAATTATTTGCTTCCCTCCCATTTTCACAGCTGCTTCGGGCTGGTTCATGTTGATGCAGCTTTGCAGTTGAAAAGCACCCATTATAAAGATGCAAACAAACAGCCAAAGTTGGATAGTAGAACGCATAAATTGAAATTTTTGAATGAAAAATGATTCATGGGGAATCTCTTCCCTCAGTTTCTTACCAAATATCTTTAATTTGAAAGAATTTTGCTAATTTGTTTATCGCCATATATTATTATGCAAAAGTTTATAAGTGTTCCTGTAAGAACAAGCCACCGCTGTTGCGAAGTTGCTTGGTTCGATGATTTGTGTGGGGGTGATACTGAGTTTTTAGGCGTGCTGGATGAATCACGCCGAAGTAATTTTGCCCACTGCAGTTCCATAGCCACACTGGCAGATAGTCTGGGGTTTGGAAATATACTCCTTCCTACATCTTACATGGTTGGTCAGGAAGGAATACCATTTGCTGCTGCAATGTCTGGAATTACCCAACAGATGAACCTGTTGCTGGCTGTGAGAACCGGTGAAATTCATCCACCTATGCTGGCACGGCATATTGCTACACTGGATCACTTACTGGAAGGCAGGCTAACCATTAATATCATCAACTCTGATTTACCCGGACTTAAGGAAGTTCCTCAAATCCGTTACCGTCGTTGTGCCGAAGTAATTGAAATTTTAAAACAGGCATGGACAAATGATGAGATTTTGCATAATGGGGAGATATATCCAAATTTTCAAATGACAGCCGATCCGGTTAAGCCCTTTCAGCAAAATGGAGGACCGCTGCTTTATTTTGGGGGTACTTCAGCGGGTTCAAGAGAATTGTGTGCTAAATATTGTGATGTATTTTTAATGTGGCCTGAAACAGAAGAAAGCATATTTGCAACCATGCAAGATATGAGCAAGCGGGCTGCTATGGAAAACAGATTGATTGATTTTGGATTACGTATTCATATTATTGTAAGAGAAACTGAAAAGGAAGCCCGTGATTATGCCAGGCATATTATGAGTCGCTTTGATGCAAATACTTTGAATTTAAAAAACAGAGCTCAGGATGCCCAGTCGGAAGGAGTAAAACGTCAGGATGTACTTCGAAGTGAAAAAGCAGATGCCGACGACTTTGTAGAACCCAATTTATGGATGGGGATTGGCAGGGCGCGCAGTGGATGCGGAGGAGCGCTGGTAGGAACCCCTGATCAAATTATTACCAAACTTAACCGGTATTTAGATATGGGTATTCGGTCATTTATTTTATCTGGGTATCCATTAAAAGAAGAAGCCAAAAAAGTTGCCGAACATATTTTGCCTAAACTCGATCTGGTTCAACTGAATGTAATACAAAATAGAAAAACTTCCTACGCACCTGTAACCCCACTAACTACTGCCCCCCTTCGATAAACTGCAGCCCATGCTACAAATGCTCGGATATTATGATTGGCTTGTATTTGCAATACTCACAATTTTTTTAATTGGCTCCGGTATTTGGGCAGGGCGACAAAAGAAAAATGCGGAAGATTATTTCATGGCCGGCAGAACATTACGCTGGTGGTCGGTAGCCGGATCTATCTATGGAGCAAATGTGAGTTTATCACAAATTATCGGAATGCTTGGAATTGGTTATTCCATTGGATTTGCTCAAAGTCACTACGAAATTTTGGCAATCCCTGCCATTATTTTCCTTTGTTATGTATTTATTCCGGTATACCGACAAAGAGGGGTATTTACCTTATCTGCATACCTGGAACATAGGTATTCTGCAGGTACAAGACTTATTTATAGTATTTGTATAATCGGGATTATTCTGATACTACTGGTTGGGGGATTATATATTGGAAGCCGACAACTTGGTTTATTATTTAGTATGGGCAATTTTTCCCTTACCTATTTGCAAGGAATTATTTTTATTGCGTTTATATCTTGTTGCTTAATCTGCTGGGGTGGAATGCAGTCTTTGGTAGTAATCGAAAATATTATTTCCATTTTGATGGTAAGTTCATTGGTGTTGGTTGGATGGCTAACCCTTAACCAATCAGAAATTGGTGGTTTGTTAGGATTGGTAGAGCTTGATAAAAGTGCTGCCGGTTTAAATAAAATGAGATTATATCTGCCATCTAATCATCCCGATTTACCTTGGACTGGAGTATGTAGTGGATTGCTGGTATTACAGGGGTTTTTCTGGACTACCAACCAGTTTGAAGTGCAGCGCGTGCTTTCAGCACAATCCAATCGGGATGCACAACTGGGGGCATTAGCAGCAGGTTTTTTAAAATTAACGATACCCTTCTTTTCCATTGCAGCTGGAGTAGCTGCTGCTTATCTTTTTAAAAACAATTGGCATTTAGAAGGAGTGCAACCCGATGATGCTTTTGTAGTGCTCATGAGTAAAGTGGTACCTCCCGGATATGGCTTATTTGGCTGGGTGCTGGCCGGTTTAACTGCAGCCATATTCTCTAGTATATATTCTATGCTCAATGCGGCTTCTACTTTATTAACAGTAGATATTTATCAAAAGTATTTTTATCCATCTGCTACCGATAAACAACTCGTGATGGCGGGAAGATGGTTTGTAATCTGTTTAACTGCATTGGCAGTATTACTGGCATACGGTACTTTCACTCCCAATTCGGGGGGTAATTTTTTTCTAGTTTTATCCAAAAATAGTTCTTATTTAAAACCAGGAATTGTTACCATATTTTTTATGGGAGTTTGTTTTAAAAAAATACATCCTTCATCTGCAGTAGCAATTTTACTCGTATCTCCTCTTTTGAGTTGGGCTGTTGAATTTGCTTACGATCATTATTTTTCAACAGTGCCGCTGCTGAGAACCTATCTTGGAGTACAAATCAATTTTTTACATAGGGTAATGATTGTATTTATCTTATGTATCCTGATTCAATTCGCTTTATCATATTGGTTGCATCGCAAACAACCCTATGCCAAAAGTGTAAATGATATGGATGTGATGGGTTCTACTAAAAAAATCATCTTACCAATGAGTATATTTATAGCCGGGCATCTTATTTTTCTGTATTTAATTCATGTAGGAGTTCCTCTAGCATTCATCAGTTGGGTTGCAGCAGGATTTACTGCAACAATGTTTTTCGGACTTCGCTTTTTCTCCAACACAAGGAAAAATAATGTTATATCAAAATCGTTTTTCCCTTCAACCAATCTTTATGCAGGATTACTAACAGGGATTACAGTCTGGATATTATATTATTTCTCATAAAGGTTGCTTGGTTTCTGCCATTATTGTAACTTAACTTTTCAACTTTATCTAATCTGCCATGATTAAGTATGCATTTTTATTGCTAATGACATCGATTTTTGCAATTTATGCAAATGCACAGCTCCGTTTGCCCGCAATGGTGAGTGATAGTATGATTCTACAGAGAGATCGGCCCGTAAACATTTGGGGATGGTGGAACGGAGCGGGTCCTGTAACTGTTCAATTTAGAGGAAAGCAATACATAGCCAAAACTGATAATCAGCAGCGCTGGCAGCTACAATTACCAGCAACCCCTGCTGGCGGCCCCTACACAATTACCATACAAGCTGGAAATGAAACTAAAACTATACATGATGTATTAATGGGGGATGTTTGGTTATGTTCTGGACAATCGAATATGGAATTCATCATGGGAAAATTAACTGAAAAATATCCCAAAGAAATTGCGAATGCTGCCAATCCATATATTCGGGAGTTTCAGGTTAACCTGCAATATGCCATGCATCCCAAAGAAGAACTGAATGGAAAATGGAGGGTTGCCAATCCTGCTAACATAGGTAGTTTTTCCGCAGTTGCTTATTTTATGGTGAAGGCATTATACGATAAATATAAAGTTCCCATGGCAGTAATTAAAAGTACCTGGGGGGGAACTCCTGCAGAATCATGGATAAGTGAGGAAGGATTGCATGATTTTTCCGGTTATCTCGAGCGGTATCATTTTTATCAGGATTCTGCCAATATGAATGCTGCAATTAAAAGAGAAAGAACTGAAACCAGTCAGTGGCATTCAGAAGCCAAAGCAGGTGATATTGGATTGCTTCCTGAAAACAACTGGAAAATGAATGATTTTCCTTTAGGAAAAGTTGGGAAAATGCAGGTTCCAGGATTTTGGGAGAAATATGGTTTGAAGGAAAAAGATGGGGTGGTTTGGTGTAAAAAGCAAATCGAAATTTCTTCATCTCAGGCTGCCGGAAATGCGTCGCTCGAATTAGGAATGATAGATGATGCCGATTCAACTTATGTAAATGGCGTTTGGGTTGGAAGTAATACAAATAAATATGTAGTTAGAAAGTATCAGGTACCGGCAGGTTTATTACACCCAGGGACCAATACCATAACTGTTAGAATTGTAGATACGGATGGAAATGGTGGATTTATTGCTGAAAAAAAATATAAGCTTCAATTTACTGACAGCGAAATCAATCTTTCAGGCGACTGGCAATATTGCGTTGGCAATACAATGTCAGCATTACCAGTTGCAAGTTTTATTAAAATGTCTACCCAACCGATTACTTTATTTAATGCAATGATTCATCCCCTTATTCCCTATACAATAAAAGGGGCTGCCTGGTATCAGGGAGAATCTAATGGGGGCAGACCTGGAGATTATCGGCATTTGTTAACTGCACTGATACAGGATTGGCGCGGTCGGTGGCAACAGGGTGATTTTCCTTTCTTGATAGTTCAATTGGCAAACTACATGGAAATTGTAAATGAGCCTGGAGAAAGTGGATGGGCACATTTGAGAGAAGCTCAACTTCAGGTAACAGAGGATTTGCCAAATGTTGGAATAGCTGTTACCATCGATATTGGAGAAACCTATGATGTGCATCCCCTAAATAAAAAAGAAGTGGGGGAGCGACTTTCACTGGCAGCCCGTAAACTGGCTTATGGTGAAAAAAGAATTGTAGCTTCCGGACCCACTTTGGCAACTTATAAGAAATTGGGAAATGGTATTGCACTAACTTTTAGTAATGTGGGTTCAGGATTAATGGCTGCCTTTAACCAGCCTTTACAACAATTTGCAATTGCAGGACCCGATAGAAAATTTGTTTGGGCTAATGCGACTATCCTCAATAAAAAAACCATATTGGTGTCTAGTGATCTGGTCCCTAATCCCGAGGCAGTTCGGTACGCTTGGGCAAATAATCCCAAGGGTTGTAATTTATATAATCGAGAAGGATTACCCGCTTCTCCTTTCAGAACCGATCGCTGGGAAAAGAAACCCTGATAGTTTATTTACCGAATTTGGCAATATTGCTACTGAATAATTTTACAGCGATTGCAAGCAGAATTACACCAAAGAATTTTCTAACTGCCATCAAACCGGCAGGTCCCAGTACCCTTTCAATAAATCGAAGGGAAGTAAGAACAATATACACTACAATTAAATTAATTAAAATACCCGAAAGTATGTAGATCTCATCAAAATTAGCCTTCAGCGACATGATGGTAGTGAGCGTTCCGCTTCCCGCAATGATTGGAAATGCAATAGGAACCAATGTACCGGATTTTGCGTCTTGATCACCTTTAAAAATTTCATGACCTAACACCATCTCCAGCCCCAACAAAAAAATAACAACAGAACCGCCTACCGCAAATGAATGGATGTCTAGTCCTAAAATGCTAAGGAAGGGCTGTCCGGCATATAAAAATAAAATCATCAAAGCACCAGATATAAGCGTAGCCTGTGCCGATCTGATACCACCCATTTTTTCCTTTAATGAGATTAACAGCGGAACAGATCCTACGATATCAATTACTGCAAATAACGTGAAGCTTACTGTAATAAGTTCATTAATTGATATATTCATTGTAAAGATTTAAGAATAAGCAGCTACACAAAGTTACAGATAATTATAGGGTCAGCCAATTCGATAAAACCAATTCAATTGGGTTGCTGCGGAATTGGGATAAGTGTTATATATTTAACCCATACTTTATACTATGTCAGCTAAGCAACAAATCAATCTTTTTAGTTTTACCATGATAGTGGTAGGGTTGGTAATTGGAATGGGTATATTTCGCTCTGCAGCTACCAGTGCCAGTTATGCGATTACCCCGGCTGTATATTTTACAGCCTGGATTTTGGGTGGATTGATCGCATTATGTGGTGCGCTCACCTATGCTGAAATCGGAAGTCGTTATCCTGTTACGGGTGGATACTATAAGATCTTCTCTTATGCCTATCATCCAAGTATTGCTTTTGCAATTAATTGTATCATTTTAATCAGTAATGCTGCCAGTTTAAGCGGGGTAGCCTTGATAGGAAGTGGATATATCACTAAATTATTTCCGGGTATTGCCTGGACGGATATTGATAAGGCTTTAATTAGTTGTGCAGCAATTATTATTTTTTATTTTATTAATTTAAGAGGCTTAACCATTAGCTCCCGTGCACAAAATATTCTGATGATTATTAAAATAGGAATGATTGTTGTTTTGATTCTTGCTTTATTATTCCCACATCAGGGTACTCCCATTACCACTACACTTACCGAACCCGTTGAAACAGGTTCGGATTGGTTGCTATGGATAAAAAGTTTAGGTGCCAGTTTAATTGCAGTTTGTTTTACGTACGGAGGATATCAGCAAACGATCAATTTTGGCAGTGAAGTGAAAAATCCCGCCAGCAATATCCCCAAAGGAATATTCATTGGTATTGCTATTATCATTGGGTTATATCTGCTGGCAAATTTTAGCTATTTTCAGATAGTTGGATTCAATCAAATGAAAGGGGAAAAAGAAATAGCCTATGTTTTAATGTCGTTAACCTTTGGTAAATCGGGAGCTGAAATTTTTTCTTTCTTTCTTTTTTTTGGTGTTCTTGCTTATGTAAATGCGCTTTTGATGAGCAATCCTCGTGTTATGTATGCAATGAGTGAAGAGGGGGTGCTACCCGGAATATTTGCCAAAAAATCTACCCAACATGAAGTCTTAGTTGCTTCATTAAGCGTTTTTGCAGGCATTTGCATTATTATTTTATTCTTTGCCCAAACATTTGAAAAAATACTCAATTTCACCATGTTTCTGGATTGTTTCGGAATGGTAGCTTCCAGTGCCACCATTTTCATTTTAAGAAAAAGAACAGCGAATCTGGATGGTACGGGTATTTTTAAAATGAAACTATTTCCTTGGGTACCGCTGATTTTTATGGCTTCCTATTGTTTTGTTGGCGTTAGCATATTTATGCAAACACCCGGTACGGCCCTCATCGGATTAGCAGTGCTGGCTGCATTTATCGGAATCTACTTTGTAACCCGATTTAAACGGACTTCCCCCGAAAAATAAGATACAGAGAGGTTACCCTGCTTACCTTTTATCCAACCGATACAACCTTTCATACACGAAATGAAGCCATTGTACGGCATTTGTTTCCGCTGATAGAAGATTTTGCATTCTTAGCCATCTCTTCGATTACTTTTGCATGTATGAAGCGATTTATTATCTGGAGCTGTTTGCTGGCTCCCATTTTTGTAACGGCTCAAACCCCTGAAATTTGGGATTTGAAACAATGTATAGACTATGCTGTTGCACATAATATCTCTGTAAAACAAGCAGATATTTCAGCTCGCATTGCCCAGTTACAGGCAGATCAGGCAAAGTATAATATTTTACCCAGCGTTTCGGCAAATTCCGGAACAGGTATGCGCTTTGGCCGATCGATAGACCCTACCACCAACTCATTTGCCACAACCCAGTTTCTTTACCAAAATTTTGGTTTAAATATTGGAATGCAGGTATACAACTATGGGAGATTAAAGAACACCGAGCAGGCTGCAATTTTTAATGCAAAAGCAGCTTTGCAGGATGTGGAAAGAACGGCTTACGATATTTCTTTTACAGTGGCAACCTTTTATCTTCAAATTTTGGCAGCTCGAGAGCAGATAAATATTGCTAAAGTTCAAATTAGCCAGAGTTTATCTCAACAAGAAATAACCAAGAAGCGGGTTGAAGCAGGTGTATTACCTGAATTAAGTTTAGCAGAAATTGAAGCACAGTTAGCTTCGGATAGCAGTAATTATTTTTCTGCCATTGCTTCCGAGCAGCAAAATTTGTTAAACATGAAAGGAGTACTGAATCTAGATCCAGGTACTCGTTTCAATATTGTTACTCCGGCAGTAGATAAAATTTCTCTGGAATCTTTTGCAGATTTACAGCCCGACTTAGTTTATCAACAAGGATTGGATAATCAACCATTACAAAAAGTAAATGCGCTAAGAATAAAAGCGGCAGAAAAAAATGTCTTAATATCTAAAGCCCTGGCATATCCAACACTAACGGTTGGGGGAAACCTAAGCACTAATTTTTCTAATGCTGTAAAATATATTAGTGGTGCCAGTTTTGGTGGCTATAATCCTATTACAGGGGCTGAACCCATTGTAGCAATTGGTTCGAATAATTATTTCGTTCAATCCCCTATTTATAAACTTAGCCAATCGAACCGCTCTTTTGGACAGTTATGGAATGGATGGGGAACTCAATTAGATAATAACCTTGGTCAGAATATCGGATTTAATCTGAGTATTCCCATTTTTTCAAACCATCAGGCTAGAACTTCTGTAAAACAATCGCAACTGAACATGAAATCAGCTGAATTGCAAAAGGAGGCTTCTGATATAAAACTTAAGCAAGATATTTACTTGGCCTATACAAATGCGGTAACTGCTTTACAACGTTTCAATGCCAGTAAAAAAAGTGTAGAAACCGCTCAAAAGGCATATGATTATGCATTGAAAAGATATGATATCGGATTATTAGGTTCACTGGATCTGATAACAAATCAGAATAATTTATTAAGAGCCAAATTACAATTACTTACCAACCAATTCGATTATGTTTTTAGAATGAAGCTTCTTGAATTCTATAAAGGAAAAGGTATCAAATTATAAAATAATACTGCACGTTCGCAAATAAACATCAATATGAAAAAGAAATTAATCTGGATAATTGTCATTCTAATAGCTGCAATCTTTGGTCTGTTATATTTAAAGAAAAAAGGAATTATTGGCAAAGAAGAAGGTATTAAAGTAACTGCTGAAAAAGCTGAATTGCGAACAATTATCGAAACGGTAAATGCCAGTGGTAAAGTATACCCTGAAATTGAAGTTAAGGTTAGTCCAGACGTAAGTGGAGAAATTGTTGAACTCAATGTGAATGAAGGAGACAGTGTAGTGAAAGGACAAACGCTTGCCCGTATTTATGCAGATATTTATATGAGTCAGCGTGACCAGGTTTTGGCAGGTGTTAATCAGACTAAAGCTCAGTTAGCCAATTCGCAAGCAAGTATTGCTGGCTTAAAGGCTCAGGTCGATAACTTAAAAGTTATTTTTGATCGTCAGAAAAAATTGCTTACGGAAAAAGTAATTTCCCGAGCTGAGTTTGAACAGTCAGAACAAAATTTTTTAACGGCACAAGCTAATTATAATGCTGCAAGAGAGGGGTTGAAGAGTAGCGAAGCATCTATCCAAAGTGCGCAAGCTCAGCTACAGCGTGCTGATAAAGATATTTCCCGAACAGTAATTACCGCTCCCATGAGTGGTATCATTAGTTTGCTTAATGTAAAAAAAGGAGAACGTGTTGCAGGTAATAGTTTTAATATCGGTACCGAAATGATGCGTGTGGCAGATATGCGTAGTATTGAAGTTCGTGTGGATGTGGGTGAAAATGATATCCCTAAAGTTAAATTAGGGGACACGGCTATTGTTGAAGTAGATGCCTATTCTAATCGGAAATTTAAAGGACTGGTATATAAAATTGCTAATCCAAGTGGGAACGCTTTAACCGGAAATGCAAGTACTGAAGTTACCAGCTATAAAGTGCATATTCGTTTACTCCCAGAGAGTTATTTTGATTTAACAAAATCTACCCATGGGTTTCCTTTTCGCCCGGGAATGAATGCAAGTGCAGATATACAAACCCAAACCCGCTCAAATGTATTATCTGTTCCCCTAAATGCTGTAACCCCCCGCGATAAAAATGCCGATAAAAAGAAAGATGCCAAAGATAAAGCCACGGCTGATGGGACCTCAACAGAAAAAAAATCTACTCAGGATGATGATATAGATCTGGTAGTTTTTGTACTTCAGCCTAATCAACGAGTTAAGCAGGTAACCGTTAAAACAGCGATTCAGGATCTCAACTATATCGAATTACTGGGTGGAATTAAAGCGGGTGACCAGGTGATTACGGGTCCTTACTCAGTAGTTAGCAAATCATTAAAAGATAGTGCCTTGGTAAAAGTGGTTCCCAAAGAACAACTTTTTGAAGAAAAGAAAGTCAATAACTAACGATTATTAGTCAATTCGTATGTTTGCATAAATTACTGAGGCATGCGAATGGGAATTATGGGCAGTGGTAGTTGGGCTACTGCGCTTGCAAAAATTTTAACCGATAACGGGCATACGATACAATGGTGGATCAGAAACGCTGAAACCATTCAATATCTGCAAAAAAGGAAACACAATCCGCATTATTTATCAGCAGTATATTTTGATATTTCCCGCATTCAATTTCACAGTCAACTAAGCGATTTACTTGCTGCCTCCGATTGTATTATTATTGCAGTTCCTGCCGCATTTGTTCAGCAAGCACTTCAAACGCTTCCTTCTGATGCGCTCGAAGGTAAAAAAATTATAACTGCTGTTAAAGGAATTTTACCCGACCAGAATGAGTTATTAAATCAATATCTGGAAAGGGTTTTTGCATTTCCCCTTTCAGATTACTGCACATTACTGGGCCCATCTCATGCGGAGGAAGTTGCAGCTGAAAAGCTTTCTTATCTAACTTTTTCAGGAGTGGATATTGTATCTGTTCAAACAATTGCCCAATTTTTTTCCAATGAATATGTGTTTACCCGAGTGAACACAGATGTTTGGGGAGTGCAATATGCTGCTGTACTAAAAAATATTTATGCACTAGGATCTGGTATTGTACACGGACTTGAATATGGAGATAATTTTTTGAGTGTGTTTATTGCTAATGGTGCCAGAGAAGTTGTACAGTTTTTAGAAGCAGTAACACCAGAAACATCCCGGCATAATTCATTAGCCGACTATGCAAACTCTATTTATTTGGGAGATTTATTGGTTACCTGTTACTCTCTGCATAGCCGTAACAGAACTTTTGGAAATATGATTGGAAAGGGATACTCTGTAACCGCAGCCCGTTTGGAACTAAATATGGTGGCGGAGGGATATTATGCCTCACGATGTATTCATCAGTTGAACACGCAGTTGGGATGTAATATGCCAATTGCCCAAGCGGTTTATGATATTTTATGGAATCAGGTACCGGCAGCCATTGGAATAGAATCCATTGAAAACTTTTTAGTATAAATATTGGCAGCTTTTAGTGGAATAAGTCTGCTGCTATACCATCTGCCATTAATTTCCCCTGGGTATTTAATACGATATGTTGATTTTTTTCTGTCAATAAACCCTGCATTGCCCATTTTTGGGCTTCGTACCTAAGTTTTTCTTCTACTTCTGCTCCCCATAATTCTCTCACCTGATTTAGAGAAATGCCATCCCTGGTTCTTAGAGCGGTCATAACGTATTCATTGAATTGCTGTTTACTGGTAAGCACTTCCTTTGAAGCAGGAATCTTACCTGCTTCTATGCTATCAATGTAACGACTATTATTATTAATGTTCCATTCCCTTGCAATTCCATTGAACGAATGAGCTGATGGACCGATACCTAAATAGGGTATACCCTTCCAATAAGCACTATTGTGTCGGCTTCTGTAATTGGGTAAGGAAAAATTGGAAATCTCGTACTGTTCATAGCCTGCAGCTTCCATATGTTCCATTAATTGTAAAAATTGGTTTGCCTGCTGATCACTATTAATTTCAGGAGTAACCCCTTTTTCAATATGATGCCAAAGTGCGGTTTTGGGTTCGCTGGTTAATGCATAGCAGGAAAGATGTTGTACGCCTAATGCAATGGCCCTATTCATGTCTTCTTTCCACTCCGCATCAGTTTGATTTGGACATCCATAAATCAGATCAATGCTGATATTATCAAATCCACCCTCTTGTAATAATCCAATTGCGTTGAGCGATTGTTCGGCCCGATGTGCCCGATTCATCCAGCTAAGTAAATGAGGATGAAACGACTGGATGCCTACACTCATTCTGTTGATACCTGCCGCATGCCATGCTGCAATTTTTGTTTTATTTATATCATCCGGATTAGCTTCCAATGTTATTTCAGCATCTTGTGCAATTATAAATTGTTGCTGAAGGGCATTTATCAATTGAGCTATCCAGTTTGGTTCTACCAGCGAAGGTGTTCCTCCACCCAGATAGATGGTATCAACTGGTTCGGTTAGGTAATCTTTTCGCAGAATGATCTCTTTTAGTAGGGCATTGAATAGCGGAACAGATTGCTGTAGGGAGGTAGAAAAATGAAAATCGCAATAGTTGCAAGCTTGTTTACAGAACGGAATATGAATATAAATACCTGCCATCGCATTGTAAAAGTACTTGGATTCATTTGAAATCAGGTAAGTGATAAAATCTTGCTGAATATTGGTAGTTTTGTTTTATGTGGTTTCGGATTATTTTATTTGGAATTTGTTTGACACTGGGAATACAGGGAGGCCTTTTTGCTCAAAAGGATAGCTCTCGCCAACCTCAAAAAGTAAAGGGACAGGCAGCGAGCTCACCTAAAGTTATGTTAGATAGTGCCTTGGTTGGAAAAACCGTTGCAGATAGTTTGGTTGAAAAAAATAGTATTCAATCAAATCAAAATGCTTCCCAGTTGGGATATCAATCAGCACCCCCCCCCAATTCCTATGAGAGAGTAATCGACAACCCATTTATCCCACCAAATACTAACCCCACAAGTGGCTGGATTGTTTTTCATGAAAAAAATGGTAAGGAAAATGTATTCTATTTAATTGCTGGTATTTTACTTTTACTGGCAACTATTCGGATAATTTACCCAAAATACCTGAACAATTTATTCGGTTATTTTTTTCAAAGATCACGTAGGCAAAACCAAACCAAGGATCGCCTTTTACAAGAGCAATTGTCTTCCCTCTTACTGAATTTGTTATTTTTCCTGATAGTATCCACTTTTATTACGCTGGCAGCAAGAAATTTTAACTGGTTCCAAGAATCCTTCATCAAAATTTGGCTTGGGTCTCTTATTTTTATTATAACAATCTATGCTGGCAAATACCTTTTTTTACAATTTGCCGGATGGGTGTTCAATAGTGCAGAGGTTGTGAGATCTTACATATTTATAGTTTTTATGATGAATAAAATGTTGGGCATTCTATTAGTTCCGCTTCTGTTACTTGCGGCATTTTCTGTACAGGAACTGATAAATTATGCTTTTACATTAGGTTGGATTGTGATTTCAATAGTTTTTGTTTATCGTTATCTTGTTTCTTTTGCAACAATTCGAAACAAAATCGCCCTAAACGGATTTCATTTTTTTATATGTTTAACTTCAGTTGAAATTATACCCCTATTATTAATTTATAAATTATTGATGAAAAATTTGGCAGGATTTAATTAATTTTGTGCCACTTTAGCTATCGTGAATATGACAAAAACTGGGGTTAAGCAAACGGCAAGTTCCAAAGTTGTAAAAAATATTCTGATTTCTCAACCCAAGCCGGAGAGCGATAAATCTCCGTATTTTGAGTTGGAAAAAAAGTACCAGGTTAATCTGGTATTCCACCCCTTTATTAAGTTAGAAGGTATTCCCGCTAAAGAGTTTCGTAAGCAAAAAATAGACATAGCGCTTTATTCTGCGGTTATCTTTACCAGTCGGAATGCCATTGACTTTTTTTTCCGAATGGCAGATGAAATGAAGGTTGCTATCAGTGCTGAAACTAAATATTTCTGCATTACCGAGTCGGTTGCGCTTTACTTGCAAAAATTTATTTTATACCGGAAGCGTAAAGTATTTTATGGAGTAGATGGCACAAATAAAAGTTTATTCGACGTAATTAACCGACATAAGGGAAGTGAGAAATTCTTATATGTTTGCAGTGAGAATCAGCAGGACAATGAAATCGTAAACTGGCTAAAACAACATGGATGCGATTACCAATTGGCATTCATGTATCGAACTATCAGTAACGATATTAAAGAGGTTTTTGAATCCAGAGAATTCGACGTTATTTGCTTCTTTACTCCAAGCGGAGTTAAAAGTTTATTTGAAAATATTCCTGATTTTCATCAAAATGGTACATTAATCGGAGCTTTTGGCGGGAACACCTCCAGGGCAATTGAAGAGCGAGGTTTGAAATTGCAAATTCAAGGGCCCGCCCCAAAAAAGCCTAGTATGGTTGCCGCACTGGATGAATTTTTACAACAACAGCAGGCCAAAAAGAAATAATTTCTTTTTTTACGCCAATTCTTTTGCATGCCCAATGCCTTAATAAACGAATCGAGTCCTTACCTGCTCCAACATGCCCACAACCCTGTAAATTGGTATCCATGGGGCATTGAAGCTTTACAAAAGGCCCGGGAAGAAAATAAGCCCATCTTGGTTAGTATCGGATATGCCGCCTGCCATTGGTGTCATGTTATGGAGCGGGAAAGTTTCGAAGATCCTGCTACCGCCGAATTGATGAATCGTTTTTTCGTTAACATCAAAATTGACCGTGAAGAAAGGCCCGACCTGGATCATATTTATATGGACGCGGTGCAGGCTATTACGGGTAGTGGGGGGTGGCCATTGAATGTATTTCTTACACCCGATTGTCGCCCATTTTACGGAGGAACCTATTTCCCGCCCAAACCTGCATTTAACCGACCTAGCTGGCGGGAAGTATTGATACAGATTCATCAACTCTTTCAGCAAAAGCGGGAAGATATGCTTCAGCAAGCTAATCAGCTGATGCAGCATCTGCAAAATGCAAATGCTTTTGGAAATGCTCCAACAAATGCAACCGAAATTTTCAGTACCGAATCACAACAGTTTATTGCTGAGCAATTACTAAAACAGGCCGATACAGATTGGGGCGGGTTTGGAAATGCTCCTAAATTTCCGCAAACTTTTTCACTTCGGTTTCTTTTGCGGCATTTTCATTTTACCGGTTATCAACCGGCACTTGATCAGGTAGTGTTGAGTTTAGATAAAATGATACATGGGGGGATATACGATCAGGCTGGAGGTGGTTTCGCCCGCTATAGTACTGATGTCTGTTGGCAGATACCTCATTTTGAAAAAATGTTTTATGACAATGCGCTGTTGGCAGTTGTATTGTCTGAAGCTTTTCAGGTTACCGGATTTAACCGTTATGCCCGTGTTTTAGAAGAAACCCTAAATTTTGTAGTAAGAGAGTTGGGAAATGGTGAAAATGGTTATTGCAGTGCATTGGACGCCGATAGTGAGGGAATAGAAGGAAAATATTATACCTGGACTCACGCTCAGATACGGGAGTTGTTGGGTTCGGATGCAGATTGGTTTACTGAATATTTTCAAATAACAGCAGAAGGTAACTGGGAAGAAGTAAACATACTTTGGTCGCTTCAAAGCCGGGAACAATATTCAATTAACAAGGGATGGACGGAAGCGGAAGCGCAAGTTCGATTCTCAAATTGCCTTAAAAAATTGATGGAAGCCCGTGCTAATCGCATTCGACCTTTGCTGGATGATAAAATTTTGTTGGGATGGAATGCCCTTATGAACCGGGCATTTTCTGCTGCATTTGCAGCTACCGGAAATGAAGAGTATAGAAAGCTGGCAATCGATAGTATGCTGTTCATGGAGCGGGTATTTGCCAAACCCGATGGAAGCTGGCATCATACATATAAAAGTGGGGAAAGTAAAATACCGGCTTTTTTGGACGATTATGCTGCTTTGATTCAGGCATATATTTATTTACAGGAAATTACCGGTGAGGCTGAATACCTAAATAAAGCTTTACAGATTACACAGTGGGTGTTGGATAACTTCCTGGAAGAAAGTACCGGATTTTTCTATTATACCGGTAAAACCCAAACCGATGTTGTAATTCGGAAAAAGGAAGTGTACGACGGAGCAGTACCCAGCGGGAATGCCTTAATGGCCTCAAATCTTCAGTATTTATCTATCTTATTTGATCAGTCTGCCAAAAGAGAACAATGCAGGGCTCTTTTACAGGCAATGGCTTCTTCAATTACTCGATATCCCGGATCCTTTGGGGTTTGGGCAGGAGTTTTGCAAAATGAGGCTTGGGGACTGCAGGAATGGGCGGTTTTGGGGAAAGCTGCAAAAAGATACCTGCCAAACCTATTAAAAAAATACGTTCCCAATAAGATTCTTCAGGTTACGGAAACTAATTTGTTAAATTTTCCGTTATTAAGCGGGAAATATGTGCCCGAAGAGGTGGAAAAAATACTGTTTTACCGATGTAAGGATTACCAATGCGAAAAACCTATGTCGGATCTGGCATTGTTTTTAGCAAATGTGTAACAAAAGTTTACTGTAATTTGCCCTCAACCGGAAGCACAAAACACCTTTTATTGTATCGTTTAACTGGAATTATTTGATAAAAACTCTACTTAGTTCTAGAACATATTGAAGAATAAAACAAAAAAACAATTTGGCCACCGGCCTTTTTGATATTTAGTAACAGTAATAACCATCCTGAACAATGAGAGGATACATAACAAGTTCGGCTTTAGTTCTGAGTATGCTAGCCCTGGTTTCCTGCGGGAAAGGTGGGAAGTCGAAAGGAACCCTACCCAATGACGGGCAGTTGCACGGGGTTGCTTCCACTACCCGTCCAACCATGGGGCCGCCCCTGAACATGGTTTACATTCCACCTGGAACCTTTCACATGGGACCCAGTGACGAGGATGTGAGTTATAATTATATAACCCGCAATCGTCAGGTTTCTATTCCGGGATTCTGGATGGATAAAACCGAAATTTCCAATGATCAGTATCGGCAGTTTGTAATTTGGACAAGGGATTCCTTGATTTATAAGATTTTATTTGGTCCGGGCATCAACAAAGCGAATGATACATCCGCTGTGAATTGGGCAAAAATGAAGACGGTTAAGCTGGATAGAAATACGATTGAAAAATTGAACGAACTCAATCTGGCACCCGATAACCGGTTGTTTGGAAAACCGGAAATTGATCCAAGTAAAATTATGTACCGGATTGAATATTATGATCTGGCTACTGCCGCAAAACGTGAGAATGCCGGATTATACAGGAGTAATTTCATAATTAGAAGAGACGAGCCTATTTATCCTGATACTTTAGTATGGATGAGAGATTTTTCTTATTCCTATAATGAACCCATGACAAAAAGATATTATTCTCACCCTTCTTTTGGAAAGTATCCTGTTGTAGGGGTAACCTGGAAGCAGGCAATTGCTTTCTGTCATTGGAGAACCCATTATCAAAATGCCTTTCTGGAGTCTAAGAAAATGCTGCAAGACGCTGATTATCGATTGCCTAGTGAAAGTGAATGGGAATATGCGGCAAGAGGCGGGCTTACTAATTCCATGTTCCCATGGGGAAGTCCTTATTTAAGAAACAAAAAAGGTTGTCTGCTGGCTAATTTTAAACCTTCACGTGGTAACTATATAGAGGATGGAGGATTTTATACCGTTCCCGTTGATGCTTACTGGCCTAATCAATATGGTTTATATAATATGGCGGGAAATGTGGCTGAGTGGACGGGCTCTTATTTCTACGAAGGTGCCTATAATCTTATGTCTGATTTAAGTCCGGATATTCGCTATGAAGCAAAAGATACCGATCGCCCCCGTGAAAAGCGTAAAGTTGTTCGCGGAGGAAGCTGGAAAGATATTGCCTTCTATTTACAGGTAAGTACCCGAAACTATGAATATCAGGATACTGCGAAATCTTACATTGGCTTTAGAACCGTAATTGATTTAGCACCTATTAAAAAATAAATTTTAATTCACATTAACCCAATATCCCAACCAAGGTTTACACCTAAAAAAATCAAATAACATGTCAGCAAAAATTCCATCCAAGGTTAACAAATGGTTAGATGTATTTGTGTCTGTAGCTGCAGCAGTAGTAATTTACGGAGCGCTGCAGAAATTGTTACACACTCCCATAGCCGATATCATGTTGAAAATCGGTTTAACAGTTGAAGCACTGATATTTTTAACGTATGGAGTGCTCTATGTTGTATACCCATACATAGACGAGCATTCTGAAGTAGAACATGCAAAACCTGCTACGGGAAATAAAGCGCTGGTATCAATGGAAAAAATGTTGAGTGATGCCGAAATAACTCCTGCAACACTTTCAAAGTTAGGCGCCGGATTTCAGAAATTAGAAAATACAGTTAATCAAATGTCTGATATTGGAGATGTAGTAAAAAGTACTGGAGATTTTTCAAATAAAACCAAAGAAGCAACTGTTGCACTTGCCTCAATTAAGGATGCAGCTAATACAGCTTCAATGTCATTAGCCGGATTCCACGGTGCTTCTGATAGCACTAAAGAATTCCATGTTCAGATGCAATCCTTAACCAAGAATTTGAATTCTTTGAATACCATTTATCAGCTGGAATTGCAGGAAGGAAATAATCATCTGAAAACAATGAATGATTTTTATGGAAAGCTGGCTCAGGCTTCTGCTGCTATGGCGGGTAGTGCTGAAGATGCATTAAAAGCCAAAGAACAAATTGCAGCTTTATCCAGCAATCTTGGAAAGCTGAATCAATTATATGGCAATATGCTTACTGCAATGCAGGGCCGCTAATTGAGAAATCTGAATGAAAAACCTATTTATCGTGACTACTAAATTATAAAGCAACATGTCACTACCTAAAGAGCCGAGGCAGAAAATGATTAACATCATGTACCTGGTGCTTACCGCACTATTGGCACTAAATGTTTCGGCAGAAATTTTAAACGCATTTAAAACAGTAGACCATAGTCTTGAGTCTGCCACCGGTATTATTGATAAAAAGAACACCGATATTTTTAACTCATTTAAGCGTAAAATGGACGACCCTGTTACTCGTGAGAAAGCGAGTTTCTGGTTTCCCAGAGCTGAACAGGCAAAGAAATATGCTGATGAGATGTATAACTATCTGGAAACTTTGAAAAAAGAGTTGAAACAGGAGGCGGGTCTAAAGAAGAATGACGAAGGCGAAGAAGTGTATAAAGAAGATGATTTGGATGCACCTACCCGTTTATTTATTTCTGCACCTCCTGAAGGAAAGGGAAAAGGTAAAGAATTGTATCAGAAGCTATCAGACTTCAAGAAGAATTTATTAGGAATTAATGATACTTTGGCAAAAGAAGTAGGAAATAATTTACCACTCGATTTGACTATTCCTAAAACCAATAATAATGCAGGTAAGGATGATTGGGCATTTCATTATTTCCATATGACCCCCGCTATAGCTGCTATTACTATTTTAAGCAAACTTCAAAACGATGTTAGAAATTCTGAAGCACAAGTAGTAGAGTATTGTCATAAAGAGATTGGTGAAGTAGAAATCATATTCGACGAATATCAGGCGATCGCTCAGGCAGATACCAGATATTTAATGCCGGGTGAAGAGTTAACCATTACCGCAGGTATTGGTGCTTTTAGTAAAAATGCCCAACCCATTGTTACAATTGATGGTAGAACTGTTCCGTTAAAAGATGGAGTTGCTGAATATAAACTCACCGCAGGTGAACCGAGTACATATAGTAAAAAAGTTCGTATTGATTATAAAAAATTAGATGGTTCTTCTTCTTTTGTTGAAAAAGAGGTGAAGTACATCGTAGGAACACCCAGCGGTTTAGTGTTATCTACTGATAAAACCAGGGTATTTTACGCCGGACTTGACAACCCCCTTAGTGTTACAGGTGGAAGTGGGGATGAAAAAGTAAATGTTAGTTTTTCTGGCTCTGGGGTAATTGGAACAAAAGTTGGTCCTGGCCAGTATATGGTAAAATGTAAAGATCCCGGAAAAGCAATTGTTGTAGCCAATGATGGTAAAAATACCCAGACAGCAACAATACCAATAAAACGAATGCCCGACCCTCTTGCAACAATTGGTGGGGAAGCCGGTGGAGCAATTCCCAAAAATAAATTCACTGCTCAGATTGGTGTTGCAGCAGAACTGAAAGACTTCATATTTGAGGGAATTAAATTTAATGTTATTGAATACACAATGATATTTACCGGAAAGGGATTCCCCGAGATGAAGGTAGTTCAGATGGATTCACCCTATTTTAATGAAGAGGCTAAGTCTTATTTAAAAATGGCAAGAGAAGGAACAACCATCATCATTGATGAAATAAAAGTGGTTGGCCCTGATGGTAGTCGCCCCCTTAAACAAAATTTATCGTTTACACTTCAATAGAATTTATATGAAAAAGTTGATTGGTGTTGTAGTTGTAGTTATTTGTGCAACAGTATTTAAAGATACTCAGGTTTTTGCCCAGAGAACTTCAGCTTATGGAAAAAAACCGGCTACTACTCCAGCTACTACACCTGCGACGACTCCTGCAAATACGGCACCTGCAAATACGGCACCTGCTGCTACACAACAACCTCCTGCAAATTCTAAATACACCAAGGGAGCAACTCAACAATCTGGTAATCAAAATATACAGACTGCACCTGCAAATGTACCTCCACAGGTTACTACCGTTGATACCATTCCAGTAGAATATGATACCACTGGCTCAGTAAGTAAGCCCGAAATTTTATTGAGGAATCCATATGCAACAGATAGGAGTCAGAATCGTGATAGAAGACCTTTAGAATATGAACATCTTCGGGAAGATGATAATATGTGGAGTGAATTCATTTGGAGAGAAATAGATGCCAGAGAGAAGATGAATCAGTCATTCACATACCCAGGTACAGATGATAATGGAGATAGAAGATTTTTTTCGATTTTATTAAATGCAATTAAATTTGATTCAGTTGTTGCATTTGATGATGAAATGTTTACCCGCCCCTTTACAACAGATAAAGTACTGAGAAAGGTTAATGGTAAAATAGACACTTTCACCGTAAATGACGTTGATGGGAGTATTAAAAAGAGAACCATCAGCTTCAAGCCCGATTTCCCTCTGGATTCTGTATATACCTTCCGACTTAAAGAGCAGGTTGTTTTTGATAAAGAAGCGAGCCGTTTATTTACACGAATTATAGGCATAGCACCTGTTGCTAAACGAACAGTCGCAGGTAGATCTGAACCCTATACTTTATTCTGGCTCTATTACCCCGATTTAAGAAAAACATTCGCCCGCATAGACGTATATAACCCAAAGAATTTCTCCAGTCGTATGACGTGGGAGGAACTCTTCGAAAGTCGTTATTTTAGCAGTTATATTACAAAGTCTAGTGCCAATAATCCCCAGTTTTTAGATCTGTTACAAATGTTTGGAGGCGATAAACTGAGAAGATTATATGAGGGAAATAATATTAAGAACCGCATTTTCGACTTCGAACAGGATCTTTGGCAGTATTAAAAACAAAGGCTTATTTAATGTATTCTGAGGCTGTGTCAAATTTTTGATACAGCCTCTTTTTTTTGTAACGAAGTAGAGGTAGAAAGTGATTTTATTTAAATGGTAATCAAATGTTTCAATAAACAGTTGATTATGCCAATTCTATTTGAAATTCAACATGTTATAAATATTTTTCTTTTGGTTTGTTATATCCTTTTTAATATGTATCTTTACGATGGTTTTTCATAGGATATTGGATTTTAAAACGGGACTGGATTTTTATCCTGGTCCCTTTTTTATTTTTGCTCAATCCTATCAAAATAAGCCACTATTAAAGCCGCTTTTGATTTTCCAATTACTTTTTCCAAAGCTTCTGATGATTGCTGTTGCACTTTTTTAACTGATTTAAATGCGCGCAACAATTGCTGGGCCGATTGTGATCCAATTCCCGGAATTTTTTCCAATTCATTGGAAAATGTTTTTTTAGATCTTGTATTGCGATGAAATGAAATTCCAAACCGATGTACTTCATCCCGAATCAATCGGATTAATTTAAGTGCATCACTATTCCAAGGTAATTTGATAGATTGTGAATCACCTGCAAAAAATATTTCTTCTTCATTTTTAGCCAATCCAACTATAGTCATCTTCCCCTTTAATTCTAAAAGTTCAATACTTTCAAGGGCTGCATTTAATTGACCTTTTCCCCCATCAATAATTACTAATTGTGGTAAATCTGTGTTTTCCTCAATCAATCTTTTGTATCGGCGATACACAACTTCTCTCATCGTAGCAAAATCATCTATACCTGTAACAGATTTTACATGGTAATGTCGATAGTTTTGCTTACTTGGTTGCCCATCTATAAAGCAAACCATAGCTGAAACCGGAAAGCTTCCCTGAAAATGACTATTATCGAAACATTCAATATGCTGCGGTAGTTCAGGTAACTGAAGCAATTGTTGCAATTGATGTAGCACCCTTTTTTTTTCTTCAGGAGTTTTTTCCAATGGCTGCCATATTTTTTTTTGCCGAATCTCCTGCTTGAAATAGTTCACATTTTTTTCCGACAATTCCAGTAATTTTTTCTTTTCACCAGCCTTTGGAATAATGATCTGCACATCTGTTTGAGGATAGGTTATGGTAAAGGGAACTATCAATTCCATAGCCTGACTATTAAATTGACTTCGCAGATTTGCAATGGCAAAGATTAATATTTCTTCATCAGTTTCCTCTAATCTGGTTTCGAGTTGCACAGTATGTGTTTGAACGATGGTTCCATGTTGCACCATCAGATAATTTACATATGCAATAGATCCATCCCTTAATATGGAAAACACATCCAGATTTCCTTGTAATTTTCCTACAATAACCGATGAAGCTTTATAGGCTTCCAGTGAGCGTATTTTATTTTGAATTTGTGCAGCATCTTCAAAGCGCAGTTGTTCGGTTGCCTCCTTTAATTGCTTCCTAAGTATTGAAAATACCGGATGTAGATTTCCTTTAATAATATTTTTTACTTGTGATAGGTTATCGGTATACTCTTTTTCTGATTGCTTATTTTCACATGGACCAGCACAATTACCTAAGTGATATTCGAGGCATACCTTATACTGCTTCTTTTCAATTTGTTTCGCAGCAAGATTAAGCGTGCAGGTTCTCAAAGGAATCATTCTTTTAACCAATTCCAATAATGCCCGCACCCCGCCTACAGATGTAAACGGACCAATATATTCGGAACCATCTTGATATTTTCTTCGGGTTAAAAATACCCTTGGGAAAGGTTCTTTTTTTATTACAATAAATGGGTAGGTTTTATCATCTTTGAGTAGAATATTATATCGGGGATGATATTGTTTAATCAAGGCATTCTCTAATAAAAATGCATCTTGTTCTGAGTCTACAATGGTAAATTCAATTCGGGTAATTTTCTTTACCAGTTCATGCGTTTTATATGATGTAAATGTTGGAGTAAAATAAGAGGAAACCCTTTTTCTAAGGTCTTTTGCCTTGCCAACATAGAGTAGTTGCTCATCTGCCCCATAATATTTATAAATACCCGGCTCCTGGGGAAGTTTGGGTGCTATCTTGGCAAATGCTTCCTGCGTCATAATGCAGATTTTTTCCCCTGCTCCCAGTCAACTTCCCAAATTTCAGTTTGCGTTTTTCCTTTTGTATTTGATTGCTTACTACTGATGATAAACCCTTTATTGGTTTTCCAACTCAGATGTTCGGTTGTGGTAATCGAATCTCTTTCATACGTACGCTGCATTTCTATGCGCTTTACTTTCTTGGTCTTATCATTCAATAATATATCCAGGTATTCCAGGGCTGAACAGGAAGGATTGATTGTGCGGTAACTTAAGGTATAGCTTTGTGTACTAAGATCTTGTAATATACTTTCTTTATAAAAATGCTTTTGTGTTGTAAATACGTTAATTGGTACCTGAAAGTTTTTTGTAAGCAGTAAAAATGAATCCCTGCTCAAATTGACGGTTCTTTTTTCTTGGTTTTTTATGTGCGTGCATTTTCGGGGTAGGTTATTTAAATCTGTTTCCTCAATTTGCTCTTGGAGAAAGGGGGCAATAGGATAGAAATTAGCTGTATCAGAAGAGACTGTATTTTTATCAGTTTCCTGTGTTCGTTGTTTGCAGCTGTTTGCAAAAACTAGAAAGCTAACAAGGGTAATCCAGATTTTCATCCGGTAAAATTATCCAATAAAGTGAGTGGAAACAAAAATTGATGAAATTAGTTAGGGCGGGTAATGCTCAATCTGATGCCATAATCTATCAGGTTCTCCTTAACTGGATATAAATTCGAGTAAGTAGGTAAATGTTGATAACGAATTTGTGGACCAACTGAGAAAATGGCACTGCGAGTTTGATAGTTCAGTTGGATACCTGCACCAGTATTTACATTCCATTTTCTGAGTAAATCATTTCCATTGGTGTAATTTTTGTAATCGGAAGAAATTAACCAGGTATTAGACTGAATGGTAAATGTTGGCTGAACAGACGCCTCCGCCGTTATGCCCCATTTTTTGCCATCCAGCATCTTCCATTGAATGCCCACTGGTGCTGCAACTTGATACAAATCATTGTGAAGCGTGGTGGCTCTGTATCCGGCATTATTGTTGTAAGGAGAATAAAACTGAATAGTTTCAACACCTCTGGTGTTAACCAAAGATAGGGATGCTAAATCACGGGTGCGGGTTTCGAAGGTTTCTATATCATACCTACGAAGATTTAGCTGCAATCCGGTTGTTAATTGAAACCGATTCGATAATCTATATAAAACCGCAAAGCCGATTTCTATGCCTAATGCAGGCCTGTGGCGAACCACTTCATTTACTCTTGCATTTACATTGCCTGTGAGTGGAAGATTAGCCCCGTTGCTATTAATAGCAGCAGTCGATTGAACAATTTCTTTAAGCTTGGTATCAGTTAATTGCCTAAAGCTAATGGATGGAGTAGCATATATCTGAAATCCAATTCGGGAACTTTTATGTATCACTGGGGTATTCCCAACAAATTGAAAATCTTTTAGAAATTCATCCGTAGTCTGTTGCCGGTTACCTTTTGATTCTAATATTTGATTCAATGCTACTGTACTGGATGGATTTTCTTCATCCTTCATTGCATTAGAAGGGTCGTATAGGATAGATTCACTGGTAAATACTGTATTCGCATAATTTGAGGTAGTTACGCTAATTGGTATTTCCAGTTTAACAGGATTCATAACAGGAGCGAAAGCAGTAACCTCATTTTTGTTGGATAGAAAGGTATTAATAACTGTAACGGGCTCCATCTCATCTGATTCTTGTATACCTGTATGTTGCTGTAATACAGTAATCGCTTCCATAGTAAAGTGTTCGGGAGCAATGCTTCTCAGATAGTAGTTGTTTTTTTCATCAGGGGTAACTACTGCTGGTGATGCTGCAGTTGCTCGAACTACATTTTCTTGCAAAGTGCCTGGCAATGAGGGCAGGACATGCGAATTAGGTGTTCTATTTAAGAAAGTTGAAACCGTTAAAGCTGAAATGATGAATAAAGAAATAAATGTTAGCGCTGGCCATGACTGTTTACCATGAATTTCTGATCTGATGTTATTCCATACATGATCCGACGGATACATCCGGTGCGTTTTTACCTCTTCCTGTAAAAACTGCTCAAAATCTTGTGGTATGTGCTTCCGTTTCATTATACCTTAAGGAGATTACTTTTGAATAGTGGCCAGCCAGGTCAGATCTTCCCTTGGTTGGTCAATTATTTTTTTCTTAATTAAAATACTTTCCAATAATGCTTTAGATCGGGTGTACTGACTTCTACTGGTACTTTCTCCTATTTCCAGCATTTCTCCTATTTCCCGATGACTATATCCTTCTATCGCATACAGATTTAAAACAGTACGGTATCCAACCGGCAACAATCGAATGCACTCAACCACTTGTTTAGCCTGCAGGATAGACGGAATGGTTTCCTCCTTTACCTGCAAAGAATCTGCTTCCGACAATTCAATGGCATCATTGAATTTTTGATGTTTTTTCAGAAAATTGATACAAGTATGAACAATTATCCTTCGAATCCAGCCCTCGAATGATCCTTTATTCTGAAAAGTATGTATGTGGGTAAACACTTTGATAAAAGCCTCCTGCAACATATCTTCTGCATCTTCCCTCGAAGGAGAAAAACGATAACATACACTCAGCATTTTAGGACTATACTGATTGTATAGTTCTCGCTGTGCAGCGGCATCATTTTGTAAACAGCCTGCAATAATGGCCTGCTCCGTCATGAGGGTAGTTTGTTTACCCTAAATATAGACATTTTTTACTTCGTAACGCTGCATAGGAGAGTAACAATTGAATATGTTAAATAATAATTTAATATTATAATAAGCATCCTCAGGGCAGCGATTTTAATTTTTACAGTATCTTGCTTATAAACCAGACTAACCAAATGAGCCGGCGGAAATTTTTTTCGCAAATATTGCCCATTCAGCCAATTGCCGATGAGATGCTTCCTCCACCACCTTCGGGAGGGTTAAATCCTTATTCGGGAGCATGGACTACCGAGCAAGTTGTGCATCTTTTAAAAAGAACCCAATTTGGTGCCAAATGGGAAGATGTTCAATATTTTGCATCACGCAGCTTTCAGCAAACGATAACTGAGTTGCTCAATCCAACTTTAGCCGCTCCCGATCCTCCCGTAAAAGATTATGTTCCTGGTACCAATGTATTAAAGCCTGATACCAATATTGCCCCTGGAACCACTTGGGTTAATGATATTGCAGTAGATGGAGCTTTATATGGAAGCCGAGTACTTTCCTTTCAGAAATGGTGGATAGGAAATATGATTAATCAGGACAGAAGCATTAGGGAGAAAATGATTTTATTTTGGCACAATCATTTTGCAACGGAGGCTGATACCATCAGTAACCCTATTTATATATATCGGCATCACCAGATTTTAAGAAATAATGCGCTTGGAAATTTTAAATCTTTAACACGTGCAATCACACTCGATCCGGGGATGTTGGTTTATTTAAATGGTCAATATAATACCCTTACCGCCCCGGATGAAAATTATGGAAGAGAGTTGCAGGAATTATTTTGTTGCGGCAAGGGACCCGATTCAAAATACACGGAAGATGATGTAAAGGCCGCCGCCAGGGTATTAACTGGTTGGAGGATCAATACTACCACTGCAACTTCTTATTTTGATATTACACGACACGATAAAAACGCTAAAAAGTTCTCCTCATTTTATAATAATACAACTATTACAGGAAGAACCACCGCTGCTGCAGGGGAACAGGAACTGGATGATTTATTGAATATGATTTTTGCAACAAACGAGGTTAGTAAATATATATGCAGGAGATTGTATCGCTGGTTCATATATTATGATATCGATGCCTCCGTAGAAGCAAACATCATCACTCCCTTAGCCAATATTTTTGTAAAAAATAATTATGAAATATTACCGGTTTTAGAAGCGTTGTTAAAAAGTGAACATTTTTTCAATTCACTGGCAATGGGCTGTCAAATTAAGAGTCCAATAGATTTGGTTGTTGGCTTATGTCGCGAATTTTCGATTACTTTCCCATCAGCCACTGATTATGCAACTAATTACGGTCATTTTAATTATCTATTCAATTGGGCTTCCAATTTGCAGCAACGCATTGCCGATCCTCCTGATGTAAGTGGATGGAAAGCTTATTATCAGGAACCTATCTTTTATGAAGTTTGGATAAACAGTGATACCCTGCCTAGACGGATTCAATTTACTGATACTATGATACTCACTGGGTATACCTTTAATGGTTTTCAAATAATTATTAATTCGACTGAATGGGCAAAAAAGTTTACTCAACCCGCAGATCCCAATCAATTGATCAATGAAGTAACCAGACGCCTGCTTAGAATTGATATTTCCACTGCGTCTAAACAACAATTGAAAAGGGATATTTTGTTAGGTGGCCAATATGATGATAAATACTGGACAGATGCCTGGAATTTATTTCTGTCAACTCCCTCCAATACTTCTAATACCAATACAGTGAAAAATCGACTGAAGGATTTAATAAAGTACATAATGAATTTACCTGAATACCAATTGAGTTAATAAACACAACATGAAAAGAAGATCCTTTTTACAGAAATCCTTACCGGCCGGAGTATTATTGCCTTCGCTGTTGAATGGATTTTCTTTTCGGGCTTTTGGATTGGAAGCTGCTGAACTATCTTCACTCTTATTGCCTGCAACGGATACAGATCATGTACTCGTAATTGTTCAGCTAAATGGGGGTAATGATGGATTAAACATGGTAATTCCGATAGAAAATTTCAGCAATTATGTAAATGCAAGGAAGAATATTTACATACCTGAAGATAAAGTGTTACCACTTAATGGAAAAGCCGGTTTACATCCGGCAATGACTGGGCTGAGCGATCTATATGAGAACGGTCACCTCAAAGTGATTCATTCGGTGGGATACCCCCAACCCAACTTTTCCCATTTTAGAGCAACGGATATCTGGATGAGTGCCAGTGATAGTTCAACACTTATCAATACCGGTTGGACAGGAAGGTATTTAAACTATGAATATCCTAATTTCCCAAATGGATATCCCAATGCAAGTATGACAGACCCATTGGCGATTCAGATTGGGTCGGTAACATCATTAACCTTTCAGGGCCCCTCGGTTAGCATGGGTATGAGTATAAGCAGCACAAGTAATTTTTATAACCTGGTTAACGGTGTTACCGATCCGGTTCCCAATACCCCAGCAGGAAAAGAATTGGCATTCATACGGGTAGTTTCGCAACAAACACAGCAATATGCAACTGCAATTAAAAATGCTGCTGCAAAAGTTACCAAACAAGTTACCTACCCAAGTTCAAATGGTTTAGCTGATCAGCTAAAAATTGTAGCCCGTTTAATTGCAGGGGGATTACAAACAAGAGTTTATATGGTGAACTATGGTGGATTTGATACCCACTCGCTACAGGTTAATAGTACCGACACTGCAACAGGAACGCATGCTAACTTGCTAAAAAATGTGAGCGCTGCCATCAAGGCTTTTCAAGATGATTTGCGCATGTTAGGTGCTGATAATAGGGTAGTAGGAATGACATTCTCTGAGTTTGGACGAAGAATAAAAAGCAATGATAGTGGTGGTACCGACCATGGCGCTGCTGCCCCTTGTTTTTTATTTGGAAAACAAGTAACCGGCGGTGTGCTGGGAGAAACACCTATTATACCTTCCAATGCAACTGTTAATGATAATTTACCTTTTCAATACGATTTCAGAAGTGTGTATGCAACCTTATTGAGTAAATGGCTGTGTGTTGAAGACGGAGATTTACAACAAATCATGCTGAAGAATTTTCAACAACTTCCATTAATTAATGGAGTTGCCTGTAAAAAGCCTGTTGATTTATCAGGAGAACAATTAATAAGTAATTATCCCAATCCATTTACTTCATCAACAGTAATTACGTTTAAAACTGCAGGCGGACATACTCTAATTCAGGTGTTGGATGCGTCTGGTAGAGTTGTAGCAAATTTAACAGATAAAGACTATCCTGCCGGAACTCACACGGTTGCTTTTGATAGCGGTTTCATGCCGAGTGGGGTGTATTATGCAAGATTACAAAATATGACTATTCAGCAGGTCAGACCAATGCTGAAAGTTCGCTAATCATTTTTAATTACTATATTATTTGTAGTTGAAGTAGGTAAAATAGTTACTAAATTTAATTATAGTCATTTGTTGGTTTAGTAATTTTACAAATGGAGTTATCAATCAATACCCCGGCGCTATTATTTCCAGCAATTAGTTTGGTAATGCTCGCCTACACCAATCGTTTTCTGGCGCTCTCAAATCGGGTAAGAACTTTGCACGACAAATATAGAGAGCAAGATGATAAGGGAATTATACACGGACAAATCAAAAACTTACGGTACCGGCTTAAATTAATCAAGCATATGCAAACACTTGGAGTGCTGAGTTTTCTCTTTTGCATTGCCTGTATGTTTTTTGTTTATTTGCAGATTTATACTCTTGCACAAATCATTTTTGCATTGAGCTTATTATTATTTGCAGCGTCTCTGTTTCTATCTTTATTGGAAATTCGTCTGAGTACCCGGGCAATTGAATTAGAACTCAGTGATATGGAAGGATTGGAAGATCCCTCTGTTCTTGAATATCTCAAAAAAAAGCTGGAAAGCAAACTAGAAAACAACTAATGCAACAAAATACTTGTACTATGCCATGGCAGTAGCCATTTTTCTTTCCCCTATTTGTTGGCGCCACATTGCATAATATAATCCTTTTTCTGCCAGCAATGCTGCGTGATTGCCTGTTTCAATGATTTGACCTTTTTCTAGAACATAAATTCTATCGGCATGCATTATTGTACTTAAGCGATGAGCAATCATAACTGTAATCTGTTGCTTTTCGGCGGAAATCGTGCGGATAGTATTGGTGATTTCTTCTTCAGTAATACTATCCAAAGCAGAAGTAGCCTCATCAAAAATCAACAACCTGGGCTTTCTTATCAATGCCCGAGCAATCGACAGGCGTTGCTTTTCACCTCCACTCAGCTTTAATCCCCCTTCTCCAATTACTGAATCAATGCCTTTCTCTGCACGTGCCAATAGCCGATCGCAACTGGCCTTATTTAAAGCTTCTAATAGTTCAGCTTCGGATGCATTTGGAAAAACGAACAATAGATTTTCCCGGATAGTGCCCGCAAAAAGTTGGGTATCCTGGGTAACAAATCCTATCTGAGTTCTCAATTCGTCGAACATGATTTCGTTGCTGTCGATATGGTTATAAGTGATATTTCCCTGTTGGGTATGATAGAGACCTACTAATAATTTCATCAAGGTACTTTTACCAGCACCGCTCGGACCAACAAATGCAACCGTTTCCCCTCTTGATACCTCAAAGCTAACCTGTTCCAATGCATTGTATTGAGCAGTTTGATGTTTAAACCACACATCTTTAAATCCGAGGTGCTCAATGTTGCCAACTTTACTGGGATAGTCTGGTTTTGGTTCTGCAGGTTTCTGCATCAGGTTATGAAAATTATTAAGAGAAGCTTCAGCTTCCCGATACGAAAGAATAATATTTCCTATTTCCTGCAATGGACCAAAGATGAAGAAAGAATAGAATGTTAGTGTCATCACTTCTCCGGCTGTAAGCTTACCATTGAATACCAACCACAATAGGGTAAACATAATTATCTGACGCAATAAATTAACAAAGGTTCCCTGAATAAAACTTAACGACCGGATACTCTTCACTTTTCTAAGTTCCAGTCCTAAAATTTTGTAGGTGTTTTTATTTAAGCGTGTAATTTCCTGATCGGTTAATCCTAAACTTTTTACCAATTCAATATTTCTTAAACTCTCAGTGGTGCTACCGGCAAGTGTGGTAGTTTCTTTTACAATATTTTTTTGTATCAGTTTTATTTTTTTACTCAATAAACTCGTCAGTATGGAAAGAAATACAATACCCGCTGTATAGATTGGCATTATGGACCAATGTAAGCGAAATGAATATATTGAAATAAATACGATACCTACTAAAATGCCGAATAATACATTGATAAATGAGATAATAAATTTTTCAGTGTCTGATCGAACTTTGGTTAAAATAGAAAGTGTTTCTCCGCTTCGTTGGTCTTCGAATTCCTGATAAGGTAACTCCATTGAATGTTTTAACCCATCCGTAAATATTTTAGCACCAAATTTTTGTACAATCACATTACTGAAATAGTCTTGAAATGCTTTTGCAATTCTGGAAACCATCGCAACGGATATCAAAATTCCCAGGGTACCTAATACTCCCCAAATAAATTCAGTTTGGGTTCGGGTACCCGTAACAATAAATTTTTTATTCGCATCAAAGTACCCGTTTTCATAAGGGTGAAATGCATATAAATCGAGTAGTTTCCCAAAAAAATACGGATCGAGCATAGAAAATGACTGGTTAATTGCAGCCAGGGATAATGCTAAAATTACTAGCCAACGATAGGGGCGTAAATAATGTAATAATATTTTCATATAGAGTCGATTGCTTAAATTCGTTTCGAACGGGCAAAGGTGGTACAAAGTACCCAAATGGCCGCTAAATTTTTTACAAATGGCTATCCCTACAGCCTTTGGTTGGGCTGGGTTATCCCCCGATTGTGCAAAACTCTTCGCAACGCCTTGCAAATAGGGGATTGGTAAATAGTTAAATTACAGAAACACTTACCTATGAGATGGAGAAAATTCAATGGAGAAAGTATCGCACAACCTATTCAAGATGCTGTTCGGGAAACCATTCATGAGGAAACCTCCCGTGGCACGCGATTAAAAGTTTGTATCGGTACCGATAGTCAGGTTAAGGGAGATATTACTGAATTTGCAACCGTAATCGTTTTTTTGAGAGAACATGCAGGTGGGTTCATGTATATACACAACGAAAAGATGAAGCAGTTTTTCCACATAAAAGAACGTATGTTAATGGAGGTCGCTAAAAGTATTGAAGTGGCGTATGCTTTGTGTGATATATTTATTGAATATGGTGTTGATCTCGAAGTGCATGCAGATATCAATACTAATCCACAATTCAAAAGCAATGATGCTTTAAAAGAAGCAATGGGTTATATTCTAGGAATGGGTTTTGCATTCAAGGCTAAGCCGGAGGCTTTTGCCAGTAGTTGTTGTGCCGATAAAATGGTTAATTAGCGGACTGATTCGGGATTCAGTAATAATTCATTGCTGCCCTCAATATGCCGAATGATTTCATCTCTGCCAGCTTTCGTTTCAGCACTTGTTACAAAATGCCTGGGCAAAAATTGCCAGGTTTTTTTCAATGCTTCTAAAAACTCCTGTACATGTCGGGTTACTGCACCCGGTTTTTCTTTATCACTTTTGGTAAAAACCAAACTAAAAGGTACACCCCATTTTCCCAGTTGATGCACAAAAGCCAGGTCTATTTTCTGCGGACTATGCCTGCTATCAATTAAAACAAATACTTCAGTTAAATTGGTACGTCGGGTAAGGTAATGTGCAATCATTTTTTCCCAACGTGCTCTTTCTGTTTGTGCAATTTTCGCATATCCATAGCCAGGTAAATCTACCAGATACCAATGATTTTTTTTCGATTGGGGCAAACGGCTGCTGCTAATAGCAAAATGATTAATCAATTGTGTTTTGCCCGGGGTTGCCGATGTTTTAGCAAGGTTTTTTTGTCCGGTCAATAAATTAATTAATGATGATTTACCTACATTGCTGCGCCCGATAAATGCATATTCGGGTCGGTCGGGTGGAGGGCATTGACCAACCTCTGCCGATGAAATCAAGTATTGAGCCTGATGAATGGCCATATAATTTGAACATTAATTTTGCTGGTTATTTTTTTCTTTTAATAACCAGACTGTCTGCGGGATATTTACTTTTGATGCTATCTCGAACAGCTTCACACCAGCTATACAAAGTCTGTTTTTCTGCATCAGTTAATCTGGCTTCGGAATGAATAACTGTATAGGATTCCAAAGGCATTTCCCCTTCTTTAACCTGTTCAATACACTCTTCCAATTTTTTATATTGTCGGCCAATTCGATAACCACTAAATTCATTCAGATTAAAATGTTTTTTTCCGTCTTTTATATGATCATTGAGCCACCAACCCAGGGGTTGGATCTCTGCATAAAGAGGATATCTTGTATTATTTGAGTGACAATCATTACAAGCTTTATCAAATATTTTTGCTACACTATCGGGTAAGGGATAACTCAGTGATATATCTTTTGATTTATCACCTGAATTATTTTTTGCAGGTCGGAATGCCTGAAAAACAATAAATACAATCAGAAGCAACCAAAGTAATTTGCGAATCATAAAACAAATTTGACAGGTATTTTCTTGTAATGTACGCAATAAATTAATTGTTGCCAATAGTTAACACATTGCCGGTCATTTCTGCAGGAACAGGCAGTTGCATTAAATGCAAAATTGTAGGCGCCAGGTCACCCAGTTTTCCTGGTTTTAATTCTGTTGTGTGTTGCCGACTAATTAAAAATAATGGAACCGGATTGAGGGTGTGAGCAGTATTGGGTGATCCATCCTCATTAATCATGTAATCGGCGTTACCATGGTCGGCAGTAAGTAAAATGGTATATCCATGTGCTAATGCTGAAGTTACAACTCTTTGCACACAGGCATCTACGGTTTCAACAGCCCGAATCGCAGCTGAAAATATACCGGTATGCCCTACCATGTCTGCATTTGCATAGTTTAAGCAAATAAAATCGGCACTTTCTTTTTCAATTTCAGGAATCAGTAAATCAGTAATTTCTACAGCGCTCATTTCTGGTTGTAAATCGTAGGTGGCCACTTTGGGTGATGGCACCATGATACGACTTTCCCCTGTAAAGGGCTGCTCTCTTCCCCCACTAAAGAAGAAAGTTACGTGTGGATATTTTTCAGTTTCAGCGATTCGAATTTGTTTTTTGCCATTTGCTTCCAGTACTTCACCTAAAGTATTATTCAAATTGTCATTTTCGAATATCACTCCCACATTTTGGTAAGTTTGATCATATTGTGTCATCGTAGTGTACCGAAGCGCTAATTTTTTCATACCAAAATCGGGAAAATCCTTTTGTGTTAAAACAGTTGTAATTTCTCGGCAACGATCGGTTCTGAAATTGAAACAAATTACAGCATCACCTTCTTTAATAGTGGCAACGGGTTTACCATTTGGCTGCAATAAAATAGTAGGTAAAATAAATTCATCGGTGGTTCCGGCGCCATATGATTGTTCAATAGCCGCTTTAGCTGATACCGCAATTTGTCCTTGCCCTTTTACTAAACAGTTATAGGCTAGTTGTACTCTTTCCCATCTTTTGTCTCGATCCATTGCATAATACCTCCCACTCACGGATGCCAGTTTACCCGACGAATCTTGCAAATGCGCCTCTAGATTTTCAATATAGCCCAGTCCGCTCTTGGGGTCGGTATCTCTGCCATCTGTAAAAGCATGGATAAATACATCATCTATTCCCTCAGTTTTGCAAATATCACAGAGTGCCTTCAAGTGACTAGTATGCGAGTGAACGCCCCCATCACTGACCAATCCAATCAAGTGTAAAGGTTTTTTGTATTTTTTCACATATTCCAGTGTTTCGCGGAGGATAGAATTGGAAGCCAATTCACCCTGCTTTATTGCAACATGGATGCGTTGCAGTTCCTGATAAACAATTCTACCCGCGCCTAAATTCAGGTGACCAACCTCACTGTTTCCCATTTGCCCCTCCGGTAATCCCACCTGTTCTCCACATGTTATTAGGGTAGTATTTGGATATTGATGATATAGGGAACTAACAAATGGAACTTTTGCCTGTTGTATTGCATCGGCACTGGGAACCTTCCCTAATCCCCAGCCATCCATGATAATCAATATTACTTTGGTATTCATATGCAAATTTACGAATTTATTGAGGATGGTTTTTGCTTATCTTTTGTGAAATACTGATAGAGTGGTACTTTTGGCATGTTATTGGTAGTAATCAGGAAAAATTTGAATCTATGAGGAGGATCGCATTTGTATGTTTACTTGCTTTGGGCAGCTGGTCGTTTTCACTTCAAAATGATCTGGAGGCGCTCCTTTCTGCTTTAAAAAATGCACAGGCAGATGAAGTAGCGACCTATTTTGATGCAATGGTAGATATGAAATTTCCCGACAGGGATGAAATAAAAAATGTTGGAAAAAATCAGGCTGCTATTGCACTTGGTACTTTCTATTCTGAACAAAAAATCAATGGTTTTGAAAAAATTTCAGAACGAGAAATCGGTAATACCATGTATATGACCGGCCGCTTATTAAATGGGGGTAAGGGATTTAATATTACGCTCATGATGAAAATGATCAAGGGTAAACATTATATCATAACTGTTCGCATAAATTAAATCGGAGAAGTTTAACTTTTATTTTATTAGTATGCTTCAGTCCATTCCTGCTTTAGAAGCATTGTTATTACGAGCACTGGAGGAAGATGTAGGTAGTGGTGATCACAGTTCGCTTAGCTGTATCCCTGCCAAAAAAAGAGGTAAGGCTGTTTTGAAAATTAAACAGGAAGCTGTGCTGGCAGGTATGCAAGTAGCAGAAACCGTTTTTCGTCTGAGGGAAAAAAATGTTCATTTTACACCTTTTCTTGCAGATGGAATGTATGTTAAACCGGGAGATATAGCTTTTGAAATTGAGGCCGATATGCGAACCATTTTAAGCTGTGAGCGAGTAGTATTGAATTGTATGCAGCGAATGAGTGGCATAGCAACGCTCACCCGAAAATATGTTCAATTACTGCAAGGATATGGTACCCGGATTTTAGATACTCGAAAAACTACTCCCAATTTTCGGTTACTGGAAAAGGAAGCGGTAGTAATTGGTGGGGGATTTAATCATCGGATGGGATTATATGATATGATTATGTTGAAAGATAATCATATTAGTTATTGTGGAGGTATTACTGCTGCTATTGAGCTCGCTCATAAATATATCCTTGAAAAAAAAATGCCTTTATCTATAGAAGTAGAAGCGGGTAATTTGGAGCAAGTTCGGGAAATATGTGAGGCGGGTTTAGGGAAAGTGTTTAGAATTATGCTGGATAATTTTTCTCCAGCAGAAGTTGCCGAAGCTGTTACATACATAGATCATCGGTTCGAAACAGAAGCCAGTGGAGGTATTAATTTGCAAACCATTCAGGAATATGCCGCAACAGGTGTTGATTATGTAAGCGTTGGTGGTTTAATACATCAGGCAACGAGCATTGATTTAAGTTTGAAGGCTGTAATGAAGTAAGAATATGAAAAAGAAAAATCGATTAACAGGTAACGGAATTGTATATAGTACCGATCCAACCTTCTCACCTGAACCCGAAGAGCAGGCTATTGATACCCTTTCTCCCGGAGAGCAATTGTTGCGTATTTATTTAGATAAAAAACAGCGTGCCGGTAAAGTAGTTACATTAATCGCCGGATTCATAGGCAGAGATTCCGATATGGAAGATTTGGGAAAACAGCTTCGAAACTATTGTGGAACTGGCGGAAGTGCTAAAGATGGAATCATGCTGGTACAAGGTGATCAACGAGAAAAAGTTATGCAATTCCTAAATAAACAGGGATTTAGTAAAGCAAAAAAAATTGGGTAATCACCTAATCTAATTCCAGATTGAGTGTTTCTTTCAAGGTTTTTATCAATGGATACCGCTCGCTGATATACTCAAATTTCTGTTTGGTATTCATTCTCAAGTAGGCTGGGATATCCTCCTTTTCCCCGGCCTCAACCAATATTTCATAATTAACCGATCGGTTCTGAAAATAATTTTGTAAGTGATCAAGCAGATTCATTTTCTCTGCATCAATGAATTTTTGTGAGGTGACAGAAAAAACTGTTACTGTAAATTTTACCTCGTTTTCAATTTGAAGTCGGGCAGTTGAAAAGCTTGCGGCAGCGGAATGTTTCAACTCTTTTTCCAATTGAGCAGTGTACAGATTCCAGCAGGCAGTTAATTTTTCGGTTGTGAGTGCCTGAGATTCTTTAACTTCCTGAATTTCGTACTCATTCCCATATTTTTCACGTAAGGCCGACAGTAGATTTTTTTTATCTCCTGTTTTGGGTGTATATGTAGGAGCTGGGGCAGCGGTTGCGGTAATTTTTTTTGTTGGAGCAATAGTAGTAGCAGGAATGGTATTACTTTCCTGAATAGATAATTTGGCTCCGGTTGCGATTTCAGATTTTACAGCACCGGGTTGAAGGGAAAGAATCGGTTCTTTTTTTAGGAGGATGGGTGCATCAACCCGTTTTTTTTTAACCAGACCTGATTGCTCGGTACTTAGTTCAATAGCTTGTTGGAGAAAATTCAGCTTTATCAAAGCCATTTCAACTTGCAATCTTTTATTGCGGGCCATTCTGATTTGTATCTCGGCCTCATTCACGATGTTCAGGGCACTAAGTATAAAGGAAGTAGGGGTTTGCGCTGCTACAGAAATAAATTTTTCCTGCATGCCTTCCATTACTTCCAAAATAGATGCGGTAACCGGGTCTTTGCTTACCAGCAGATTACGATAAAAAGAAGCCATGCCATTTAAAACCAGTTCTCCCTCAAATCCTTTTTTATTAATTTCATCAAATAGCAACATCACTCCGGATAAATCTTCTTTCAGTAACATTTCATGAAACCGAAAATAATAATCTTCATCCAGCACATTCAAATGTTCAATAGCATTTTGATAGGTTACTTTTCCGGAGGTAAAACTAACCAGCTTATCCAGAATACTCAGTGAATCGCGCATACACCCTTCACTTTTCTGAGCAATCAATTGCAGGGCAGCTTTTTCGACTGAAATATTTTCTTTTTCAGCAATTTCCATCAAATGCTCTACTGTATCCTGTTGAGTTATTCTTTTGAAATCAAAAATCTGACAGCGACTTAGTATTGTGGGTAATATTTTATGCTTTTCAGTTGTAGCTAAAATAAATATTGCATGTGCCGGAGGTTCTTCAAGCGTTTTAAGAAATGCATTAAATGCACTCGTACTTAACATGTGTACCTCGTCAATAATATACACTTTATATTTACCTGCCTGAGGGGCGAATCGAATTTGTTCTACCAGTTCACGAATATCTTCTACGGAATTGTTGCTGGCTGCATCCAGTTCGTGAATATTGAGGGAAGTTCCGGCATCAAAGCTTATACAACTATTACAAGTATTACAAGCTTCGCCCTCGCTGGTGGGTTGTGTGCAATTAATGGTTTTAGCCAAAATGCGAGCACAAGTGGTTTTTCCTACTCCTCTCGGGCCACAAAATAAGAATGCATGTGCCAATTGTTGTTGACGAATTGCATTTTTGAGGGTGGTAGTAATATGTGCCTGCCCAACCACAGTATTGAAATTCTGTGGGCGATACTTTCGGGCTGAAACAACAAAATTATCCATAGTTGAGTTGCAATATACGTATATGAATTGTATGGAAAAACATTCGGGTGGCTCATTTGTACACAACCCGAAAATACCCGGTTACTTATATTCCATAACAGGATGCTTTTCAAAGGGATGACTCGCAGTAAACCAATATCGGTAGGTTACCATCCTTCTGCTTTGGTGGGCACCTAAACTTTTATACACATTAACCATTTTCGGGTTCCATTCCCCTGCCCAGCCCATTTCATATTGCTGATACCAATCATGACTTCTAAGCAAAAGGGCACATTCGTAAATTAAATAACTATCAATACCCAACGACTGAAACTTGGGAACTACTCCAAAAACCAATCCGGTGAGTCGATTATTGGTTCTCCGCCATTTCATCCATAAAAGCCTTAATTTCTCAAGCAATCCAAATTTTCCATTGAAATGTTTGAAGTATTGATTGATATCAGGAATATTTACAAACATCCCAATGGGCTCATCTTTATAATAAGCAAACCAAATGACCTGCTCATCCATAATAGGTTTCATTTTGGAAAAAAGCTTGATTACCTGTGCTTGAGAAATTTCTTTCACTTCTCCATGTTGCGCCCATGCTGCATTGTAGATAGTTACAAAGTCCTTGGCAAATTTTTCTAAATTTTTCATTTGAAAATGTTCTGCACGATACTCTGGCTTGGCAGCAAATTTGGCATGACGTTCCGGAAAACGCTCGGGCAATTCATCATGTACATTCATGCCATAGTAAAATTGGTTATAATAATTATTAAAACCATATTGCTCAAATAAATCCTGATAATACGCTGGATTGAATGACATGCCATACATAGGTTCTTCATCAAATCCTTCTACCATTAGCCCCCACCATTTATCTCGCTCACCAAAATTGATCGGACCATCCATTCCCTCCATTCCCTTACTTTTCAGCCAGGCCTTTGCCCCGTCGAATAACATATTTGCAGCATGCTGATCTTGAATACAATCAAAGAATCCGATTCCTCCAACAGGAACATCTGTGCCCCGTGTTTTATATTTAGAATTGGTAAAAGCGGCAATTCTTCCGATAGTTTTCCCAGTATCATCTTGCAAAATCCAGCGGATGCAATTCCCGTATTGATGCAGATGATTTTTTTTCGGGTCAAATACTTCATTTACTTCATTATCGAGCGGAGAAATATAACAGGGATTCGATTGATTCATTACCCGATTAATTTCTAAAAATTCCCGAACAGTATAAGAGTCTTGAACTTCCACCAAATGCATAGTCTGCACATTTTACTTTTGCAAAATTACGGAATCCTGTTCGCCTAGTGTTGCTTAATATTTTTCAAATAATTTCGCTTCCATCTTTGCATCGTGGCCATAAATATCTTTTCTGAAATTTAGAACCCCTTCCTTATCAACCCAACTGGTAAAATATACCAGGAATACCGGTATTCCTTTTGGAAGCGTAACCCATTTTTCTTTCTTCAAATGCATAGCTGAATCAATCAGCGACTCTGTCCAGCTCTTATCATTTCTTAAAAGATATTGGGCAAATTTTTTCGGATCTCCCAATCGAATACAGCCATGACTCAAACTACGACTGGTTTGCTGAAAAAGGTTTCTGTTAGGGGTATCGTGAAAATAGATGCTATAATTATTGGGAAATAAAAATTTTACCAATCCTAATGAATTCCAGGGTCCGGGAATTTGCCGGATTATTGGAGTTTTTCCATTGTACCCCGTAATTTCCATATGGTTTTTGGATAGATAATTGGGATTGCGATTTATAGCCGGTATGATTTCTTTTTTTACAATACTTTCGGGTACATTCCAATACGGACTGAATACTACATATTTAAGTTGGCCACTAAAAATGGCTGAACTATTGGCAGCTGTTCCTACAATTACTCGCATATCAAATTGTAGCTTACTACTATCATAAATATGCATGGTAAATTCCGGGATATTTACCAAAACATAATTGGATTCTTTTTCGGCAGGCATCCAGCGAACCCTTTCGAGGTTGATGAGCAATTGACGGATTCTTTTTTGTATAGTTACATTTAGTTCTGCCAATGTTTTATTTCCTACTGTTCCTTCAATTGGGAGTCCCATGCGTTTTTGAAATCTTCTAACCGAATTCAATAATGTACTATCGAAAATTCTCCCAGTACTATCTGTAAAATTCCCGTCCCCCCAATAGCTGAGTCTTTGTTTTATTGCCAATATTTTTAAACCAGTATCACCTAAATGCAAAGGCTTGTCTGTGAAAGCAATGGTATCGGGGGCTGGCTGTTTGGCAAGTTGCAGATAAGCCGCTAATTGCTGTTGTAAGAGCTTGTATTGTAAATTTTGTAAATTATTTTGCTGAGGATACAATTCTCCTTTTTGAATAGCATTTCCCAACATTTCTGTTAGGTTGATTTTTTTGCGGGGTATAAACCATCCTAGTTCATTGGCATTGATATCACTACCAGCGTATGTTTTCGAAGCATATTGAAAAAACTGACCGGTAAGTAGTAACTCTGTATGTATCATTAGCTCTTTCAATGCTAATTCAGAAAGTTTTTTTCTATTATTTAAGGAATCTTTCAAAATAGGAAGCCGGGCATTATGAAATGAGCTATCATTCATTTCCTGGATATAATTATTTTCAAGATTCATTAAATTGAGTGCCTGTTCGGAAAGTCCGGATGAGTCGAACCAGGCAAATTGAAAATTTCTTCCCCTGTAAAAGTCTATATACTGATTGGCAAAATCCGCATACCTGGCTTCTTGTGCTAGGAAAAGATGTAATTGTACACTATCGAAAAAAAGGTTATTGAACGAACTCAGAGCTGTTATGGATGTATCTCTTATCACCTGTTTTTTTTCAGAAGAAAAAAGTGAGCACCCCTCATGAAACAAGGGTAAAAGAAGGAGCAGCCAAAGGTATTTCCTTTTCATACCAGGAAATTTAATGAGTAACCTGATTGAGTAGTAATGTTGTAGCCACGATTCCTGCTGTTTCGGTTCGTAATCGGGTATTTCCTAAACTTACCGGTATTACATTCATTTCAATACTTTTTTTAATTTCTTGTTCTGTGAAGTCCCCTTCTGGTCCAATGAATATCCGGCAACTTCCTGAAAGTACATTTTGGGATAATGGAATTTTTTCACCTCCTGCACAATGAGCAATCCATTGTTTATCAAATACACCAGAATCGAGACAGGCAAAATAAGGCATGGGATTGTATAGTTGCGGTAAATGAAATTGGCGACTTTGTAACATTGCCGAAATTAATATGCCCTCCATTCTGTCTATTCTGAAACGGGCGTGTTCTGTTCTATTGCATACAATAGGCTGAATGGCGAAAATACCCAATTCAGTTACTTTTTCCAATAACCACTCAAGGCGTTGACTATTTTTCAGCAAAGAAATGCAAAGCGTAAGTTTATTATTAGGCAGCGGAGAAGATTGAAAAGAACCAGTAGAGACAAGGGTATTCTTTTTATCTGTTTGCAGCAGGGTTGCAATACATGCATTCCCTTTACCATCAGTAAGCTCTATTTTGTCGCCAGGTAGTTTTCTTAATACCTGAACACAATGCTTAGCTGTTGATTCACTTACTGTAAAATCATTCTGATTTTCAATCAGGTTAGGCTCATAAAAAAGAGGTAAACTCATTTGATGTAAGCTACTGAATTTTATCCTTACAATTAATTAACTAATTCAACTAGCTAGAAGTTAGGAGCGCTTTCTAAGCCTTCATCAAAATTGCTGTCATTCATTCGGCTTCCTTTTTCAACAAAAAGCTTAGCCCCACCTGCTCCTGATCCTACGGGTGTTCCTGGGGGTCGAATCCCTCCGGGTTTCCAACTACTACCCTGATCGTCGGATGGATCGTCATCAAAACGTTGTATAGATAGATTGGATCTGAGTTTGATATAATCCAGTTCTCCATTTCTATGTTTGGCAATTCGGATATGTACTTCACCGCTAGTACTTTCCCCCTGCTCATTTGCATGAATATCATGGTATTCGGGACGATAAATAAACATTACCATATCGGCATCCTGTTCAATGGCACCGGATTCTCTTAAATCACTTAATTGAGGTATTTTACTTTCTTTCCTGTTTTCAACCGCACGGCTCAACTGACTTAATGCTATGATAGGAATATTTAATTCTTTTGCCAGCGACTTAAGATTTCGGGAAATGCTGCTGATTTCCTGTTCACGATTCATGTTTCTATCAACCGATCCTCCCATCAACTGCAGGTAGTCAATTATGATTAATCCTACCTTATTTTTATTTACCAGTCTTCTTGCTTTTGCCCTAAACTCAAAAATATTTAAGGAAGCAGTATCATCTATAAATATTGGCGCCGATTCCAGTCGCTTAATTCCTCTACTCAGTAATTGTTCATATTCATAATTTTCCAATTTACCTCGGGTAATTTTACGCATGTCGATTTCACTTTCAGCACTCAATATCCTCATAACCAATTGCGAGGCGCTCATTTCCAAAGAGAAAAATCCAACCGGTACGGGTTGAGTAGGATGCAATGCCGCATTTCTTGCCAGGTTTAACGCAAAAGCCGTTTTACCTACCGAAGGCCTGGCTGCCAAAATAATTAAATCAGTAGGTTGCCATCCAAAAGTTACTTTGTCTAAACGTGAAAATCCACTCGGAACCCCCGATATATCTTCGGTTTTGGTTCGCAACATATCAATGCGATTCAGTGTTTCCGCAATGGCATCCCCGATTTCAGTAAAATTCTTTTTTAAATAATTGTTAGTGATATGAAACATCTTAGACTCACTCTCATCCAGTAAATCGAATACATCTGTACCCTCCTCGTATGCAGAACCAATAATCTCACCACTTATTCGAATCAATTCGCGCTGAATAAATTTTTCAAGAATAATTCTTGCGTGGGTTTCTATATTCGCCGATGAAACAACTGAATTGGTAAGCCTAGTTAAATAATAAGCACCACCTACCTGGTCGAGCAACTCCTGCGATTTTAATTCCTCAACAACCGTAAGCAAATCGATTGGCATATTTTTTTGCTGCAAATCGAACATGGCCCTAAAAATCATCTGATTGGCTTCAGAATATAAACACTCGGGTTTTAAAATTTCTGTTACCGTATCAAAAGCACTTTTTTCTAACATGATGGCCCCCAGTACCGCTTGCTCTAATTCTCGTGCTTGCGGAGGAACTTTGCCATACAAAAGGGGAGTAGTATCCGTTACGCCCGATTTTCTTCGTTTTCTGTCTTTGTTAATATTTGGAACATCCATCACACATCATTTCTAAGGGTAGTTAAATGGGTTTGGGTGTATGCATCAATTTTTCAAAGGAATCAAGAAACATGCACCGAACAGCGAATATAATTCTAAGGAGCATGCAGTTAAAAAATATTTTACGCATTTTTCCTGCACAGCTTATTCACGTTATTTGCAGTGAAGTGGATAGTAAGTTCACCGTTTTCTGACCGTTGTTAACAGGTTTTTCAGATTTTTTAACAGGATATTCACTTGAATATCTACACACTGTTTTTTTGGATTTGTTCATTCTATCATATAATAAATAAATATACTGCAATCTTTGTTTTTGCTACTTATCCCTGCCATCCGGTTAGATTCATGTATTTTTGAGCATTGTAATGTGTAATATTTATGACCATCAGTTATAATTGGTTATTGGATTATTTGCCCGAACCCATCGAGCCCGAAAAGTTATCTTCTATACTTACTTCAATCGGTTTGGAAGTAGAGGAACTCAAAAAATTTGAAACCATTCCCGGAGGGTTGAAGGGCTTGGTAGTAGGAGAGGTAAAGGAATGCATTCCGCATCCCAACGCCGACAAGTTAAAAATCACCAAAGTTGATATAGGCGCAGAAAGTCTATTGCAAATCGTTTGTGGTGCTGCAAATGTAGCAGCAGGTCAGAAAGTGGTTGTAGCTCCGGTGGGCTCCACCATTTATCCTTTGAAGGGAGAACCCTTACAATTAAAGAAAGCCGTTATCAGAAAGGTAGAAAGTGAGGGGATGATTTGTGCTGAAGATGAAATAGGTTGGGGACCTAGTCATGATGGTATTTTGGTATTGCCCGATAACTTAGCTGCAGGTACTTCGGTAGCAGACTATGCTAATTTATATTCCGATTGGATATTTGAAATCGGATTAACACCCAACCGGATGGATGCCATGAGCCATGCTGGTGTTGCCAGAGATGTATGCGCCTTTTTAACTCATCATCATCGTGATAGTAAGCCAGTAACTCCTTCGATTTCAACCTTTAAGCCAGATCTTTCTGAAGCTCCCATATCCGTGAGAATCGAAGCAACAGAAGCTTGTAAACGGTATGCAGGTGTTAGTTTGGTAGGGGTGGAGGTAAAGGATTCACCAAACTGGCTGAAAAACCGCTTGCTCTCTATAGGTTTACGACCAATTAATAATATTGTAGACATCACCAACTTTATTTTGCACGATACTGGACAACCGCTTCATGCTTTTGATGCAGATGCCATTACCGGTAAACAGGTAATTGTTAAAAAACTTGCCGAGGGAACACGCTTTATTACGTTGGATGAAAAAGAGCGCTCCCTGAGTTCTGAAGACTTGATGATTTGTAATGCAGCAGCACCTATGTGTTTGGGAGGCGTTTTTGGAGGAAAGCAAAGTGGGGTATCTGCTACTACTACCCGAATATTTTTAGAAAGTGCCTGGTTCGAATCTACCGGTATCCGCAAATCGAGTTTGCGGCACGACTTACGAACCGATGCTGCCACCCGTTTTGAAAAGGGAGTAGATATTTCTCAAACTGTTTCAGTACTGAAAAGAGCTGCTCTTCTAATAAAAGAATTGGCTGGTGGCTTGATAGAAGGTGATATTATTGATGTATATCCTTCACCCGCTGAGAAAAAAGAAGTTAGCCTGAAGTACCACTATCTCAAAAAATTGAGCGGCAAAAATTATCATGTAGAAACCGTTAAAAAAATTCTTACTGCCCTAGGATTTGAAGTAGTTCGGGAGGGGATTGATGAGATTCGACTGGCAGTTCCCTTACATAAAACAGATATTTCCCTTCCGGCAGATTTGGTAGAGGAAATAGTTCGTATTGATGGCTTAGATAATATCGAAATTCCATCATCCATCACTATTAGTCCTTCCTTAGATGCTTTATCGGGAAAGGAAAACATGAAGAATAAGTTGGCTGGATTTTTAACAGGAAGGGGTTTTATGGAAATTTTTACCAACTCAATTACCAGCAGTAAATATTATTCTGAAGAAGAACAGGCATCGGGTGTTCGCATGATTAATAGCTTGAGTGCCGAACTTGATATCATGCGACCTTCTATGCTGGAAACCGGATTGGAAGCCATTTCCTACAATCTCAACCGGAAAAATAATCGATTGTTTTTCTTTGAGTTTGGGAAGACCTATCATCTTAAAAATACCGATGTATATGAAGAAAAGGAGCACCTGACCTTATATCTTAGTGGTGAATTGGGTGAAGTTCATTGGAGAGAAAAATCAACTCCGGTAGATTACTATAATGTAAAAGGTATAGCATCCGCATTGGTAAAAGTTCTCGGATTGTCATCCATTTCATTTGAAGAAAAGGTATCAGGCATTTCGCAAATCATTTTCGCTAATAAGTGGTTGGGTAATTTGGAAGTTGTTAATTCTCAAAAACTTGCACAGTTTGGTATCAAGCAGCCAGTTTTTATGATAGACTTTGATTGGCAATCACTAATGGATGCAGCAGAAAATTTACCTATTCGATATAAGGAAGTAAATAAATTCCCTGTTGTTCAGCGAGATTTATCGGTAGTAGTGGATGCATCGCTTTCATATGATACAGTAGAATCTGCTCTGCAAAAATTAGCTTTACCTCGTTTAACTCACACCCGCTTATTTGATGTGTTTGAAAGTGAAAAGCTGGGAACCAATAAAAAATCCTTTGCCATCAGCTTTTTCTTTTCGGATGAAGACAAAACACTTACAGATAAAGAGGTAGATGAAATGATGGCAGCCATCATTTCACAATTAGTAAAAGTTGTGCAGGCAGAAATCAGAAAATAATCCGAAATTTCCTTATTATTATCATTGAATGAGTCAGCTGAATCAACAATTAGATAGTCTGCAGCAAAAAGTGCAACAGTTGCTGAAGCAATATCAGCAATTGCAGAAAAACCAGGCTAAGCTGCAAAAAGAACTGGAAAAAAAAGAGGCTTTGTTACAAGAAAAGGAGCAACAGATCTTGCTGCTACAGCAACAGCGGGCAGCCATTTCTGTAAGTGTTAGTCAGTTGGATGCTGAAGAGAAAAAAGCCCTCAGTAAAAAAATTGATGCTTATTTGAGAGAAATCGATAATTGTTTAGCGATGCTCAATCAATAAATTATGGAAGAACTGATCCCCGTAAATATTGTAATCGCCGACCGATCGTACCGCATTCGAATTGCGAAAGCTGATGAGGAAAAAGTTAGACAAACTGCTGCCCTCATAAACCAAAAGATTGCAGAATTTAAAACTCAATTTGCTGGTAAGGATATGCAGGACTTTGTATCAATGGCACTTCTGTGGTTTGCAACCGAGGAAACGGATGCCGGATCGGCAACTATTCAACAGGAACAAGCAATTAACCAGATACGCACTGTTGAACAATGGGTAAATCAGGCACTTAATTCCTGATTACCATACTTCAATTATATATTAAATATTTATATCGTATTGATTTTTTATAATCAATCACTTATCTCAAAATTTGGGTATTTTATCCCATTCCCGTCTAATATATAGAACATATTAAGTATCTTTGAGTGTAAAATTACCTATAGTAATATGGTAAAAAAGTATATATATACGATTGTGAAAACCTTAAAAAATTGCCAATCTCATGGATCCAATGATGATATTAATAATAACCGGAGTTGCTGCCCTGCTTGTAGGGCTGGGCGCCGGTTGGATGATTTTTGCTAGAAACACCAAAAAACAAATCGAAGAAGCCGAACAACTTTCAGAAAAAATAATCAAAGAAGCCGAATTAAGGGCTGAGACAATAAAGAAAGAGAAGCAACTGGAGGCAAAAGAGCGTTTTGTTCAGTTAAAAGCCGAGCATGAGCGTGAGGTGTTGGAAAGAAATCGAAAAGTGGGTGAAGGCGAAAATCGCATCAAGCAGAAAGAACAATCGATTGCTCAAAAAGAGTCTTCACTTGATAAGCAATTGAAAGACATTGAAAGTATCAAGGAAAATCTGAATCGGCAGATTGAAGTTGTGAATACCAAAAGAACCGAATTAGAGAAACATCAGGAAGAACATATTCGCCGACTTGAAAAAATTTCCAACCTGAGTGCAGAAGATGCCAGAAATCAATTGGTAGAAAGTTTAAAGCAGGAAGCTCAATCCCGAGCACTTAGTTTGCAGCAGGAAATTATTGAAGATGCCCGCGTTAAGGCGAATAAGGAGGCACGCAAAATTGTTATTCAATCTATTCAACGCACTGCCGCGGAAGTTACCATTGAAAATACTGTTACAGTATTTAATTTAGAATCGGATGAAATAAAAGGACAAATCATTGGTCGTGAGGGTAGAAATATCCGTGCGATTGAAGCGGCTACCGGAGTAGATTTGATTGTGGATGATACCCCTGAAGCTATTATACTTTCCTCTTTCGACCCGCTTCGTCGTGAGGTTGCCCGGCTTAGTTTACAGCGTCTGGTTTCAGATGGTCGAATACACCCTGCCCGTATTGAAGAAGTGGTTGAAAAAACCCGCCGGCAACTGGAAGAACAAATTATTGAAATTGGTGAGCGTACTGTTATTGAAATGGGCATTCACGGGTTACATAAAGAGTTGGTAAGAATTGTGGGAAAAATGCGTTTCCGCTCTTCTTATGGTCAAAATCTCTTAATGCATAGTAGAGAAACCGCCAATTTGTGTGCGATTATGGCTGCAGAATTGGGTATGAACCCTAAACTGGCCAAGCGTGCCGGATTGTTACACGATATTGGAAAGGTTCCAGATGAGGAGACAGAATTAACCCATGCCTTGCTGGGTGCAAAACTTGCCGAGAAATACGGTGAAAACCCGGCTGTTGTTAATGCCATCGGCGCACACCACGATGAAATGGAAATGCAGTATGTGATTTCCCCAATTATTCAGGCTTGCGACGCCATCAGTGGTGCCCGCCCGGGAGCCCGCAGGGAAATTATGCAGCAATACCTGCAGCGGATCAAGGACCTCGAAAATCTGGCTGTTTCTTATCAGGGAGTTGAAAAAGCTTATGCAATTCAGGCTGGTCGGGAACTGCGGGTAATTGTGGAGGCCGATAAAGTTTCTGATACCGACAGCGACAAACTGAGCTTTGAAATCGCCCAGAAAATACAAACGGAAATGACCTACCCCGGACAGATCAAAGTAACGGTTATCAGGGAAAAACGGGCTATAAATGTGGCCAGATAAAAAATAATGGCTGTAAAATAGGTAGGTTCATTGAATTTTACCTACCTTTGCCGTCCTCAAAAATGATGAATTATGAACGCAGCAGTTCAATTTGTACACGACCAGCTGACTACCAAAAAGCAGCATCCTGCCTTTCAGGCCGGTGATAATATCACTGTAAATTATAAGATTGTGGAAGGTGGAAAAGAGCGTATCCAAAGCTTCCGTGGAGATGTTATTAAGCAGCAGGGAAGCGGAGCTACGGCTTCATTTACTGTTCGTAAAATTTCCGATGGGGTAGGTGTTGAGCGTTTATTTCCGATTCATTCACCCAATATCGATTCAATCCAGTTGAATAAATCTGGTAAAGTTCGTCGTGCGAAACTCTATTATCTGCGTGAGCGTAGTGGTAAAAGTGCACGTATTAAAGAAAAAAGATTTTAATTTTTGCCCCATTGGGTTGTTTACATCATACAAGCTGGTAGCTATACGCTACCAGCTTTTTTTGTGATTCTCATAATAAATCTTATTTTGATTTGCATTGAAGGTTTATTAACTTTACATACTAAATTTATTTTTATGGGCGGTTTAGGTTTTCAAGAATTACTAGTGATTGGGTTAGTGGTATTGGTGCTTTTTGGCGGTAGAAAAATCCCCGAATTTATGAGAGGATTAGGCAAAGGTATCCGCGAGTTCAATGATGCAAAAGACAATGTTAAGCGTGAAATAGAGGAAGGCATCAAAGAAAAAGATAAAACAACCACCGGCGCTTAATTGCTCCATCAATCCTTATAGCCTTTGTTTCGTTTTACCACAATCAAAGACTATCACCAGGCGCTGCAAGCAAATACTACGAGTTGTACGGAGGCAGTACAGTATTTCCTCACTGTTATTCGGGAGCGCGCATTCCTCAATGCATTTCTGGAAGTTTTTGAAGAAGAGGCCCTTCAAAGGGCAGCAGATCTGGATCAATCCAGAGCAAAGGGAATCGCTGTGGGTCCCTTGCATGGTGTAGTTGTTGGAATTAAAGATGTTATCTCTTACCAACATCATGCAGTAACTGCATCCTCCCAAATACTTTCCGGATACAAATCCACTTACAACGCCACTGTTATTGATAAATTACTGGATGCGGGAGCTATCATAATTGGCAGACAAAATTGTGATGAGTTCGCTATGGGTAGCAGTAATGAAAATTCAGCCTTTGGTCCGGTTAAAAATTTTATAGACCCATCCCGTGTTCCCGGCGGTTCGTCGGGGGGCTCTGCTGTTGCAGTTCAGGCAGGCATGTGTATGGTGAGCTTGGGAAGCGATACGGGAGGTTCGGTTAGGCAACCTGCCGATTTTTGTGGTATTGTTGGATTAAAGCCAACTTATGGACGAGTTTCCCGATATGGTTTGATTGCATATGCATCCTCTTTTGATCAAATTGGTATTTTAGCCAACTCGGTTGATGACGCTGCCATTACTTTGGAAATTATTTCCGGTAAGGATGATTTCGATAGTACCGTTTCAGATGAGCCGGTTCCTGCATATGCTTCACTACTTCATAACCAAACTGCATCACGAAAAATCGCCTATTTCCGACAAGCTTTAGAACACCCCTCTCTGGATGTGAATATTCGTGAGCAAATAGAAACTTTTATTTCAAAACTGATAGCTGCCGGATACCAGGTAGAGCCAATTGAATTTGAATGGTTGGATATGATTGTGCCTGCCTATTATGTTTTAACCACCGCGGAAGCATCAAGTAACCTTTCAAGATTCGATGGTGTAAGATACGGTTTCAGAGATAGCCAGTCTGCCAATACCCTTCAGGAAATGTATACTCATACCCGCTCAAAGGGTTTTGGAAAAGAAGTGCAAAGAAGAATATTACTGGGAAATTTTGTTTTAAGTTCAGGTTATTATGATGCCTATTTTACCAGGGCCCAGCAGGTAAGGCAATTACTGGTAACCCGAACCCGCGACATTTTTTCTCAATATCAGGCAATTTTACTCCCCACCGTACCTTCAACCGCCTTTCGTCTGGGTGAAAAAAATACCGATCCTGTTGAAATGTTTCTGGGCGATATCTATACAGTTTTTGCCAATTTAGTGGGCATTCCGGGTATTTCCCTACCACTCTTCAAGCATACAAATGGCCTTCCTTTCGGACTTCAATTAATGACAAGTCATTTTGATGAAGTAACTTTGCTCCGTTTTTCAAAGCAAATGTTGCAATTGGCCCAAACGCCGGCATAGCCATACGGGTTTGTTTGGCATGATATTGGATACTTTTGGGCAATTAATTTAATTGAAATCAATATGGAATGGTTGGGAAATCGTATTACAAATCCAATGCATCTGTCAAAAATCGTGCTGATTGCCTTTGCATGTATAGCCGGTAGCTGGGCAGGAGGCAAATGGAACGATTTATCCTCTCCAAACTTGGTAAATGATACATCCCGGCTAAAAAAAATTGGCTTTGAAAGTTTATTTACCTCCGATAAATTTAATCCCACCTTACCTTACACTGCTCAGTTAAATCCAAAGGCAGTAACCTTTGTGCAGGAATATATCCGTAAACAGGGAGAGGAACTGGATAAAATGAAATTTTGGGGAAAGCCATATTTCGATTTATATGATAATATTTTGTCGATTTATGGTATCCCTCGAGAGATGAAATATTTAAGTGTCATAGAAAGTCATCTAACCCCGGGTTTGGTTTCATGGGCCGGAGCAGTTGGCCCCTGGCAATTGATGGAGGATGAGGCTCATCGGTTTGGCTTAAAAACGGGGTATCATGATGAGCGTACCGATTTTTATAAAAGCACACATGCAGCAGCCCGATTAATGAAAGAATTATATAAAGAATTTGGAGATTGGTTATTAGTTGTTGCAGCTTATAATGGAGGCGCTGGTAGAGTTCGTCAGGCTATTAAAAAATCGGGAAGCAGCGATTTTTGGGATTTGCAATATTATTTACCAGAGGAAACCCGTAATCATGTAAAAAAATTCATTGGTACCCATTATATTTTCGAGGGCTCTGGTGGAGCAACTACTTTAACGGCGGCTGAAATAGTAAAACAACGAGAGCTTGAAGCAAAAGTACCGGAAACGATTGCTGCTTCTCATGAAAAAATTTATATAAGTGGCAGGTACCTTAGCTCGGTAGTTGCTCCGGCATTGGGAATGGAATTATCCGCTTTTTTAGCTGCTAATCCTGCATTCGATCGGGAACTTGCTTCAGGAAAAACATATGCCATGCATTTACCTGCCGGAACAGGAAAAAAGGAACTATTTGAATCCAGTAAGGCTAATCTCTTACTCCAGTCTTTACAAAAAATTTTACAGGGAACTGAATCGATTCGGTAATTATTCCGAGATTTTAATTTGTTGCAGGGCTTTTCCTTTCAGCATGCATTCATCATATTCCTGTTCCGGGTCACTACCAGCTGTAATTCCTCCCCCCACATGAAATCTGAGCATTTGTTGTTTAGGTAGATACACCAGGCTTCGGATTACTACATTGAAGTCAAAATCTTTATTGGGTTTGAAATATCCAATACTACCTGAATAGATACCCCGGTAGGTTGGTTCCGCCTTATCAATTAATTCCATTACCCGTTTTTTGGGGGCACCCGTCATGCTGCCCATAGGAAATGTATGGCTAAAAATTTCAAATAAAGAAGTTTCCGGAAGCAAATGTCCTTCAACCGTTGAAATCAACTGGTGTACCTGTGGAAAGCTATACACGCCCAGCAATTCTGTAACCTGAACTGTACCTTCCTTGCAAATGGTACTTAAATCGTTCCTCACTAGGTCTACCACCATGATATTTTCACTGCGATTTTTGTCACTCGCCAGTAAGGCTTCTTTTAACTGTTTATCTTCCTCAGCATCGAAAATATTTCTTTGAATGGTGCCTTTTATCGGTTGCGATCGTAGCTTATCCCCTTTTTTTTGCAAAAATCTTTCCGGACTGGCACAAAACACATATCGTTCGTTTTGTTTGTAAAAACAGGAGAAGGGATTGGGAGAAATCTGCATCAATTGGCTGTATGCATCGATAGGTTCTAAAACAATGTTTTTTGCTACAAAGGGTTGACAATAATTTAATTCATAGCAATCACCTCTTTTAATATGAGCAATGATTTCTCTGATTTGATGCAAGTACTCAGTTTTAGATAAAATTGGCTCGAATGTGATGGCATGTTGTTTTGATGAAGTAGAAGGTAGAATACTGTTTACTATTTCTTGAAAAACAGCACTCGGATTGGAATGTAATGTTGAGAGGGTAATACTTTCATTTTGGATTTGAACTACCGTTTCGGGACAGAAAAAAAAATAATGTGAAAAATCGTCGGAATCAATTGCCGGTTGTGGTAGGCTGTAGTATTTGTGGAATGCATGATATCCGAAATGTCCAAATATCCAATCTTTGCATTCATCTAGATATTGAAAGCCTTCTTGAGTAGAGGAACCGGGGGGAATGAGCGGTTTATTTCCAACTGCCGCCAACAAATCCAGCTCACTATAAGAATTAGTAAACTTACGTGAGTCTAGTAGGCAGGCATACGAAAACTGATTGCACCAGGTAAGCAGCTGTTGCCTGAATACATCCATGTTTGAAGGTAAAGGAAAACTTTGCGCATTTCTATGCTGCACTTCTAGCCGGGAATTTAGAAATCATCGTCGTCATCATCATCAAATCCTCCACCCTTTTCGCCGAAAAGGTCGAATTCCTTGAAGTCTTCATCCATTTTAAAGTCATCTTCGTCTTCTCCTTTTTTCTTCGAAGACCCACCTTTAGCAGCTCCTTTGCTTTTAGGTAAATCAAACTCATCAAAGTCGGGATCCCAGTCATCATCTTCTTCTTCCGATTTTTCCCAATCATCTGGAGCATCTTCATCTAACTCATCGTCGTCGTCATCAGCTGATGCGCGTGTAGATTTTGTACTGCCGGATTTTTTTGGGGTTACCGGTTCATCATCATCCCAACTATCTTCTTCATCCTCTTCAATTTGTTTTTTAGATTTGGAAGAAGCTTTAGATGCTGAAGCAGCATCTTTTGCGTTGTTCTTGGGGGTGGATTTAGGATCTTTATCTAATTTGGGTGCCATACTCCAAAAGGATTTGTAATGTAAATTTTGTAATCAATTTAATACAAACCAAAAAAATTTTTCTTTTAATTAGTTTTTTTACAAATGTACTATTTGATCTCTGCCCGGACCATTGGAAACGACAGTTACAGGTGCACCGACATAGGCATTAATATATTGGATATATGATTTCATATTATCGGGCAATGCGGCTTCATTTTTTATTGAAGTAGTGTCTGTATTCCATCCTGCAAATGATTCCAGAATAGGTTCAATTGCAATTCCATTCATCTGGTAAGGCACTTCTTTACAAGTTTTGCCATCCATTTGATAAGCGGTACACATTTTTAATTCTTCAAAGCCATCCAGCACGTCGGCTTTCGTCATAATCATTTGGGTAACTCCATTCAGCATTGCTGCATATTTCAATGCAACCAGGTCAATCCAGCCGCATCTGCGGGGGCGCCCGGTAGTTGCTCCAAATTCGCTGCCGGTTTTACGGAGTAATTCCCCTGTTTCATTTTCTAATTCCGTTGGGAAGGGCCCGCCGCCCACCCTTGTGCAATAGGCTTTCGTTACTCCCATAACTTCTCCAATTTGTTTGGGAGATACACCCAATCCGGTACAAACCCCTGCTGAAATGGTATTGGAAGAGGTAACAAAAGGGAAAGTACCGAAATCGATATCCAGCATACTTCCCTGTGCACCTTCTGCAAGTACTTTTTTACCTGCACTGATTTGATTGTTAATAAAATATTCTCCATTAACTACGTTAAGTGTGCGTAGAAATTCCAATGCTTCAAAAAATTCTTCTTCCCACGCAGTGATATCTTCAACAAAATGAAAATTATCGAGTAATTTTTGATGTTTTAGTCTGAGCTTAATATATTGAGTAGTAAAGTTTTTCTGAAGCAGATCTCCGACACGAATGGCATTTCTGCCTGTTTTATCCATATAAGCAGGACCAATTCCTTTTAGGGTGCTTCCGATTTTACTTTCTCCTTTTTGCAATTCAGAAGCCTTATCCAATGCCCGGTGGGTGGGAACAATAATATTGGTTCTTTCAGAAATGAACAGGTTCTTTTTTACATCAATTCCAAAAGCCGCAACTGCATCACACTCTCTTTTCAATGTTACCGGATCTAATACTACTCCATTACCAATAATATTGATTGTGTTTTGATGAAATATGCCTGAAGGAATTTGGTGAAGTACCATTTTCTTGCCTTCTACATAGAGCGTATGACCGGCATTGGGTCCACCTTGAAAGCGGGCAATAATATCATAGCGGGGAGCAAAATAATCAACTATTTTGCCTTTTCCCTCATCTCCCCACTGCATTCCCAAAATAACATCTACCATACAAGTATTAAATTAATAGTGCACAAAAATAAGCGACGATATTCAGTAAAATGAGATATTCTACATTAAATTATACAATGTGTGTATAAATGAGGATAAATGATTCCGCTAACCGGCATTTTCGGTTTCAAACCGTTCAACTTGTTGGATACCCTGTAAAGAACTTAATCTTTTCACCAATTCATCTAATTCTTCCTTATCATGAACGAATACCTTAATTGTTCCTTCAAACATTCCTTCTCTTGATTCAATGCTTAGTCCTGAAATATTGATACGCAAATCACCGCTAATCACATTGGTGATCTTATTAACAACACCAACGTCATCTAGCCCAATGATGCGAAGTCCGGTAAGAAAAGAAATTTCTTTATTCTTTGCCCACTTAGTTTTTACTATTCGATGAGAATAGTTCGCCATGAGTTGGGGTGCGTTCGGACAAGCTGTTCTGTGTATAATCATTCCTTTTCCGGTACTTACAAATCCAAACACGTCATCGCCTGGAATGGGGTGGCAACATTTTGCCAGCTGATACATGATTTTATCACTGCTTTCCCCAAAAATAATCAGTTCAGAATCTTTTTTATTAAGAGGTCGGGCTGTAGTATCGGAGGTTTCTTGTGGGAGTAATTTTGTTTTTGGGAATTCGATTTTATCTCCATGCAAGGTGGCTTCCTTCAGTTCCCTAAGATCGATGGCTTTGGTAGCAATTTTATAATGTAAATCAAGGGGAGAGGGCAGCTTATAATATTGCACTAATTCTTCGATATTATGAGTGCTATATGCTGCACCCATATTTTCCAGTTTTCTTTGTAATGTATATTTTCCTTCTTCAGCAATTGTTCTTTTTTCTTCCCGGAGGGCATCTTTAATTTTTGTTTTTGCTTTTGCAGTAACGGCAAATCCAAGCCAATCTTCTGATGGTTTTTGTTTATTGCTGGTTATAATCTCTATTTGGTCACCGCTTCTGAGCTTATGACTAAGCGGAACAAGCTTGTGATGTACTTTGGCTCCTATGCATTTTGATCCGATAGCACTGTGAATGGCAAATGCGAAATCAAGCGCCGTACTTCCGGTAGGCAGCATTTTTACTTCTCCTTTGGGAGTGTAAACATAAATTTCTTCAGCCAGAAATGATGTTTTGAAATCCTGTAAGAAATCAACCCCATCAGTATCCTGACTACCCAATGCTTCCCGAATTTGTCCGAACCATTTATCGAACCTGTCTTCATCGTTGGTACCTTCTTTATATTTAAAATGTGCAGCTAATCCTTTTTCTGCAATTTCATTCATGCGTTTACTGCGAATTTGAACTTCTACCCATTTACCCTGTGGTCCCATCACGGTGGTGTGCAAGGCTTCATATCCGTTATTTTTTGGGTTACTTAGCCAGTCACGCATTCTTTCGGGTGCAGGCGAATATTCATCAGTTATGAGGGAGTATACTTTCCAGCAATCTTCTTTTTCTTTTTCGGGAGGTGAATCTAATATTACACGAATAGCAAAAAGGTCGTACACTTCTTCAAATGCAACCCCCTTCTTTTTAATTTTATTCCAGATAGAATGGATACTTTTTGGACGGCCATAAATTTCGAAATGAAATCCTGCTGCATCAATTTTTTCTTTTAGTGGTCGGATAAACTCATTGATATAGCGGGTTCGCTCTCGTTTGGTTTCAGCCAATTTTCTAGCAATCTCTTTATAGTTTTCCGGCTCCATGTATTTCATGGAGAGGTCTTCCAGTTCTGTTTTAATATTATATAAACCCATCCGATGGGCCAAAGGGGCATATACCCAAATTGTTTCAGAAGCGATTTTTAACTGCTTCTCCCTTTTCATGTGCTCCAGGGTGCGCATGTTGTGCAGCCGGTCGGCAAGCTTAATCAAAATCACCCGAGGATCATCCGTAAGCGTAAGCAGAATTTTTTTAAAGTTTTCTGCTTGCTGACTGGTATTAGTGTCCATAACGGTGGAGATCTTGGTAAGGCCATCCACAATTTTGGATATTTCTGTCCCAAATTCCTGTTCTACATCTTCCAGTGTTAGGTCGGTATCTTCAACGGTATCGTGCAGAAGTGCACAAATTGTACTGCGAACTCCTAAACCAATTTCTTCCACACAAATCATAGCAACGGCAATAGGATGCAGGATATAAGGTTCACCACTTTTTCGGCGCATGGTTTTATGAGCTTCGGCAGCCATCTCAAAAGATCTCCGAACAACTTCTCTGTCGCCTTTTTTCAGCTTGGGGCGCAGACTACGCATAAGGGCTCGATAATGCCGAACAATTTCTTTTTTTTCCTGTTCTGTATCCAGATTATAAACCGGTAATACGTCTTTGGGCGTTATTTCCTGTGCTGTTTCCATCCGATTACAAATATACAAAAAAGACGGGCGATGTTGGGGTATATCAATATTGAACAGAAGCCTTGCCACATTATTTTATACAGGGTCGTTTTCCCTGCTTTCGGTTGGTTACCTTTGTAAATATGTCGAGTACAACCTCTTCACCCGGTGCTGTTAATTTGAGTATTGGAAGAAAACTTTTTGTATTTGTTCAGCCCTACCGAAAAGCCTGGTATGGCAGCTGGTTATTAGCCATTTGTATGGCAATTTTTGCTCCTGTTCGACCTTATTTGATTCAGGTTACTTTGGATAAAGCAATGGGAATGCCTGTTCACTGGCCTGCATGGGTTACCGGTATTTGGCGAACCCCTTTCGGAGCAGATGCAGTTACTTTTATAATTATGGTAACGGTATTTCAATTGTTGTTTTTGCTGATGGAAACATCAGTACGATTTCTGTTTTCATTTACAACGGCGAGGTTGGGGCAATGGGTGGTGAATGATTTGCGTAAAGCGGTATTTCAAAAAGTTGTTAAGCTGGAATTGAGGCAATTCGACAAAACTCCTATCGGAACACTTACTACACGAACAATAAATGATATTGAAAGTATCAATGATGTTTTTTCTGACGGGTTTATTCCCATTATTGCAGATTTGCTTACCATCATTATTACATTGGGTACCATGTTTTGGATAAACTGGAAGTTGACCCTGGTAAGTTTGATACCTTTTCCTATTTTGATTGCTGCTACTTATTATTTTAAAGAGAGTGTAAATAAGAGTTTCACGCAGGTGCGCAATTCGGTAGCTCAGCTAAATGCTTTTGTGCAGGAGCATATCACCGGGATGCAAGTGGTACAAGCATTTTCTGCTGAAGATCGTGAAATGAAAAAGTTTTCATCTATTAATGCATCCCATCGCAATGCCAATATCCAGGCCATTTTTGCCTATTCCGTTTTTTTTCCGGTGGTAGAAGTGGTTTTGGCATTTAGCATCGGCTTATTGGTTTGGTGGGTATCGGGAGGTGCGGCCGAAGCAGGGTTGCTGGTGTCTTTTATTTTATACCTCAATCAAATTTTTCGTCCGCTGCGGGTGATTGCCGATAAGTTCAATGTACTACAAATGGGAATGATAGCCGGGGAGCGGGTTTTAAAAGTGCTTGATAATCCTGATACTACTCCTAATAATCCGGTAAATTCATATCGTCCTGAAATCATAAAGGGGGAAATTGAATTTCAACATGTGAGTTTTGGTTACGATTCAGAGCGGGATGTATTAAAGCATATTCAATTCAAAGTGCCCGCAGGAACAACTACTGCACTGGTGGGGCCAACCGGGAGTGGTAAAAGCAGTATTGTTAGTCTGCTCAACCGCCTATATCCTTTGGAAAGAGGTAATATTTTTCTCGATGGGATTGATATTCGTGATTATGATTTGGAGCTGTTGCGAAGTAATATCGGCGTTGTACTTCAGGATGTATTTTTATTTTCCGGTTCAGTGCTAGAGAATATAACACTGCGGAATGATGCTATTCATAGAAATCAGGTAGAAGCCGCTGCCCGTATGATGGGGGTGCACGATTTTATTATGCAATTACCGGGAGGTTACGATTACCATGTGATGGAACGGGGAAATACCCTTAGCCTGGGTCAGCGGCAGATTATTTCATTTATTCGGGCATTATTATACAATCCCGCGGTGCTTATTTTGGATGAAGCTACCTCTTCCGTTGACTCTGAAACCGAACATTTAATTGAACAGGCAATCGACAAACTCATCAGTGGTAGAACGGCCATAGTAATTGCGCATCGCTTAAGTACTATTCAAAAAGCAGATCAGATTATTGTGCTTACCGATGGAACCATTAGGGAAACCGGAACCCATTCCAGTTTATTGGCTCTAGGAGGAATCTACAGTAAATTGCATGCAAGGCAATTTAAGGAAAATGGATTGTAAGAAATTGGTTTACAGCATGTTACCGATTTATTTGCTATTGTGCATTTTTTTTCGTATATTATATTTTACCTGCCAGTAAAATTTGTAAGCTGCCTTAACAGCCGACTTGCCCCCAAACCTGAGAAGTTTTGCACTTTTTTCAGTTTTCCACCCTGCTTTTCCGCACATCCCCCTATCTTTGCCGCAAATTTAAAAACTGGTATGTTGTTCAGAAGCATGAAATATTGTCTGGTAGCGGTTTTGAGCCTTTTTTTATTAATGTTTGCTCCTAGTCTAAATGCACAGGAAAATCATGAGGCCGCTGCTCATGAAAATGCAGGAGAAAAGAAAAAAGATTTTGATGCTGCTGAAGTGATATTTGGACATATTTTAGACAATCACGAGTATCACCTGACTGAATACCATGATGCAGCCGGAAATCTGCACCCTGTATCCTTACCACTCCCTGTAATTGTTTATTCTCCACAACGAGGATGGAATATATTTATGTCTTCTCGCTTCGAGCATGGGCATGCTACTTATGAGGGATATAAAATGGAAGATAATAAGATCATACCTATTAAGGAGGATGGTTCAGAGGCTGAAGACGTAAAAGTTATTGATTTATCTATCACCCGCAATGTTGCTCAAATGCTGTTTGCATTGGCGATATTGGTTTGGCTGATGACTTCCATTGCCTCTTCGTATAAGGCAGGAGTGGGTGTGAAATCGGCCCCTAAGGGAAAGCAAAATTTATTGGAACCCGTTATTACATTTGTAAGGGATGAAGTTGCCAAGCCGAATTTGGGTCATAAATATGAAAAATATCTCCCTTATTTGCTCACTACATTTTTCTTTATTCTAATTAATAATATATTTGGCTTGATACCGGGAACGGCAAATGTAACCGGAAACATTGCTTTTACAGTGGTGTTGGGATTGATTTCATTTGTGGTGATTTTATTCAGTACGAACAAACATTTTTGGGGACATATTTTTAACCCACCTGGGGTTCCCGGTTTTGTTAAGCCCATACTCGTATTAGTTGAATTTCTGGGCGTGTTTATAAAGCCTTTTGCTTTGATTATCCGTTTGTTTGCGAACATGGTTGCGGGTCACATAATTATTATTTGTTTGATCTCTTTGATTTTCATTTTTGGTCAGATGAGTTCGGTAGCGGGTTGGGCAACTTCTCCTGTAGCAATTGGATTTACTGTATTCATATATATGATTGAGGTGCTGGTGGCTTTTTTACAGGCATTCATATTTACGAATCTTACTGCGGTATTTATTGGAGCGGCATTTGAAGGCGAACATGCACATTCAGAGGCTGCCCATCATTAATTGTTTTTTTTCACTATAAATACAATGATCATGAGTTCGAATTTTATTTTACTGGAAGCCGTAGCAAATGCAGGTGGTGCCATTGGTGCCGGTTTAGCTGCTATTGGTGCAGGTTTAGGAATTGGCCAGATCGGTAAGGGTGCTGTTGAAAGCATTGCTCGCCAGCCTGAAGCCATGAACGACATTCGTGCTAACATGATTCTGGCTGCAGCCCTTGTTGAAGGTGCTGCCCTGTTCGGAATTATCGTAGGCTTCCTTGCAATGGTATTATAAAATATCAGCGCAGGTAAACAAACAACAACCGCATTCAACGCACAGGGCAGCGAATGCGGTTCTTTTAGAAGATTGAAACTGAATATAAAAAGTAGATTATGAAATTACTGAGTCCCGATCCGGGGTTACTGATATGGACCCTGCTCGCTTTTTTGGTAGTGTTTTTTGTTTTGGCAAAATTTGCATGGCCAGCAATCATCAAAGGTTTGAAAGAGCGTGAGCAAAACATTGAAGAAGCTATTGCTACTGCCGAAAGAGTAAAAGGCGAAATGGCTGCCCTCAAAAATGAGAACGAGGTAATGATGGCACAGGCGCGAGAAGAACGCAGTCAGATGATGAAAGAAACCCGCGAACAAACTCAAAAAATGATCAGCGATGCAAAAGAAAAGGCAAAAGCTGAATATGACCGAATTGTTGCGGAGGCTCAACTGGCTATCAACCAGCAAAAAAATGCAGCTTTAACCGATGTAAAAAATCAGGTGGGTGCATTGGTAATAGAAGTGAGTGAAAAAATTCTCAGAAAAGAACTCAGCAATAAACCTGAACAAGAAAAATATATCAACGAATTAGCTGAAGGAGTGAAATTGAACTAAATATGCCCAATCCCCGTTTAGCATCCCGTTACGCCAAAAGTTTGGTAAGCCTTTCTCAGGAACAGGGAAAGCTGGAAGTTGTGTATGCCGACATGTGCTATGTAGCTGAAGTTTGTAAACAAAGCCGCGAATTTGTTAATCTGCTAAGAAGTCCGATTATTAAGTCTGACCAGAAAAATAAAATTCTTGATGCAGTCACAAAAGGTAAAATTAGTCCACTTACCGAGGCATTTATCACATTATTGGTTAAAAAAGGTCGTGAAGCTGATTTGCCTGAGATGGCGAATGCATTTATAGAACAATATCAGGAAATCAAAGGCATTCATCGCGTGGTGTTAACCACTGCTACTCCAGTTGGAGATGCTGTAAAGCAACTTATTGAGGAAAAAGTTAAAAAGGAAAAGGGATTAAGCATCGTGCAACTGGAAACTGTGGTAGATGAAAATATCATTGGTGGATTCATGCTGGAACTCGATAATCAGTTGCTGGATGCCAGTATTTTGAGAGATCTGAAAGACATAAAGCGGCAGTTCGATAAAAATTTATTTGTTCATAACATCCGCTAATGCGGTTTATATAATCAACTAACAATTAAAAAATATATCAATCATGGTAGACATTAAACCTGATGAAATATCAGCGATTTTGCGTCAGCAGCTGAGCAATTTTAATGCAGGCGCCGACCTGGAAGAAGTGGGAACGGTATTACAAGTGGGAGATGGAATTGCCCGCGTGTATGGATTAAACGGAGTTCGCAGTGGTGAGCTGGTTGAATTTGATAATGGAGTAAAGGCGATAGCCCTGAACCTTGAGGAAGATAATGTGGGCGTGGTATTGATGGGAGAAGGAGATGGTATTAAAGAAGGAGCTAAGGTTAAAAGAACCGGACAAATTGCTTCTATCAAAGTTGGGGAAGGTGTTGTAGGAAGAGTAATCAATACACTTGGAGAACCCATTGATGGAAAAGGTCCTTTGCAAGGAGAATTATATGAAATGCCTCTGGAAAGAAAAGCTCCCGGGGTAATTTATCGTGAACCCGTAAAAGAACCATTGCAAACCGGTATCAAAGCAATTGATGCCATGATTCCAATTGGTAGGGGGCAGCGTGAGTTAGTAATTGGTGACCGTCAGACCGGTAAAACGGCTATTTGCGTTGATACGATTATAAACCAAAAAGAATTTTTTGAAGCGGGTAATCCGGTTTATTGTATATATGTTGCCATCGGACAAAAAGCTTCTACGGTAGCAGGGGTGATGAAGACTTTAGAAGATAATGGTGCTATGGCCTACACTACCATTGTTTGTGCTTCTGCCTCCGATCCTGCTCCTTTGCAATTTTATGCTCCCTTTGCTGGCGCTGCAATTGGTGAATTTTTCCGTGATACCGGCCGCCCTGCATTGATTATTTACGACGATTTGTCTAAACAAGCTGTGGCCTACCGCGAAGTATCCTTGTTGTTAAGACGTCCGCCCGGACGGGAAGCTTATCCTGGAGATGTATTCTATTTACATAGCCGTTTATTGGAAAGAGCTGCCAAAGTAATTAACAATGATGAGGTTGCCCGCAATATGAATGATTTGCCGGCTTCTATCAAACACTTGGTGAAAGGAGGCGGATCTTTAACAGCTTTACCTATCATTGAAACACAGGCGGGTGACGTATCTGCTTATATTCCTACTAACGTAATTTCAATTACCGACGGGCAAATCTTCCTGGAAGGTAACCTGTTCAATGCCGGTATTCGTCCTGCCATTAACGTAGGTATCTCAGTAAGCCGGGTAGGTGGTAATGCTCAAATTAAATCGATGAAAAAAGTGGCCGGTACTTTGAAACTCGACCAGGCGCTGTATCGTGAGCTGGAAGCCTTCTCTAAATTTGGAGGTGATTTGGATGCTGCAACTAAAAACGTAATTGATAAAGGTGCCCGTAACGTGGAAATCCTGAAACAGGCACAATATTCACCTATGTCAGTTGAAAAACAGGTAGCCATTATTTACCTGGGATCTCAAGGTTTATTAAAAGAAGTGGCAGTGAAAAAAGTAAAAGAATTTGAAACACAATTTTTGCTTGAATTAGAAAATAAGTTGCCGCATGTTTTGGCCGAGTTTAAAAAGGGTCAGCTGAACGATAACAGTTTGGCCGAACTTACTGATTTGGCAAAAGGGATAGCAGCGCATTACAAATAATGTTTGAAAGTAAAGCCCCGCATTTGCGGGGTTTTTTATTGCAGGTATTTTTTTGTTAAATAATAACTCGCGTTAAATTCCATAGAACACTTATTGTTTTTGAATGTTATCACGTTATGGCTGCATTGATTACAGTTAGGTCTCTCACCAAACAATTTTCCAATATCCGGGCAGTGGATGAATTATCCTTTTCGGTAACTGCGGGTTCGGTTTATGGGTTTCTCGGACAGAATGGTGCCGGAAAAAGTACTACTATTCGAATGCTGGCAGGACTCATCATGCCAACCTCTGGGGAAATTGAAATGTTTGGGTTATCATTGGTTAAACATAAAAAAGAAATATTGCAGCGTATCGGTGCAGTGATTGAGAAACCGGATGTGTATCCCTATTTATCTGCTTATAGTAACCTGCAATTATTTGCACGCCTTAGTGGTTACCGACCCAAGCGTAGTTATTTAATGGAACAATTGGAACAGGTAGGGTTGGCACATCGAGCAACAGATGCGGTTTCGGGTTTTTCACAGGGAATGAAACAGCGTTTAGGCATTGCCATTGCATTGGTGCATCAACCCGATTTGATTATTCTGGATGAGCCAACGAATGGACTGGATCCGCAGGGTATAGCAGATATTCGGCACTTGATTGTTTATCTAAGCAGGGAAATGAAAAAAACAGTTATTGTTTCCTCCCACTTACTCAACGAAATTGAACAAGTAGCTACCGAATTGTTGATTATACACAAGGGCAAAAAAATAAAGGAAGGAAAGGCAACTGAATTATTTGATCCTGCACATACAACGATTGTATTGAACACTTTGCATAATGAGGATGCTTTCGCTCAATTACAAACATCCAATTGGGCCATTTATTTACAAAAAATTACACCCGAAGGTATTCACCTGCAAATGCATCGTAGTCGTATTCCTGAATTTCATCAGTCGTTGGTTCAATTACAAATACCCGTAGTTGCCCTGCAACCCCGGCATTCTCTGGAAGATTATTTTTTACAAGTTACTACACCCGGTTATGTGGACACTCTTTCAAATTGAAGTATATAAAATATTCCGTAGGCCGCGAACTTATATTGCTTTTGCAGCAATAACGGGTTTAATAGGCATTATTCAGTTTGGATTGAAACTGGATGGAGATCAGTATGTAGAATTTATGATGCGGGATATCACATCCTCTATAACAATAGAAGGAAATATTTTAAATGGATATCAGGTTTGTTATATTGTATTGCAGGTATTACTGGTTCACGTTCCCTTGTTAATTGCGCTTGTTGCGGCTGATATGATTTCCGGAGAAGCTAATATAGGAACCTTACGATTATTACTTACCAAGCCTATCAGCAGAGATGCATTTTTATGCGCAAAGTTTTTGGCAACATTGGTGTATACGATTGCATTGCTCATCTGGCTTGCTATATTAGCCCTGTTTTTAAATATGCTGATTTTTGGAACCGATGACTTGTTTTTGCTAAAAAGCAATTATGTGGTTTTACTGAGGGAACAGGATATATTCTGGAGATATTGTGGGGCATTTGCTTTTGCGGCTTTGGCAATGAGTACAGTTGCCGCATTGGGATTTTTATTGAGTTTGTTTGCCAATAATTCAATTGGCCCCATTGTTGCTACTATGAGTATCATTGTATTTTTAACCATTCTCAGTACACTCAATATTCCTTTGTTTGGTTATGTGAAACCATATTTGTTCACTACCCATATGATTGGATGGAAGGAATTTTTCGATATCAAAGTAAATGATGCCAATGAAGCCATCAGCGGAACGATTCAAAATCCCGATCGTATTGTGCATTCAGCTATCATACTATTTGTTCACATCATTCTTTTCTTGTGCATCTCTATATGGGTGTTCCGGAAAAAAGATATTCTTAGCTAATTATATTGTATAGACATGAAATCATTATTTTTTCTAATCGTTTCAATAGTATGTTCGGTTCGTGTGGGCGCACAGGATATGACTGCCCTCGTGCAAAAAGTGCAGGCAAAGATTGACCAGGTAAAAGATTATATGGCTGTTGGCACAATGAAAACGGATGTATCATTTATAAAAGCACCCGTAGGGAAGGTGAAAGTATATTTTAAAAAACCCAATCGATTTTCAATAAAAAAAGAGGGTGGAATTTCTCTGTTGCCAAAAGGTGGGGTATCCATCAACTTGAATTCTTTACTCACAACGGCAAATTTTGTTGCATTAGCAGCAGGAGAAGCAACTGTAGAAGGCGTTAAAACAAAAGTGGTGAAATTGCTTCCGCTCAATGAAAACAGTGAAATCATTTTAACTACTTTGTATATCCAGGAGGCTGCTTTACTGGTTATGAAAGCAGTAACTTCTACGCGCGAAAATGGAACCTATGAAATGTTGATGCAATATGGCGCATATCAACAATATGCTTTGCCAGATAAGGTGATATTTAGTTTCAATACAAAAGATTATAAACTCCCTAAAGGAATTACTTTAGAATTTGAAGAAGAAGCCAAGCCAATCTCCGAAGCTGAAAAGTTAAAAAACCGAAAGGGCAAAGTTGAAATTGTATATTCAGCATACACAATTAATCAAGGTGTACCGGATGCAGTTTTTGTAAAGTAATTGCTTTAGTTTGATTTTTTCAAAATAAGGTAACACTCCATTCGCTAGTGAAAATATTGCCAGGAAGTAAAGTTATAATTCCTTCCTTTTCTTCCAGATTTCCGGTTGCATTTTCTGTATCAGCTATGCCATGCCATGGTTCCAGGCAAATAAATGGGGCATTTTTTGCACTCCAGATTCCAAAATAAGGCGTGTTGGGAAAATTAAATTGTAAGCCTGCCTTCCCGCTTGTAGCAGCAAGTGTAATTTGATTCGATTGTAAATTTTTGAATACCAAGGCATCCCCATAAAATAATTCGGGATATAGGGACAAATGTTTGGTATGATGAAAGAAAGGCTTCGGATTATTTACAATTACTGCCGATTCGGTTAGCGGATAGATGGGGGCAATTTCGGGAGTTGAAAATGCCAGGTAATAATCTTTATATGCACATTGTGGTTCGAGCGGTAGTGCAAATGCGGGGTGAGCGCCAATTGAAAAATACATAGGGCTAGTAGCCGGATTTTCTACCTGATAACGAACGCTTAGGCGAGTTTGATCAATGTGGTATAAGATCGAAAGTTTGAATGGAAAAGGATACACCGCTAATGTTGCTGTCGAATGCACCAATTGAAAAAGCAGTGTATTTTCAGATTGTTGTATCAGCTGAAAAGGGAGCTCTCTTGCAAAACCATGTCTGGGAAGGGAATAGGTTTTATTTTGCCAGCGATATGCATTATTACGTAAACTGCCGACAATTGGAAATAATACCGGACTGGTTTTGCCCCAAAATACGGGGTCTCCTTTCCAGAGATAATTGAGTTGATTGCCAATATGAAAAAGCTCGCATACTTCTGCACCCCGCTCAGCTACTTGAATACGAATCAGTTGATTGGAAATGTAATGTATGGCATTTGCCATGGGATTAATTTTCTTCTATGCGTTCATCCACTGAATTAGCGATGAGGCGGGCACTCATTTTTTTCAATGGATTGCTATGCATTTCAGCATATCCCATTCTTTGTCTGTAAATTTCAATACCTTCAAATACTGCTGCCAGCATTGAGGAATGGTCTGCTCTGCCTTTTCCTGCAATATCAAAAGCAGTTCCATGGTCTGGACTGGTGCGGATTGCCGGTAGGCCGGCAGTGTAGTTTACACCTTCACCAATTGATAAACTTTTAAATGGAATTAACCCCTGATCGTGATACATGGCTAAAATACCATCAAATTTTTCGTGATGTCCACGTGCAAAAAATCCGTCGGCAGCATACGGTCCGAAAACCATCATATGTTGTCGGGCTTCTTTCAAAGCAGGTATAATAATGGATTCTTCTTCTTTTCCTATCAGTCCCTGATCACCGGCATGTGGATTTAATCCAAGCACTGCAATGCGAGGCTTTGCTATGCCAAAATCTTTTTGCAAACTTTGGTTTAAGATAGTGAGTTTTGAGCGCAATGATTCTTTGGTAACGGCTTTTGCAGCATCCTGTATGGGAATATGTTCAGATAAAACACCAATGCGCATGTTTTCAGATACCATCATCATCAACACATCAGCAACCTGAAAAATGGTTTTGAAAAAAGGGGTATGTCCGCTAAAGGGAAATTGCTCTGAATAGATGTTTTTTTTATGGATGGGAGCTGTAACCAATACTTGTATTTGTTTATCTCGAAGGGCTTGGGTGGCGGCCTGTAAACTCATCAAAGCATATTTACCACCGGCAGGGTTTAACTCACCCGGGTGAATTTCTACCTCTTCTTCCCAGCAATTATATAAATTTACCTGCTTAGCAAAAGGACGATTCAGGTCTTTCAGCTGAGAAAAATTCAGATTATATTCCGAAAGTCCCTTTCTATAAAAATTTAGTGCTTTATTATTCCCAAAAATTATGGGTGTACAAAAATCAAGTAATCGGCTATCCGAAAGTGTTTTTATCACCAATTCGATGCCAATTCCGTTCAGGTCGCCGGTTGTAAATCCAATAACCGGTTTCTGTTGTTCGTTGCTCATGGAAAATATTTACAGGTAAAATTACTGAATCCTATCCACTATTACCCTCAATTGCCCCTGTAAAAGCTTTAGCAGGGTAAATGATGTACTTTTGTTATATGCAGTATACCCTCAAAAAATCGCTCGGACAGCATTTTCTGAAAGATGAAAGTATTTGTGAAAAGCTTGTGTCGGTATGGCAGGAAACCGATGGTGCCAGATTGCTGGAGGTTGGTCCGGGTGCCGGGGCATTAACCCGTTGGTTATATACGATTGAGGGATTAGATTTTAAGGCGGTAGAGTTAGATGAGGAGAAGGAGCAGTATTTGCTTACAACCTACCCAGCTCTTGCGGGAAAAATTATATTAGGCGATATTTTACAAATCCCGCTTCCTTTTTCTGAACCCTTTACTATGATTGGGAACTTTCCATATAATATCTCTTCCCAAATTGTATTTCGGGTGTTAGAATGGAAAGATTATATACCCGTAATGATTGGTATGTTTCAAAAAGAAGTAGCTGAACGGATTGTTGCACCACCTGGTGGAAAGGTATATGGTATTCTTAGTGTATTGGTGCAGGCATATTATGATGTTGAATATTTATTTGATGTTCGTCCCGAAAGTTTTATTCCTCCACCCAAAGTAATGAGTGGAGTAATTCGCCTCAAAAGAAAGCAGCAGGATGTGCAGGTAAAATCTGAACGGGCTTTTTGGGTTTTGGTGAAAACAGCATTTAACCAGCGGAGAAAAATGTTACGAAATGCTGTGAAGGGTCTTTTTGATGAGGTTGTTTTACAAGATCCCATTTTTCAGAAGCGTGCCGAACAATTAAATGTTGCTGATTTTGCAAGGTTAACCTATTTAATGAATTAAGTATCGTGAGAATATGGCTCCGGTAGTATTGATAACAGCACCCACACATCCCTGTTTGCAGGAAGGCTTGCAAGAGGCGGGTTACACAATTGAAGTGCACGAAAGGCCCAACCGTGCCTGGTTACTGGAGCAAATTTCCCGTTTTACCGGGATGGTTATTTCTACTCATCCACAATTGGATGCAGCATTGCTGGAACAGGCGAAACAGTTACAATGGATCGCCCGCCTGGGAAGTGGCATGGAACACATTGATACAGTATATGCAGAAAAAAAAGGCATACGATGCATCAGTAGTCCGGAAGGTAATTGCGGTTCAGTTGGCGAACATGTACTTGCCATGGTTTTATCGCTCTTGCGAAATATTCCAATTAGTTCAGGAGAAGTAAAACAAGGGATATGGATTCGGGAAATGCAGCGGCACGAAGAATTAAGTGGAAAAACAATTGGTATTATCGGATACGGGCATACGGGTGCTTCATTTGCACGCTTACTGGAACCCTTTGGTATAAACGTATTGGCACATGATAAATATAAATCGGGTTTTTCAAATCAATATGTTAGAGAATCAACGATTGAAGCGGTAAAGGAACAAGCAGATATAATCAGTCTGCACCTACCATTAACAGAAGAAACCAAATGGTATGCAGATATCAATTTTTTTGAAGCCCTTCAACGGCAACCATTGTTTATCAATGCAGCCCGGGGTGGCTTGGTAGATACAGCTGCACTATGCATGGCACTCGAGCGAAACAAAATAAGAGGAGCTGCATTGGATGTATTGGAAAATGAGCAATTAACTACCTATTCTGAAAAAGAGCGGGAACAATTACAATATTTATTGGGGCATAATCGGGTTTTAATAACTCCTCATATTGCGGGTTATAGTAAACAGGCTTTTCGGAAAATGTCGGAAGTGATTTTGCAAAAACTGGGAATGGGTTAGCTATACTGGTAGGGAAGGTATTTAAGAGTGAATTAGCAATTAAATTCTATTAATATAATGATAAACATTTTATTATAAATAAAATAATATTAAATATAAAATTATTTTTCTTTGTATTTAACTTAATTTGAACGGAAAGTTTTGTTAGCTTTGCATATTACAACGCCGCAGTAATCTGAGGCGTTGTATTTTTTTTCCCTAACCTAAACGAAAGGCTATGGCAGACGCAAATATGTATGTAACGCGGGAAACCTTTGAGAAGATGCGTGAGGAATTGCAGCGAATGAAATCGGTAGATCGGCCGGCTTCCTCCAGGGCAATTGCAGAAGCAAGAGAAAAAGGCGATTTAAAAGAAAACGCCGAGTATGATGCTGCTAAAGAAGCACAGGGTATGTTAGAAGCAAAAATCAAGCAACTGGAGGGAATGATTGCTAATGCAAAAATTGTTGATACCAGTTCAATTGATACCAGTAAGGTTACCATCTTAACAAAAGTAACCATTACCAATCTTGCCAACAACAAGGTGTTAACCTATCAGATTGTAGGAGAAAAAGAGGCAGATTTAAAGCAGGGAAAAATTTCTGCTGGATCACCTATTGGAAAGGGGTTGATGGGAAAAGTTAGAGGCGATGTTGCAGAAATTCAGGTTCCTACAGGAATTTTGAAATTTCGGATTGATGATATTTCTGTATAGATTGAATTGCTTATACTCAAGCACTTGATTCAGCATGACTATTTTTTCTAAAATTATTTTGGGCGAATTACCCTGTTACAAAATTGCAGAGAACGACCATTTTCTGGCATTTCTCGATATCTATCCTCAGGTAGAGGGCCATGTGTTGGTAGTTCCGAAAACAACAGTTGATAAATTTTTTGACTTAGGGGATGATTATCTTTCGCAAATATTATTATTTGCAAAGCCCATAGCTCGGGCTATTGAAAAATCATTTCCCTGCAACCGTTGTGGCATGATTGTTTTGGGTTTAGATGTGCCGCATGCGCATCTTCATTTATTGCCGATTAATTCGGCAAATGACTTGAATTTCAATTATAAAAAATTAACAGTTTCTCCCGAAAAATTAGTTGAGATTCAGCAGAAAATTGTTGAAGCAATATCTATTTAGGTATTAACCTTTCTTTTGCGCAATGCGATGTGGATGTTGTTTGGCAAAATCTTCCCAACCCGATAGCTTTTTTTGGGTACCTGTTTGCAGTATGGATTTTTGTTGATAGTGATGGCAGAGTGCTACTGATAAGGCGTCTGTTGCATCAAAATAACTAGGCTGTTCATCAATTTGAAGAATGCTTTGTAACATTTTCCAAACCTGTTCTTTATTGGCATTACCATTTCCTGTAATTGATTGCTTTACTTTTTTGGGTGAATATTCGGTAACTTCTATTCCAGCCTGCATGGCAGCTGCGATGGCAACTCCCTGTGCCCTTCCCAATTTCAGCATACTTTGTACATTTTTTCCAAAAAAGGGGGCTTCAATTGCAAAAGCATTAGGTTGATATAATTGAATTAATTCAGCTACTTTTTGATGAATCAGGTGAAGGCGCTCATAAATATCTTTCACCTTCGATAATTGCAGTACATCCATTAACAAAACCCTTGGCGTATTGCTTTCAATGTTAAGCAAAGCATATCCCATTACCAAACTCCCGGGATCAATTCCCAATATGATATTATTTTTTTTCAATGAGACATGAAATTACAAGCTTTCTTTTTCATTTTCTGACTAATCTTTTCTTAATTTTCATAGGTTTTGCTTTACTCTTTTTTTCTTTTCTTGCAAAAAATCTTCATTGAAATGATTACAAAACCCTTAGTCTCCCAGAATACGCTTTTCTATCTGCCTATAAACATCGTTCTTTGCATTTGTCATGTTTAGCCTTCAGCCCCGACATAAAAAGTTGATCAATTATGTGATAGGCCCGATCCTATTCTGTTGGCTGATTTATTCTATTCGTTCCCAAATTCTACATCAGCCCAATCTTGAGAGTTCGAGGCAGCTAATATGGGAGGCGTTTTCGCTTGATCATGCAATTGCCTGGATGGCTGTTTTTATTTTAATGTTTTTGAATTGGGGCGTAGAATCCTTTAAGTGGCAGTATTTAATGAAATCTATTGAGCATATTACTTTTTGGAGAGCGGTTCGTGCGGTTTTTACAGGACAGGCACTGGCTTTTTCAACCATAAACCGTTTGGGGGAATTTGCGGGCAGGGCGGTATATCTCGCAGACGGCAATAGGATCAGGGGGGCAGTTTTATCTTTTGCCGGAAGTTTGAGTCAGATATGTATTACGGGTATTGCTGGATGGTTAGCATTATTATATTGGCTCATTTATCATCCCGAAATCCCCTTGGTAAGCAGTGACCTTTCGGGCAATTGGCTGAGATTGATTGTGGTGATTTTTGGTGTTGCAAATTTGTTGTATGCAATCTTTTATTTTCATCCTGCAAAGCTGGTTGGATTTTTACTTAGCATACCCTTTATAAAGAAATTTGATTTCTTCCTCGAAAAACTCGCCCTGCTTCCTTTAAGAGGATTAACAATCATTTTACTACTTTCTGCACTCCGGTTCGTTATATATACGGCTCAGTATATTATTCTGTTCCGTTTATTCGGAGTGGAAGTAGAATTATTTACAGCAGCAGCGTTGGTTTCATTGATGATGCTGTTGTTGGCATTGGTACCTTCCATTGCATTGGTTGAGCTGGGGTTTCGCGGGCAAATAGGTCTGAGTTTATTTTCGCTGGTTAGTGCTAATGCAGCGGGTATATTGGCAACAACTGCAGGAATTTGGATGATCAATTTAATTATTCCTGCTTTGGCTGGGAGTTTGCTGGTATTGGGAGTGAGAATCTTTACCCGTAAGAAAAGAGATGCGGAATGAAAAAAGTTTTTCTCATAATTACATTACTGATTACCTGGGCATTTACTCCTCAGAAGGATGAGTTTTGTGGGGGCATCAAAAACTTGTCTTTTCGGGATGGTGAGCAGGTAGACTTCCACGTATATTACACGGTTATTGGCATTTATGTTCATGCCGGAAATGCTCAGTTTAGTGTAAAATCTGTTACTCATCAACAAAAGCCGGCATATCAGCTGGTTGGAACCGGGAGTAGCAATTCGGGGTATGACTGGATTTTTAAAGTGCGTGACCGATATGAATCTATCATTGATACCGGTACGCTGCAGCCGTTGAGGTTTATTAGAAATATAGAAGAAGGTAATTTTAAAAAGTATGAAAATATTGTTTTCAATCACCAAACCCATCAGGCAACAACAACTGAGAAAACTTACACCATACCCAATTGTATTCAAGATGTATTGAGTTCTATTTATTATGCCAGAAATATCAATTTCAATAAGTATCAACCGGAAGACAAGATTCCTTTTTCGATGTTTTTGGATAATGAGGTTTTTAATTTATACATAAAATACCTCGGTAAGGAAGTAATTAAAACGCGTTATGGAACTTTTAATGCCATTAAGTTTAAACCTCTATTGGTTAAGGGTACTCTGTTTGAGGGTGGAGAAAAAATGACGGTTTGGGTGAGTGATGATGCAAACCATATTCCATTAAGAGTGGAGAGCCCGATTGTGGTAGGCAGTATCAAGGCCGACATGATGGGATATCATAATTTACGCTATCCACTCAGTTCACTGATTGAAGCCAGAAAATAATTAACCTTGTATTAAATCGGCTAACAGACCTGTTTGATTTTTTCGAATACCTTTTTCTGTCATTTTTAGATTACAGCATTCAACGCTTAGGTCATGTTCGAAAAAAAGCCAATAATTTTCTTCCAGCGCTTCTTGCAAAAAACATTTTTTTTCTTGCAGGGTAGTAAAAGGAAATAAGTCATACGACATAATATAAGGCAGTCCAATATGGTGAACCGATGGAATCAAATCTGCCATATACACCAGGGTTTGATTGCCAATCTTAATTTGGGGTAGCATCATTGCACGGGTATGGCCATGTACAATTCTCAGGCTGATATTCTCTGTAAAATCAACAGTTGCAATTCGATTAGTAGGGTGCATTTCAGGTTCTGGAACTTCTATAAAATGCAGCCGATCTTCTACTTGCATAGGTAATATATTTTCCTTCAAAAAAGAAGCCCGTTCCCGCTCATTGGGTTCAATGGCCCATTTCCAGTGAAGGGGGTTGGTCCAGTATTTTGCATTAGGAAATGCCAGCGTTAGTTCATCATCTTTTTTGATGATGCTTCCACCACAATGGTCGAAATGCAGATGGGTATGAATTACATCGGTAATATCTTCGGGAGTTACACCATTTGCTGTGAGTGAACCTGTTAAAGTATCAGTTCCATGTAAATAGTAGTGAGAAAAAAATTTGGCATCTTGTTTATTGCCAACACCGGTATCAATTAAAATTTTTCTTTCTCCATCTTCAATTAATAAGCAACGCATAGCCCAGCTGCATAAATTATTTTCGTCGGCTGGTTGTAAGGTTTGCCACATCACTTTAGGTACTACCCCAAACATTGCACCTCCATCGAGCTTGAAATTCCCAGTTGAAATAGTGGTTAGTTTCATACTTCCGTTGTTGCTTGCTTTTTATTTTGTGTATTTTTTGTAATCAAAAGCAAAATCAGTCCTACAATAAAAAAGCTCATCAAAATTAGTACAGAATTTCTTTGTGAATGAGTTTGTTCATTGATATATCCGAAGCTGAACATACCAATGATAATAGCAATTTTCTCAGTAACATCATAGAAGCTAAAAAATGAAGTAGTATCTTTTGTTTCAGGCATTAATTTGGAATAGGTGCTTCGGCTGAGAGACTGAATACCTCCCATCACAAATCCTACCAATACTGCTAATATGTAAAACTCGTTGATGCCATTTCTGGGAATAATATAACCAAGATAACACAAGAGTATCCAAAAAATTACTGCCAGCATCAGTGTATTCAAATTGCCTATTTTATCAGAAATCCGCGAGATTACAAAGGCACCAGGAATAGCTACCAATTGAATAATTAAAATTGCTACGATTAGGTTGGTAGTAGGAATATTGAGTTCGCTTTTTCCATATAATGTGGCCGCCAGCATCACGGTTTGAACTCCCATATTATAAAAGAAAAATGCAAATAGGAATCTTTTTAAGATGGGTAAATGGGTAAGCTGGTGCCAAACTTTTTTTAATTCTCCGTATCCTCCTGTAAATACTTCTGTATGGGCTACATCAACCAGTGGTTTGTTTTTAGGTAAACGGTTTATAGCCAACTGACCAAATCCCCACCACCAGATTCCTACCAAGAGAAATGACCATTGTGAACCTTTAGCGGTAGTTATTCCAAAAAAATCGGATTTTAATACCAATACAAAACATATAATTTGTAGAATAACACTACCTATGTATCCCATCATAAACCCCCTTGCACTTACCCGGTCTCTGTCTTCCGGGGCAGCAATCTCAGGCAAATAAGAATTATAAAAAACAAAACTGCTCCAAAATCCAATACAGGCAATAATCATACAAGTCAATCCGAATACCAGATTACTACTATCGTAAAAAAACAAGGCACTGCATCCTATACTTCCCATAGCACAAAAAAAGCGCAGAAACATTCGTTTATTTCCTCTGGAATCGGCAATGGAGGATAGTAGCGGCGACATGATTGCAACTATGATAAATGCAACCGCCAGTGCATAATTGTAAAGTGAGGTGTTTACATATTCCCTCCCCAATAACATAACCGTATCTTCCGGAGTATTTTCGTTACCATCGCCGGTAATACTTTCAAAATAGGCTGGAAAAATGGTAGATGTAATTACCAGGTTGTAAACACTGTTGGCCCAGTCGTACATTGCCCAGCCATTAATTACTTTTTTGGAAGCTGTTTGCATAGTTCACAATAATTTAAAACAGATAAGCTACCTGCAGATTCCATCTCAGGGCGGGGCAAGTAACCTAACTGATTTTTAAATATAATGAAATAATACCAGTACAAGCAAAACGGAACCAGCAATTACTCGATACCAGCCAAACAACCGGAATCCGTGTTTCTGCAAGAACCCAATAAAAAATTTAATGGCTATCATGGCCACTACAAATGCAACCACATTGCCTACCAGCAATAATTGAAGGTTATGGGTATTGGTTAGTAACTCCGGATTTTCTTTCCAGGCTTTCAGTAATTTATATCCCGTAGCCGCTGCCATAGTGGGTACCGCTAGAAAAAATGAAAACTCAGCAGCCAGCTGACGAGACATTTGCTGCTGCATACCCCCAATAATACTTGCTGCACTTCTGCTCGTACCCGGTACCATTGCCAAGCATTGCCAAACTCCCGTCAAGAAAGCTCTTCTATAACTGATATCCTTTTCTGCTGTTACCGGATGGGTGCTGTGAAATACTTTATCAATAAAGAGTAAAATAACACCTCCTACTAACATGGTAATCGCAACTGTAAGCGGACTTTCGAGAAGGGCGTCAATTTTTTTGGAAAAAATAAAACCTAGTACTAAGGCAGGAATTACAGCTATAATCAGTTTCAGATAGAAATTGAATTTGTTAAGTGGGAAAAATTTATTTCGATACAATACTACTACAGAAAGAATAGCGCCCAATTGAATACATATTTCAAACAGTTTGGTAAAATCATCTTCAGCAATACCCAGTAGTGAACTGGTAATAATCATATGTCCGGTCGAAGAAATTGGTAAAAATTCCGTTAATCCTTCTACTATTGCAATTAAAATACTTTGAAAAAAAGTCATGACAATCAATTTAAATAGTATGCTCGGTTATTGAAACTTTAAAGATAACAGAATTGAATAATTATGTGACATAAAAAAAGCGGTGCTATCACCGCCTTAATTAATTAAGCTTCTGTTTGACGGGGCTTTTTGAAAATAGCATAAATTTCTATAAGTAAACCGGCAACTATTACAATGGGTGCAACAGTGATCCGGGTTTTACTATAAACCAGGTTAGGGTCAAAATTATTGGGATCGGGATTTTTTCCTCCCGACATTAAAAACATACCAAGGGCAATTACTACTCCCCCAATCAACATCCAAGTATAATTCTCTTTATGGAAAAGGGGAGTGGCTTGCGAATTTTTTTGTTGGCTCATATATGTATATTTAATCAATAGTCGTGTACAAATGTAATCAATCCCCCACTAATATAAATCGTCGAGTTTCATTTTTAAATATTTCAGCACGCTCCGGTGGGTACTATAAACTGAAATTCCAACTCCAAGCAGGGTGAGTCCGCCAAATAATAGCAAATTGAGTTCAATACTGCGTATGGCTTTCAGTTCCGGAACCCGGCTCTCGGCCCAGCCAATAATAATCAGTAATAACAAAATAGCGATTCCCGAACTGATGAGTCCATTGATAAGCGCACGAATATTGAGTGGGCGGGCGATAAAACTTCGGGTGGCACCCACCATTTGCATTGTTTTTATGATAAACCGATTACTAAACATGGCTAAACGGATAGTATTATCAATACTGAATATTACAATAACACATAAAACAATCGCTATCACCAGAAAAATTAAACCAATTTTAGAAGCCCGCTCATTTAAATTTGATACAAGGTTTTGAGGATATTGAATGTCTGTAATCTGATCTCCGTAGGTTGCCATCAGGTTTTCAGAAATCAGTCGCAGACTATCTTGGTTCACATAATCGGCTTTGGCATAAAAGTCGATACTTTCGGGCAGTGGGTTTACATCCAAAATTTTCGCCCAATCTTCGTTGTTTTCTTTATTCCAGATTGTTTTTGCAGATTCTTTATCAACGTAGGTTACGTTTTTTGCATAGGGCTGGCTACTGATAAAAGCCTGAATCTGTCCTATAGTGTCTTTATTTAGGGTTCTTAGATAGGCACTAATGCGGATATCTTCTTTAAAGGCGTTACCAACCGATCGGATATTCAAAAAGAACCAACCCATGATACCCATGATTAGTAAAACCAGCGCAACGCCAATTATTGAGTAAACAAAGTTGGGTTTACTCCTTTTTAAAGAAGAGGATCCGGCTGCAGGCATATTTCAGAATTAACAGGTTAACAATGGGTTGCTTTTTTCATCAGCTATCCGGGTGCAAATGTACTGTTTTGTAGGCGAATGACGTACATTTGCAGCCATCTGAACAGGCAATTTTATCACTTGTAAATTAGTGCAATGTACGGGGGTTGGGGGTTAAAAATTTGTTAGTATTTTCTACCTGCCATACCCCTCAAGAAGCTGGAAAATTGCCAAAGCAGCAAAAAAGTTACAAAGTATTTGGCCGAAGGCTGATGAAAGATTAATTATGGAATACAATTTTCGATCGATTGAAAAAAAGTGGCAGAACCATTGGCGTTCTTCAGGAGTTTATCAGGTAAGCAACCATTCTTCCCGCCCGAAATTTTATGTGCTGGATATGTTTCCTTATCCCAGTGGTGCAGGGCTGCATGTGGGGCATCCTTTGGGTTATATCGCTTCCGATATTTTCAGTCGTTATAAAAGATTGCAGGGATTTAATGTGCTTCATCCAATGGGTTATGATGCTTTTGGTTTGCCAGCAGAGCAATACGCAATTGAACATGGCGTGCATCCTGCCAGCAGTACACAAAAAAACATAGCAACTTTTCGCGCACAACTCGATAACATCGGTTTCTGTTACGATTGGAGCCGTGAAGTGCGCACTTGTGAGCCCGAATATTATCGATTTACACAATGGATTTTTCTGCAGCTTTTTAATAGTTATTATAATCGTACGCTGCAAAAAGCAGATACAATTGATCATCTTCGAAATGCTTTTGCAGCGAATGGAAATCAAGCGCATGTTTGTCCGGCCAATGAAAGCCTACAATTTTCGGCAGCTGAGTGGAATGCCTTTACTGAAAAAGAGCAGGAAGATATTTTGATGAAATATCGGTTGGCTTTTTGTGGTTACGGAGAGGTGAACTGGTGTGAGGCATTGGGTACGGTGCTTGCCAATGATGAAGTGGTGAATGGAGTGAGTGAAAGAGGCGGACACCCCGTTGTGAAAAAAATGCTTCGGCAGTGGTACCTGCGCATAACCGAATATGCAGACAGGCTTTTGGAAGGATTGGAAACCGTAGATTTTTCCGATGCCATGAAAGAAATGCAAACGAACTGGATTGGAAAATCCTATGGTGCGGAAATTCGATTTGCACTTGTATCGGGAAGCCATTCCATTGATGATACGTTAACGGTATATACTACTCGTCCGGATACCATTTTCGGAGTAGATTTTATGGTGGTAGCGCCGGAACATCCGTTAATAGAAAAATTGGTTACATCCGAAACCAATGTATCGGTAGACAATTATTTGAGTTATGTAAAAAGCAGGAGTGATCGGGAGCGGCAGGCCGAGAAAAAAATAAGCGGCTGCTTTAGCGGGGGCTATGCAATCCATCCTTTCTCAGGAAAAAAGATTCCGGTTTGGATTGCTGAATATGTGCTTATGGGATATGGTACTGGTGCAATTATGGGTGTACCCTGCGGGGATGATCGGGATTTTAAATTTGCCCAGCATTTTCAAATTCCAATCACCAATATTATTGGAAAACATTTTACTGGCGACGCAGCCAATGCAACCAAAGATGCTATTTTGGAGGAAAGTGATTTCTTGAATGGGATTGTTATGCGCGATGCCATTTCGATTGTTTTGAAAAAAATTACTGAGATGGGCATTGGCCGCCAAAAGGTAAATTATAAAATGCGAGATGCCTCTTTTAGCCGGCAACGATATTGGGGTGAGCCTTTCCCCATTCGTTGGGAAAATGGAATTGCAAAGCCATTGGATGAATCACAATTGCCTCTATTATTGCCTCAGGTAGAAACTTATCAGCCCGGCCCGGATGGGGAGGGTCCGCTTGCCAATATTCCGGAATGGGTAAGCGAACGCTATGAAACCAATACGATGCCTGGATATGCCGGCAGCAGTTGGTATTTTTTGCGGTACATGGATCCCCATAATACCAACACTTTTTGTAGCAGGGAGGCAAGCGATTACTGGAATCAGGTTGATGTTTACATTGGAGGTACCGAACATGCGGTGGGACATTTGTTGTATAGCCGGTTTTGGACAAAAGTTTTGTTCGACCTGGGTTATATCGGATTTCAGGAACCCTTTAAAAAGTTATTGAATCAGGGAATGATTCAGGGGAGCAGTCGGTTCATGTATCGGCTTTTATTAACGGTCGATAAAAAAGTACAGGAGGATTTTACTGCCAATATCATGATATCGAATGGTTATCGCATTGCTTATGAATCGGGCAGTTTGGATTTGAAAGCTTTGTTGGCAATTGTGCAACAGCAATTACCCAATCAACAACTGCATACAACAGTCGCTAATGGAATATTATTTCAGCCGATACATGTAGATGTAAATTTTGTGGATGGTGTTGAGTTACAGATAGATGCTTTGCAAACCTGGAGAAATGGGGAATATGCCGAAGCTGTTTTTGTTTTGGAAGATGGAAAATATATCTGTGGGGTAGAGGTAGAGAAAATGTCGAAGTCGAAATTCAATACGGTAAATCCGGATGATTTGGTTGAGAAATATGGGGCAGATACCTTCCGTATGTATGAAATGTTTTTGGGTCCGGTAGATCAGAGTAAACCCTGGGATACCAAGGGAATTGAGGGGGTGCATCGTTTTTTAAAGAAATTATGGCGTTTATTTTATGATGAACAAAAAGGATGTATTGTAACACAACAAGCACCAACTGCAGCGGAGTTAAAAGTGCTGCACAAGACCATTAAAAAGATTGCGGATGATACCGAGCGGTTTAGTTTTAATACGGCGGTAAGTACGTTTATGATTGCAGTGAATGAGCTAAGTGATTTACAGTGCCATGCTGCTGCCATTCTTGAGCCCTTTTTGATATTGCTTACACCGTATGCTCCCCATGTGAGTGAAGAGTTGTGGAGTGTTTTGGGGCATACCGATTCTATTTTGGATGCTGCTTTTCCGGTGTTTGAAGCGAAATATGTTACTGAAACGGCTAAAGAATATCCGGTTAGTGTAAATGGAAAAGTTCGTGCCAATATTGAAATGAGTTTGGATGCCACTGAAGCCCAGGTGCAGGAAATGGTGTTGCAACATCCAATGATTTTGAAATGGATGGAGGGCAAGCCTATGAAGAAATTTATTTTTGTAAAGGGCCGGATGGTGAATGTGGTTGTATAAGCCCTCAGTAGGTAGCTCGTTAATTTTTCTTTATGCAAAAAAATTTACCTCCGGTAACTGCCTGTTATCCTGTGATACCCTATCAGCAAGGGGTAACCCGAATACGGCGCTGGGATTTATCAGAGAACTGTAAAGCATTAACTCCCGAAATATTCACGAACCTTCCTGCTTTTACGGAGTTTATTGAGCAAAAGTTACAAACCGAAGCAGCCGATTTTGGAATCGGCGGTTACAATGAATTGCGAGCTATCTATGCCCGGAGTGGCGTTTTTGGAACTGCCAACTCATTGGAAGAGCCACGGCGTTTGCATCTGGGTGTTGACATCTGGGGCCCAGCCCATACCCCTGTTTTTGCTGTGTATGATGGAGTAGTTCATAGTCAGGCTTTTCATCCGGAATTGGGTAATTATGGGGGTGTGGTAATTTTACAGCATTGTTATCAGGGAAATCATTTCTATACTTTATATGGACACTTAACGGAGGAGAGTGTTCATCAATTTCAGCCAGGACAATCCGTTTCAGGTGGCGGGGTTGTGGGAGCATTTGGAACGCCTGCCGAAAATGGTGGCTGGCCGCCCCATTTGCATTTTCAATGTATGCTATCTATGGAAAACTGGGTAGGAGATTATCCGGGGGTTTGCAAATGGAGTGAGCGGGCATATTACTTACAAAATTGTCCGGATCCGGCGGTTTTGCTTCCGTGGGGTTAATCCAGTTAGCATGTTGCGTTTCTGTCTACATTAAGCTTTTTTATCATTTTCTATAAAATTGTCATTATAATGACTAAATTTTATAGAATTTGGTCAGTATAATGACAAAATTACGTAGTTTTGAATAAATATTATTATAAATGATTATACATCGGAAATTGGAAGAAGCGGTTATCAATAAAATTGGAACCAATAAAGTAATCTTGATTTTAGGCACAAGGCGTGTAGGAAAAACCTATTTGATTAATAGTGTAAGTGAAAAATTTGCGGGAAAAAAAATGCTCCTTAATGGAGAGGATTTTGATGTGCAGGAAATTCTTAAGAAGAGATCAGTAGCCAACTATAAGCAAATAATTAATGATACGGAGTTGTTGATGATTGATGAGGCGCAAGCCATTCCGGAAATAGGTTCTATTATGAAGTTGATGATTGATAGTAGCCCCCATTTAACTATTTTAGCAACTGGTTCCTCCTCTTTAGACTTAGTAAATGCTTCCGGTGAACCTTTAACGGGAAGAAGCTACTCCTATAATTTATATCCCATTGCTCAATTAGAGTTGGGAAATAATCCTTTACAGGCGCAAGCAGATTTAGACGAAAGATTGGTTATGGGTAGTTACCCCGAAATTTTTCAGATTCAAACTAGGATAGAAAAGGAACAATATCTAAGAGAATTGATTAACTCGTATTTGTTAAAAGATATTTTATCCTATTCTGGTATCAGACAGTCGAATAAGTTGATGGATTTGTTGCGATTAGTAGCATTTCAGGTTGGATCGGAGGTTTCTTATAATGAAATTTCCAATCAACTAAGTTTGAATAAAATTACGGTTGAAAATTATCTTGATCTTTTGCAAAAAGTATTTATTCTTTTCAAGCTGCCCTCATACAGTACCAATCACCGGAAGGAAATTTCAAAAGGTGTGAAATGGTATTTTTATGATAATGGAATACGAAATGCAGTTATCAACAATTTTCGGCCAATTTCAATAAGAAATGATATCGGAATGCTTTGGGAAAACTATATTATCTCCGAGAGAATTAAGTATAACTCCTATAATCAGGCAGGAAGCCAGTTGTATTTCTGGCGAAATTTTCAACAAAGAGAAATTGATTTAATCGAATTGAAAAATAATTATTTGAATGCTTATGAAATAAAATATAGCAAAGATAGCAAAGCCAAAATTCCTTTAGCATTCAAGTCAGCCTATCCGGAAGCAGGATTTCAAAAAATTGATCGGGATAATTTTTTGGATTTTATTGTGTAGCGAACATTTTTTAAAAAGTATAATGTTGTCTTTCTTAAAAGTGGAACTATACCAAATTCTATCAATGTTCTATGTATTAAGGAAATGTTTACCTTCTTATTTAATTGTCAAGGAAAATATACTACCTAAACCACATGATACATAGTGAACATAATAGCGACCTCTTTGCAGTGATGAAATGTCTAGTATGGCTTCCTGTTCTTTTGAAAAGGTACCATTTCTCAACGGTTTTATTTTTACTTGTGCATCCTGCTGAATTGCTTTTAAATAAGTGCTATCGTAAATACAAATATTCGTTTCTGTTCCGCCGCTTGGAAATTTAATTTTATGAATTTGTTTATTTGGGTTAAGTGTTAATGATGCTTTAAATTCAATCGTATCAAGACCAGCGGGTAATTCCACCCAATAGATTTGTGTATGCTCTTCTTGCCAGTTTTTATTTTTACCTACATTCTGTTTAACAATGTTTACAGAACCTGAATTCACAAAATATAGATATACAAAAGCAGCTGTAAGGATAAAAATTAGTATAACCAGAACATTTCGCATCATTATTTAACCGGGCGAATTAAGAATTTTTAGATTATGATTGGCTTCTTATTAAAATGGCTATCATAGAGTACTAAAGAAGCAATAAATTAATTCGAGAAATTAGAATTATTATATATACGATCTTTACTTTTTGCAGGGCACTCAATTTTTGTATTTGCTAATCCGCCAATTTTCAGATTTTTATAAATTATTGCACAAGTTTCGTAGTCTTAAGTTGATGATTCTGAAAATTTATCAAGAATCACATACTATTTTTTTACAATAGTTAATCAACCTTCTAGTTCAATTTTTATTTTGAAAAGAAATCTATTGAACGAATAAATCCAAATTCTACCATATCTGCAGTTGGGGACGACCTTAAATCATAACCTGGTGATGGGCTTTTGTACGAAACATTTCCGGCTATTAGATATTCGGGATAATAGTGCACATAAAAATTAAATGTATGGTCTTTCTTCCATTGGAAAGTATAACCATTAATCCACGGTGAATTACCGTAAGTAATTAAATTGCCGGAACTGGGGTCAATATATCCTTCTGAAGGAAGATAAGATGCTGAACCACCCAGTTTCATTCTTTCCCTTATCATTCCTATTGAAATATGATTCCGCTTGTAATTCGCATCTGGATTAGTTGTAAAACGAATACCATATTCATTTCTGGTGTATGCCATTGCTAATTTCCCGGATCCGCTTTCTTCAGGATCATTATCCGATTTTGAGAAATTTCTTTCCCCCTCCATATATTCTCCATAAAGCTTTATATTTTTTACCCCTAAAAAAAGTCGAGTACCCCAATTTAGAAAAGAGGCTTGATAACCATCAAAGAGTGGACTAAACCCGAATTTGGGTGAAAGGAAAATATATCCACCAAAATTATCATTTTCTACACCAAATTTAGCAGTAACATCCAGATTGAAAGTAAAAATCGGGTTTTTTTTAAGCGACTTAGTTGTTATATAGTTACCTCCTACCATAGTTGTTATTTCGCTTTGAAAAAGAATAGGGATGCTGGTACCTGAATAACCCCATTCTATCGCCATATTTGGAATTAACTTCATTTTATTACTACTGCGGGGCTTATTGTAAACTAAAAGAGGATCCACTTTTCCCATTTTATCATTATAAATCCATGTTCCTAAAATCGTTAGAAATCCAATCGACCCCGTAGCCGCTGCTACTTCTGATTGAGTTCTTTGTTCATCTGCTTTTTGTTTCCATGCATCATATTCTCTTTGCCTTTGATCCTTTACCTCTTGTTCCGCTTTTACCCTGGCTGCTTCGGCTTCCTGAGCTGCTTTTGCTCTTGCCATGTCATCATCCCTAGATCTTTGTTTGGCTATGGCTGCATTTTCAGACTGGCTCGAACTTTTTGTTGCTGAACCATTTTCAGAAGGGTTTTTACCGGATGAATTTTCGGTATTAGCCCTCTTTTTTTCTGCCTCTTGTTTTTCTTTAGCTAAACGTGTTTCATCAGCTTGCTTTTTTTCAGAAGCAACTCTTTCTTCCCGCAAGCGCTTTTCTTCAGCTGATTTCCGCTCAGCTGCTGCCTGTTCATCTCGTCTTTTTTTCTCTTCCTGTGATTTTTGAAGTGTAATATTAGTAATATTACTCACTCGGTAGCTTATATTTTGTAAAAGGGTATATGAATCGCCATCAACCTGTCGACAATTTTTAATATTGTCACAAAGAAATGTATAAATGTGTGAGGCGTCATTTTTAGGGGTGAACTGTCCATTCGGCTGTAAATAAACAACATAATTATTTCCCAGTTTGAAGTTTTTGGTTCCTACGCAGGCTAAAATTAAAGTCACTTCAATTTCTAATCTGTACTCATCACTTGTATTATTTTGTACATAAAAATAGTATTGTTCACTACCAGCAAAACATGAAAAATATCTTTCAGCTGATACTGTAAATCTTGGATCGGCCTGAGCCACAGGAATATTTTTTCTCTGACAATGGACAATTGTACTGGATAAAATCATAAATATGGTAAGTAGAAATATACTGAACAATCTCAGGGGGTTGATTCCTTCACTTGTATTTATATCTTCATTTCTCAGTAATTTACTAATGGTATTTAAATTAATTTTTCCCTCCCAGGTGTTTGTGGTATAAAAAGAAATTTTCTTCATAAAATGGGTTATTAGTTACATAATAATTGGTACATGCAAATTATAGGGACAACCGATTCTAAAAAATACTCCTTTATGAGTATTTTTTGTTGTACGTATTATCAAAGGATAGAATTGAGTAATTTTAACTGTGTTGATAAGACTATTCCTTTTTACAATTATTTCGCTGCTAGTAGAATCTAACTCTGCACAGCTAAGTATTTATTATAACAATAAAGAAATTACAGATAGTTGTTCCGGAATCTCTTCTGCCTTTGGAGATTTGCCACTTTCTGATGCTGATTTTAAAAAAAGCTTTCAAGATTTGAATAATCGAGGAACTTGGAAGTCCTCCTCCCTGAGTCAATTAAGATTACAGAATTTAACAGAATCTGTCTGGATAAGAATCCAGCTTGATTCTCTTGGAGCTTATAAAAATTATGATTTTCTTCAGATCAATAATCCGCATATTAATTTTTTACAATATCGGGTACTAGTAGCAGATTCTGTTGTTAGTAGTTATCCCCTTACTGGTGATCATACAAAATTTTCAACGCGCCCGATACCCTATAATGATTTTCTGTTTCCAATTTATAATAAGCAATTTTCAAAACAAATTGTAGTAATTATTATTGATAAACGAAATTCCAGTTTGGAAATACCGATACATTTATTTACCACCAAGGCAATGATTGGATTTAATCAAAAATCTGAGCTTTTTTTCGGTTTTATTCTTGGTATGATACTTCTTATTATTCTTTTGCAGTTTCTACTTTTTGTATTTCAAAATGATTTTGTTTATTTCTGGTACGGTTTGTTTCAATTATGTATTTTTCTTTTTATTGGAGTTGAACATGGATATTTGTTTCAATATTTATACCCCAATATAGAAAGACTGAATGATTTTATCCGACCATTTACCATCATCATTTGTATAATACCCTTTATTTTATTTTTTAGCTTAGTACTAGATTTAAAGGAGAATTTCCCGAAGTTATATACTATCAATGTAAGACTAGTAATTTCGTATTTTCTGCTAAGTATATTTTCTGTGCTTCATTCAATGATTGGAAATTCTATCACTCAACTTTTTTGGTTGCAAACTGGCTCCTTACTTTCTATTGGCTTGAATATAGTAATGTTATCTGAGGCAATTTTCTGTTATTTGAAAAAGATAAGATTCTCAGGTAATTTAGTACTATCTATTTTAGGAAATAATATTTTTATTCTCATCTATTTTTTATCACAAAATCAATTACTTCCTCGCCAATTTTTATACACTAATGCGATATATTTTTCTTTTTTGTGGGAACTGAGTATAATGACCTTGATAACAGTAAGGAGATACAGTTATTTTCGAGATGAAGCAGAGTCGTTGCAGACTAAAATTCGGCAACAACAGGAAAGTGTTTATAAAATTCTCGTCGATAATCAAGAGAAGGAATTACAAAAGGTATCTTCATTACTTCATGATTCTGTCGGAGCAAATCTTGGGTTACTCCGACTTGATATTGAGAATATGAAGCTTACTGAAGAAGGTCGAATAGAGGTTGCCAATAAAATTGCAAGTATAGGAAATGATATCCGTCATTTAAGTCATAGTCTGTCTCCCTTATCTCTGCATGAGAAAGGACTTTCAAAAGCTATTGAAGAATGGGTCTTTCAAATAAACAAAAATACATCTTTGTCTATTCAGTATGAATGGGTAGGTCCAGTATTGAAATTTTCAGATAAACTTGAAGTAATAGCTTTTAGAATTGTTCAAGAAATGATCCAAAATGTAATGAAACATTCAAAAGCAACCCATGCATTCCTTCAAATTGTTGTCTCAAATCAATTTATTTCAATTTATGTAGAAGATAATGGGGAAGGAATTTTTTACAATAATCTCAAGAAAGGCGTCGGTATTCGTAATATTGAAAAAATGATGGAAGTTTTGGGGGGCAGTTGTTTTATCGAATCATCTCAAGGTGAGGGGTTTAATATATCAGTAGAATTTAATTATTCAAACAATGAAGATATTTAAAATAGGTATTGTTGATGATCATTTACTTTTTGCAGAAGGTATCAGTAGACTGATAACGCCGGAAAAAGGATTTTGCCTTTCATTTATTTCATCTAAAGCAAACGAATTATCCGAACTTATCAGAGAGCATTCTGTAGATATTTTGATTTTAGATGTTAATATACCTCCCTACAATGGTTTAGAGCAGATTAAACCATTGAAAACTGCATTCCCGGAATTACAGATTATGATTCTTACAATGTATCAACCTTCTGATTTGGGATTACAGATTAATAAATTTGAGGGCGATGCTTATGTGTTAAAAATATCAGGAAAACACATTTTTGAAGATGCGCTTACGCATATGAAAAAATATCAGCCTTATTTTGATCCTAATATAATTGAAAATAGTAATGAGCCCAAAAATCATATTTCGGCCGATAGGTTAACAAGACGTGAAAAGGAAATTATTTCTCTCATCATCGCTGGAAAAACAACTAAAGAAATTGCAGCGGAATTATTCTTAAGTGAATTAACAATTAAAACACACAGAAGAAATATAAGTGAAAAGCTCGGTAGTAAAGGCATCGCTGATTTGATTACAAAAACGAGCCATTTCAGAAAATTTTAAGCTTTACTTTTTTTATTTGTTGTAATCGATTTTGAAGAACTAGTTTTTGAAAATTCAATTAAATGAATTTTGGTAAAAATCACTTTTTGAACAAATAGTGTAATCTTTTAATTGCCTATGGTTCAAAAATGTAAGCAACTCATTTTGGTGCTTATGTTCCATTTTCAAATTTTTTAAAAATTGCAATTTGACTAAAAATGAGTACTGCCCAAATCGTTATTTTATTTACTTTGAACATATCATAATCACTTTTACCAAAAAATCAATTCCCTAGTTTATTTGTAGCCGATGAATCATAAATCTTTATTCCCGAAATATTTTGCTGAGCAGTTCTGAACATGGCTTTTGCAATTTTCTCTGCATGAATAGGGGCATATTTCTTTAGTGGCCCAATGAAGAGGGGCGATAAAAAAGAAAATATCGCTAACCCAATTCTTTCACCCGGCCGTGATTCTTTTCGGGGGCCGGCAATAAATGATGGTCTGAAAATTTGTACACTTTTGTATCCAATAGCTTGTATGGCATTTTCCAACTCACCCTTTACCCGACTATAAAAAATAGCTGATTTCGCATCGGCTCCAATGGCAGAAACCAGCAGAAATTGTTTCGATCTACCCTTGAATTGTACCTGGGCCAGTTGCAAGGGATATGCATAATCTACTTTTCGAAAAGCTTCCTGAGAACCGGCTTTTTTTATGGTGGTACCTAAACAACAATATACATCATCCGCCTCAACCGATGCTTGCAGAGTATCCCAATCCACCACCACTTCCTTCAGTTTAGGATGCTGGTTTCCTGAAGGTTTACGAACATAGGCAATCACCTCCCGGTATTCAGGGGCCTCCAATAAGATGTTGAGCAGATAACTACCCGTTAATCCGGATGAGCCGGCGATCAATGCTACTTTGTTGTTCATGTGATGATTTTCTCAAAGGTAGGTTGAATTCTATTTAGTAGTTTTGAGGGTATGCCCGATTTTCCCTTACATAAACCCGAAGCAAGTAATAACCCTGTTGAACAGGAGTTTGAAAATGCCATCCGCCCGAAAGAATTAGACGATTTTTCCGGTCAGCCACAATTGATTGAAAATCTTATCATATTTATCAAAGCTGCCAAACTCAGAGGGGAGGCACTCGACCATGTTTTATTTCATGGTCCGCCCGGACTCGGGAAAACAACCCTCAGCCGAATTGTGGCCAATGAGCTGGGTGTAAATATTCGGGAAACTTCCGGACCAGTTATCGAAAAGCCGGGAGATCTTGCCGGATTATTAACCAATTTGCAACCCAATGATGTGTTGTTTATTGATGAAATTCATCGGCTGAGTACGGTAGTAGAAGAATACCTATACGCTGCGATGGAAGATTTTCGGATTGATATCATGATTGATTCTGGACCGAATGCCCGAAGCATTCAAATCAACCTCAATCCTTTCACATTGGTAGGCGCAACTACCCGAAGCGGATTATTAACGGCTCCTTTATTATCGCGATTTGGAATTAAGTCGCGCCTCGAATACTATCAGGCACCCGTGCTGCAAAAAATAATTGAGCGCAGTGCTCAGATTTTACAAGTAACCATTTCTTCGGATGCAGCCGGTGAAATAGCCCGACGCAGCAGGGGAACACCTCGTATAGCCAACAGTCTCTTACGCAGAGTGCGCGATTTTGCACAGGTATTGAATGATGGTGCTATCGATTTAGGCATCACCCAGCATTCTTTGAAGGCATTGCATGTAGACGAACATGGCCTGGATGAAATGGATAACCGTATTTTAGCAGCTATCATCGATAAATTTAAGGGTGGACCGGTTGGGATAACCACTATTGCAACCGCTGTTGGAGAAGAATCCGGCACCCTGGAAGAAGTATATGAACCCTTTTTAATTCAGGAAGGATTTCTACAGCGTACTCCTCGCGGAAGAGAAGCTACTGCCAAAGCCTATCAGCACCTGGGTAAGCAGGATAACAGAGGTGGTGTTCAATCAGATTTATTTAGTCTGTAAATTTGCTGAAACGATTAAGGCGCAACGAGGCGGAAACCATTTCCATGAATATTTACGATTTCAATTTGCGGATCTTCTTTTAGGTACTTGCGCAATTTGGCAATATACACATCCATACTGCGGCCGTTGAAATATGTATCGCTGCCCCAGATTTTTTTCAATGCACGCTCTCTGGGTAATAAGTCGTTCTTATGTTCGGCAAGCATCTTGAGTAAATCATTCTCCTTGGGAGATAAAGTGATTTTCTGTTCTCCCTGCTTCAGTTCACGCAACTTCGGATTGAAGTGATAGGTTCCTAAATCAAATTCAATATTATCATTTACACGATTCTCTTCTTCATTTCTTTTTAAAATGGCCCGAATTTTCATTAACAAAACTTCACTATCAAAAGGTTTGGTGATATAATCATCCGCACCCAATTTATAACCTTGAATGATATCTTCTTTCATGGTTTTGGCACTCAGAAAAAACAAGGGAATATCCGGATCAACATCGCGAATTTCTTCAGCAAGGGTAAAGCCATCCATATTGGGCATCATCACATCCAACAAACACAAATCATATTTTTCCCGTTGAAAAGCTGCGAGACCTAATCTGCCATCCCGCTCCAGGGTAACATCGAAATCGTTCAATTCCAGATAAGTTTTTAATACCATACCCAGGTTAGTATCGTCTTCGCAAAGAAGGAGTTTTGTTTTTTTCGCTTCCATAGAAAAAAGTTATTTAACGTGAAATAAAGATAAAACAATGCCAAATAGAAGACCGGCGCTGCAATCTTTTGTTAAAACAAGCAAATTTGGTGCCAGAAAGCCTCTAAAAGGGTCAAGTAAGTCTTTTTACAGCATCCTTCACAATTGCAGCGACATTTACCCAAACGTTGAGAAATTTGTAATTTTGCATAGAAAAACCGTTGATATGCTGCTCACATCCAATAATAAGTTCAAAAAATTACTCGTAATTGGCGATAGAGTATTGATTCGTCCTTCCCGACCCGATGAGAAAACCTCCAGTGGCTTATATCTGCCCCCTGGAGTACAAGAAAAAGAGAAGGTTCAGCAGGGGAAGATAATTAAAACCGGACCAGGCTATGCCATTCCCATGCCAGTTGAAGATGAGCCCTGGAAGTCGGAAGAGGAATCTGTAAAATATGTACCCTTACAAGCAAAAGAAGGCGATCTTGCTATTTTTTTGGTAAGTGGTGCTACCGAGGTGATGTATGAGGGGGAAAAATATTTTATCGTTCCGCAGGGTGCAATTTTATTATTAGAGCGGGAAGAGGATTTATAAATTTTAATTTCTACTTCTTCTTTTGAAATTCATTTTTTGCATTTCGGAATATGGTTTGTTCCTGTGTTAAAAACAATATCACTTCTTCTATTTCATCTGTTGCCGATGTTTGAAAATGCAGTAACAAATCCTGAAGCAACATAGGTTGTTCCAGCAATTGTAATACCTTGTTGGAAAGTTCAGCAAATCTTTTTTGGGTAAGTCCTCTTTTTTGCTTGCTTTCGCATACATCGCAAATGCCGCAATTGGAGGATGGTGATTCACCAAAATAGTTCAATAGATAACGGCTTCTGCATTCCGTATTATTTTCAATATAACCCACCATTGCCTTCATTCGATTCAGCCAATTATTTTTTCTGGCATGGTAATATTCTAAATTGATGTGAAGAAACGCTGCAGTTGCCCGAGGGAGGAGATATTGAATTTGCGGACTATCCTTAGCAGGTTTGTAATTGATTATACCGAATGCCTGTAATTGTTTCAATTGTTGTTGTATCGTTTCGGTTGTGGTTCGGCAGATGCGGGCTAATTGTGTTTCGTATACTGATACGCGAAAGTCAAGTATACCCGGGTAGGTTCTCAATAAAGCCTGCACCAAGTCGGAAGTTTCGGGGTATCCCTCTTCATATATTCTTAACTGAGTAGTATCAGCCGTAAACTGAATTTGCGCTGGTAAGAAAACGGAACTACTGAAGCGAATATGACCTTCCTGTTCCAGCAACTGCAGCGTGTTTAGTACCAACAGTAAATCGTGTTTAAAACGCGAAGCAAAAAGTTGTAAATCAAAATCGAAATAGCTGCCTTCTCCCATTCCAGCAGGCACCTGTAAATAGGCTGCGAGATCCTGATAAATTTTTTTGATGGTATCAATGGGAGGAAATCTTTGATCTGCCAGTGCAAGCAGGTTTTGGATTTGTGTTGGGGTGACCAAAAGAATAGCTGTTGCCGGCTGTTCATCTCTTCCGGCTCGACCTGCCTCCTGATAATAGTTTTCCAAACACTCAGGTGCGGTTAAATGAATTACCTGGCGCACATCCGGCTTATCTATCCCCATTCCAAAAGCGTTGGTAGCTACCATCACCCGCTTATTATTTTGTATCCAGGCTTCCTGTCGCAGATTTCTTTCTTCCTGAGTTAATCCTGCATGATAGAAAGTGGCAGCAATGTTATTTTGTTGCAGCCATTCTGCTATTTCGCGGGTTTGTTTTCGGGTATTGCAGTAAACGATGCTACTTCCGGAAGCAGGTTGTAAAAGTTCAACAAGTGCATGATGAATGGATTCTGTTAAGCGACAACGATATTGTAAGTTTTTTCTTTCGAAAGAACCCTTTACTACAGTAGCATTTTTCATGTGTAGTTGCACCAATATATCTTCCTGAACTGCTGGGGTTGCAGAGGCAGTAAGGGCAATCAGGGGAGTTTCAGCAGACAGGTGGGCTCTAAATCGGGCAATGCTTAAGTAAGCTGGCCTGAAATCATATCCCCACTGCGATACACAATGCGCTTCATCTATAGCGAGCATTTTGATATCAACCCTGCTAACTGCCTGCAAAAATGTTTCACTCAATAATCGCTCCGGTGACACGTAAAGAAACTGAAGGGTACCGGCTTCCGCTTGTTGAAGCAGTTGTTGCATTTCGCCAGCAGTTAAACCACTATGCAAGGCAGCTGCTGCAATATTTTTAGAGTTGAGTTGTGTTACCTGATCGTTCATTAAGGCAATGAGCGGACTAACCACTATACATACTCCACCCATTAGTAAGGCAGGGATTTGAAAGCAAACAGATTTTCCTCCACCTGTTGGAAGTAAAGCGAGTACATCTTTTCCGGCTAACACCGACTCAATTATTTCAAGTTGACCCGGCCGAAATCGGGAATGGTTAAAATAAGTTTGTAATAGCGATTGCGGTGTATTCATACTTTTACTGCCTATATCATCTATTAGAAAACTAGTTAACTAATTTTTTTGCATACAAACGAAGCGAATTGATGGCAAGCACAACGTCGCTAAATCCCATAGCAAGGGCACTGATTCCCGGACTCAGCCATCCGATTGCAGCAATGGGGATAGCTACAATATTATAAGCAAAAGCCCAGAATAAGTTTTGCCGAATGGTGCGATAAGTTTGTTTTCCCAACGCAAGGGCAAGCGGAAGATTTTTCAATCCATGATTCATCAACACTACCTGTGCACTTTGCATGGCGATATGAGAAGCATCACTAAGTGATATACCCAGGGTGGCTTTTGCAAGGGCTGGTGCGTCGTTAATTCCATCACCCACCATGGCAACAGGTGACTCATTGTTTAGCTTTTCTATTCTTTCCAGTTTTTGTTCGGGTGTATGTTCACCATACCAATCAGCAATTCCAAGTGCGTCGGCAATTTGCTTACACTTATTATTTCTATCGCCACTCAGTAAAATGGGTTGATAACCTGCTCCCATTAATTGTGCAATTACAGCAGCCGCTTCGGGCCGGATTTCATCCTTTAGATCAATCCAGCCCAACCAAATACCATTTCTGGTTACATAAACATTGTGGGAATCATCGGCCGTAATCGATTTTACTAACTCGTAAGAACCTATTTGAAATTCATTTCCATTTTTATCAGTAGCCTGAATGCCTTTACCTTTAATTTCAATTAATTGGCTCCAGCGTATTTCATCCTTTGATTTCCATTCAGCTGCAATGGCACGGGCGAGAGGGTGGTTAGAATATTTTTCAAGAGACCAACACCATTTTTTGAACTGTTCAATTGCTTCTTCTGTTTGATTGGAATCGGATACTGGAATATTTGCAAAAGCTGATGTATGAATCTGAAAGTTGGCAATGCGAAATCCTCCGGTGGTAAGGGTACCGGTTTTATCAAATACAATCTTTTGAATTTGCTGAAAGGTTTCCATACTTTTCGCATTTTTTATCAGCACCCCATTAGTAGCTGCCCTTCCTAAACCAACTGCAATTGCTGCAGGTGTGGCCAAGCCCATGGCGCAAGGACAAGAAATTACCAGAACTGCAATTGCTCTTAGCAAAGAAGTTCCAAAGGAAGCATGCATTCCAAAATAATTGATGCCCCAAGTAAGCATTGCTATGCCAACTACCACCGGAACAAAAATGGCACTAATTTTATCGGCAAGTTGTTGAATAGGAGGCTTTTCTGTTTGCGCATTTTTAACCAGCTGTAGAATATGCGAGAGTACGGTTTGATTTCCCGCAGCTGTAACATAAGCTTTCACGGTTCCCTGTGTTAGTATGCTACCTGCAATGAGTAAATCATTCATTTTTTTATGAACGGGTAAACTTTCTCCACTAATGATTGCTTCATTAATATCTGCTTCTCCCCACAGAATTTTAGCATCCGCTGGCACTTTTTCTCCGCTTTTGATTAATAAAAGATCACCCACTTTTAAATGAGCACTATCTACGGTAAAAATTTGCTCCTGGTGCTGATCATCAAAAGCAATCATATTTGCCATCAACTTTTCGTCACGGGTAAGTTCACGAATGGTTTGTTGGGTTGAGGCAACGGCTCTGTCTTCGAGCCAGTTACCCAGAAAAACCAGGGTAAGAATCGTAGCCGTAGTTTCATAGAAAAGAAATTCTGGTCCTTTGTTCATAAGTGTTCCATATAAACTGTAACCAAAAGAGGCTACTGCTCCGATGGTTATCAAAACGTTCATGTTGGGTATCCCACTGCGAATAGATCGAAAGGCGCTTCGTCCAAAAAAATTCATCCCCACCCAAAAAACCGGAAGTGTGAGTAGGCATTGCACAATCGGTTGCATCAGCCAGTGAATATGCAATCCCGGAATCATGTGTAATAAATGGGGAAGCGTAAAAATCAGGCAAAAAAGAAAGCGCTGTAAATGATTGGTTAATGAAAATCGAGACGCAGATACGAGTGCTTCTTTATCATTTACCACATGATATCCCAGCGATTGAATGCCGGCAGATAATTCGGCGGATGCAAAGCCGGGTGTATTTTGGAAACTTACTTCCCCACCAATAAAATTTACCCGCACATCCTGTAATCCTTTTTTCTCTAAATATTGTTGAATGGTAAGTGCACAATTGGTGCAACTCATACCTGCTACTTTCCAGTGAATTGTTTCTTTGTTTTCCATACGCATCTTTTCATCTTTATCAATTATACAAAGGTACAACAATGCATACTCTTCGCATTTTTATCCACTGCATTAGCAAGTAAAGGAGCCATGGCTATTTCGTATCTTTGCATAATGAAAAGGGAATATAGCTTTGCCGAATTAGATCAGGTAGCAGCCCAATTATGGGAGGAGGGCAAATCTCATCGAATTTGGGCATTTTTTGCCCCAATGGGAGCAGGTAAAACCACCCTAATAGCCCGTCTTTGTTCATTTTTACAAATTTCCGACATGGTTAGTAGTCCTACCTTTTCAATTATGAATGAGTACCAATTACCGGATGGTCAAAGATTATATCACATGGATTGGTACCGACTCTCTGGTATGGAGGAAGCTATCCAGGCGGGGGTGGAGGAAAAAATCATTTCTAACGACCGGTGCTGGATTGAGTGGCCGGAGCGGGCACCAGAATTATTACCTGCTGATACATTTTCAATTCATATTCAGGTTGTAGATGAATTGAACCGGGGTATTGAAACGGTTAGTGGAAAATTTCCTTAAGTTAGGATAACTAGTCTATCGGGATTGCTATAAATCAACTATTTTTATATTGAACCGAAATCCCTTTATTACATGGCTCAAAAACCTGCAATCAGTGCTACTTTCCATTACGAAACACAGGAAGAGGTATTGGATGTAAAGCCTCAGGGCACCAAACTGCATATAGGCATTCCTAAGGAAACTGCATTTCAGGAAAATAGGATTGCCCTAACTCCGGATGCTGTGGGTGTGCTGGTAATGAATGGAAATCAGGTTTCAGTAGAACATAAGGCAGGTGAGGGGAGTCATTTTTCAGATGCCGATTATGCTGAGGCAGGCGCAACCATCATTTACGATCGGGAGGAAATTTTCCGTTGTCCGATTCTCGTAAAAAGTGCTCCTCCGGTAGTAGAAGATATGCCTTTGATTCAAATGAATCAGACAATAATTTCACCGGTTCATTTTTCTGCTTTACAGCGCGAGTTGATAGCCATGATGATGGAAAAGCGGGTAACTGCATTGAGCTTCGAAAACTTTAAGGATGAAAGTGGTACTTATCCGATTGTGAGAAGTATGAGTGAAATTGCCGGTAGTGCCGTAATGTTAATTGCCGGACAATACCTGAGTAGTTTTAATCAGGGGAAGGGGGTTTTATTAGGGGGTATCAGTGGGATTCCGCCAACCAAAGTAGTGATTATTGGTGCAGGAATTGTAGGCGAATTTGCTACCCGTAATGCATTAGCACTTGGGGCTTCCGTTAAGGTATTCGACAATAATGTTTATCGGTTGAAACAACTGCAAAATAATCTGGGGCAACGAATTTGGACAAGTGTGCTTGAACCTAAAATATTAGCAAAGCAGTTGAAAACTTGCGAAGTTGCAGTAGGTGCACTGAGTAATGAAGTAGGTCGTGCTCCCGTTGTAGTAACTGAAGCGATGGTGGCAGCTATGCGAACTGGAAGTATCATTATTGATGTTGCCATTGATAGGGGAGGATGCTTTGAAACCAGTGAGTTAACCAGTTATGAAAATCCAACATTGGTGAAACATGGCGTAATACATTATGGAGTTCCCAATATACCCAGTGGTTTTGCGCGAACTGCCAGTCAGGCAATAAGCAATGTGTTAATGCCCCTGATATTGGAAATCAGTGATGAAGGTGGATTGGAAGAAATGGTATGGCATAAATTAAATGTTCGGGAGGGAGTATATCTTTTCAGAGGAGCGCTCACTGATTTTTCAATTAGTGAACATTTCGATTTGAAGTATACTGATTTAAACTTGTTAATCGCCAGTCGCCGATAGATTGCATTAGATATGATTGCAATTTCCAACTGCTTATTTTTTTACAAAACCGAACACAATTCTTTTTTTAAAGAAAGCTGGAATAGCAAATTATCCTTTTTGATAATCGGGTAAATGAATGCGTTGGGTACAGAAAGCGGTTTCTTGTTGATCGTTGCTGCCCACAATAATGAGTTTATTTTTTCCCGGACCAGTGCATAGGTCTTTATATAATTCAATTCCCGATCTGTCTAAATTGGAACAAGGTTCATCCAAAAGCAGCAAAGGAACATCAGAATAAAAAGCCTGTGCTAATTTTAGTCTTTGTTTCATACCACTGCTGAAGTACCGAATTTGTTTATGGGCTGATTTTTCTAGTACCACTGCTGCCAGTATTCCTTCAATAGTTGTTCCCGGAATAAAGGGTTTGAAATGACCGTGAAAGTTTAAAAGTTCAGCTGCCGTCATTTCTTCAACCAATTCCAGGTAGGGAGCAGCTATGGAAACATATTGGTGTATCCTATTTTCGGGGATACGATTTAATTTTCCTGCAACTGTTATTTCATATTGCATTGCTCCTTCGCTGAGGTGAATGGCACCTGCAATACATTGCAACAGGGTGCTTTTTCCGCTCCCATTGGGTCCGGTAACCGCATAACTTTTACCAGCTTCAAAACGAAAATGAAGATTTCGGAAAATCCATTCTCTGTTATATTTTTTTCCAGAACCCTCCAGTGAAATTGTTAGCTGTGTTGTAGCAGAAGGGTTGGTTTGCATAGGATATATAGCCTTGGGTAAATATTGGCTCGTAGCATCAACTTATTCTTCGTCGGTTACTCCTTTAATATAGCGTTTGATGATGCCGCGCCCGCTTTCCCGAACAAAGGTTACGATTTCATCCCTTTCATCTGTTGCGGGTAATTCTTCTTCGATAAATTCCAGTGCCTGGGTGGTATTAAAGCCTTTGTTATAAATGGTTCGGTAAACGTCTAGGATGTGATTGATCTGATTCAACGGGAATCCTCTTCTTTTTAAACCTACACTATTCACTCCCCCGTAACTTAGTGGATTGCGAACAGCTTTTATATAAGGTGGTACATCCTTACTCACTAAGCTTCCTCCTGCAATAAATGTATGTTGACCAATATTAACAAATTGGTGAACAGCACTTACACCTCCAACAATTGCCCAATCTCCAACCGTTACGTGACCGGCAACCTGAACACTATTACTCATGATGCAGTTGTTGCCAATGATACAATCATGCGCAATATGACTATAGGCCATAATTAAACAATTGTTTCCTACAACCGTTTTACCGCGATCGGTAGTGCCACGGTTGATGGTAACAAATTCGCGTATGGTAGTATTATCTCCAATTTCTGCAGTTGTTTTTTCTCCGTTATACTTTAAATCCTGTGGAATAGCACCCAGAACTGCACCCGGAAATATTCTACAGTTTTTTCCGATGCGGGTGCCTTCCATAATGGTAACATTACTGCCAATCCAGGTGCCCTCTCCAATTTTTACATCCCCGTGAATAACGGTAAAGGGATCAATCTTCACGTTGGGTGCAACAGAAGCATTTGGATCGATATAAGTAAAGGGATGCGTCATTGTATTTCTTTGTTGTGGGTAGATTAATCGGGCCGGCGAACAATTTGTGCAACCAAGTCTGCTTCGGTAGCAACTTTTCCGCCAACAAAAACAGTTCCCCTCATTTCACAAATACCTCTTCTGATAGGGCCATTAAGCTCCATTTTTAAAACCATAGTATCGCCCGGACGAACCATTTGTTTGAATTTGCAGTTGTCTATTTTTAAAAAATAAGTATCATATTTCCCTTCAGGCATCGAATTGATACATAGTATTCCTCCTGTTTGAGCCAATGCCTCAATTTGAATAACGCCCGGCATTACGGGGTTTCCCGGGAAATGACCCGGAAAAAACCACTCATTGAATGTAACATTTTTAATACCCACTATGTATGTATCAGTTAATTCAACAATTTTATCAACAAACAAAAACGGATGACGGTGTGGGAGTGTTTTTTCTATTTGATCAAGTGAATATACCGGTGGTAATGATGGGTCATATACCGGAACATTTTTCACATGTTTATTCTTGCGGATGTATTGTTTGATTTTTTTGGCAAACTCCACATTGGTGCTATGTCCGGGTCGATTAGCAATAATTCTTGCTTTAATCGGGTAGCCTATCAATGCAAGGTCTCCAATTACATCCAGTAATTTATGACGGGCAGGCTCATTGGGGAATCGGAGTTCCAGATTGTTTAAGTAGCCCTCACTCTTTACTTCTATTTTATCACGCTTAAAAATTTTCGCAAGTCTGCTCATTTCTTCATCAGAAATTGCTTTGTCCACTACAACTATTGCGTTATTAATATCTCCTCCTTTTATCAAATCATGTTCCAATAACATTTCCAGTTCATGAAGAAAACAAAAGGTTCGGCAGGGAGCAATTTCGTTTTTGAAATCTTTAATCGTTTTGAGGCCGGCATGCTGGGTTCCTAGAACCGGACTATTAAAATCTATCAGCGTGGTAAGTTGATAATCTAATGCCGGAAGTGCTACCATTTCAACCCGTTTCTCTTCATCGTAGTGGTAAATATTTTCATCCAGACTATACCACGCTTTCGCGGCTTCCTGTTCTTCAACGCCCGCATTTTCTATCAGAGAAATGAAAGGAGAGGAACTTCCGTCCATAATGGGAACTTCCGGACCATTCAGTTCGATTAGTGCATTGTCAATACCCATACCCACCAGGGAAGCTAGAATATGTTCTACTGTGCTAACTTTTGTGTCGCCAAGTTGTAAAGTGGTTCCCCTGCTGGTATCTGTAACCAAATCACAGTCTGCCTTTATTAAGGGTTGATTGGGTAAATCTACCCGTTGAAATTGAATGCCAAAACCCGGATGAGCGGGTTTTAAGGTCATATCTACTAAAATTCCGGTATGTAAACCTGTTCCACTGATATGGATAGGTTTAGTGAGCGTATGTTGCTTATCCGGGTTAAATTGGTTGTTCATACTCATGCCATTTTCGAAATGCCAGTATCCTGTAATGTGGCAAAATGGTTAAAACGGCCACATCTTAAGGGTAAGCGCTGCAAAATTCCGGTAAAAGTACGATTTACGCCTGTATTTTCAGGAGTTATAAGGTGGGTTTTGTGTTTAAATTGGCCAAATCTTTCACCATTTTTTCCAATTCGGCCACCCTTTTTTCCAATTCCGGCAATTGGCGGGTATGTGCTTGCTGACGCATGGAGCTCGAAAAATCTATGGCAGGATTGCCATGCCAGCTGTTATTGGGTTGTTTCAGACTTTTAGTAATTCCCGACTTTGCCCCGATTTTACTGCCATCCGCAATTTGAATATGTCCGGCAACACCAATCTGTCCGCCCATCATTACACCCTTACCTACTTTAGTACTCCCACTGATACCAGTTTGGGCAGCGATAACGGTTTGTTCGCCAATTTCTACGTTATGGGCTATCTGAATTAAATTATCAAGTTTAACTCCCTTGTGGATAGTGGTTGATCCAATAGTAGCACGATCGATTGTTACATTCGCACCAATTTCAACATCATCTTCCAATTTTACATTTCCAATTTGAGGAACCTTGCTTAAGGTGCCATCTTTTTGAGGGGCATATCCAAAACCATCACTTCCAATAACTGTGCCTGCATGAATGGTAACCCTATTTCCAATGATGCAATCGTGATAGATAACAACACCCGGATGTAAAACAACTTGATCTCCCAGTACTACGTTGTTGCCAATAAATACACCCGGAAATATTTTAACCTGATTTCCTATTCGTACATGATCACTGATATAAGCAAATGCCCCAACAAAAACACCAGTTCCTATAGAAACGGAATTACCTATATAGCTGGGTTGTTGAATTCCTTCCAGGGCTGCAGTGGTTATTTCCTGATATTTGGCAAGCAAAGTTGCGAAAGCAGAATATGCATCCGGAACCCGAATGAGCGTTGCTGAAACTGGCGCAGAAAGAGTTAACGAATCATTTACAATAACTATCGAAGCTTTTGTAGAATATAAATACTGTTCGTATTTTGGATTTGCTAAAAAAGAAAGTTGACCCCCAATGGCTTCTTCTATTTTACCAAAGCCTTGTACACTTATTGTGGCATCTCCTTCTATGGTACCCTGAAGAATCATTGCTATTTGAGCAGCAGAAAATTGCATGTGTTAGCTATTTGATGAAATATTCATAACCGGTTTTATTTCTGTTGCTCTTTATTCCGGCTATCGGGTTAGTGTACAAATGTAAAATTTTTTAACGGGGACGGAAAGATTTTCGTGAATCAGTGGATTTTCTATCTGAGAGATATCTTTCACAGATCCATCTTTGAACAAAACCTGAATCCGCTCATCTTTCAGTTGGTAAAGGGTATTGGAAGCTTCCCCTGTGAAACATAAATAAGAAAGTTCTTCCTGGGAAAAAGAATAGTGTTGTAAAATCTCTTGTTGTTTTTGTTGAATGTAAGATGCTGAAAAAGGTTCACCTTGAATTCGACAATAGAATAATTGCCGGTTGAGTAACCTTTTACAAAGTAATGATAAAACCGGGTCTTGATGTTGACTCCATTGCTTAATAGCATGCATTACATCATAATCGTCGAGTGAACAAAAACGGGAAAGGGTTTCATCAGAAATTGGAAGATGCGTTTGCGCTAAAAAATAATCTAGAGCAGTTTGGGTTTGTAATGCTTCATCCCCAACTGAATAAATATTTCTTACCCGTTCAATTATTTTTACCATCATTTTTTCAGCAGCCAATACCGTTTTGTGCAGATATACCTGCCAATACATTTGTCTGCGGGCTATCAAAAATTTCTCAACACTATAAATACCCTTTTCTTCTACCATCAATTGCCCATTCCAAACGGTGAGCATCTTTAGAATGCGGTCGTATCCAATTACTCCCTCACTTACCCCAGAAAAAAAACTATCCCTGCTGAGGTAATCCATCCGATCCATATCCAGTTGCCCACTGATTAACTGATGTAAAAAAGGATGATCATATTGGTTGGAGAATATTTGAATGGCCAGATCGAGAGCACCATTACATTCTTTATTCAATGAATGCATAATGGCAAGCGACATTGTTTCGTGGTCTACCCCTTTTAGTAATTTATTTTCTAGGGCATGGGAATAGGGGCCATGACCAATATCATGAAGTAATATTGCACATTGAACGGCCAATTCTTCTTCAGCCGTGATTGAGATTCCTTTGTTTCTTAGTTCTGCAACTGCATTACTCATCAAATGGTAAGCGCCCAATGAATGGTGCAGCCTGCTATGAACCGCTCCAGGATAAACCATAGAAGCCATCGCCATTTGCTGAATTCTTCTTAATCGCTGATAATAAGGATGCTCGATAATAAAAAAAATGAGCGGGTGGCTGATGGTAATAAATCCATATACCGGGTCGTTAATAATTTTTCTTTTTTCTGCCATCAGTTGTTTTTGAATTGTTAAAACAATTTCCCACCAGTGCAAAAGTACAAAGAAGATGGGGGTTAGCCGATAAACTGAATTAAATACTTGAATATTATCTTTATAATTGTAGAAGTATACATAATTGCACTTCTATGGCACTTATTCAGGTTTTATGGGTAGATGATGAAATTGAAAGTTTGCAATCACAATTAATTTTTTTGGAACACAAAGGGTATGCCGTTACAGCGGTTTCCAATGGATTTGATGCAATTGAGCAAGTGAAACAACAGTATTTTGATGTGGTGTTGATGGATGAGTCTATGCCTGGCATTTCGGGTTTGGAAACTATGCAAAAAATTCGGGAAATTCATCCATTGCTTCCATTTGTATTGATAACCAGAAATGATACCGAGTCTCTAATGGATGAAGCCATTGGCAGTGAAATCGCAGATTATTTAATTAAGCCGGTTAATCCACAACAGGTATTGTTGAGTTTAAAAAAAATAATCGACAACAGACGGTTAGTAGCTGAAAAAACAACTTTGCAATATCAGCAAAAGATGAATGAGTTGATGGAAGCAGTGTACAACTATCCCGATTATCAGGAGTGGATGCATCTTTACAAAAAGCTGGTATACTGGGAGCTTGAAATGGACAAGAGTGATAGTGAAGCCATGAGGGAAATGCTGCTAACTCAAAAGCAGGAAGCTAATTGGGCTTTTGGGAAATATGTATCAAAAGAATATACTGAATGGCTTAACCCCAGAAGTCTTTCTGCTCCAATCATGAGCCATCATTTATTTGGTCTTAAAGTTTTGCCTCATGTTCAACCGCAAAAACCCTTGTTTTGGATACTGATTGATAATCTGCGTTTCGATCAATGGAAAGCGATTGAACCATTGATGGCTGAATCTTTTCGTATAGTAGAAGAGGACTGTTTTTATTCTATCTTACCAACGGCTACTCAATATGCACGCAACGCAATATTTGCTGGTTTATTACCTGCTGAAATACAAAAACAATTTCCTGAATTTTGGAAAAATGATGAAGAAGAGGGAGGAAAAAATTTGTATGAAATGGAATTGTTTCAGTCTCAGCTAAAGCGAATGAAAAAAGACCACCTATCATTTAGTTATCAAAAAATTACTCATTATCAGGAAGGGGTTCAGCTCGCAGCACAAATACATAATTTGTTGCATAACGATATTAATATCATTGTATATAATTTTGTAGATTCTCTGAGCCATGCCCGAACCGAAATGGAAGTATTGAAAGAACTGGCAGCAGATGAAACCAGTTACAGAAGTTTAACCCGCAGTTGGTTTGAGCATAGTCCACTTCATCAGGCTTTGAAAAAACTAGCTGAAAAGCCGGTTACCGTTGTAATAGCTACCGACCATGGAAGTGTGCGTGTAAAAAATGCCAAAAAAGTAATTGGAGATAAACAAACATCCAATAATTTACGCTACAAGCACGGGCGAAATTTGCAATACGAACCTAAAGACGTACTTTTCTTTAAAGACCCTGCGCAGGCTGGTTTACCCGTGCCATCGGTTAATTCCAGCTACATATTTGCACGCGGTGATGATTTTCTCTGTTATCCCAATCATTTTCACCAATATGCACAACTTTATAAGAATTCATTTCAACACGGCGGAATTAGTCTGGAAGAAATGATTATTCCGGTAATCCGAATGGAGAACAGGGGTTAAAAAATGATAAAAATGGATTGTTTTCTTTTCAGATATGTGGATAAAAGAAAACGGCAGGCAGGATAAGGCTGTTTATTTTTACAACAAATTGATTTTGATGAAGTATACCCAAGGTACACTGGATAAATATGCAGCAATTCTTACAGAATCGGGCTATCTAATCCGATATGAACGGGGTACGTTTCAGAGTGGTTGGTGCTTGTTGGAATCTAGAAAGATTGTAGTCCTAAATAAATTCCTTTCAATTGAAGGAAGAATCAATACCCTTATGGATATTATTCCTCAAATTCCTATATCCTACGATCAACTTACTCTGGAGTCTCAAAAATTATTGGAGACCTTAATAAAAAAGGTAGAACAGGCGGCCTGATTTCGGAAAATACCCTACGCTTTCATTTTGATAAATAGTAGATTTGTCGGGTAATGGTACCCACAATGCATATTCATTTCTTAGGAACTGGAACCAGTTCAGGAGTACCTATGATTGGGTGTGATTGCGCAGTATGCAATTCCACCGACGAAAAAGATAATCGCTTGCGCAGTAGTATTCGGGTGAGCACAGCAACTACCACTTTGGTAATAGATACAACTCCCGATTTTCGGTATCAGATGCTCAGAAGTAGAACCCGCGAGTTAGATGCCATCTTGTATACCCATCCTCATAAAGACCATATTGCCGGATTGGATGATATTCGGGCCTACAATTATTTTAATAAAAAAGCCATGCCCCTGTATGCAAATTCTCTTACAGAGGAGGCCCTTAGAAGAGATTATTATTACGCTTTCTCCGATTTAACTTACCCGGGTATTCCAGAAATTCGCATCATTCCAATCGATAATCGTTCATTCATAGTGGGCGATATACCGGTTCAACCTGTTGAAGTTTGGCATCATCACATGCCGGTACTGGGTTTTCGGATGGGCAATGTTACCTATATCACCGATGCGAATCGGATTGAAAATGATCAGTTAGAATATATTCGGGGATCGCAGGTGTTAATTATAAATGCACTGAGAAAAGAGAAACATATTTCTCATTTCACTTTGCAGGAAGCAGTTGATTTGGCCCAATCTCTGAAAATTCCTGAAGTGTATTTTACCCATATTAGTCACCAACTCGGCCTCCACGCTTCCATTAATGCAGAATTGCCGGAGGGTATTCAGTTGGCGTATGATGGACTTTCGCTTACCATTGCTGCTGCCTGATTTCCGCTCTATTTTTACAATTTGCAGGAAATCATTTCCTGAAACTATTGATATAATATGCAATGGAAATCTTATTTCACTTTTAGTAAAAGTGAGCGAATTGGATTGATGTTTTTTTTAATCATTATGGGGGTATTTCTTTCTTCGCCTTACTGGATAGCTCATATTACCTCAAATAAAATGAAGAATTCATCTATTGAATTTCAATTATTGCAAATAGATAAAGATAGTTCAACAAAGTTTGTTATCTCAAATCCATCTAGTGCTCCTGCCGTAGAGGGAAATGCAGCCATGGTGCTTCCCCTCCGGCCTTTTAATCCCAATACGCTGCAAGAAGCCGATTGGATTGCGATGGGTATATCGGCCAAAACCGCCCGCACTTTGCAACGATATATCAACAAAGGGGGAAGATTTCGATCCGCAAACGATTTATATAAAATCTGGGGCATGCGTGAAAGTGATATAAAACGTTTGTTACCCTTTGTGCAAATTGAATCATCCACTGCTGGAATTGACCAGGGTAAGCAGACACATTCAAATACTTTTACCCCTAACCAAAAAATAATACATCCCATTGAAATCAACCAAGCCGACTCTGCCGATTGGGAATCACTTCCCGGCATTGGTCCGGTGCTTGCCAAAAGAATTATCCGTTTTAGAACGCTAAGCAGAGGGTTTCAATTTGTAGAAGCTATCAAAGGGGTATATGGCTTGTCAGACACAGTTTTTAACAATATTAAGCCCTACTTACGGATAAGCACTACCCGGATAGTACCCATAAAAAAACTTGATATTAATCAGGCAACGGTTTCTGAATTACAAAGAATCAGTTTGATAAGCAGAGAAGTAGCCCAGGCAATTGTATTATATAGGCAACAATACGGAAGATTTGAAAGCATGTCTGACTTGCGAAAATTGGTATTGATTACCGATTCGCTGATGAATAAACTTGAACAGACAGTAGAAGTAGGTTCTGTGAACTAAACGGGGTCTTCCGCTTGACTTCCTGCTGAAAAAATTTGGTCTACCGCTCCACCCAGCATAGGAAATTTTTCTTTTACAAATCCAGCAATGCTCTGGATTGCCTTGGTTGCCTGCTCGGGTGTTATGCCGGCTTCTTTTATTAATTTATCGATTAATTCCTGCATGAGTATTGATATTGAGTAATTGTATACTGCAATATTAAATTACTACTGATGAATGCAAACGGAAAGTTATTCCCATCTTGTGGGGATAGAGATATAGTTTATGCGACTTTTAGTGCACTGAGTTTGCTTTTGTTAAACATTTGTTGTGCATAAGGAAGCGTAATGTGGAGCTGTCTAGTAGTAGTTCCGGGCAATTCAAACATAGCATCAGTAAGAATGCTCTCACAAATACTTCGCAGCCCCCTTGCACCCAGTTTATATTCCAGGGCTTTAGTTACCATAAAGTCTAACACATCACTATCAATTGTCAATTGAATTCCCTCCATTTCAAATAGTCTGGTAAATTGACGAATCAGTGAGTTTTTTGGTTCAGTTAAAATATTACCGAGGGTTTCTTTATCGAGTGGATTTAAATATGTTATAATAGGTAAGCGACCTAATAACTCGGGTATCAATCCGAATGATTTCAAATCCTGAGCATTTACAAATTGAAGTAAATTTTTGCGTTGTTGTTCCTGCTCGTCTTTGTTTACACTAAAGCCAATTGCATTGGTATTAACCCTGCGGGCAATTACTTTATCAATCCCATCAAAGGCACCTCCGCAGATGAATAGAATATTCTTGGTATCTACTTTAATCATTTTTTGCTCCGGATGTTTCCGGCCACCCTGTGGGGGAACCAGCACTTCCGTTCCTTCAAGCATTTTCAGTAAGCCTTGTTGTACACCCTCACCACTAACATCGCGGGTGATGGAAGGATTATCCCCTTTTCGGGCAATTTTATCCAGTTCATCAACATACACAATTCCTCTTTCTGCTGCAGTTACATCATAATTACAATTTTGTAGCAGGCGTGTTAGCATGCTTTCTACATCTTCTCCCACATATCCGGCTTCCGTAAATACAGTGGCATCTACAATTGCAAAAGGAACATTTAATAATCGGGCAATGGTTTTTGCCAACAAGGTTTTTCCCGTACCAGTTTCACCTATCATAATGATGTTACTTTTTTCTATCTCAACATCATCCGATAAAACCGATTTGGCATTCACTCTTTTGTAGTGGTTATATACCGCAACAGATAATACTTTTTTAGCTTCGTCCTGACCAATTACATATTCGTCGAGGAATTTTTTTATTTCAACTGGCTTTCTAACCTGTAATTTGTGGTTGCCTCCAGTTGCATTGGGTTCCTGCTTAACAGTTAGTTCCTGGTCAATGATTTCCCGTGCATGTTCCACACAATTTTCACAAATATGGCCTTCCTGACCGGCAATCAATATTTTAACCTCTTCTCGACTACGACCACAAAAGGAACAATGAAGAGTGCCTGCAGATTTTGCCATAATGCAATTAATTGAAAAAAAATACTAATAAGTGGGCATGAAAATAACGAAAAAACTACCGTAACTATTGGGTAAGGTTGTTAGATTAACCAAAAAAAGGTGAAAAAACGCTTATATTTTAGTTACAACTGCGTCTACTATGCCATAATTCACCGCTTCCTGGGCATTCATCCAGTAATCACGATCGAAATCTTTCATGATTTGGTCCATCGTTTTTCCGCAATTATCTGCCAAAATACGGGCCCCAATTTCTTTGGTTTTCTTAATTTGATTGGCCTGAATTTCGATGTCGGCACTGGTAGCCTGATAATAACCTCCCAGGCTTGGTTGATGAATCATCACTTCCCCATGCGGAAAAATGGAACGCTTACCTTTTGTTCCAGCACTCAATAAAATGGATCCCATACTGGCAGCTAAGCCCATACAAGTAGTGCTAACCGGACTCTTTATCAATTGCATGGTATCGTGGATTACCATACCGCTGGTAACTACACCTCCCGGGCTATTGATATAAAATTTAATTTCTTCACCGGGTTTATCTGCATCCAGCAGTAATAACTTTGTAACGATTTCTCTGGCAGATCTATCATTTACCACACCCCATAAATACACGGTTCTTTTTTCGAAGAACAATTTATCCATTTTTTTCATCATCATAGCACCCAGTGGTTCGTGCTTTTCTTCTTTCCCTTCCTGCTCGTCATCGTCTTCATTTTGCCATAGCATACGGGTGGAGAGATTATTCAGGTTCATGGTAATTCGATTTAAAATTCAAGTAGTAAATTATTTTTTGTTTTTTTCTTTTCTTGGATTGGTAAGTAATACCTCATCAATCAACCCATAATCTTTTGCTTCCTGTGCTGTCATCCAGAAATCGCGGTCACTATCCTTAGTAATCACATCAATAGGTTTTCCGGTATGATGGGCTGTGATACTATAGAGCTCTTCTTTTAACTTTTTAATTTCCCTTGCAGTTATTTCTATATCAGTTGCTTGTCCGCCAATTGCCCCACTGGGTTGATGAATCATTACCCGGGCATGTTTCAAAGCAGTTCTTTTACCCTGAACCCCTGCACATAAAAGTATTTGGCCCATGCTGGCAGCAATGCCCGTGCAAATCGTGGCCACGTCTGGACTGATAAATTGCATGGTATCGTAGATTCCTAAGCCGGCGTAAACACTCCCCCCCGGACTATTAATATACATTTGAATATCACGGGTTCTATCGGTACTTTCCAAGAACAGCAATTGTGCGGTTACTATGTTGGCTACATAATCGTTAATGCCCTCACCTAAAAAGATAATCCGATCCATCATTAAGCGGCTAAATACATCCATGCTGGCTACATTCAATGGGCGTTCTTCAATGATATATGGAGTTAAATTGGTAAAACCTTGCTGGCGATAGGTATGCAGGGTAGCACTACTGATACCCCGGTGTTTGATAGCATAGTGTTCAAATTCCTTTCCCGTATTCATGATATATGATTTATACTTTTTATAATTTGAAGATAAGCGTTTTCCACTTATAATAACGAAGTCAAAATCTGTGCGAGATTTTGGGAGCGACAAGTAGTCAGATTCCCGGTCCAGATTCCTCAAATAATGTCACAAACTTTGCCAGATATGGCACTCACCATTAGTGATGATGGTGATGAAGTTTTTCTGCAAATGCTTCACTGCTTATGGGTTCTTCAGTAGCCTGCACTTGAGATTCAAGCCATTGAAACATTTTATCGGTGCTGATGCGGTGGTAGCTGTCCTCAACAAATTTTTTATCTTGTAACATCCGGTTGGCGTAATCTTCTACCCATTGTTTATTCTCACCCAGCATATCTAATTGACCACCCATGTAACTAAACAACTGCATTTTGGCAAAATCACGAATATCATCCGGAGTAACTTCAATTTTGTTTTCCTGAATCAGCTGATTGCTAATGAGGGTCCATTTTAGCTGGTTAGCGAAAACCGGATATTCCTTTTCAGCTTCCTCAGCTGTTTTTGGTTTTTCTCCTCCTTGTTGTAACCAGCGCTTGAGGAAATTCTCAGGAAAAGACACAGGGGTATGGTCTACCAGCAAATGATAAATTTGATCATAAATCTGATTTTTTGCCTGTTGGGCAAAATGGTTGGCAATGGTTTCCCTGATTGCATCCTTTAGGGCCACTTCTGTTTTTATTTCTTTTCCGGGATAAGCTTTTTCAAAAAATGCCTCATTCAACTCAGCGAGGGTGATATGGGTGATTTTATTGATTTGCATCCGCAACTGCTCGCTTTTCTGAGAATCATTCATACCCAGTTCGGAGCAAATGGCCGATAAATGTTTCTCACTAAAAGCTCTCTCCAATGTTAAGGTAGGAGCGTCCTCCTTCTTGCGATTGATAAGTTGTTCTTGAAAAGTTTCTGTGAAATCAGTAACCAGCAAACTGGTATCTTTTTTAATACCGTTATCTACTTCATTACCCTGCTCATCTACCTGGATAAATGTTACTTGCAGCACATCATCTTTTCCGATAATAGTTTCTGTTTCTGATCTCTCTCCGTTTCTTCTGCGTAAATTATCCAATTCTTCCCCAATCATTTCATCCGTAACATTTACTACATAACGGGTAACTTTTAAATTTTCCGGCTTTAGTTCCAGCGTTGGTTTCAGTCCAATTTCAAATTCAAACTGATAATCACCCGGTAGATTCATATCCAGTTGCGGAGCTTGTTCAGTTAAAGGCAGCGGTTGAGCGAATATATCTAATTGCTCATCCTGTAAATATTTATTAAGTTCAGTTTCTACTTTTCTCAATACTTCTTCACTAAATACACCCTGACCATACATTTTTTTAACTAATCCAGCCGGCACCATTCCTTTTCTAAACCCTGGAATATTGGCATTTTTGGCATATTTCTTCAAGCTTTGTTCAAAGCCATTTAAATAATCTTCTTTGGAAAGGGTAATCGTTAATTTGTCGTTCAGTAAGCTGATGTTTTCTCTGGTAATCGTAGCCATGGATATACTTTTAAAGTCTGTATTTTGGGCTGCAAAGGTACGATTTATTGGTGAAATGGTAATAGGTATTGTATAGGGTATTCTTACAAATTATAAAATAATATAAAGTATAAAATATTTATTATTAATTTAAAAAAAATAATTGTATTAATTTTAATCCTTTTAAAAGAAGCGTTAATGCATATCTCACAGTTTGTGGTAAGTTTCGTAAGTTGTATTCTCATCTATAGGGTATAGTATGCGATTGATTTCAATTATACAGGTTGTGATTAGTTTTACCTGTACACTTTACTTGTTTGCATGTAATTCCGATAAAAATACCTCTTCGCAATGGGGTATACCAAATGTAGACACTGGTGTAAATAAATCCAACGAGAGTAAACTTATCATGCAGGCACAAAATCAGCAGAAGTTGGTAGCGATTTCCTGCACACAAGCAATGCTTCCTGAAGATAGTATGGGATACATGGCAGGGGGGGCGGACGCATATCAGATTACCATAGAAAATTCAAAACCAAATGAAATTCCAATCCAATCCGGTATGGTTTATATTCCCGGAGGAGAATTTAGTATGGGCATTCCCGACCCCACACGGGTAAAAGGAGGAGGCAAAGAGGCTATGTTGGATGCGCGACCTATTCACCGAGTAAAATTGCGCGGTTTTTTAATGGATGAGCATGAAGTTACCAATGAACAATTCGCGGCTTTCGTGAAAGCAACTGGCTATATTACCCTTGCTGAAAAAGTACCCACCCGCGAAGAATTTCCCGATGCATTTCCGGAAATGCTGGTTGCGGGGTCTGTAGTGTTTACCCCGCCCAATTATGCCGTAACGTTAGATGATCACCTTCAATGGTGGAGTTATGTTCACGGTGCCAATTGGAAACATCCATCGGGTGCAAATTCATCAATTAAAGGAAAAGAAAATCATCCGGTTGTGCATGTTTCCTGGGAAGATGCCGCTGCCTATGCAAAATGGGCTGGAAAAAGATTACCCACTGAAGCAGAATGGGAATTTGCAGCAAGAGGCGGATTGAGTGGGAATTTATATACTTGGGGGAATCAAATACAACCGAATGGTAAAAAAATGGCCAATATTTTTCAGGGTCATTTTCCAGATAGAAATACAGCCGAAGATGGATATCCTACAACGGCACCGGTAAAAAAATTTCCTGCAAATGGCTATGGACTATATGATATGGCAGGCAATGTTTGGGAATGGTGCTCCGATTGGTACAGAAATGATTATTATGCTTCCCAAGCTTCTAATAAAGTTTGGATTGATCCGAAAGGCCCAACGGACAGTTATGATCCCAGTGAACCTGGTGTTTCTAAAAAAGTACAAAGGGGGGGCTCGTTTCTATGCACCGATCAATATTGCACCCGATACATGGTTGGTACAAGAGGAAAAGCTGATTGGAGAACCGCTACCAATCATGCAGGATTCAGATGCGTAAAGGATATCAATTGAGCAGTTCAGATGTAACAATATGAATAATTTTCTAAATAACTAATAAGTAATATGACTCAGTCTTCCGACGAAAGAATTGCCCGCATGTTATTCTCATCCGTGTATCCCTTATATCTTGCCAAAATTGAAAAAAAAGGGCGCACCCGATCCGAACTTGACGCGGTAATTGGATGGTTAACCGGATTTAGCAGTTCGCAATTGGAAACATTTATTCAGCAAAAACTAAGCTTTACCGATTTCTTTCAGAAAGCAAACCTTCATCCCAATGCTCACCGAATCACCGGGTTAATTTGCGGATATCGGGTGGAGGAAATCACCAACCCCCTTTCCCAAAAAGTAAGGTACCTCGACAAATTGGTTGATGAACTGGCTAAGGGAAAGAAGATGGAGAAGATTTTACGAAGCTGAAAGAAACAGCATGAGAGTGAGAGTGAGAGTGAGAGTGAGATTGAGAGTGAGATTGAGAGAGTGAGAGTGAGAGTGAGAGTGAGGATTTTTTCCCTCTCTCACTCCCGCCCTCACTCTGGCTTTTTGTGCGGATAATAGGAGTCGAACCTACACGCCTCGCGGCGCCAGATCCTAAGTCTGGTGCGTCTGCCAATTTCGCCATATCCGCAGGGCTGCAAATCTACTATTTTTCGGCAAATATTCTTCAGCCTGCTAAACTATTTAATAGCTACTTCTACTCGTTCTTCTTGCACCGGAGAAACGATTTGAATGATTCCTGCCATTCGATTGCCCTTGAAAGCGATTATAGGGGCTTCGGCTACTCTTGGGTTCTTCCTTCGGAGAGGGAGCGTTTGCCTGAGCCGGATACGGATGCTCTTGTACTACTGGTATATGAATGCCAGTTAATTTTTGAATATCGCGCAGAAATTCTCTTTCTTCCTGTTCACAAAATGATATGGCAATGCCACTTGCCCCTGCTCTGCCCGTTCTGCCAATCCGGTGAACATAGGTTTCTGGAATATTGGGTAGTTCGTAGTTGATAACATGCGATAGTTGCTCCACATCAATTCCCCTGGCTGCTATATCTGTAGCAACCAATACCCGGGTTGTTCCATTTTTAAAATTACTGAGTGCCCGCTGGCGTGCATTTTGTGATTTATTTCCATGAATAGCTTCCGCAGTATATCCACTTTTTTGTAAGTCTTTCACAACTTTATCTGCCCCATGTTTTGTGCGGGTAAATACAAGTGCAGATTTGATATTGCTATCTTTTAATAAATGTGCCAGCAATAATTTCTTGTTTTCACGATTTACATGAAATACACTTTGCACAATGGTTTCAGCTGTAGAAGATACAGGGGTTACTTCAACCCGCACGGGATCATGTAAAAGAGATGCTGTTAAAGCAGCAATTTCTGGAGGCATGGTTGCGGAAAAAAATAATGTCTGTTTCTTAACCGGCAATTTGGCTAATATTTTTTTTACATCATGAATAAATCCCATATCCAACATACGGTCGGCCTCATCCAATACCAATACACGCACCTGCTGTAATGAAATATAACCCTGCTGCATCAAATCGAGCAACCTGCCGGGTGTGGCAACTAAAATATCAACGCCTTTTTGTAATAGCTGGGTTTGCGGTACCTGCGAAACCCCTCCGAAAATTACTTGATGTTTTAATTTGAGTTTGCTTCCGTAAGCCGATAAACTTTCACCAATTTGAATGGCCAATTCGCGTGTAGGCGTAACGATGAGGGCTTTGATCCCTTTCTCTATTGGCGCCGCCGCCGTTTGTAAATGTAAATTTTGTAAAATAGGAATCGCAAATGCAGCCGTTTTACCGGTTCCGGTTTGCGCACAGCCCAATACATCCCTACCTCGCAAGGCTGGGGGTATTGCTTGTTCCTGTATTGGAGTGGGATGGGTATATCCTTCCTGTTGTAATGCCTCTAATATAGAGGGAATGATGTGTAACGAATCGAATGTCATTATATAATAACTAATATGAATACCCCCTGAAATGGTATCAGTGAGTTTATAACCTACCCGTAAATGATCTGAAAAACTTTGTCACGGAAGTGTGATCAGCCTGTAGAGTGCTTATAAGAATAGTGCAAAGGTACGAAAAATTGGTAAGCGAAACTGAATAATTGACAGTTGATTGTTATTCAATGTTTTATAGGCATGATTGCAACAAGTAAATGATTTGCTCCAGATATTGCTGATCAATAGAATCAAAATGATTGAGTTCAATACTATCCACATCTAAAACCCCCATTACTTCGTTTCCTTTTTTAAGTGGCACCACGATTTCCGATTGCGACAAACTGCTGCAGGCGATGTGTCCGGGAAATGCTGCTACATCGGGCACAACTAAAGTTCGTTCCTGCTCCCAACTGCTGCCACATACTCCTTTTCCCTTTCGAATGCGAGTACAAGCGACCGGACCTTGAAACGGCCCCAGCACCAACGTATCATTTTTTACCAGATAAAAACCTACCCATAGCCATTTAAATTGCTCATGTAAAGCTGCGCATACATTTGCAAGGTTGGCAATTAAATCCGGCTCACCCTCTAATAACCCTTTAATCTGGGGAATCAAGGCTTCATATTGTTCCGATTTTGTACCGGTAATTATTTGTAAATCTTCTGCCATACATTTTTTGTTAACGAATCCATTTTCCTATGAGAGGAAGTTTCTTTAATTCGGTTCTTTCAAAAGTATATAATGTGCCCAAGAATATTATCAGGAATGCGGTTGATTTGAGTAGGTGAATGAAAGCAGGTAGCTCAATGGATAGGGTTAGCCATTCATTGGCTTTACCCAAAAGCAGCACCATGGCTATATAACCCAGTAACCTGTTTACAGCATAGGGAACCGGATAAACTTTTTGGCCCCAAACATAACTAATTACCATCATGCTACTATAACATGCTAAAGTAGCCCAGGCACTGGCAACATAACTAAAATGAGGTATGCCCCAATAATTTATCGAAAGGGTGATGAGTGCACCGGCTACTGTTATCCAGGCACCTGCCATCGTTCTGTTTCCGAGTTTGTACCAGATACTTAGATTGTAATAAATGCCTAAACAGATATTGGCTAACAGTAAAACGGGAACAATGTGAAGACCTACCCACATCGCTTTGTTCTGAATAAAATGTTTCCATATATCAATATACAGCATTACAATGAGATACATTCCGCATAAGGTAATCACAAAAAATTTCATTACCCGTGCGTAATGGTGTGGTGCATCTTCCTGTGAAGAAAGTTTAAAAAAGAAAGGTTCTGCACCCATGCGAAAAGCCTGAACACCTAATGTAATTAAAATCGAAAGTTTATAACATGCCGAATAAATGCCTACCTCTGCTTTAGCTGATTCTACTCCATTTACGGGTGCCCACCAACCCAGCATAATCCGATCGAAGGTTTCATTCACCATTCCTGCCATTCCCACAATTATGAGTGGTAAAGCATATTGCAACATTTTTGAAAGCAACGACTTATCTATCTTCCATTGAAATCCTGCTATCTCTTTTTTCAATAGCAATAGGATTAATAAATTCTGACATAAATTGGCTACCAGTGCATATCCTACTGCCCAGCTAGGAGAAAAATAGTTTTCAGAAAAATTGCCGGGATGGGTTTTTACCCAGTTAGGTCCATAGCTTAGCAAAAAATAGATCATTGCAATATTACATAATATGCCTCCAATTTTTATGGCAGCAAATCGAATTGGCCTCCCATCTTGCCGCAGTTTGGCAAATGGAATAATGGTAATTGCATCTGTTGCAATAATACCAATACACAAATAAAAGTATTCGCGATGTTCAGCTATTTTCAACAGCTGGGTGATTGGCCCTGTTATTGCAAATAATAATGCTGATAAAATAAGGGTTGATAGGATTAATGAAGTTGCAGCAGTATGTTGAACAGATCGGGAATCTTCACTTTGCGAAAACCGGAAATAGGCCGTTTCCATTCCATAACTGAACAATACATTCATAAAAGGTATAAATGAATAAATGATAGACATTTCACCGTATTGAGCAGTGGTAAATTTATAGGTTAAATAGGGTGTGAGCAGATAATTAATTAGCCGTGCAGCCATACTACTTAGACCGTACCAAATGGTTTGTTGTGCCAGTTTTTTTATTCCACTCACTTCAATGCATTTATTTGCGGTTAATGTTGCTATCCTGCTTCCCGAAAGTAATCAATCTCATTTATTTTGGTGTATATCTCGTGTTTGTTTTTGTATGCGATTCAATTCCTCAGGTAAGAAAGCGGGATTGTTACTGATGGTAGAATCTGTAAGCGTATATAAAAATGCAGTTAATTGTCCAATCTCATAATTACTCAACAGAATTCCATTCTTTAAGAGAGAATCGGTTCCTGCAGAACGGGGTTGTTTACTGCGATATTGCTCAAAAACATTCCGTAGGGTGGCCCATCTGCCATCATGTCCGTATGGGAAGCTGATGGCAACATTACGTAAACTCGGTACTTTGAATTTTAGTGAGTCGGCACTTTTACCGGTAATACGCATTCTTCCTTTATCGTGCAGCACTTCATCTTCAGGGATACCTGCATTTCGAAAACTAAAATCAGTGAAGAAGGGTGGTGGATGGCAGCTCACACATTTTTGTTGAAAAATTTCATATCCCAGTTTTTCCGGTAATATAAACTGATCTTCACCCCGCATTACACGGTCGTATTTGCTGTTATAACTAACCAGACTCAGCACAAACTGACTGATGGCTTTCCCTAATTCGAGCGTGGTGATTTGTTTTACTCCAAAAGCCAGTTGAAATTTTTTTCGGTATTCGGGATGTTTATTCAGCTTGTACAAAACGCTATCCAATGTTTCTCCCATTTCATTTTCGGCTGTGATAGGTGCCAATGGCTGCAGATCTAGATGAACTATGCCGCCATCCCACATGAATTTTTTTTGCCAGGCCATGTTTACGATGCCCGGTGCATTGCGGGTGGTGAATCGGTTATCAATTCCGTGGCTTACACTATGATCATAGGTTGCAAAACCTGCAAAGGGTTGGTGACAGGTGCCACAGGAAACCATCCCATCTTTACTCAGGATACCATCATAAAACAATTGTTTACCTAAGTTTATTCCTTCCTTCGTGAGAGGATTCGACGAAAAATCATAAGCCGGTGCAGGCCAGCCTTTTGGAACAGTAAATTGTACAGGATGAACCGGTTCCCACCAATTATCGGCATGAACCCAGGCGATGCCGGAAAGTACAATACCTATCATGATAATATGTTGGCGATATCGTTTCATTATGGATGCTTGATGCGAAATTGAAATTGATAATTGTTTGCAATTTGTTTCGCAAGTTTTCCGGGCACATGACAAATTGGATTGGCTGCAATTGATAAGGGATTCTCGCCGTTGAACCATTTTAATAAATCTGCCTGAATAAAAAGTTTTTGTTGCTTACTTGTATTTATATCCAAAATCAGTTCAACCATTTTAGTTACATTCTGTTCACCTGAAAAGCCACCAATATGGTAAGTAAATTTCTTTCCCGGCATTATTGAAACAGCTGAAATGCCTTCCAGTTTAGCCATTACATAGCCGGTATTCCAGGTCCAAAACATTCCCCTTGCCGGATCCAGCACGCCCTGTTGAATACCACTTATATTTTTAGCACTATCCACCCCAATCATAAATCGGAGACCCTTGATTGCCAGGGTTTGTAAAGGTAATTGTATTTGCAGACTGCTACTATCTGCTATGTTAACCAGGTAATAGCTATTGGGTATTTTACTCCATTTTCCCGAAGTTGATTTCCATTCAAAATTTGAGAGATAAAATAGGCATTTGTCAATTGAAAAAGGTTCACCTAATGCATTGACATAGGTGCTATCAATCAACCATTTTTTTTCACCTACCATCGGTTCTATTTTTACGGAGAGCTTGGTTTTTCCGGCAATAGATTGGGAAAAGGTTTGTTTGCAAATCCCAGCCATTACTATCATAATCAATGCAAGACGAATGAGCATTATTCGGAGAAATTGATTTTTTTTCTTAGTACTTTATTGAGGGCATTTCTTTTTTTATGCTCCAGCCTTTTTTCCTTGGATGCAGCAGTGGGTAGGGTTGCTTTTCGTTCGGTAGGAGGAATGATTGCTTGTGCAATTAAACGATGCATTTTTTCAATTACTGATTGTTTGTTTTGCCACTGGGTTCTTTGAGACTGGGATTTGACCAGTAAATAATCTTCATTGGTTATCCGATTGGCCAATCTTTCACGAATCATTGCTTTTTGTTCAGGAGTATACTTATCGGATGCACCGATTAACCATCTACCCTCAACCATGGTTTCTACTTTGTTAACATGCTGACCACCCTTACCCCCGCTGCGGGCAGTTTGAAATTGTATTTCGGGGGTAATAACTATCTTCATATATGTAAAGTTCGTATAAATTAGGAGATAAAATATGAGAATCGTTGTTCAAAGGGTTACCGAAGCAGCTGTTAGGGTAAATCAACAAATAACAGGCCAAATTAAGACAGGTATATTGGTATTGGCGGGTTTTGAGGAGACTGATACGCAGGATGATATTCTCTGGATAACCGGAAAAATAGTTAACCTGCGCATTTTTAATGATGACCAGGGGGTGATGAATAAAAGTTGCTTAGAAGTGGGAGGGGATATTTTATTAGTGAGTCAGTTTACCTTACATGCTAGTACCAAAAAAGGGAATCGTCCGTCTTATATTCGGGCTGCAAAACCGGAAATTGCCATTCCATTATATGAATCGTTCATTTCAACATTATCCGCGGCTATGGGAAAGCCAATAGCAACCGGAATTTTTGGGGCCGATATGAAAGTGAGTTTGTTAAATGATGGTCCGGTTACCATTTTAATGGATTCAAAAAACAAAGAATAAGCTAATCTATTAATTCAAGGAAATGAGTATTACAATTGAACAGGCGCAAACTCGGGTAGATGAATGGATTCGAACAATAGGTGTTCGATATTTTAATGAACTCACCAACCTGGGTATTTTAATGGAAGAAGTGGGTGAGTTGAGCCGATTGATGGTTCGAAAATATGGTGAGCAGTCTTGGAAAGACAGTGAGAATAGTCGCGATCTATCCGATGAGATGGCGGATGTGCTTTGGGTTTTGATTTGCCTTGCCAATCAAACCGGAGTCAATTTAACTGAAGCCTTAGAAAAAAATTTTGAAAAGAAAACAAACCGAGATGCCAATCGCCACCAATCGAATGAAAAATTATAGTCTTCTACCTATAACAGGCACGATATTTCTTATTTTTTCTTTTTGAAAATAGAAGCTTCTTTCGCCATTTTTTCAATTGCTGCTACCGATCTGGGTGAGCCTTCCGACAGATTTTTATATCCATTACTGGTAATGAGAATATCATCCTCTATTCGAACGCCAATAGACCACCATTTTTTATCACAATTCGATCCCGGGGGAATATAAATACCCGGTTCAACTGTAAATATCATTCCCGGTTCCAAGGTACCTCTTCTTCCCATATCATGCACATCCAATCCGAGGTGATGTGAGGTGCCATGTGGAAAATAAGTTCTTACCTGATTTTCGGAACTTATAATTCCTAAATCTTTTAATCCTTTGGCAATTACCTGTTGAGCGGCGGCATGTGGATCGGAGAATTGTTTGCCAGGCATACAAACCGCAAAAGCCGCATCTTGTGCTGCCAACACCAATTCATAAATGATTTTTTGCTCCGGAGAAAATTTTCCACTTACTGGAATAGTTCGCGTAACATCCGCACTATAACCGTGATATTCTGCTGCGCAGTCGCTTAATAATAAATCGCCATCCTGTAATGTACGTTGATTTGTTTCGTAGTGAAGTATACAGGTATTTGCGCCGGAACCGTTGATGCTGGGATATCCTACATATTCCGAACCCCTGGTTTTAAATTCAAATTCCATGATTGCCTGTGCATCGTATTCGTGCATGCCGGGTTTTATTGAACGCATTACACTGTTATGCCCTTCCACACTCATACTAATTACTTTTTCCATCAATGCAATTTCTTCCGGTTGTTTGATACCTCTTAATGCATTTAAAATATTCATCGCGATAGCAGCACTCGCTGATTTTCCCGATTGCATCAGGGCTGTATCGAGGGATGCTGCCATGTTGACTAACAAATCTCCCCGCCCGGGATATTTCATTAATATTTGTTCGTTTCGGAATCCCGTAATAACTGTATCGAATTGTGCCCAGTTTACCAATTTTCCCGAAAATTGTTCAGTAGAAAAAACGGCGTCCATTAAATATTTTTCTTTTACCCCTTCCGGTCCAAGAATTTTTCCTGTCCACATTTCCCGTTGCGGGTTTCTGGATTGGACAAACATAAATTCTGTTCCGGTTTTTTGGAGTAGAGTAACTGGTTGTTTAAATAAAAGTAATACCGCATTTGGTTCTTCCAGTCCGGTTAAATAGTAGAGATTTTTATTTTGTGCATAGATATAATTTACGTCATTATTCCGAACTTTTTGTGGAGCAGCAAAAAAGATGGCAACTGAATTCTCCGGCATTTTTTCCCGAAAAGCTGCTCTTCTTCCTGCATGAAATGAAGGGGTAAGATGGTCTGAAGGATATTCGTCTTGTGTTTGTGCAGTTACACCAATCGTAACTAAAAGCAGTAGTCCAAAAAAAAGGGCTTTCATAACAATGATTTTCATAAAACTACTCTTTTTGTTTTTGATTTACCCTATAAAATCATGAACGGTTTAACAGGTGTTTTAATCGGTATAGTGGCATTGTTTCGCAAAGCAAGTGTAAAACTGTATTTTTGCGGTGCTATGAGTACATCTGCTGAACAATTATTGCCTGCGATTATCGCACATGCCAAGGAATATGGGTTTGTTTTTCCCAGTAGCGAAATTTATGATGGATTAGGGGCTGTTTATGATTATGGTCCATATGGAAGCGAACTGAAAAAGAATATTCGTGACTACTGGTGGAAAAGTATGACGCAGTTACATGAAAATATTGTGGGTATTGATGCTGCCATTTTCATGCATCCTACTACCTGGAAAGCGAGCGGACACGTGGATAATTTTAGCGATCCAATGATTGATAACCGGGACAGCAAAAAACGGTATCGGGTAGATCATTTGCTAGAGGCAAAAGCAGAAGAGCTTACTCAGCTAGGAGATACTGCAGGTGCGCAAGCTTTATTAGAGAAAATGGACACCCTACTGGCGGCGGAAGATTTTGTATCACTGAAGCAGCTATTAATAGATAATAAAATTGTATGTAGTGTGAGTGGCACGGGTAACTGGACAGATATCCGGCAATTCAATCTCATGTTTGCCACACAATTAGGTTCTGTCGCGGAAGAGTCGGATACCATCTATCTCAGGCCTGAAACGGCACAGGGTATATTTGTGAATTTTCTGAATGTGCAGAAAACTGCCCGTATGAAAATTCCATTTGGTATTGCTCAAACTGGAAAAGCTTTCAGAAATGAAATTGTGGCCCGTCAGTTCATATTCCGTATGCGTGAATTTGAGCAGATGGAAATGCAATTTTTTGTACGTCCTGGTACTGAGGGAGAATGGTATAAGTATTGGAAAGAAGCGCGCTTGCAATGGCATTTGCGTTTAGGAATTGCTCCTGAAAAATATCGTTTTCACGATCACGTAAAACTGGCGCATTATGCTAAAGAAGCTTGTGATATTGAATTCCAGTTTCCATTTGGGTTTAAAGAAGTAGAGGGAATCCACTCCCGAAGCGATTTTGATTTGACACAGCATCAGCAATACAGTAAAAAGAAGATGCAGTATTTTGATAATGAAATCAATCAGAATTATGTTCCGTATGTAATTGAAACTTCTATCGGGCTCGATCGCATGTTCCTGTTGATTTTGTCGAATGCATACGAAGAAGAGCAGCTTACAAAAGAAGATGGAAGTGCCGATAGTAGGGTGGTATTGCATATCCCAACTGTATTGGCTCCTATTAAGCTGGCTATATTACCGCTTACTAAAAAAGACGGATTACCGGAAGTGGCAAGGGAGTTGATGAATGAATGTAAGCCCTATTTCAAATGTTTTTATGAAGAAAAAGACGCGATTGGTAAAAGATACCGCCGTCAGGATGCCATTGGAACACCCTTTTGTGTAACCATCGACCATCAAACACTGGTAGACAAAACAGTTACCATTCGGTATCGGGATACAATGGTTCAGGAGCGGGTATTGATGAGTAGCATTCGAGAATTGGTATCTGCTCAATTACAGGGGTAATGGTAGATCTCAAATCTGAACTAATATTTTAATGATGGGGAAATTTATTTCCCAAATCTTATCCGTATAATTCCAGATGAATCGCCTTTTTGTCGTAGCCCAGGCTAACGATTCTTTCTTTTGCTTCATCAATCATATTTTTCCATCCACAAAGAAAGAATTTGGCAGGAATGGTTCCACCTTGTGTGAGTTGCTCATACACTTGATGAACATATCCCTTGAAAGCTCCAGCCGGAACTTCATTTTCTCTTGAGTAGCAGGGATGGAAATGAAATCCTGGTTCTGCTGCAGCCAAATCATTTAGTTCCTGAATATATAATCCATCTTCCAATTTTCTGCAACCAAAAATCAGATGAACCTGTTGGTGAGGTTTCCTGTTATTGTGCAACCAATGAGCCATAGAACGGAAGGGGGCAATACCCGTTCCGGTGCAAATGAGAAATAAATCGTGTTCGATGGTTTCGGGCAGGGTAAACTTACCTTGTGGTCCGCGTAGTAATATTTCCGTTCCAATGGAAACTTCATTGAAAAGATACGTGGTTCCCAATCCCCCCTCGAGGTATACTATCACCAATTCAAAAACATTTGTACCGTCTGGGGCAGAGGCTATTGAATAACTTCTCCAGCGTTTGTTTTTTTGTTCGTGAATGGGTAAGTCGAGGGTTACAAATTGACCGGGGATATAGTCGAATGACTCCAGTTCTGGTATCTGAATCCAGAATCTTTTGCAATTGGAAGTTTCATTTTCAATTTTTATCACGGTTCCCGTGCGCCAAGGTTCAGCCATATCAAATATTTTTTAATAGTTACAAAGGTAATTAAATATGCATTGTGCTTCGATATTGTGGAATGGCAATTTACGCAAACGATATCGGTTGTGAAACCAATTCATATTCAATGGATTCTCTTTGGATTAAACGAAAAAATTCAACCCATGAGCAGTTGGTAATGGTATTATTGACGATTTAGATGAAAGCAATAACAAAGCCGACTCCGTTAGGGCCGGCTTTGTTTTAATGATTGTATTATCGTTGGATGATAATTTTCTTCAGATAGATTTTTTTGTTATGCTGAATGCGAACCACATACAAGGATGAACTTGCTTTTTCGATATCGATTTCTTTAGAATAATTACCAATAAAATCGGGCTGATTGGCTGAAAATACTTTTTTGCCACTTGCATCTAATATATCTATCCACAAATCAGATTGGTTGGTTACTGAAAAAGAAAGGTTGAATTTGCCTTTATTTGGATTGGGTGATACCCTTAATTTTATTTCTTCGGCCATCTGCTCTGCAAGAGCAGTTACACTATAGTTAATGGTGTTGGAAGTTAACTGACAACCAAATGCATCATAAATCATAACCTTATAAATCCCCGATTTTGACGGTTTAAAGGATTGATTATTTGCACCAACAAGTAAAGAGTCATTTAGATACCATTGGTTGCCGGTTGAATAGGAAGAAACCAATGAGTCGGCTTGTTGTGTAATAATCGGATTTGTAGGAGTATTGGCAACTACAGCTACCCTGGAACTAGGGCAGGAGCTAGTTCTGATGCGCATATCGTAAAAATAGTAGTAGAATTGAGATTGTTGTGAACCGCCGGTAGTAGCGCTATTCCCATTAATCGACATTACACCGGGAATACTGATAGGGTAGGTGTTGGTATTGGTAATCTGATTATTTCTAAAAACAGTGGCACTATCTACTCTTCCATCGCCCGACAAACACTGAAGTATAAGTACATGGTCTCCTGGAGTGTTTACAGGAATGTTTAGATAGAATACCGCACCGGGATCATCTATGGGATTTCCAATTACTGCACCTGGTTTTGGATTGGGATTGGTTGCCGCTGCATCCAATGTTGTTGAATATCGGATGTAGTAAGAATAGGCGCCTGTGTTTAGATCTTCACTTGCCAGATCTGCCAGAATAATTCTGATTTTTCCCGGATTGCCAACATACAATCTTGATGATTCAATTACAATAGGGACAGCATTATTGAAGCGAACAAAATTACTGGTAAATGTATTATATCCTCCGTTAGTATAAATCATTTTATTGGTAGGACCGATGGAGGTTTTAATTTCCTTGCCCAAATAGAAAGTTTTATCAGCAGGAATACTTGCAGTAGTAACATTAAATCCGCTAGCAAAAGGGACTGTCGCATTTGCTGAATTATACCAGAAATAATTGGTACTGAATATTGGCGCAGTAACTTTGAGCAAAGCAGATCCTGAACAGATGCTACCTGTTCCAACCGGATTGGTTGATTTTGCACCTGTAATAAATGTGGAAGCCAATTGATTGTTGGCAGGGTTTTGGTCAACCAGTAAATTGGTAGCAGCGGAGATAGTGTAGGTAGTTGCTGCAGCTGTTGGGAATGGATTTTGAAAAGTAATGGTTACTAAAGATCCTGGTGAAATTATTCCTGTGTATGTGGTTGAAAAACTTGCTATCAAAGCACCTCCTGCAGTAGCAACTGCCGTTATAGGAATGTTGGATTGATTTAATGAACCATTATTCTTTATTTTAATTGTGAGATAATTTTGAGTAGATTCACAATCACCTCCTGAGGGAGATGTAATTTCATTTACTGAAACATCATTTGATGGACTAACTATTAATACTCTGTAATCTTGCGTTTCTCCTTTTGCATAAGTTCCACAGGGTTGTACATCGGCTGCGTTGGTAGTTTCTTGAACAACGATGCGCATAAGACTGATATTACCAACTTCTACAGAACCAGGGATACTAATATTTGCAGTAAATGTTTGTGCGCTGGATGACAGTGTTCCACTGGTAGCCATCAATTCTCCTGATTCAAAAGTCCCATTATTATTGAAGTCTATAAAAACTTTTATAATTCGGCTATTAGTAGTCGCATCTGCTGTACTTACTTTTATAGAAATGGGTATGGTTTGTAAAGGTTCTATATTGGCAATGTAACGTGTATAGTCTGTATACGTTTTACTACCTGTTGGATTGGCAATTTGTAAATTGCTAAAGTTTACCGAATCAATACGAGCACCACCTCCACCGGAACTTGATGTACAGAAAGCAGTTCCACCAACTCCGCTTACTATCAAAGAATAGGCTTGAGCATTGTTTACCAACTTTCCTTTATGGGTCACACGTATTTTATAGGATTGTCCGGGAACTGTACTATCAATATTAATTCTTTCAACATTATCTGTAATATTATCGCCAGGTATAGCAGCGCTGCCGGGGAAATCTACATTCAGTGTCCAGGGTAAATAGGTTCCAAATCCATTATTCTTTGTAATGCGGATATCCAAATCGTTCACCAGTTTTTTTGTACGGTTGTTCAGTACATCTACTTTTTCAACTTTGCCGGCAGGATCTGTCCAGCAGATGGTTGCAGAGAGTTGTCCTTTACCTGAAGCAATCACATTAGTTTCGAAATTAGCCCCATCCGCTAAATTATTTTCATATAAAAGATGATTACTATTGGTTCCATTATTCTTGCTAATTGCCTCTGAAATTAGTGTTGCTCCTTTTTCTACATTCAAAAGTCCCCATCCAAATTGATAATCTGGCCCGGGATAGAATCCCGCCTCATCTGCGGTATGAATGGCAATACCTTTCAATGTAGCAGACCGCATGAAGCTGCCGGATTTCAGTTTACTGTAATGTTCTTGTAAAAGAATGAGTGAACCTGATGCATTTGGCGATGACATTGAAGTACCGCTTAAAGTGGAATAGCTGGAATTACCTGTGGCAATAGAGGAAGTAACCCCAACACCATCAGCAACTATGTCTGGTTTTATTCTTCCATCATCGGTAGGCCCCCAGCTACTAAAAGCACTCATTACCACATCTTCTGGTCGACTATATCCTGAGGGAATACCGTTTACTGCACCCACAGTTAAAATATTTTTTGATGTTGAGGTGGTTGATAGAATATCATAAGAATCATTACTACTAATGCCCGAGGGGCGATTACCTGCTGAAGCCATCGATCCGGAAGCATTATAACGAAAATATGGCTGTCCAACCGCAGGTCCATTTTCATTTCTGTTATTCCCTGCCGACTTTACAATTAAATAGTTCGGAGCTAAATAAGAAAGCGAATCCCATGCCTTGGTATCATCATCATAATAACCAAATCTATAATCTTCATTCTCACCCGGCCTACCCCAAAATTCCCATCGACTTTGAGAACTGTTATATTGCCAGCCCGCGAGATACCCATATGAATGGTTTGAAATCAGCAAACCACTTCCTTCAGAAAACATTTCCTGATTATCATTATTGAAATCATATGCAATCATCCCTTGTAATCCAAAAGCCATTCCTTTTGCTAAGGGATTCACCCCGCTTGCAATCATAGTTCCTGCAACATGTGTTCCATGATCATCAAAGGAACTTGGATTGTCTTTTTGAGTAATTCGCCCATTAATTTCTAAATGGGTATTTAAAATTCTACCCCCATCCCAGATTCCGATTTTATCTTTTAAACTTACCGAACTTCCCGATAAGTTTAATCCGCTTCTCCCTCCGGGCCATAATTGATTTGCACGGGTTGTAGCTGCAGCAATCGTATTGTTATATGTGCCTACATATTGGGGGATACCAAACCTGTCAACCCCTACTAAGCTTGCCAACCTTCCATCTTTACTTTTAATGGTAAGCGGCCACCCTTTTTCTTTAGCTTTGGCAACAGCCCTGCCATAATTTTCATCATGCAATAATTTAAATCCAATTGCAGACTGACGTAATAATTGTTTTTCTGTATTGATTTGACCCAAGACAGAAAATGACGAAAGCAATAACAAAGCAAAAATTAAAAATCGGAGATTAAACATAGCAGATGTTTTACCATTAAATAACTGGAAAACTCAAAAGTTTCGCTAAATTAGATACTTTCAACAATTAAATTGTGGAATGAAAATTACTCTGTACTCTTTTTTTATCATTTCTATTGCAATTTCGGGCTGTGCCGGCAGCAATTCAATAGCACATCAAGAGATTAAACAAGGCATTTCAGGATATATATATATAGAAAAAGGGAATCGAATGCCGAATCCGGGAAAGCAATTAAATTCACCTACGGGCTTTGCTACAACTGTTTTTATTCATCCGGTAACGGAGTTGAATCAACTTTTTCCCTCAACCACCGCAGGCTTATTTCAAATGATTTATACATCCAGTATAACTTCCATTACTTCAGACTCCTTGGGTTATTTCTCAGTAAAGTTACCTGCCGGAAAGTATTCTGTTTTTGTTAAATATGAAGGCGGATTTTATGCCAATTGGTTTAACGAAAAAAATCAGATAGCTCCAGTTGAAGTTTTCGAAAACCAGGTATCAAAAGTAAAGTATACTGTTAGCGCCGGAGCCACATACTAGTCAATTTCGTACCTTTGTCCTTTATTTGTTATGGCGGCTGAGCAGGAAGTGAGCAATATTTCGATATTGCTGGAAAAGTATCATCAATCCCCCCTACTTAATCTATTAAGTAGCCGGCTTCTTTTTGCTGATCCTCAAAGAATATTGCTCCAAAATTTTCAGGGTAGTAGCATTGAGTGTTGGTTAAGTGCATTGATGTCGCATCCCTCAACACTGGAGCTCAATCATTTACTAATTTTAAACGATGCAGAGGAAGCAGCCTATTTTCACAATACGCTTGAAAATCTCTCTGGTGCGCTCGACTTATTTTATTTTCCTTCTTCATTTAAGAACAGAAAAGATTTCAGGCAGCTAAATGGTTCTCACATTATGTTGCGTACTGAGGCCTTAACTAAAATTGCGGCTGGCGGAAATAAAAAAGTAGTGGTAACCTATCCAGAAGCCTTATTTGAAAAAGTAGTGGTGTCGGAAACGTTAAGTAGCAACCTGATACGCATCAAAACAAATGACACCCTGGAGGTGGATGCATTATTGGAAGCCTTTGTTAAATATGGTTTTCGAAGAACTGATTTTGTATACGAGCCAGGTCAATTTGCGCTCCGCGGAGGTATTTTGGATATATACTCTTATGGTAATGAAAAACCCTATCGAATTGAACTATTTGGAAATGAAATTGATAGTATTCGATTATTCGATCCAGAATCTCAATTAAGTGAAAGAAGGTTATTACAGGTAACCATTATTCCCAATGTGGAAACGCAATTTACTTCTTCGCAAAAAGTTCCTTTACCCGATTTCCTACCCGAGAATACTATTGTTTGGATTAAAAATGAAGAGGTGATTACCGAGAAAATGGAAGAACAAATGGCTTCTCTACAATCTTTTCTTGCTTTACCTCCCGATACAGCTTTAACAAGTACCTGGGAAGAAGACGATAATCAGGTTAGTGGATTATCAGTTACAGATTTCTATTTGGCGGCTGAATTTATACAATGGTTGAAGCAAAGGCATGTAGTTGAATTTGGGTATCCTTCCGGTACTGCCATATTAGAAATAGCAGGTGCAACCAGGCCCCAGCCCTCATTTAATCGGAGATTCGATTGGCTAATTACCGACTTAAAAGAAAAAGAAACTGCAGGATATCAGGTTTATATTTTTGCCGATCAGGTGAAACAGTTGGAAAGACTGAATAGTATTTTTGCAGATTTACAAACACAGATCGATTTCATACCCATAAGCACTGCCATTCATGAAGGTTTTATAGATGATGAATTAAAAATTGTTTGTTACACCGACCATCAAATTTTTCAGCGTTATCACAAATACAAAGTAAAACAGGCATATAATAAGAATAAGGCTCTTACGATAAAAACTCTGCGCGAACTTCAGCCGGGAGATTATGTTTCCCATATCGATCATGGTGTGGGTGTATTTAGTGGATTACAAAAAATTGAAGTGAATGGCAAATGGCAGGAAGCAGTTCGGTTGTTATATAAAGACTCCGATATTTTATATGTAAATATTAATTCGCTTCATAAGATTTCAAAATTTACTGGTAAAGAAGGCACCCTTCCAAAGGTGAATAAATTGGGTAGTGATGCCTGGCAGAAATTAAAGGAAAAAACCAAAACCAAAGTAAAGGAGATTGCTTTTGATTTGATAAAATTATATGCACAAAGAAAAGCTCAGCAGGGCTTTGCACATAGTGCGGATAATTATCTTCAACATGAATTGGAGGCTTCATTTATATATGAGGATACTCCTGATCAAAGCAAGGCAACAGCTGATGTAAAAAAGGATATGGAAAGTGAGAGCCCGATGGATCGGCTTGTTTGTGGGGATGTGGGATTTGGAAAAACAGAAGTAGCCATTCGGGCAGCATTTAAAACCTGTATAGACGGAAAGCAAGCTGCTATTCTTGTTCCAACAACCATCCTTGCATTTCAACATTATAAAACCTTTCAGGAACGTTTGAAAGACTTTCCGGTTACAATAGATTTCATCAATCGGTTTAAAACTGCAAAGGAAAAAAAAGAAACCCTACAAAAATTAGCAGATGGAAAGGTGGATATAATTATTGGTACACATGGATTGTTAGGCAAGGAGGTGAAATTTAAGAATCTGGGTTTGATGGTAATTGATGAGGAACAAAAGTTTGGAGTAGCTCACAAAGAAAAATTGAAAACTATTAAGGCTAGTGTGGATTGCTTAACATTAACAGCTACCCCAATCCCACGAACGCTGCAATTTAGTCTGATGGGTGCAAGAGATTTAAGTATTATAAATACACCTCCCCCCAATCGGCAGCCAATACAAACAGAAGTACATACTTATAACGACGAGTATATTCGTGAAGCAATCTATTATGAAACTGAGCGGGGTGGACAGGTGTTTTTTATTCATAATCGGATTCAGGGGTTGGCTGAAATGGCGAATATTATTCAGGGCCTTTGTCCAGACTTATCTATTGGATATGCTCATGGGCAGTTAGAGGGGCATGAACTGGAAGAAAGGATTTTAGATTTCATTGAAAGAAAATATGATGTACTCATTTGTACCAATATAGTAGAAAGTGGGGTAGACATTCCGAATGTAAATACTATTATAGTGAATAATGCGCATCACTTTGGATTAAGTGATTTGCATCAGTTGCGCGGTCGGGTAGGAAGGAGTAATAAAAAAGCATTTTGTTATTTACTTGCCCCTCTTGCAACATTACCAGCTGATAGCAGAAAAAGATTGCAAACCTTAGAGCAATTTAGTGATTTGGGAAGTGGTTTTCAAATTGCCATGCGTGATCTTGACATAAGAGGGGCTGGAAATATGCTGGGGGGTGAGCAAAGTGGATTTATGGCAGATATTGGTTTTGAAATGTATCAAAAGATTTTGGATGAAGCCATACGGGAATTGAAGCGATCTGCATTTAAAGAAGTATTTCATGATGAAATTATTCGCCAAGATGAATTTGTAAATGATTGCACCATTGATACGGATTTAGAAATATTGATTCCGGATGCATATGTGGAAAGTATTACGGAAAGATTATCATTGTATACCCGTTTGGATAATTGTGAAACTACAGACGAAATAGCCATATTTCGTTCGGAACTGGAAGATCGCTTTGGTCCAGTTCCCCAACCGGTGTACGATTTAATGACAACAGTTATATGTCGGTGGAAAGCAGTAGATATTGGATTTGAGAAGATAACCCTCAAAGAAAAAACCATGCGATGCTATTTTATCAATCGCCCCGACTCACCTTATTTTGAATCAGATATTTTCCGTAAAATATTAATTTATGTGCAGGAAGGAACACGTCTGGCAAGATTGAAACAAACCGGTCGGATGTTTTTGATGGTGGTAGATAATATTTCAAACATGGAAGATGCACTCCGGTTTTTGGAGCATATGCATCTGTATTTATTTCCAGTAAAAGTTGCTGAAAAAAGTACTGAAGTATCCGGGTAGGTAAAAAAAAATGACCCTCTTAGAGGATCATTTTACATTCTGTGCATTGTTGCACTAGAATCCTTTTTTAGCTACTCCATCACTAATAGCTTGTAAAGCTTTAGCTTCACTTAGGATAGCAGCCATTTTATTTCCTTTACCATCATGTCCGGCCGCCATGTAGCCACCACGGGCTGTTTTAGTAATAACGGCATCCTGCATAGGAACGTTTTTTTCTTTCGTTTTCAGGCAATATGCTTTAATCATTTTTGAAGTGTCCATTTGGGTTGATTTAGATATGAATAATAATGTTCGATGCTTTCTTGCTACAAGGTATGATTTTTTTGTTCAACTTTGATTCAACACAATAGCTCAAGTAATCCACAAGTTTTTCCCGATTCTATTTTTATAATTGGATTATACATCAATTTTTGCATAGCGGGCATGAGTTTCAATAAATTCTCTACGGGGAGCTACCTCATCTCCCATTAGCATACTGAAAATTCTGTCGGCTTCTGCAGCGCTTTCTATGGTTACTTGTTTAAGTGTTCTGCGTCCCGGATCCATGGTGGTTTCCCAAAGTTGATCTGCATTCATTTCTCCCAACCCTTTATAGCGCTGAATGGTAACACTATCCTCTTTTCCACCGCCAATTTTCTCAATCAGGGCTTTTCTTTGCTCTTCATTGTATGCGTATGCTTGTTCTTTCCCTTTTTTAACCAGGTACAATGGTGGTTGAGCAATATACACATATCCCTGTTCTACCAATTCCTTCATATAGCGGAAAATGAAAGTTAGAATAAGAGTAGCTATATGCGATCCATCCACATCGGCATCCGTCATGATAACCAATTTATGGTAACGTAATTTTGCAATGTTCAATGCTTTTGGATCATCCGGTGTGCCAACCGTAACCCCCAAAGCGGTATACATATTTCGGATTTCTTCATTTTCGTAAATCTTATGTTCCATAGCTTTTTCTACGTTCAGGATTTTACCTCTGAGCGGTAAGATTGCTTGGTAACTTCTGTCACGCCCCTGTTTGGCGGTTCCTCCTGCCGAATCTCCCTCCACCAGATACAATTCGCATTTTTCCGGATCGCGTTCACTGCAGTCTGCCAATTTTCCCGGTAATCCACCTCCACTTAAAACAGATTTCCGCTGAACCATATCACGGGCTTTTTTTGCAGCAACCCGTGCCTGAGCAGCCAGGATGATTTTTGAAATTACATTCTTGGCTTCTTTTGGATTTTCCTCCAAATAAGCTTCCAAAGCACGTGCAACGGTGGTTTGAACAATTCCACTTACTTCACTATTTCCCAGTTTGGTTTTAGTTTGACCTTCAAATTGTGGTTCTGGAACTTTCACGGATATTATCGCACTCAATCCTTCACGGAAATCATCCCCCTCAATAATCACTTTAGCCTTCTCAAATAAACCCTGCTTGTCTCCGTAGGTTTTAAATACACGTGTTAGCGCCTGACGGAATCCGGTAACATGGGTTCCGCCCTCAATTGTGTTGATATTATTTACGTAAGAGAAAATATGTTCTTTAAAATCGTCATTATACGTTAAGGCTACTTCCACTGCAATGTTTGAAGTTGCATCAAATCCATCTACATAAAGCGGCGCAGGAATTAGCGGATTACGATTACCATTGCGGTCGAGCATCACCACAAACTCAGTTATTCCCCCTTCGCTGTAAAAACTTTTGGAATAAGTATTTCCGGCATCATCTTTTTCGCGCAAATCGTTTAGAGTTATATGAATCCTCCGATTTAAATAAGAGAGTTCACGTAATCTTCCCTCCAAAATTTCCTTTCTGTAAACGGTTTCTTGAAAAATACTTGCATCAGGCCAAAAATGAACTCGAGTGCCCGTTGAATCACTTACCCCAATTTCCCTAACCTCATAATCGGGTATACCTGTATGGTACTGTTGCTCAAAAATTTTACCTTCCCGATGAACAGTTACATGTAATCGGGTACTCAATGCATTTACACAACTAACTCCCACACCATGTAAACCTCCCGAAACTTTATAAGTGTCTTTATCGAATTTACCTCCTGCATGCAAAACAGTCATTACAATTTCCAGAGCACTTTTTTTCTCCTTTGTATTGATGCCGGTTGGAATTCCCCTTCCATCATCCTGAACACTTATGGAATTATCTTCGTGAATGGTTACGGTAATGTTTTTACAATAGCCTGCCAATGCCTCATCTATAGAATTATCTACAACTTCATACACGAGATGATGAAGCCCCTTAATACCAATATCGCCGATATACATGGCGGGTCTTTTTCTAACGGCTTCCAATCCTTCTAATACTTGAATACTATCTGCACCGTAGGCAGGTTTGTTAGTAACGGGTTGTTCTTCGGGGTCCTGCTGCATGTGTGTTTTTAATTAAAAAATGCGAAAAAAATATATCCTACAAATTTACTGAAATCCGGGGGCTAAACTATGCTAAACTTTCCTCGTTTTTTCCCCATTTTACCTCATTTTGGGAGTAAATAAGGGCTTGTTTTTCTAAGTCAGGCATAATAACCCTTATTTGATAGGAAAGGCGTAATTTTGCAGACTCATGAGCACTGAATATTCCATACTTTATCAGGGAGATGACCACCCCGCTTTTACGGAGGGAGAATTACTTTTTCAAAATAAAAAAGGAATACCGGGATCGGTGCATTATGATATTAAAAGATACAATACCCGTTTTCCTCTGGCGATTCAGGATACAGGTATGATCATCTACCATTTTCAACCGGCTCAACCCCAAAAGCAATATCTGGAACTTCGTTATTGCATAACCGGTAATCGATATTGCCCCGATAAAAATTGTAATCAGTGTTTCCAAATACCTACTGAGGGTTGTCAGGGTAAATTATCTACCCTGGATATTTTCCATTTTCATTTTACTTCCGATTTTTTAGGTCAGTTTACCCAAAATGTTAAGGTAACCCGTAAAAGAGATGAGGTGCTTGCATTCCGGCATCCCGAGTCGTTTGTTCATACATTTCCTTTATCAGTTCGTAAGCGAACCCTTCTCGATCAACTGTTGAATCACAGTTATTCAGGATCAATGGAAAATATTTATATCAATGCCCGTATTCATGAATTACTTTTATATGCTCTTGACTTTTTAGAAGTGGAAAAAGAGGAAGTATTTGCGTGTAAATTTTTGGCTGACGAGCAGGGGAGAGAACGTATTTTAATGGCAAGAGATATTCTGCTAGAACATATCGGAGATCCCATAACTATTAAAGACTTGAGCCGGAAAGTGGCCATGAATGAATGTTATGTTAAAAAGGGATTCAAAGAGGTATTTGGAACTACTATTTTTGATTATTATCAACAACAGCGGATGGAACATGCCAAATACCTATTATACGAAAAGGGATTGAGTGTTACAGATGTCTCCGCTCAATTAGGATATTCTTCCATCTCCCATTTTTCTGCTGCCTTTAAGAAGCATACCGGCATTAAGCCCTGCGAATTATTGCAATAAATATTTTATCAAATTCCTTGCCCAAAAAATTCCTTTTCATGCGAAACCTATTGTATGTATTATTGGCTGCATTCCTGATTAGTTGTGGTAAAAATTCTGCCGACCTAATTATACACAAAGCAGCAATTTATACAGTTGATAGTTCTTTTTCTCTAGCTACTGCTATGGCAATTAAAGACGGTAAAATTTTGGCAATTGGAACAGATGATCAGATTTTGCAACAATTCAATTCTGATAGCCTCATTGATGCAGCAGGCGCAGCAATTTTTCCGGGATGGATAGATGCGCATGCACATTTTGTGGGGTATGGTGAGTCGTTATTTAAAGTGAATTTATTTGGTACAAAAACCTGGGAGGAAGCTGTGGAAAGAGTGAAAGCATTTGCAATTCAGCATCCCGAACTTACCTGGATTGAAGGAAGGGGTTGGGATCAGAATAAATGGCCGGGTAAGCAGTTTCCTGATAATACGTTACTCAATGAATTATTTCCTGATAAACCGGTAATTTTAACACGCATCGATGGGCATGCTTCTATTGCAAATGAAAAGGCCCTAACACTCTCCGGCATCCGAATCGGACAATCCATTGAAGGGGGTGCCATTCTGGAAAAAAATGGCAAACTTACCGGTGTTTTAATTGATAATGCCGACAATGTCGTGTATGCAAGTATTCCTGCCATCACACCTGAAAATTTCGAAAAAATTTTAAGGGCAGCTCAAGAAAATTGTTTTGCCAGTGGAATTACTTCTATAACTGATTGTGGATTATCAAATCGGGTTGTGGAACAAATTGACTCGTTACAAAAATCCGGTAAACTATTGATGCGATTGAACGTGATGCTAAGTGATCAATCGGATAACCTTGCAATCTGGTTAGCAAAAGGAGTTTATACAACCGATAGACTGCGCGTAGGCTCTTTTAAAGTGTACGCAGATGGTGCACTCGGCAGCCGGGGAGCTTGTTTATTACATGATTATGCCGATCAACCAGGTTGGAAGGGATTTTTGTTAAGATCACCTGCTCATTACGATTCGGTTGCAGCATTGCTGGCAGCTTCTCCATTTCAAATGTGCACGCATGCAATTGGTGACAGTGCTAACAGATCAATTTTAGCTATTTACCAGAAATATTTGAAAGGGAAAAATGATCGAAGGTGGAGAATTGAGCATGCGCAAATTGTACATCCCGATGATTTCAATCGATTTGGAAATGCTTCAGTTGTGCCATCTGTTCAACCAACTCATGCCACTAGTGACATGTATTGGGCAAGCGAAAGGTTGGGGAAAGAGAGATTGAAGGGTGGATATGCATTTCAACAACTGCTGCAACAAAATGGCTGGTTACCTCTGGGTACCGATTTCCCGGTTGAAGATATTTCACCCTTTAAAACTTTTCTTGCGGCCGTTGCCAGAAAAGACGCACAGGGTTTTCCCGCACAGGGTTTTCAGATGGAAAATGCATTAACCCGTGAACAAGCTATTCGGGGAATGACAATCTGGGCAGCAAAAGCAGGATTTCAGGAAAAGGAACTAGGCAGTTTGGAGCACGGTAAAAAAGCTGATTTTGTAATGCTTTCTTCCAACCTAATGAAAATACCTGATACTGCCATTTTGCAAACAAAAGTAATGGCTACTTATGTTGGTGGCAAATGTGTTTACAAATCCAAATAATCGCTAATTAAGCATTTAATAACCATTAACCTGGCAGCTTTCCAACCATTTTTTCAGGCTTAACCCATTCATCAAATTCTGCAGCAGTTAAATACCCCAATTGAATAGCCATTTCTTTTAAGGTAGTTCCCTCTTTATGGGCTTTCTGGGCTATTTCTGCTGCTTTGTAATATCCAATTTTAGGATTCAAAGCCGTTACCAGCATTAAACTATTATTTACATGTTTTTGAATATTGGCTTCGATAGGGGCCAATCCTTTTGCACATTTTTCATTAAAGCTTACACAACCTTCTCCCATTAACCGGGCACTATGGAGGAAATTGTAAATCATCATAGGCTTAAATACATTCAATTCAAAATGACCATTTGCACCACCAATGTTAATGGCCACATCATTTCCTAATACCTGTGCCGCGATCATAGTGAGTGCTTCACACTGGGTTGGGTTTACTTTTCCTGGCATGATGGAAGAACCGGGTTCATTGTCGGGTATAAACAATTCACCAATTCCACTTCGTGGACCAGATGAAAGCATGCGAATATCGTTGGCAATTTTCATTAAACTAACTGCCAATGTTTTTAATGCTCCGTGTGCTTCTACAATGGCATCATGGGCTGCCAAAGATTCAAATTTATTTTCAGCAGTAATAAAGGGTAGTCCGGTTAAATTCGCAATATGCGCAGCTACTTTTTCAGCATAACCCGGTGGTGTATTAATTCCGGTACCAACAGCAGTTCCTCCCAATGCCAATTCACTCAGGTGCGATAAACTATGCCGGATGGCTTTCATCCCATGATCTAACTGCGATACATATCCACTTAGTTCCTGACCCAAGGTTAGCGGAGTAGCATCCATAAAATGGGTCCTTCCGATTTTTACAATATGCATAAACTCCTTACTTTTTAAAGCAAGGGTATCGCGCAAAGCCTGAATTCCTGGAAGGGTATTATCCACCAACACTTTATAGGCTGCAATATGCATTGCAGTAGGGAAGGTATCATTCGATGACTGCGATTTGTTCACATCATCATTCGGGTGTAAAAATTTTTCGGCATCAGTAAGTGAACCACCCTGTATAACATGACCTCTGTAAGCTATCACCTCATTTACATTCATGTTACTTTGTGTTCCGCTTCCTGTTTGCCATACAACCAGTGGAAACTGATCATTCAGTTTATTTTGTAATATTTCATCACATACCCTTGCTATCAGATCGCATTTGTCCTGTGGAAGCACCCCTGCTTCAGCATTGGTTATGGCAGCCGCTTTTTTTAAATAGGCAAATGCCTCAATAATTTCTTTTGGCATTCGATTAATATCCTGTGCAATGCGGAAATTATCGATACTTCTTTGTGTTTGAGCACCCCAATAAACATGAGCCGGAACTTCAACCTTACCCATGGTGTCTTTTTCAATGCGGTATTCCATAGCAATATTTTTTATGATATATTTTCGGCTGCAAAGGTACGGCTATCGGCTGAAAATTAAGGGTTGTTTCATTGATTTGACCTATTGTTTCAACTTTAGCCGGCAATGTGCTTTCTCAGGTCTTTTTCTTAATTTCAATCATAATTTTTATTTATGAAATTTTACCGTTTTTTGCTTTCATTGTTGGTGGTTACTTCGCTTTCGGCCCAACCCTACTTACCAAACTGGGAATCACTAGACTCTCGGCCTGTACCCAGTTGGTTTTCAGATGCCAAATTTGGCATTTTTATACATTGGGGTGTATATGCAGTTCCAGCCTTTACATCAAAAGGCGGATATGCAGAATGGTATCAACAAGGATTGGAAGCAGGCGATAGTATTAAAAGAGAATATCATCGCAAAAAATTTGGGAACCTTACTTATTATCAATTAGCCGATCAGTTTAAGGCCGAGTTATATCAACCCGATGAATGGGCAAAGCTTTTCGAAAAATCTGGAGCCAAATATATTGTGCTCACTTCCAAACATCACGATGGGTTTGCGCTTTGGCCAAGTAATGAAGCCAGTCGTACCTGGGGTTTTGGGTGGAATGCTTTGGTAGCAGGGCCGCGCAGAGATTTATTGGGCGATTTATTTCGCGCAGTTAGAAAGACTTCGGTACGTGCCGGAATGTATTATTCTTTATACGAATGGTTTAATCCACTTTGGAAATCTGATAGGAATAAATATGTTTCCGAACATATGTGGCCTCAAATGAAGGAACTGATTAATAATTATCAGCCCGATGTTTTCTGGACTGATGGCGATTGGGATGCAAATGATGAAACTTGGAAATCGAAAGATTTTTTAACCTGGTTGTATAATGAAAGCCCGGTTAAAGAAAAAGTAGTAACCTACGATCGATGGGGAAGTGGAATTCGATTTAAACATGGGGGAGTTTTTACACCGGAATACCAACCCGAACTCGATTTTGATCAGCATCCCTGGGAGGAAAGCAGGGGAATGGGATATTCTTATGGTTATAACAGAGAAGAAGACGCATGGGATTATAATTCATCACAATCGCTCATTTATCACCTGATTGATAAAGTAAGCAGGGGAGGAAATTTCTTACTGGATATTGGTCCGGATGAACATGGAAAAATTCCTCCAATTATGCAGGAGCGGCTTTTGGATATTGGTAAATGGCTTTCTGTTAATGGAGAAGCTATTTATGGAACTTCCCGCTGGAAATCTACCTGTCAGTGGGGAGAAGGAAAAAGAGATTATAAAGCTAAAAAGGGTGAAGATATCATGCTGAAATTAACTGTGCAACCAAATACAGGATATGCAGTGAAGGAGGTATTCTATACTTATCGCGCAGGTACTAATAACTTGTATGCAATTTTACCCAAGTATCCTGCTAACGGTCAAGTTGTTTTGAAAAATCTGGGAAATCAGGTGCCGTTGAAAAACATTAGTTTGTTAGCTACAGGGGCACAACTACCAGCAACTATGCAGGGTAATGGAAATGATGTATTGGTTCAATTGCCCCCCTTCGATCCTGAGAAATTTAGTACTGCTTCAGCTTATGTAATTAAAATAGCAGGTTTTGGAGCATTTCAGCCTAAGCCAGCTATTCAAATAGATTATCAGGCCGATTTATCCGGCGCACTTGTTACGCTTCGTGCTCCGCAGCCCGGACTATCGTTGAGTTATATATTGAATAATCAACCACAACCTAGTGTGTATGATAAACCCTTTTCTGTTAAGGGGGATCTAGTGATTAAAGCTTTTGCAGCTGCAGATGTGAAGTTATTACCGGGTGATACTGCTGTTGCAACTGTAAGCGGATTATCCTTGCTTAAGTCGGTAAAAGCCCCGGCTAACTTGCAACCCGGGTTGCAATATCAATATGTAGAAGCAGATGCGATGGATATGAGTGTACTTACTTCAGTTACACCTAAGCAAAAAGGTATTGTTCCGGTGCCTAACGAATCGGTTAAAATGCGAAAGGATAAATATGGGTTGATATTTGACGGATATATTCAAATTGAAAAAACCGGCGGCTATCAATTTTTTACCAAAAGTGATGATGGAAGTATATTATTGATTGATGATAAGGAAATAGTGAATAACGATGGCAATCATGGCTCGGAAGAAAAATCGGGAAGATGTATTCTGGAGAAGGGTTATCACAGGTTTCGGATATTGTACTTTGATAGCGGTGGGGGAAATGATTTAAGCGTAAGCTTTCAGCCCTTTGGATTACCCAAGAAGCCAATCGATCCGGCGCTGCTATTTCATTCACCCAATAAACCCTAATTACTTTCCTGTAAAAACCGGTTTTCTTTTTTCTAAAAATGCCTGCACACCTTCAACCCGGTCTGCAGTATCAAAGCAAGCCCCAAAGGAAATAACTTCCTGTTCATATCCGTGCATGGTTTCATCAAAAACTGCATTGGCACAGGTGATGCAATGTGCAATAGCAATGGGAGCCTTGGATTGAATGGTCTTTAGCAATGAAGTTGCTTTGTTGATTAATTCATCCGGTTCAACTACATGATTCACCAGGCCATATTGTAATGCAGTATTGGCATCAATTAGATTGCCTGTCATTAGTAATTCCAGTGCTCTGCCTTTTCCTATCAATTGCACCAAACGTTGTGTACCCCCATATCCTGGAATAATACCCAAATTAATTTCCGGTTGAGCAAATTGCGCATTGGGTGTGGCGATACGAAAATGACAACTCATCGCTAGTTCACAACCTCCTCCCAAAGCAAAACCATTTACACAGGCAACAATCGGCTTCGGTGAACGTTCGATGCGAAAGAATAAATCCTGACCAGCTTTTGCCATTTGTTTACTTTGTTCGGGATTCATCTGATTGAATTCACTGATATCAGCACCTGCCACAAATGCTTTCGCACCAGATCCCGTGATAATTACAGCACGTATTTCGGGATTGGTATAAATATGATCCAACTCCTGGTTTAGTGAACGCAACACTTCCTGATTTAATGCATTTAATTTTTCGGGGCGGTTGATGGTAAGGGTATAAATTCCATCAGAAAGCTGGGATACAATTACTGAATTCATGCAATAATATTAAGGTTAGAAATTTCTATGTGCTGCAACCCATTCGGTTATGTAGGATGCAATTTCGGCAGTGGGCGTTCCGGGGGCAAATAATTTACCCACTCCTAATTCATTCAATGCAATCATATCATCTGCAGGAATAATTCCCCCTCCTGTTAGTAATACATCGTTCAACCCTTTTTCTTTCATCAAAGCCATCACTTTCGGAAAAACAGTCATATGTGCACCACTCAAAATACTAATTCCAATTGCATCAACGTCCTCTTGTAATGCAGCATTAACCACCATTTCAGCAGTTTGCCGCAGACCTGTATAAATTACTTCCATCCCTGCATCCCGCAGTGAGGCTGCAATAATTTTAGCACCCCGGTCGTGACCATCAAGGCCAACTTTAGCAATCAATACCCGAACCGGTCTTTTCATATGAGCGCAATATTTATTTTAGTAGCGGTGTAAAGTTACTAAAAATGTAAGTAGGTTTACGTTTGAAACATATACTCATACACATGAATTATAGAGAATTCGGAACAACCGATTTGAAGGTAAGTGAAGTGGGTTTTGGCTGCTGGGCTATAGGTGGTCCGGCTTTTGTAGGAAAAATTCCTATCGGGTGGGGACAAACCGATGATGCCGAATCTAAAAGAGCAATACACACTGCCATAGATGCCGGCATTAATTTTTTTGATACTGCAGATTTTTATGGATTAGGCCATGCGGAAAGTTTACTTGGTGAAACCATCGGAAACAGATCGGATATGGTAGTAGCATCGAAAGTGGGACAAAAAACCCTTGACAATGAGCGAATTGAAATTGATTATTCTAAAAAACACATTATCGATGCCTGTGAAAAAAGTTTACGGAGATTGAAAAGGGATACGATTGATTTTCATCAATTACATGTAGCGCGCATGAATCATTTAGAAAATGGAGAATGTATTGAGGCGATGCAATTATTACAGCAGCAAGGAAAAATCAGGTATTGGGGGATATCTCTGATTACTTTTCAGCCCTTCCCGGAAGCGAACTTTTTTATGCAACATCAAGTAGGAAATGGTTTTCAACTGGTATTCAATCTAATAAATCAGCGGGCATTACCCATCATGCAACAGGCTGGAAAAATGGGATATGGAATTATTGCACGGATGCCATTGCAGTTTGGATTGTTAACAGGAAAGATGACTCCTGATTCACTTTTTGGAAAAGATGATCATAGGAGTAATCGCCTGGTGCCTGCATTATTATCTGCTTCCGACAAGATTCTGAGAGAAAAAATTCAGCCATTGGCAAATCAATACAATACAACTCTTACCGGTTTGGCCTTGAGTTATATTTTGAGTTATCCGGAGATATCGGTGGTAATTCCCGGCATTCGTAAACCAGAGCAGGTAGCCGGAAATACAGAGCACTTGGTGCAATTATCAATAAATGATAAAAATTATCTGGCCTCGCTTTTTGAAACAGACTGGCAGCCTGTAATGGAAATGATGGAAAAACAGGGATAGTTATTTTCCTTATGGGTGGGGATGTGGTAACTGACTCAACGCAGCTTCTATTCTTTTTATGGATGCTTCTTTTCCAATAATAGCAGCGATATCAAAAACACCCGGTCCGAATTTTCCCCCTACCAACATGATGCGTAAGGGCAGCATTAATTCACCCGGCTTCAAATCATTGGCTGCCGACAATTCCTGAAACGAATGATGTAAATCATCTGCGTTCCATTGGTTTTGTAACTGCCAGCTTCTGACAAGTTCGATGAAGAATAGATTTTTTGCTTCATTCCATTTAGGTAAAATAGACGCGGTATCAATGGAAGCGGGAGCTCTGAAAAAGAATTCGGATTGCACAACAAAATCAGTGAGCAAGGTGCATCTTTCTTTAACCAAATCAATGATTTTTTCCAATAGATTTGATGAAATATTGCTGATACCTATTTCTTCCAATAAAGGTAGTACATGCTTAATTAATTCTGCCGCAGGTAATCTTTTTATCCATTCGTGATTGAACCATTTTGCTTTCTCATAATCAAACTTAGCTCCTCCTTTATGTATCCGTTGAATCGAAAATTGTTCCACCAATTCGTTTAATGTAAAAATTTCCTGATCTGTTCCGGAATTCCATCCCAATAAAGCCAGCATATTAATAAATGCCTGCGGTAAAAATCCTTTTTCCTTAAAGCCTACAGTGGTTTCTTTAGTTTTAGGATCAGTCCAATTCATTGCGAAGACCGGAAAACCCAAGCGATCCCCATCGCGTTTACTTAGTTTTCCGTTACCATCCGGTTTAAGAATTAATGGTAAGTGAGCCCAGCGGGGCATTTGCTGTTCCCAGCCCAGGTATTTCCATAAAAGTATATGAACCGGAGCAGAAGGTAGCCATTCTTCTCCTCTAAAGGCATGTGAAATTTGCATGAGATAATCATCCACAACTACGGCCAGATGATAGGTAGGCATTCCATCTGCTTTCAATAACACTTTGTCGTCTACCATTTGGGTATCGAAGCTGATATCCCCTCTTATCATATCATCACAATGAACCGTTTCATTTTCTGGCATCTTAATTCGAATCACATGGGGAACTCCATCGGCAAGCAGTTGCGCTACTTCTGTTGCTGAAAGGGTGAGCGAATTTTTCATGTGCTGCCGAATACTGTGATTGTATTGCGGAGCGGGGTTTTGCGGTGTGCTGAATTGTTCCCTCATTTTTTCCAATGCTTCCGGCGTATCAAAAGCATAGTAGGCATATCCCTTTTCAATCAATGCTTCTGCATATTTTCTATACAGGGGTTTCCTTTCGCTTTGGCGATAAGGTGCAAATGGCCCCCCTTTTCGGGTGCTTTCATCGGGTTCTAACCCACACCAGCTCAGTGTATCTAAAATATAGGCTTCCGCACCCTCCACCAGTCGGTTTTGGTCGGTGTCTTCAATTCTAACGATAAAGGATCCTCCTTGCTGTTTAGCAAACAGATAATTAAATAAAACGGTACGCACCCCGCCCAGGTGAAGACCACCGGTAGGAGAGGGGGCAAACCGAACACGAATAGATGAACTCATAAGGCAAAGATACTGCATCCTGCAAAATGGGAGCTGCTGATACCTCAAAATGAATACAGGCCATAAGTCTAGTATCTTTGCAACATGTATCTGGTAAAAACTCCCGGTTGGTTACAAAAAATATATTCCCAATTATATTGGAGGATGCCGAATACCGAAAGAAATCTTTATCTCACTTTCGATGATGGTCCGCATCCGCTTGCAACCACATTTGTTTTAGATCAACTGGATAAATACCAGGCAGCGGGTAGTTTTTTCTGTGTGGGAGAGAATGCCCAAAAGCATCCGGAGTTATTGAATCGAATTCAGCAACAGGGTCATTTGCTTGGTAATCATACGATGCATCATGTAAATGGATGGAAGGTTTCAGACGAATTGTATTTACAGGATATTGAAGCAGCCGCGGCATGGTTGCCTACGGGATGGTTTCGTCCGCCGTATGGGAGAATACGTTTTCGGCAGCAGAAACTACTTCAATCGAGGATGCCGGAATGCAAGGTGATGATGTGGGATGTTTTGAGTGGAGATTTTGATCAACAGTTAACAGGTCAACAATGTGCTGCCAATGTAATTCGGAATGCAGGTGCCGGCTCTGTTGTTGTGTTTCACGATAGTACCAAGGCTTGGGATAGATTGCAAGTTGCCCTGCCCTTGGTGTTGGAGCATTTTTCAAAAGAAGGTTATCAAATGAAAGCGCTACCGCCCGCAGCAAAGATGAACAGCTAAACGAAGAATATGTTTATAGATACACATGCTCATATTTATTTGAAGGAGTTAGCAGCAACAAGAGCGCAACTGGTGCAACGAGCAAAGGATGCAGGAGTAGAAACTATTTATATGCCTGCCATTAGTAGTGAGGAAATGGAAGATTTGTTAGCAATGGAAGCTGCCTATCCGGATACTTGTGTGGCAATGATGGGATTGCATCCCTGCTATGTAAAGGAAAATGTTGAAGATGAATTAGCGTTGGTAGAAACCTGGCTAGGCAAGCGATCATTTGCTGCGATTGGTGAGATTGGACTGGATTATTATTGGGATAGAAACTATGATGAACAACAATTGATGGCATTTACGCGTCAGTTGGCCTGGGCATTGGAATTACAAATGCCGGTAGTATTGCATACCCGAGATGCAATGGATGAAGCTATAGCGGTGGTGAGACCTTATGCTGAGAAGGGTTTGCGGGGAATTTTTCATTGTTTCGGCGGTACAGCCTTGCAAGCCGCTCAAATTACCGATATGGGATTTTATTTAGGAATAGGGGGCGTACTAACTTATAAAAAAAGTGGATTGGCAGAAGCCATTCAAGGAATTTCAACCGATTGGCTGGTGTTGGAAACGGATATGCCTTATTTGGCACCGGTTCCATATCGGGGTAAGCAAAATGAGGTAGCTTATTTACCATTGGTTGCTCAGCGGTTGAGTGAAGTGTATGGAAAATCGCTTGCAGAGATAGCATCGATAACTACTGCCAATGCAATCAAAATATTCGGAAAATAAAGCATAAAACACTAACTTTGCAGCCCTAATTAGGTAAACAGAGAGGTGTCCGAGTGGTTGAAGGAGCACGCCTGGAAAGTGTGTATACGGGAAACCGTATCGAGGGTTCGAATCCCTTCCTCTCTGCAGTTTTTTCAAATATTGTGTGCTCCCTTTAATTTAAGCACTGACTTGCGTTATACAAAATTCCCTTTTTTCCACTCTTGTTCTACTGAAAGATTCAACTGAGATGTTTACATCCCTAAAAGTTATCATTTGTTTTCTGGGCATCCAGGCAAATTCAATCCATATTTATGATTTCAATTAAGCTATTAATGAAAGTTTCATTATTGTTTTATGTTAATTTCATGCTAAAGCGAAATCTTCGATAAGCAGGGTACAACTTTTGGGTATCTAATAAAGTGTAATCACTGGATATACATCCGGATTATTCACTTACCAAAAACCCGCCAAATGAAAAAAACATACTTGCTTTTACTAAGCTTTATCAGTTTTGTAATTGTTTTGGTTTCCTGCAGTAAGCGCGATTCAGTGGCAGTTTCTACCACTACTACTGTTTCCGACCCGTTTGCAGCAATTAAATCATCTTTTGGTACTGAAATCAATCCACTCAGCTGGATAAATTATGCCGGACAAACCCATCCGGCATATATATTGAAGGATAATGGTATCAACAATCCTATCGTAAATGGTAAAGCAACTTTGGGTCGTGTATTGTTTTATGATAAAAGCCTTAGTGTAACCAACACCGTTGCTTGCGCCAGTTGTCATAAGCAGGAATTTGCTTTTTCCGATACGCTTCAGGCCAGTTTAGGAGTATTAGGGGGTACAACCGATCGGCATGCTATGCGTTTAATTAATACCCGCTTTGCAGAGGAAGTCCATTTTTTTTGGGATGAAAGGGCACTAACCCTTGAGGCACAAACTACACAGCCCATTGTAGCACACAATGAAATGGGTTATAGCGGACAATCCGGAAGAGATAACCTATCAGGTCTTTTGGCGAAATTACAGGCAATCGATTACTACAAAGAGTTGTTTACCGCTGTATATGGAGATGCGAATGTTACTGAAAACCGTTTGCAGGAGTGCTTGGCACAGTTTATCAGAAGTATTCAGTCATTCGATTCCAAATATGATAGCGGGCGTATTCAGGTGAACAACGACCGCACCAACTTTCCTAACTTTACAACCGAAGAAAATACTGGAAAGTCTTTGTTTATGACGCCTCCGATTTTTGATGCCAATAGTATCCGCATAGCTGGTGGATTGGGTTGTAATACTTGTCACCAGGCCCCTGAATTTGATATAGCTCCTAATTCAAGAAATAACGGGGTAATTGCCACTATAAGTGGAGCAAATGTGGATATATCCGTTACCCGTGCCCCTTCTTTGCGGGATGTGGTGAATGCAAAAGGAGATCCCAATGGACCGCTCATGCATTCAGGAGTAATTAAAAATTTAGGAACTGTAATCGCACACTATGCAGCCGGAATTGTGAATAATGCTAATCTGGACGGAAAACTAAAACCCAACGGGCGCAATGTTCAGCAATTAAATTTACAACCTGGTGAATCGGCAGCTATCATTGCATTTATGAAAACACTCACCGGTAAAAATGTGTACACCGATAAAAAATGGTCCTCACCATTTAAACAATAAATAAAATGGCTTACTATTATTTATCCTTCTATTAGTTTGGCAATTCCAAAAGCGCAACCGGCTGCAATCGCTCCAATAATCATTACCCTGAACGCTCCCGCTATGGGTGAAGTGCCGGTTAACCGACTTTTGAAATAGCCAAAAATAAACAGGCAAATCAGCGTAACCACTGCGGAAAATTGCAATCCACTCAGTCCATTATCTACAAAAAAGTAGGGACTTAGCGGAATTAATCCACCAACAATATACGAGAGTCCAATATTCATGGCACTTTTGAAGGCTCTTTTTGGGTCGGGTTTTTCAAGGCCTAATTCATATTTCATCATAAAATCGGCCCAACGATCTTTATCCCGAATTAATTCCTCTGTTGCCTGCTCCTGCACCTCACGGCTTAGCCCGAGCCCTTCAAAAAATTCCCTCACCTCTTCTCTTTCCACATGTGGTAGTTTTTCAATTTCATCATATTCTCTTTTCAATTCACTTTGATAGTGATCTTGCTCGGTTTTTCCTGCCAGATATCCTCCCAGCCCCATTGCAATCGATCCGGCAGCAATTTCTGCTAAGCCTGCAATGATAATCAAGTGCACATCTTTAATTGCGCCACTTAGTCCGGCCGCTAGGGCAAAAGGAACAGTCAACCCATCCGACATACCAATTACGATATCGGTAAGGGTTTCTGATCCCTTCATGTGTTCTTCCGTGTGCGGGTGAGTGTGATGTAAATGGGTATCCATGATTAATTTTTATAAGTTATCTAAGTTACTTTATTTACGTTAAATACGATTGAAAATTGAATAAATATATGATTATCAGTATTAAAAATATATTATTAATTATTTATAAATATCAAATTAATGATTGCTTAATTCTCCCTTAACAATTCCTTCATATTGGGATTCTACTTTCGCATCAAATTTACAACAAGTGAAACGCAGCTTCCTATTTACACTTTTGATTTTGTTTATTTCTTTCAGCGCTTTTGCTCAAAAAGGTAGAATATCAGGAAAAATTTCTAACCAAAAAAATGAGCCTTTAGCAGGTGTTTCCATCGAAATTTCCGGAGCTGTTACGGGTATGCTTCGTTCAGATGTGGAGGGAAGATTTTCTTTCCCTGCAGAAACCGGAAAAAAATATTCACTGGGCTTCTCATATGTTGGGTATCAAAAGAAAATCATTGATGATATTACACTTGCCGGAACAGGGGAACAAAGTCTGGATATTGTGTTAGATCAGCAGGTGAAAACTTTGGGAAATGTAACAGTTACCGCTTCTGCCAATCGTGCAACTGCCAAAGGCGAAACAGTAAATGCTCTCATAGCATTCCAGAAAAATACTAACACGGTAGCGTCGGTAATTTCGGGTGAAGCCATTCGTCGTTCTCCGGATAAAAATACCGGGGAGGTTTTGAAGAGAACTCCCGGGGCAAGTTTACAAGAAGGAAAATTTCTGATAGTTAGAGGATTGGCTGAAAGATACAACCTGGCTATGCTCAATGGAGTGCAATTAAGCAGTACAGAGCCCGACAGAAAAGCCTTCTCTTTCGATTTGATTCCTGCCAACATGATTGACAATATCGTAATCAACAAGGCATTTGTGCCTGAATTACCTGGTGAATGGGCTGGAGGATTGATTCAAGTGAATACCCGTGATATCCCCAATAAAAACTTCTTTAGCATACAAGTGGGTAGCGGATTTAACACCCAAACGATTGCCAATCCTTATTATGTTTATAAAGGAGGAAAATTAGATTTCCTTGGTATTGAAGATGGTACACGTTCTTTACCCTCATCTTACACTACAAAATCACAATTTGATGCGCTAAGTGCTCAGGCGAAAACCGAAATCGGAAAACAATTCGAAAATATTTGGAATCCAACTATTAACAATGGTTTGAATCAAATGAATTCCCAGTTTCAGATTTCAGGAGGATTTAATACTTCAAAGGGAACCAAAAAGTTAGGAGGAATTTTTGGTTTAACCTACAATCGATCAGCCCGTTTCCTGAAGGCTACCAACAGTGGATTCAATTTTATAGGAAACGGAACTTTTACGCCTGATTTTGATTTTATTGACCACCGTTATAGTAATGATGTGTTGCTGGGAGCAATGGGGAATCTTACCTATCAGATGAATAATTTAAATAAGATTTCATTAAAATCTATTTTCAATATCAACACAACAGATTATACAACTCTAAGGACAGGTGTTGAAGGTAATGGAAATACCTTACTAGATAGTTCCAGAGGTTATGAACTTGGTTTCAAACAAAATTCTTTTTGGAATACACAGTTGGCTGGTGAACATCAAATTTTGCCTAACAACAAATTAAGATTGAAATGGAATGCTTCTTTTTCATTGCTGGATGGATACATTCCGGATCAGCGAAGATTGTATTACCTGAAGAATAATTCATCCGCCTCAAATCCATATGTAGCCCTTTTATCCAATGTGCTTTCACAAAAAAGCGGTAATCGGTTTTATCAAAATCTGAACGATTATATTTACAGTGGTGGGGTAGATTTAGCCTACACGTTTGATGCTTTCGGTAGCAAGCAAACGCTGAAAGGCGGATATTTGCTACAAATTAAGGATCGACTTTTTGATGCTAAACCTTTCTCGATTTATTTACCAAGAGACAATGCAGCACTAAGATTATTATCTCCCGACCAGATTTTTGCTCCTTCCAATTTTGGAGATGGATCTATAGCCAGCACCGGCTTTGCATTTGATGCCATCAAAGGAAATTTATATCGGTATTTGGCTAATACTATTCTAAATGCCGGCTATTTGCAATTCGATAATCAATTTGGAAATAAGCTCAGGGTAATTTGGGGTGTGAGACTTGAAGATTATGATCAGCTTGTGGGAAGCGTAAAAACTTCCGATCCCCGCCATAATTATAGTCGGGTTCGTGATTGGCTCCCAGGTTTAAATGCAACATATAAAGTAAATAATCTCACAAACCTGCGTTTGTCTGCCTCTCAAACAGTTGTTCGCCCAGAGTTCCGCGAATTGGCTAATTTCCAGTACTACGATTTCGAATTGAATGCTGCTGTTCAGGGCTTACCAACCTTGCAACGTACCAAAGTAACCAATCTTGACCTTCGCTACGAATTGTATCCTTCAGCTGGTGAGGTTTTTACTGCGGGCGTATTCTATAAATATTTCGATAAGCCAATCGAAATGGTATTCAACTTTGGAGCAGGAGGTGCAAGTACTTTCAACTTTTCAAATCCCAATTTTGCCAAAGCATTTGGCTTCGAATTAGAGTTTAGAAAGAAATTGGATTTCTCTGAGGCGTTTAAGAATTTCACTTTCCAGGTAAATGGTGCCTATATCAATAGTCGTGTTCAGGATGCAAACCTTTCCTTAGACAGGCCTTTGCAAGGGCAATCGCCTTACTTGCTGAACGGTTCATTATTATATGACCATGAAAAATCAGGTTTTACAGCAACCCTGCTATATAACCAAATCGGCAGAAGAGTAACATTTGTGGGAAGCCAGGATCAGCCTGATATCTATGAATCTAGTCGCCCTGTTTTTGATTTCCAGGTTACCAAAAAATTTGCTTCCAATAAAGCCGAGCTGCGCCTGAATATCCAGGATATTCTCAATCAACGTTTGTATTTCTATCAAAATCCGGATGGCAATACCCGGTTAAATAAAAATGCCGATCCTTATCGTTTGAGTCGTCAGTTCGGAACCAATATCAGTTTCGTATTCGGTTATAATTTTTAATAAAACAAAGTCACTATCAAAAATTCCTGATAAAACAATCACCATGAAAAAGTTGCTTACAATCTTCGCTGTTTTTACTGTATTGATTACAACCTCGTGCAGAAAAATTGAAATGGATGGCGGAACTACAACCGTTGTTTCAGTTACCCCTCCTACAACTGGCCAAACAATCACATTAAAAGGTCGTATTGAAAAGGACACCGTTTTAAAAGCCGGTAATAATTACATTTTATCTGGACTGGTTTACATGGTAAACAATGCAACCATGAAAGTTGAGCCCGGAGTTACCGTAAAAGGGGATTATCAGGGAAGTAATGTTGCCGCTCTTATCATAACACGTGGTGCTAAATTGGTTGCAGATGGAACGCAGGATAATCCAATTGTATTTACATCAAATTCGCCAGTTCCTCGTTCAGGAGATTGGGGCGGAATAGTTTTATGTGGCAAGGCAAGTGTTAACACCACATATAATGGTACCTATACTTCACCTGTGGTTACCGGGCCTGGAACTTACCAGGTTGAAGGTGGTATTGATAATTCATTTGGTGATGGAGTAGCAGGTGGCGGCGCAAGTCCTAATGATGATGATAGTTCCGGTGTAATTCGTTATGTTAGAATTGAATATGCCGGATACGCTTACCAACCCGATAAAGAGATTAACAGTTTAACACTGGCTGCTGTTGGTAGAAAAACATTAATTGATTACGTTCAGGTTACCTATGCAAAAGATGATGCTTTTGAGTGGTTTGGTGGAACAGTTAATTGTGCTCACTTGATTGCATACAAAACTCAGGACGATGATTTTGATACCGACAACGGTTACAGTGGTCGTGTTCAGTTTGGTATTGCTCTTAGGGATTCAGCCATTGCTGATATTTCGAGAAGTGAGGCATTTGAAAGCGATAACGATGCCAGTGGATCTATCAATGCTCCACAAACAAGGGCTGTTTTCAGTAATATGACGGTTATTGGTCCACGTGCTACGTTGGCAAATAATGGTAATAGCCTTTATTTAACTGCTGCTCAGATCAGAAGAAATTCGGGAATTACGATTTGTAATTCTATATTTTTAGGATGGCCATCAGGGTTGTTAATTGATTCAAGAAACGGTAGAGCTGTTGAAAATAACATCATTGATAGCACACTTCGTTTCAAAAACAATACAATTGCCGGCTGTGGTGGATTTGGTGTACCTGATATAACATCTTATAACTGGATAGCATCTACTGCTAATGCATTGCTCTGGACAAGAGATTCTGTTGTTAACAGATTTTCTAATACCGCTTTCGGAAATACAGTATTAACCAATGTATCAGATGCTAAAATGATTGCTCCTTTCAATTATTCAGCTCCTGATTTTCTCCCCTTTGGAGGAAGCAATGGTTATCAGCCCATATTAAATGGAGCCAGCTTTGCCGACCCTAAATTAGCAGGGTTCCGCGTAGTAACTTTTAGAGGTGCTTGTGATGCTGCCGGTGTTGATGCCAATTGGTGGAGGGGATGGACTCGTTTTATCAATATTTAGTTTTGATTATGGAAAATAAAAAAAAGGTGTCCTTTCGTTTGATTGGACACCTTTTTTTATTTTAAAAGTAATCGATAAGGAATAAGCGAAGTTTGAAAATTACCAGTTATTCATCTGCTCAGGTATTACTCTTTCAGGTTGTTTGAGTGGTTTGTTTTTCCATTCTGGTTCGTATTTTACAAACCAGCTCAGCCACAGGCTTCTAGAAAGCCTCATCAATACGGGTTGCAGGGCAAAAAGGAGCACAAATGCCGTTCCCATCCAGTAAAACATGCGGTTATCATCAATCGAAAAACTCATACCAATCAGTACTTTCCAAGCTACGAAAGTGGTTACTAAAAATGCAATACTTAAAGCATAGCTAACATATCCGGTTCCATAATAAAAGCCTACCTCAATTTCTGTAGGTTGCTGGCAAACCGGACATTTTTCATGCATGGTAACTTGCTGTTTCAGTTGATACGGATTACTATTAACAAACAACTTTCCGGTTCTGCACCTGGGGCATTTATTTTGAAGAGTAGATAACAGGTAATGTTTTGCTTCCAGCAATGGATTTCGTTTTTGATTACTCATAAGGTTACTTGGGAATACTTGAAAATACAGATTATTTGAACTGATTGATTGTTTATGATTCTTTGGCTGACTTTAGCTTATAACTTTCTCCATTTGCATACTTCGAGAGCCTTTTAATAAAATTTGATGCATTGCTGGTTGCTTTTCTTCCAGCCATAATTTAGCATCAGTTGAGTTGGGAAAAAATAAATAGGGGTGTTGTATTTTGCCAAAATCGCCTCCTACCAGCACTACCTGATTCCAGGGATATTGCTGTATCAACTGAATCAGGGCTTTGTGTTCATCTATACTGCTCTCACCCAATTCCATCATAGCTCCTAAAATCAAAACTTTATTTTCTCCTGGCATTTGCGCAAAATTTTCTATTGCCAGTTGCATACTCGATGGATTAGCATTATAGGCATCCAAAATCACTTCATTATTGCGCCATTGAATCAACTGAGAGCGACTGTTGGAGGGCACATAATTTTCTATGGCCATCTTTATTTTATCTGCAGGCACTCCAAAATGATGTCCGATGGTAGCTGCACATAAAATATTGGGTAAATTATATGTACCTACTAGTTGGGTTTTAACTGTTATTGCTATTGCTCCAGAAATTTCTACCTGCAAAAAAGAGTTTGCTTGCAGCACTTTACCCTTGAGTATCCCTGATTTTGTACCATACCAAATTACATTTGGTACCTGTTGCGATAGACTATGCAAATAATCATAATCTTCAAAGGCAAATGCAGTACCATCGTGAGTACTTAAAAATTGAAATAGTTCACCTTTTCCTTTCTTTACACCTTCCTCTCCACCAAATCCCTCAAGATGAGCTTTACCACAGTTGGTAATTACTCCATGTGTAGGTTGTGTATATATACAATAACCTTCTATCTCGTGTTGATGGTTAGCTCCCATCTCAATAACTGCCATCTGGGCATCCGGTTTAATGCGTAAGATGGTTAAAGGGATGCCAATATGGTTATTTAAATTCCCCTTTGTAGTATACGTAATAAAATGAGTAGCTAAAACTGCCGATACCAGTTCTTTAGTGGTGGTTTTTCCATTACTGCCTGTAATGGCTATAAAAGGTATGGTAAATTGATTTCTGTGATGAGCAGCCAGTTGCTGAAGGGTGGTTAACACATCAGGAACCTTAATCAGCTTTACATTCTCTGCATCTATATCTTCATCGATGATGGCATAGGCTGCCCCTTTTTCAAGCGACTCCAATGCAAACTGATTTCCATTGAATCTATCACCCTTTAATGCAAAATATAAATCACCTGCATTCACATTTCGGCTATCAGTAGTAATCTGTGGGTGCTGTAAATACAAATTATACAGCGCTGAAATATTCATGTTGCAATTTATCAATAAAATATAAGCAAAAGATGCATTCGAGAGCAGGCATAAAAAAATCCGCTTTTTAGAGAGCGGATTTTTAAAAATTTAGGTTGAATTAGAATTATCTTTTATTTCTTCTTGTAGGGAAAAATAATCCTGATTTGCTTTTGGCGGAAGTGGATTCAGGTGAACCAAAATGCGACATCGCACAACGAAAACCAATGGTGTTGGTACTTTCATTTTCATCCAAGTAACGGCGTGTTCCCGGGCTAAGCCAATATGCACGATCGTACCAGCTTCCTCCTTTATACACCCTGGATTTATCTGAAATAAGTGTAGAAACACCATAATTATACATTACACTGCTGGAGGAATCCCCATCCAAATAATCGATCGCATAGGCTTTTTGATAATTCTGGCGATTTTTTAGTTCATCGTTCGATTGAGGAATCATTTTAATCCTACCCTTGTCATCTCTTAAATTACCTTGACCAGCCGACATATCCGTTTTCATAAATATATTCCCTCTGAAAGGGTTCAGGTCTTGTTCAGACTTAGAATTTAAAATGGGGCGATAAACATCCTGTACCCATTCACTCACATTTCCACTCATATTATACAATCCAAATCCGTTGGGGTAAAATGCGTCAACCTCTGTTGTATAGGCTCCATTATCGTTCAAACCTCCGGCAACTCCCATATAATCTCCTGCACCTCTCTTAAAGTTTGCCAAGAATTGTCCCTGCATTTTGCCTTTTTGGGTGTAGCGAAGATTATCATATCCATCGTTTTTCCAGGCATAAATTTGTTTATTGGAAATCAGTTCCTCTCCGCGGTTAGAAGAGCCTTTCATTTTTCTTTGTGGATTTTGCATCATATAGCCGTAGGCGGCATATTCCCATTCAGCTTCTGTTGGCAAACGGTAATCGCCATATAAAATTCCATCTTCCACTTTTATAATTGTTCTCGGACGGCCCTGTGCATCTTTCAAAGGGTTACTTTTAGAAGTTACCTGTTTCCCGGGGGTAGCCTGATATTCACCCATCAAATAAGCCTTGGTATTGAAGTTGTCGCTGCCTGCTCCATTCAATTCTTTTTTAATTTGTGTTTTTGCATCAAGAAATCCGGATTTTATAGCTGTTACTTCATTTACACGGTCGGTTCTCCAGATACAAAAATCATTGGCTTGTTTCCAGGAAACACCAACCACCGGATAATAGTTAAATGCCGGGTGGCGGAAATAATATTCAACCATGGGTTCATTGAAACTTAATTGTTGACTCCAAACATTGGTATCTGGAAGCGCAGCAGCCACTATGGTATCCATTCCGGCTATTCCAAATACATTCTCCATCCAGTAGAGGTATTCGCGATAGTGAATGTTGGCAACCTCAGTTTTATCTATAAAAAAGGAGTTAATCGTAACCCTTCTAGGAGCATTGTTCCAGTCACCCATAACATCTTCCTGAGTTTGTCCCATAGTAAAAGTACCCCCCTGAACAAATACCAATCCAGGAGCCGTTTTTACATCTTTAGGTTTAGTAACAGTAAAATTACCCTGATTTTTATCATTGTAATTCCAGCCGGTTACTGAAGATTTCTCGGGTTTCTTCGAAAAAATACTGCAGGAGGAAATCGTTCCCATAACGGCAATCCAACAGGCAGCATTACCTAGAAAAGAAAGAAGTTTCATGATGCTTAAATTGATGGTATTAGTAGTTTTACATATGGATTTTGCAAACCAATGCGAATATATACTTTTTACAAGTGGTAGATTCAGTTTGAGGCTCACCACTTTGTTAGCAAAAACCTAATTTTAACTCTGTTAACAATTAACGTCAACCCAGGGGGTATTATTATCAATAGATTGTATATTATATGATAATCAGCAGGTTTTGCATTGTTCTACTGGTTAGTTTACTGCTTTCTTTTGCAGTAAATGGTCAGCGCGTATATGCCCCTAACTCTGTGCTAAGTTCAGGAAATTGGTATCAGTTGGGAGTTACCAGCGAGGGGGTTTACAAAATAACGGCAGCTTCCCTTTCGCAGGCTGGAATAGTTTCCGGATCGGTATCAAGTAATTCTATCAGGTTATATGGTAATGGGGGTGCGATGCTTCCTGAAAATAACCAGATACCCCGGACAGATGATTTGGTTGAAAATGCCATTGAAATGGTTGATGGGGGGGACGGTAGTTTCAATGGACCAGATTATTTGCTTTTTTATGCTCCCGGACCTCATCCCTGGATACGGGATACGGTTACGGGACTATGGAAACATCAAACCAATTTATATTCTGATACTGCCTATTATTACCTGACCATTGGAGGAAATGGAAAAAGAATAGCCCTTCAATCTAATCAACCAACACCTAATGTAATTGTTCGTGAAATGGATGATCGGTTTTTTCATGAATTGGAACTGGAAAATCTTTTATCAAGCGGAAAAACCTGGTTGGGAACAAAATTGGGAGCCCAGCCCGGGCAATCGCTCAGCAGCACAATAACATTACCCTTTACCTTGTTAAATACCCGGCAACCATTAACCCTTGTTAGTCGATTGGCAGCCCGATCTGTAGGTACTCAAACTAATTTTCGTTGGTTACTTCAAAATAAAGTTGTACAGGAATTGAGTTTGCCGGCGGTAAGCGGTCAGTTTTTGGATACTTATGCGACACAGCAACAAAAGCAATCTCAATTTTTACCGGAAGCATCCGGTAATCTGTCATTGCAAATTCAAATGGAATCCGCTAGTCCAGCAGCGGTAGGTTGGATAGATTGGGTAGAAGTGTTTGCTCGCAGGCAATTGGCATTTTCGGGAAATTCCACCTTATTTTTTAGAGACATTCAATCAGTTGCTCCTGGTGCGGTTGCCTCTTTTGAAATTCAACAAATATCTGCTGCAGGAGTATTTGTATGGGACATAACACAGCCATATTTCCCTATAAAAATGAATGTGACACAAACGGGTAATCAGGTGCAATGGGTAAATGGGGCTTCATCATTAAGAGAGTATGTGGCTGCGCAACCCGGATCTTTACCCGAGCCTTTTTTGTTGAGAAAAATATCTAATCAGAACCTGCATAATAGTATCCCAGTTCAAATGTTGATTGTAACTCAGGTGAGTTTATTATCTGAGGCCAACCGATTGGCGGAATATCATCGAAAAAAAGATGGCTTAACGGTATTGACTGTAACTGCTGAACAAATATATCATGAGTTTGCAGGAGGCAATCCCGATCCAACATCTATTCGGGATTTTGTAAAAATGTATTACGATAAAGCAGTAGTATCTGGCGGACTTCGGCCGGAATACTTGCTCTTATTGGGTTCTGGAAGTTTCGATTACAAAAGAAAAAAAATTAAAGAATCTAATCTGGTACCAGTGTATGAGAGTCCGGCTTCTTTTGATCCATTATTAACCTATACATCCGATGATTTTTTTGGATTACTGGATGACAGAGAGGACATCAATAACATGTTACCAACAGATGCATTGGATATTGCAATAGGGCGGTTACCTGCAGGAAATTTGGAAGAGGCAACTCAAATGGTAAATAAAATCATTCGTTATCAGCAAACTGCCGCAATGGGTTCTTGGAGGATGCAAACCGTTTTTATTGCAGATGATCGGGACAATAATTTGCATTTCAATGATGCACAACAAATAACAGCTCGTGTTGCTCAAGCCAATCCGTTATTAAATATTCAGAAAGTGTATCTGGATGCTGCTCCTGTTGTTAGTACCAGTGGCGGTGATCGGTATCCTCAGATAAATGAAACCATCGTAAATCAGTGTTTTCGTGGTGCTTTGATTCTGAATTATACCGGGCATGGAAATTATTTACGTCTGGCAGATGAAGCGGTGTTTACAGCTGAAGAAGTAAAACGATTGAATAATAGCAACCGGCTTCCATTGTTTATAACCGCAAGTTGCGATTTTGCACCACATGATAATCCGTCAATTATTTCTCTGGGAGATAAGGTACTAAAGAATGATTCAACCGGTGGAATTGCCTTATTAACTACTACGCGCCCTGTATTTTCGTATAGTAATTTGCAGATGAATGATCAATATCTAAAAATAGGTTTGCAGCGAGATGCCAGCGGAAATTATTTATCGTTAGGCAAATCTATTTTACTCGCAAAAAATACAATTTTAAGTAGTTTGGGTGATGTGCTCAACAACCGGAAATTTACCCTTTTGGGTGATCCGGCTGTAACCCTTGCCTTCCCTAACAATTCCATTCGTTTAACACGCTTGAATAATAAACCATTAACCGGTACCGACACCTTACAAGCCTTGGGAAAATATAATTGTGAGGGAGTTATTGCAAACTATGCTGGTATACCCTTATCTAATTTTAATGGAATAGTTGAGCTGAGTTTATACGATCAGCCACAAGTATTGAAAACATTGGGTAATCGGGCAGGGAGCACTGCAGCGGAATTTCGCCAGCAAACTGCGGTGTTATTTAGGGGAACGGGCACTGTGCAAAATGGAAGATTTAGTATTCAATTTGTGATTCCAAAAGATATCAATTATGCATTGGGAAAGGCACGATTAAGTATGTATGCAACCGATGGAATTACAGATGCTGGAGGGGTAGATACTGGTTTTTGGATTGGGGGTGCAATTGGTGTAGCAGGTAAAGATGAAATAGGTCCTGATATTCGATTATTTTTAAATGATACCGCTTTTGCAGAGGGTGGTTTAACGAATGAAACACCTTTGTTAATTGCCTTGCTGGAAGATAGTTCCGGAATGAATACCTCGGGAAATGGAATTGGTCATGATATAAAGGCATTTTTGGATGGAAATACACAGAATGCCTGGATATTAAATGATTATTATCAGGCATACCCTGATAGTTACCAAAAGGGACGAGTAATTTTTCAACTCCCTGAATTATCAGATGGAAAACATCAGCTAACACTAAAAGCATGGGATATTGCCAACAATTCTGGCGAAAAAACTTTACAATTTTGGGTAAAGAAAAAAGACAAGTTAGCCATTGGGAGGGTGATGAATTTTCCGAATCCTTTTCAGGGTTCCACAACCTTTTCCATTGAACATAACCGGCCGGGAATGCCTTTACGGGTAGAGATTACTATTTATGATGTTTTGGGAAGATGGGTGCATAGTATACAGCAATCTTTGGGGGGTAGTGGCAGCAGGAATTTACAAATTCAGTGGGGGGGAGAGGGTGCCTCGGGTGCAAAATTGACAAAAGGTATTTATATTTACCATCTCAAACTAATTTCAGCATCCGACTCAGCGGAAGCCCAGGGTCGCATGATTCGATACTAAACAAGCCTGCATGCATTGATTTTTACGCATTTACCAATTTACTGAAGCAGCAATAATGATAAAAAGGTATTAATACCTGTAGTTTTTCTATCCTGTCCGGGAAGCGGAAATGGGAATTTACTGCTCTAAGTAAAAGGAAAGCAAAAAAGTAAAACAGAAGGGATGAAAAAAAAGTTTCCATTTATTTTATTAGCCTGTGTTGCATTGTTTGCAGCAAATCGTGTACACTCGCAAACCGGTTCAATTAATATTGTATCCACCGCTGTACCCTTTTTGAGAATTTCACCAGATGCACGTGCGGGTGGAATGGGCGATATGTCGATTGCTGCCTCGCCCGATGCCAATGCGGCATTTTGGAATCTGGCAAAGATTCCATTTGCCAAAAGCAGGAATGCAGTTTCGGTAAATTATACACCCTGGTTAAAAGATTTAGGATTATCGGATGTATATCTGGCGAGTTTGGCAGGGTATCATAAATTGTCGGATGAGTCTGCCATTTCTACTTCCTTACGTTTTTTTAGTCTGGGAAATATACAGTTGACAGATTTTGCAGGCAATATTCTTAATAATATTCGTCCAAGTGAGTTCTCTATTGATTTGGGATATTCGCGAATTTTAAATAATAAGTTGAGTTTGGGTGTAGCTTTGAGGTATATCAATTCACGATTGGTTGTGGGTGATGTAGGAACTGGGGTGGTGTATCGGGCGGGCACATCTGTTGCAGGAGATGTGTCTTTGTTCTATCATGGAACAGATGAAGCGGGAGCAGGATTAAACTGGGGACTTACCTTATCAAATCTAGGTGCAAAAATCGGTTACACCAATGATGCAAGGAATAAAGATTTTATTCCTGCCAATTTGGGTATTGGCTTTGCATACAATTTTGTGATGGATGAAAATAACAGGTTAATGTTGGGTTTGGATATCAATAAATTATTAGTTCCGGTTGTACCTAATGCAACTGGGATTTATGCAACGGATTCAGCCAGTTTAGCAAATTATCGCAGTACCAGTGTGTTGTCTAGTTGGTTTAAATCATTCAATGATGGAACCAATCAGTTGAATTCATTACAGGCTTCTTTGGGTGCGGAGTATGCATATAATGATCAGTTTTTTGTACGTGCGGGATATTTTTATGAGGATAAAACTCGGGGAAATCGTCAATATTTTTCGGTAGGAGCAGGGTTTAGTCTGGATGCTTTTCAAGTGAATTTATCCTACCTTGTTCCATCCGGATCCGGTATTACCCGCAATCCATTATCCAATACTATTCGGGTAGGAATTCTATTTAATATTAGTGGAAATAAATAGTTCTACCGATTGTATATTTGTAAAAACGGGTGAAGCAGCTAATGCATCCGTATAAATTATTGGGTATGTCATTTAGAATCGGTTATGGTATTGATTTTCATCAGCTGGTAGCGGGAAGGGACTTAATAATTGGGGGTGTAAAAATTGCTCATCACAAAGGTGCGTTAGGTCATAGCGATGCGGATGTTTTGTTACATGCTATCTGTGATGCTTTATTGGGGGCAGCCTGTTTGGGGGATATTGGGGTGCATTTTCCTGATACAGATGCATCCTTTAAAAATATCGATAGCAGAATTTTACTGGCTAAAACGAATGAATTAATTAGGGCGGCTGGCTATTCAATTGAAAATATTGATTCGACTTTATGTTTAGAAGCGCCCAAAATAAAACCTTATGTTGCGCGGATGCAGGAAGTTATTGCTGGCATTGTAAACATTGCGATTACTGATATTTCAATAAAAGCTACTACAACTGAAAAAATGGGATTTGTAGGTAGGGAAGAGGGGTTGGTGGCGCATGCAGTTTGTTTGTTGCGGAAGTCCTGAAAAAAGATTCACCTTTGTATTCCAGAAAAGTTAAATAATACGGTGAAAGTTATTCGCAGCCTTGTTAATAATCTTTTTTTTCCTAACTCATTTGAACGCATATTTTCACTAAACCAAAGGAGCTAGGTTATAAGCCAATCAACATATATTATATATTCTATATAATATAGCTGAATAGCTATAAATTAATTAGATATTCAGCTATATTTTTCGTATTTTTGTAGAATAGGTTTATAGTTATCTGGAATTGTTTTACTTGAAATGTGAGTAAGATAGACGCAAGTCTGCCCTAAAGTTTAATTTGTATGGTTATAACAAAAACTCCATATCGGGTTTCATTTTTTGGTGGTGGAACTGATTTTCCACTTTGGTTTAAAGAAGAGGGTGGAAGGGTGCTTTCTACAACTATCAATCAGTTTTGTTATGTGAGTGTTCGAAGAAAACCTCCCTTTTTTCCATTCAAGCACCGCTTTGTTTATAGTGATATGGAGAATGTAAATACCATTGATGCTATACGTCATCCCGCAATTAAAGGGGTATTAAGTTATTTGAATTGGGATGCTGGTTTAGAAATTCATCATGATGGAGATTTACCGGCACGTTCGGGTTTAGGCTCCAGTTCTGCATTTACGGTAGGTTTATTGCAAGCCATGCATAAGTTGCAACAAAGTACAATTACAGCAAATGAATTGGCTAATCAAGCTATTGCAGTAGAACAAAAAGTAATAGGGGAAGTTGTTGGTTGTCAGGATCAGATAGCAGTCGCTTACGGTGGATTCAATCGTATAGAGTTTTTACCGAATGAAACATTTTCAGTGCATCCGGTAAAGATTTCTAAACAGCGATTAGCATTTTTGCAACAACATATTTTATTATTTTTTACCGGATTTTCTCGTTTTGCATCAGAAATAGAGTCGGGTAAACTAGTAAATTTTGCCAAGAAAAAAGAATCACTCAGAAGGATGATGGGAATGGTACTGGAAGCTGAAAAAATTATTACTGATGAAACAGGAGATTTATTGTTATTAGGTAACATGTTGCAAGAAGCATGGGAGTATAAAAAATCTTTATCTGGTGCAGTTTCAACAAGTGAAATTGATGAAATATACCAAAGGGCAATTCAGGCAGGAGCTACCGGAGGAAAAATTTTGGGTGCCGGCGGCGGCGGATTTATTTTATTCTTTGTGACTCCAGAGCGTCAGGAATCTGTTAGAAAAAATTTATCTAATCTTATAGAAGTTCCATTTGCTTTTGAGCCGGAAGGATGTTCAGTTGTGTTGGGGTAAGACTATTTAAAAATGAGAAAAGAAAAATCATTATTTGTTAACTTATTCGTAAGGGTAATTCGCCTTTTTACAAATTTCTTTTTCGATCCTTGGGAAATGTTATTAAAATGGAGAGCTATCCCTGTTTTTGTTCAAAACATCATTAAGTATACTAATCAGCGAAAAAATAGTGTGCCGGCAATACGATTTTCTAATTTGTATTTTACAACATATGAAAAGTATCTGCCAGGGGGAACAGTTGGCGGACATTATTTTTTACAGGATGTATGGGCAGCAAAAAAAATTTTTCGTTCAGGCTGTACCTTTCATGTTGATATTGGTTCTCGAATAGATGGGTTTGTAGCGCACCTTTTACCTTTCTGTTCGGTAGAATATGTTGATATAAGATCAATTGATTCACATTTTCCAGAATTAATTTTCAAGCAAGGTTCCATTTTAAAATTACCTTATCCTGATAATTCTGTAAAAAGTTTGAGTTGTTTGCATGTAATTGAGCATATAGGGTTAGGCAGGTATGGAGATCCGGTAGATCCCGAGGGTCATATAAAAGCTGCAAGCGAATTGTGTCGTGTATTAAAACCTGGCGGTAGGTTATATTTGGGAACACCTATTGGAAAAGAGGCAGTTTATTTTGATGCGCATAGAGTATTTTTTGTTGAAACCATTCTGGAGATGTTTCAATCTTTGAAGTTGATAGAATTTAATTTTATATCTGATGATCAAGATGAAATAATTGAAAATCCTACATATCAATTTTCGAATAGTAATAAATATGGATGTGGTTTATTTTTATTTGGAAAATAATTATAAGAGTAAAGTTTTGAGCGAGCGTTATATTTTTTAGTTGTTTAGAGTTTTCTTGATTTTTAAATTTTTTATTTCAAGATTTTATTTAAACTCATGAATTTTTGAATTAGGAATGTAGTAAACTGATGACACAATTTTACAAAAAGGTTAATTTTTTATTATACAATTCTCATAGAAGAGAGCTTCTTTTTATTGCATTTTTATTGTTGATAGGAATGGTTTTAGAGGCAGGTGGAATTGGAATTTTGGTTCCGGCATTATCTTTTTTGTTAGATAATAATCTTGACAACCACCCAGCAGTTGCAAAATACGTTTACCTACTTTTCGGTAAAATTTCAATAGCCAGATTGATTTTTTATGGCTTAATTGTAATGTTTGTTTTCTTTCTTATTAAATCAATTTTTCTAGTATATTCTGCTTATCGGCAAGCAAGATTTGTAAATACGTTGTCTCGGGATTTATCAAAAGAATTATTTAGTGGGTACTTATTCATGCCTTATATATTTCATCTCCAAAAAAATTCATCTGAATTACATAGAAATATACAAGTTGAAATATTACATTTTGGTGGAGTATGTTTATCTGCCTTAAGTCTGGCAACCGAATTGACAACCATTTTTGGCATTTGTATTTTGTTTTTATATATAGAACCATTTGGAGCAATATCAGTAATATTATTTTTTGGATTTTTTACTTATATTCTCAATAAAATAACAAATGCACGTATAAGAAATTGGGGATATCTGAGACAACATTTTGATGGGCTAGCCAATAAAATATTGTTTGAGGGTTTAGGAGGTGTTAAGCAAATTATTTTATCACAAAATGAAAGTTTCTTTATTGAGAAATTTGTTGAAGTTAAAAAAGGGAAGGGGAGCACGGATACAAAGATTAATACCTTAGCAGCAGTTCCACGTTTGTATCTTGAATTACTGGCAGTGGGAGGAGTTTCGATAATGGTAATTACAATTCAATTTCAGCATAAGCCAATGACCAATTTAATCCCTTTAATTGGCATATTTATGGCAGCTGCATTTCGTTTAATCCCCTCCATCAATAAAATTGTAAATGGGTTACAAACAATTAATTATGCAGAACCTATATTAAAAGTTTTGGGAAATGAATTTCAAATGATTAGAAGTTTAACCAGAAATCACGCTATTCCTAAAACTACGGGGGGTGAATGGGTATTCAAACAAAAAATAGATTTTAAAGACGTTACATTTTCTTATCCTGATTCCGATAGAATTATACTAGATAAAATTAATTTTTCTATTAAGCAGGGCGAATTTATTGGCATTATTGGAACTACCGGTGCTGGTAAAAGTACTTTGATTGATTTGTTAGTTGGTTTACTGGCACCAGTATCGGGTGAAATACTAATTGATGGAAAAAATCTAAATGGTATTGCAAGCAGATGGCAACAAATTATCGGGTATGTTCCTCAGACAATCTATTTAACTGACGATACATTAAGAAGTAACATTGCATTTGGTATTTCTGAAGATCTGATAGATGATGAAAGAATTAATAAAGCTTTAAAAACCGCTCAATTAGCTGATTATATTGCATCCTTACCCGATGGTTTGAATACTTATGTTGGAGAGCGGGGGGTACGTTTATCAGGTGGAGAGCGTCAAAGGATTGGGATTGCAAGAGCATTGTATCATGATCCTCCTGTTATTGTTTTGGACGAAGCAACCAGTTCTCTCGACAATATCACCGAAAAAGAATTCATGGATGCTGTAAATGCGCTTCATGGTCTAAAAACTATCATTGTTATTGCTCACCGATTAACTACAGTTGAAAAGTGTGATACTGTATATGAATTACAAAACGGAAACTTGAGCCCACTATAAATTTTATAGCAATGAATCTCGTTTTATTAATACCAACCTTTCAGCGTCCTTCCACGTTATATTGGTCATTGGAGTCGGTAATTAGACAAAGGTTTCCTTTACAAGGGTTTCAAAAAAAAATATATATTGTCAATAATGATCTGAATAGTTCTTTTTCAGTAAATGAAACAGTACAGAAAGTTTTACAAAACAATCCAAACCATGAGTTTGATCATATAGAAATTATTCAAGGTAACCCTAATTTATATTTGATTCATAATTGGTTCGATAATCTTAAAAAGTTTACTGCAAATGGTGATATCGCAATCATACATGGTGATGATGATATCATGCTTCCCTATACTCTTTTTTTCAGATACAAAGCTGCACTAGCAAGTGATAAATTCATTTTTGTTGCAAATTCAATGTGGTCTAGTCATTTTATAAAATCACGTAATGGAATATATATCGATTTAATTAAAAATCCCTATCAGACGGGAAAATCATTTGAGTATAATGCTTCCAATCCAAAAGATTTGGTTGATTTGCCAATTCCGTTTATAAGTGCATATACTTACAAAGTATCTAATCATTTCTGGGCATTGTTTCAGCAAGTAATAGATTGGTGTGATGAGATTCCTTTTGAACCAAAAATAAGATATCCCTTTGTACCCTATTTTATTGGATTGGCAGCTCATAATTTAAATATGCTAGGAATTTCCCAACAAAATATTGTTATCAGAGGGCAGTTATTTGATTTAAGATATCTATTACCACCAAAAACAGTAACTGAATACGCCAATGGAGGTATTACTTTGTTAACTGGACTTGTTATTTTAAATAATCATACTTTAAAAAATGATCCAGACTTTGAATTAATTCGATTAAATCATCGAAGAACTACCTTACAATATATATTTCAATCTCTTTTTAGAAGAAACGGATTAACAATAAATGATCTTAAATTACTTTATGAAATGTCTGGTGCACAATTTGAATTAAAAGAATTTACTATTCCAGTAATTATCAAAAATTTACGTCACTTATTGGATAATCTTTTATTTACTTTGAATATTAAAAAATGGATCTCAGGATTTGGGAAAGAAACATCTTATGAAGCCTTTTGGACAAACTGGGATAAAAGTAATTTATTGAGATAGATTTTGAAATTTTATATCATCTATGAATCTAATAAAGAAAAAATTAGCTATAGGAATTCCAACCTACAAGAGACCAAAAAAGTTAATTCGTTTATTAGAAATTCTTAAACATGAAATCTTCCGATGTCAGATTCAGCATCAGATACAAATAATTATTAGTGATAATTCGGAGGATAGTTTTACGGAAAATGTAATGAGCGAGTTTGATTCAGCGGGATTAGATTTAAGTTATTTTAAACAACCTACTAACATTGGGGCTGATAAAAACTATTATTACTTATATGAAAAATGTTTAGCAGAATATATTTGGTTTATCAGTGACGACGATATACCATTACAGGAAAGTATATCTAAAATTTTACAGGCTTTAGTTTCAGCGGTTCCCGATGTTCTGTTGTTTTCATTTATTCAACCTCCAGGATCTCCAATACGACAATTTAATTATGGAAATGAATTAGAAATTTTAACTGAAAATATTAAAATTGTTGAATCGATTTTAACTTATCCCAAAATAAGTATTTATGTAATTAAAAAAGTTGAGTTTAGTCAATCTCAAATTGATTTATTATTATCGGTTAGCGGGCATGGCTGGCTCTTTTTATATATCAGTTTACATGTTATACAAAATTCGAATTTACCGCGTGTTGCTATTTATTCTGAAGCTTTAGCTTCTTCTGATGCTGAATATAATCATATTTGGGTACCGGATCCTTTTTTGCATTGGTATAAAATAAGCATGCATCCCTTTATCCAAAAAAATTATCCTGCCATAGAAAAAAAAATGAGAACACAAGGATACTTACAATGTATTCTTTTTTCCTGGGCCTTAAAAAAGGGAACTCATTCGCTTGATGATAAAAAAGGGTTAGATTTATTTATAAAAAATTTGAAATGGGATTATAAAATATTAATTGTACGACCTAAAATATTCTTACGATTTTTATTATTAAAGTTAAATTTAGTTTCATTATTCAATCGAATGTAAATGTCGGTAGCATCAATAAATTTTCTTTAATCTATCCTATTCAATGCAACTATTTTTTTTATAGTATCCATCTTTAATTGAACAGTCAAATAATTGTCTTTATGAAAGTAGTTATTTTCGCAGGAGGTTTTGGAACTAGATTAATGGAAGAAACGGAAGCAAGGCCCAAACCCATGGTTGAAATTGGAGGCAAACCTATACTTTGGCACATTTTAAAAATTTATGAAAAGTATGGATTTCATGAATTTATTATTTGCCTCGGGTATAAAGCCTCATTGATTAAAGAATATTTTTATAATTATTACTTACATAATTCCGATGTTACTATCGAATTGTCTAATAATAAAATAGATGTACATTATGCGCCTACCGAATCATTTAAAATTACATTAATTGATACGGGTTTACATACCAATACAGCCGGGAGATTACAAAAAGTAAAACCTTATGTTGAGAATGAAAGCTTTATGTTAACTTATGGTGATGGATTAGCAGATGTAGATTTACATAAGCTACTTCAATTTCATAAATCGCATGGTCGACTTGCTACTTTAACCAGTGTTCAGTTACCAGGTCGTTTTGGTAATTTGGATATTACGGATAAGGGGTTTGTTCAACAATTTGCTGAAAAGCCAATGGGGGATGGTGTTTGGATTAATGGTGGATTTTTTGTTTTGGAGCCTGGAATTTTTAAATATCTGCAAGGAGATTGTGATCAGGTTCAATGGGAAAAGGGGCCACTGGCAGCCATCGCTTCTGATCAGCAGTTAGCAGCGTATCAACATAATGGTTTTTGGAAATGCATGGATGCATTGAGAGATCGGGTTGAATTAGAAGAAATGTGGAATTCAGGAGAAGCAAAATGGAAAGTATGGTAAATTATCCTTCTTTTACAGAAATATATCGTGGAAAAAAAGTTTTCTTAACAGGGCATACCGGCTTTAAAGGATCGTGGTTGTTACAAACTCTTCAACTTTTTGGCGCAATTGTAAGGGGATATGCATTATCACCCATACATGATAACGATTTATACAATTGTATTGAGGGTGATAAATTATGCGAGTCAATTATTGCAGATATTCGGGATTCACATAAATTAAGAGATGCGATTATTGAATTTCAACCAGATTTCATTTTTCATTTAGCTGCACAACCTCTAGTAATATATTCATATAATAATCCAATTGAAACATATGAAGTTAATGTGTTGGGAACTTTAAATTTATTGGATGCTATTCGACATTTGGAAAAAAAATGTAGCGTGATATTGATCACTACAGATAAAGTTTATAAAAATAAAGAATGGAATTTTTCTTATAAGGAAACTGACTTGTTAGGTGGGTATGATCCATATAGCTCAAGTAAGGCTTGTTGTGAATTAGTTATTGATTCGTATCGCAACTCTTTTTTCAATCCTGCGCTTCTAGCTGATCATCGAAAGGGGATTGCTGTAGCAAGGGCGGGAAATGTAATTGGAGGGGGTGATTGGGCTGAGCATAGATTAATTCCAGATGTTGTTCGGGCCCTTCGATTAAATAACTCAATTTCTATTCGTAACCCATCATCTGTTCGGCCTTGGCAACATGTTCTAGAACCAATTTTTGCATATTTACTTTTGGGAGGTTTACTTGACGCCAATCCGATTAAACATGGAACTGCCTATAATTTTGGTCCTTCCAGTAATGATACACTAACAGTGAAACAAGTGGTAGAGAGGGCAATTCAAATTTGGGGTTCTGGGAAATACACTTATGAAAAAGTTGAAAATCCTCACCACGAAGCTGGTTTGTTACAATTAGATATTTCTAAGGCAAATGCAGACTTAGGATGGTTTCCAAAGATGAATACCAACAGCGCATTACAGCTAACTATTGATTGGTATCAAAATTTCTTTAATAAAAAAGAAACCATAATTAATTTGACAAAAAATCAAATTCTTAATTACTGGAATTATTTTAAATGATGTTTGGACGCATAATAGCAGAAGATATTGAACAGATTTTTTCTAGAATAAAGAATAAAGAGATATTCCGCAACAAGCGTATACTTATTGCAGGTGCAGCTGGATTTCTACCTGCTTATCTTGTTGAAACATTTATGCGGTTTGACCCTGCATATTCCATTAAAGTTATTGCTTTAGTTAGAAATATAGAAAAGGCTAGAAAACGCTTTTCTCATTGGTTACAAGATGAGCGCTTACAGCTTATTCAACATGATATCAGTCTTCCTTTCAATTGTTTGCAAAAAATTGATTTTATAATTCATGCAGCGAGTCAGGCAAGCCCCAAATATTACGGAATTGATCCTGTGGGTACATTACATGCAAATGTGTTAGGTACTATCAATCTTTTAAATATTGCAAGAGATCATGAAATAGAATCATTTTTGTATTTTAGTTCTGGTGAGGTATATGGTGAAGTAAATGAAAATGATATTCCTATAAAAGAAGATACTTTTGGCTATCTTAATCCTGCAAAAGTTAGGTCATGTTATGCCGAAAGTAAACGAATGGGAGAAAACATTTGTATAAGTTATAATTTTCAATACGGTGTAAAAACAAAAATAGTCAGACCTTTCCATACCTATGGGCCAGGAATGGCACTGGATGATGGTCGTGTTTTTGCCGATTTTGTTTCTAATGCAGTTAATAAACAAGATATTATTGTGAAAGGGGATGGAAGTGCAATACGCCCGTTTTGTTATTTAGCGGATGCTACATTAGGATTCTTAACAATATTAACTGAAGGGATAGTTGGAGAAGTATACAACATAGGAAATCCTATTGAAGAATATAGTATTATCGATTTGGCTTATATTGTAGCGGGCATTTACCCTGAATTTGGCTTAAATGTGATTAAAGATTTGTCAAATAATAATGATAACTTTTATTTAAAGAGTCCGATTCGGAGAAATTCACCCAATATCGAAAAAGCAATCCAGCTGGGTTGGATACCCAATACGGATGTGAAAACAGGTTTTCGTAGAACTATAGATAGTTTTCTTGAAATGAAATCAAATGCATAATTAAATTGAAAAATAAACAGCGATGAAGTGTTTAATTCTTTGTGGAGGTAGGGGAACAGTTGATGCTTATAGCAGAAACCGTATTCCAAAAGCATTGTTGAAAGTCGGAAATCGTCCTCTGGTTTGGCATGTTATGAAATTATTCAGTAGCTATGGATATACTGATTTCGTTTTAGCACTTGGTTCAGGAAGTGAAGAGATAAAACAATATTTCATGAACAGCTTTGAACTTCTGCACGATATAGAAATCAATATTGCTGATAACAATGTTAAAAGCCTTAATAAAATACCTGAGGAAAAATGGAAAGTTAAGTTAATTGATACGGGAATTTCTGCTAGTACTGGTGCACGAATTTCCAGATGTGAGCGTTACTTAAGGCATGAACCTTTTTTCATTACATATTCTGATGTACTTTCTGATGTGAATATCAATGAACTGTTGGCGTTCTATCAAAGTGAAAATAAAATGTTTACTGTAACTGGCGTACACCCACCTTCACGATTTGGCACATTTTATTTGGGTGGAAAAAATCTCACTTATGATTCTAAAGCAAAAATTGAAATGCACCAGTCAAGAATTAATGGTGGATTTATGGTTGCAAATGAAAAAATATTTAAGATATTATCTCCTATCAGTGAATGTAATCTGGAAACTGAAATTTTTGATGGTTTAGTAAGCCAAAATCAGATTTCAGTATATAAGCACGATGGCTTTTGGCAAAATGTTGATACAGAAAGAGATATTGAATATTTGCAAAGCCTTTATGATATTAATAAACGCCCCTGGTTGGGGATTAACTAATTTTTATGCTAAAGAGAGCAGTAATTGTGGTAGGACCTGCAGTAGAAGACACTGAATATGCCTACCCATTTTATCGTCTTAAGGAAGATGGTTTCATCGTTGATACCGCTTCAGATGGAGCAATTGATATTATTGCAAAGCATGGTTTGCCTGTAAAAGCTACTGCAGATATCAGAAAAATTAATCCAAATGACTATGACCTCTTAGTTGTTCCAGGAGGATTAGAGAGTCCAGATCGCTTGCGTCAGATTTCAGAGTTGTTGAATTTTATTAGCACGATGCATGCATCAGGAAAAGTAATTTCCTCCATTTGTCATGGTCCATGGGTTTTAATTTCTGCTGGAATTGTAAAAGGGAAAAAAATGACTTGTTATGTAGGTTGTAAGGACGACCTAATTAATGCAGGAGCAACTTATGTGAAAACAAATGTTATAGCAGACGGAAACATTGTTACAGCACCTCATTTTAGAGATAATGCCGCATGGGTTCGAGAAACACTGGATGTTTATTATACTATTAATACAAAAGGATGATTTACAAGGTTTACCCCTCCCTAAATGATTTTGAAAATCTTTCCAGATTGAAGGTTGAATCGTCTGAATTTGCCAATGATTTTGATTACCGTAACATAGTCGTTAACAAGCCATGGGGATATGAATATTTGTGGTATCAAAATCAGTTTGTAGCAATTTGGTTTTTACGAATTACTCCTGGCCAATCAACTTCTTTACACTGTCATGCCAAAAAGCGAACCTCTCTCATAGTTTTGGATGGATCCGTAACCTGTACAACCATAGATGATAAATACCAATTAAATGCATTAGAAGCTGTAGTTCTTGAACCCTGCGTGTTTCATTCAAGTAGTACAAATACAGATCAGGGGGCCTATTTGATGGAAATTGAAACGCCACCTATGAAGGGAGATTTAGTTCGTATGCACGATGTTTATGGCAGACAAAATATCGGTTATGAGAAAACAAATGAATATTCTAAAGATCTCAGTTTATATGAGTTTCATCCTTTTGATGATGCTTGCAATGAGACCTGGAAATTTAATAATCTCGAAATAAGTTTGATTTCTAATTCGCTTAAACCTATTAAAGACTATGAGATGATTGTTCCTATAAACGGAGTATGTAAGTCGGCTACAAATGAAATTATTGACATCGGTGAGGCAGTTCAAATGAATAGTGATTTTTTTGCGAATCAAGAAAATAAGGAATTCAATAACCAGTTTTTTGTATTTAAAAAATTTGATTAATTTTTTTTATGAAAGTGTCAGACTATATAGCACAACTCTTTATAGATAATAAACTGAAGCACATTTTTTCTATTTCCGGTGCAGGAAATGTTCATCTTTTGAATTCAATTCAAGATTCCCCTGAACTTGTATCAATTCATCCGCATCAGGAACAGAGTGGAGTTATTGCATCACTGGCATATAAAAGAATTTCTGGTAGAATGGGAGTTATGATTACTACTTCCGGAGGAGCAGCGACTAATGCAATTACCGGTGTATTGGATGCATGGGCAGATTCTATTCCTGTAATTGTTATATCCGGTCAGGAAAAAACCGAATATATTTCTGCCCACTCTAACCTTAGAATGTGGGGGGTGCAAGGTTTTGATATTGTTAAGACCGTTTCAAATATTACCAAATATGCTGTATTAATTACAAATCCTAAAAGAGTAAAATACGAAATTCAAAAGGCTATTTTCCTGGCTGAGTCTGGAAGACCAGGACCTGTATGGATTGATATTCCAACTGATGTACAGGCAGCACAAATTGATCCAACTGAACTTGAAGGATTTTTGCCTGAAAATGAAATTGACTTATCAAAATCCGGAATACAAATAAGAGAAATCGAATCACTTCTACAAACTGCTAAACGACCGGTTTTCATTTTTGGTAATGGAATTCGACTTGCAAATGCTTTAGATTCATTGCGCTTATTAGTTGACAAATTTAATGTTCCTTTCTTACTTTCATGGAATGGTATTGATATGTTACCAACCAATCATCGGTTAAATTATGGAAGGGAGGGTACTTATGGTCAAAGATGTGCAAACTTTGTTGTTCAAAATGCTGATTTAATTATTTGTATAGGAACACGCCTGGCAATTCCTCAAGTTGGTTATGACTTAAAAGACTTTGGTCGTATGGCCAAAAAAGTTGTGGTTGATATTGATAAAAGTGAACTTGATAAATTTTCGAATGATGCAAGTTTTACTTTAATTGAGGCCAATGCTTTTGAGTTTCTGCAGAAAATGCTGGAAATTGATATTGCAGAAAGCTTGAACTATAATAGCTGGATTGAAACCTGCAACCACTGGCGTGTTAAATATCCTTATGTTGAACCAGCAGGGATGCATCAGGAGGTTAATAGCAATTTGAACTCTTATTCTTTTATTCATGAGTTAAGCAATAATTTTTCTCATGATGAAATTATTGTTTGCGATATGGGTACTGCGCTAACATGTACCCATCAAAGTATCTCGCTCAATGGTAAGCAAAGGGTTGTTACTTCTACAGGTTTAGGTGAAATGGGCTTCGGTTTACCTGGGGCAATAGGCGCATCTTTGGCAGCTGATAATAAGCGTGTTATCTGTATTAATGGGGATGGTTCAATGATGATGAATCTCCAGGAATTACAAACAATCATTTATCATAATTTACCCATCAAGATTTTCATTTACGTTAATGATGGGTATTTGACAATTAAGCATACCCAGAACAATCTTTTTGGTAATAAATTTGCTGGTTCAGGAAAGGATTCGGGTGTTTCTTGTCCTGATTTTGGAAAAATCGCAAAGGCATTTGGGTTTAAAGCATTTTCAATTGATTCTTTAGAAAATGCAAAATCTATCATTCCATCCGTTTTAGAAGCTGACGGACCTGTAATTTGTGAAGTTTTTATTCATCCTTTTCAATTGTTAGCACCTAAAACATCTTTTAATATTAACCCGGATGGAACTTTGGTTTCGCCTCCATTAGAAGATCTTTCTCCATTTCTTAGCAGAGAGCAGTTAGCCAATGAAATGATTATACCCTTACATCCCAAATCTCTTTTAATTAATTAATAATGGCAAGTAAAAATTGGGTGATATCAAAAAAACATCTCATCGGTCCATTTATTCGATTGGCTCGACCCGAAATTGTTGAGATGTTGTCAATGGCAGATTACGACTTTGGTGTATTGGATTTCGAGCACGGAGGTGCTATAAGTATGAATGATGTATACCCGCTCATTTTGGCAGCACAAAACCGTGGTATAAAATTGATGGCACGAATCCCCGGAATTAATGAAATGTACATCAAGTGGTTATTAGATTTAGGAATTGATGGACTTCAAATTCCACACATCAAAACGAAAAGCGATGCACAATTAGCAATTAATTTCGCTAAGTTTTATCCTATGGGTGAAAGGGGCTTATGCCGCTTTGTAAGGGCAGCTGAATATTCTAATATACCCAAAGAAACCTATTTAAAAAATGCCAATACCGAATCACTTATTATACTACAGATTGAAGGTGTTGAGGGAGCGCAAAATATAAATGAAATTATTTCGGTTGATGGGATAGATATTATCTATATAGGACCTTATGACTTGAGTCAGTCTATGGGTTTAGCAGGACAAATTTGGCATCCTAAAGTAGCGGAAGAAATTACTCGTATTATTGAAGTATGCAGTAAAAAAAATATTGCTACAGGTGTATTTACTGATACTGCTTATGGAGTAAAATACTGGAGTAATTTGGGAGTTAAATATATTAATTACCGAATCGATACGGAAATGTTTCTTGATTTTGCAAAGCGAGGAAGGGCTGAGTTATCAGATAATGATTAATATAAGATGAGCGAAGTATTTCTAGATTGTAATAAAATATTTGAGTGGGGGCGATTGGCTTTTGAGCAAATTGGTGTTCCTTCAGAAGATGCTTCAATTATTATGAATTCATTAATTGAAACTTCATTATGGGGTATAGATTCTCATGGAGTTGCCAGGATACCTCACTATTTAACTCGATTGCAAAATGGTACAATTAACAAATTACCTCAACTAAATGTAATAAGAACTGCTTCTGCAACTGCTAGATTAGATGGAGATGATGGGCATGGGATATTAATAATGACACATGCTACTGAGAAGGCCATTGAGATTGCTAGGGATGCAGGTACCGGAGTAGTTGGTGTATTTAATTCCTCACACTGTGGGGCAATAGGTTTATATACTCGACTTATTACTCAAGCAGGGATGGTGGGAATAGCATTTACACATTCCGATGCTTTAGTTGTTCCATCTGGCGGGAATCGTGCATTTTTTGGTACCAATCCAATTTCCATCGCTTTTCCAACTACTGATATAAATGAACCTGTATGTTTGGATATGGCAACCAGTATTGTTCCATGGAATTTTATCATGAATGCCAGGAGAGAAAATAAAAATGTAAAAGCAGGTGTAGGGGTTGATGTTAATGGAAATGATTCTACTGATTCTCAAAAAATAGTAGCAGTTAAACCCATGGCAGACTATAAAGGATTTGCCTTGGCTTTTTTAATCGATATGTTATGCGGACCATTGAATAATATGAGTTTTGGGCCTAATCTTTCGTCAATGTATAAAGACCTTGACAAAAAGCGTAAACTTGGATCATTAGTGCTAGCAATTGATCCTGAATGTTTTGGAGGTTTAGAATATTTAAGAAATGCTGCTACTGAGATTATTAAACAGGTAAAGACATATGGCGACAATGTTAAATTCCCGGGTGAGCCTGAATACATTATGAAAAGGGATCGATTGCAAAAAGGGATACCTTTTACAGATACAATGCTCTCGGAATTTAATTATTGGTCCGCTTTTTTTTCAATCAATTCAATCACAAATTGAGGGCTGTAATATTTGATTTTGATGGAGTAATTGCGGATACAATGGAAGATAATTGTAACGCATGGAAGAAGTCGTTTTCTGACTTTGGATTTGATATGAATGAATCTGAGTATTATTTGTTAGAGGGTATGGGAAGATATCAAATCGCTCAATATTTTATTGGAAAATATTTCTTAGATCCTGACATTAAAAGTGAAGTAGTTACAAGAAAAGAGTTTAATTATAAAGTAAATAGTAAGTTTCGTCTCTTTGATTATATTGTTGAAATTCTTTTGTTTCTGCAATCCAAGCACCTTCCAATGGCTATTGTAACTGGTGCTTCAAGAGAAAGATTACATGAGTCTCTTGCGGATACAGTTTCAAATTTTTTTGATGTGATCGTAACCTCAGATGATGTAATTAATCCTAAACCAAATCCAGAATCTTATATTAAGGCGGTTAATCTTTTAAACGTTCCTGCTGATGCCTGTATAGTAGTTGAAAATGCTATTTTAGGTATTCAGTCCGCAAAAGCTGCAGGATGTAAGTGTTTTGCATTACAAACTACCATGGATGCAAAAGTATTAAAGGATGCCGATGAAATTTTTGCTTCGCACTTCGATTTGTTCGAAAGATTCAAGTACCAGTTTGCTTAAATATATTTTATTAAAACAATGACAATACAGGCAACTAAAGCGAGTTATAGTAATAAAGAAATAACTAAAGTTGATTTTATCAACTTGATGCATCAATTTCATAAAGTATTATTTGATTTCTCAGATAATTTAAAGGATACTGAAATTAATAAAATTGAAATATTAGACGGAAATGTTGTCTTTACAACCCGCCCTACAAATTATCATCCGGGCGGATGTTCTTTTTTTGTTGATGTTTTTGATAAGCGGGTTACTCCAATTGATACATTTAATTTTGATTTATACGAAAAAGAAGATTCTGAAATGTTTTATAGCTTGATCAATGATGGAGATACAATTTTTGATATAGGTGCCAATATAGGATGGTATTCATGTCATATTGCAAAAATGTTTCCAAAATCAGTCATCTATTCATTTGAACCAATACCTGATACTTTTTTGAAATTAGAAAGAAATGTGAATTTGAATCAATTTTCAAATATTCGGGTTCATAATTTGCCATTTTATTCGCATAAGGAGATTATTGATTTCTACTATTCCCCATTTGTTACAGGTGCTTCTGGTGCAATAAATATCACTGAAAATGATAGTATGCATACTATAGCATGTGAAACAGATACAATTGATAATTTTATTTCTGTTCACAATATTGATAAAATCGATATTATAAAATGTGATGTTGAGGGAGCTGAGTTTTATGTTTTTCAAGGGGGGGGTGATGCACTGAAAAAGTATAAGCCCATAGTTTTTTCAGAGATGCTCCGTAAATGGGCGGCTAAATTTGGATATACTCCAAATGATATTATTAGGTGGATGGAAAATTTAGAGTATGAATGTTTTATTTGTAGTGAAAAAAAATTATTGAAAATTGAATCAGTATCAGAGGATACCGTACATACAAATTTCTTTTTTTTGAATAAGGAGAGACACATTAATTTAATAAATCAATATACTTTACATGTTTAAAAACCTAACTGATTTTCAACTGATTAATGATTTAAGAAATGCTGCAAGGAAATCCGTATTTTCTGAAATTTCATTAGGTAAGCAGTATATACCAGTTACAGGAAAGGTTTTAGATGAAGATGATTTGTTAATGGGGATAGAGGCTGTTTTAGATGGATGGTTAACATCCGGGAGATTTACCAGTGAGTTTGAAAGAGCTTTGGCCAGATTTATAGGGTCCAGATTCGCATTATTAGTAAACTCAGGTTCTTCGGCAAATTTGCTTGCTTTTTACACTTTAACCTCCCGTTCATTGGGTGATAGAGCAATTAAACCCGGAGATGAAGTAATTACAGTGGCTGCTGGATTTCCTACAACTGTAAACCCTATCATTCAATTTGGCTGCATACCTGTGTTTGTTGATATTGATATTCCAACTTATAATATAAAAATCGACGAATTAGAATCCGCCATATCATCTAAAACGAAAGCAATAATTCTTGCACACACTCTAGGTAATCCTTTCAATATCGAGGCAGTGTTGACAATTGCGAAGAAGTACAATTTATGGGTAATTGAGGATAATTGTGACGCTCTTGGAGCAAGGTATAAAGATAGTAGAACCGGAAGCTTTGGTGATTTGGCAACTTTATCTTTTTATCCTGCCCACCATATTACCATGGGTGAGGGGGGAGCAGTTTTAATTAATAATGCTTCACTAAAGAAAATTGCTGAAAGTTTTAGAGATTGGGGTCGTGATTGTTGGTGTGCTTCCGGAAAAGATAATACTTGTGGTTCGAGATTTTCGCAGCAACATGGACAATTACCCGAAGGGTACGATCATAAATATGTATATTCTCATATTGGATTTAATTTGAAGGCAACCGATATACAAGCAGCTATCGGATTAAGCCAGTTAAAGAAGGTGGAAACCTTTATTGAAAAACGCAGTATTAATCACCAATTACTATTGAATAAATTCAAAGAACTTGAAGAATTTTTTATTTTACCCGAGAAAACTCAATTTTCTATTCCAAGTTGGTTCGGCTTTTTATTGGTAATTCGTGATAAAGAAAGAGTCAATAGAAGTGAATTAATACAGTATCTCGAGCGTAAAAATATTGGAACAAGACTTTTATTCGGTGGAAATCTTACAAAGCAACCTGCCTATCAAGAGGTAAATTTTCGAGTGCATAAGTCATTAATAAATACGGATAAAGTTATGAACGATGGATTTTGGATTGGTGTTTGGCCAGGAATCGAAAGTTCACATATTGAGTATATGTTTGATACAGTGAAATCATTTTTAGTAAATAATTAAATTTCAGCTTACATGAGGATTCTCATTACAGGGTTTGCTGGTTTTATTGGTTTTCATGTAACGAAAAAATTGCTGGAAGCTGGGCATACCGTTTTTGGTATTGATAATTTTAATAATTACTATGATGTTTCTTTAAAATACTCCAGATTAGAGCAACTTGGAATTGCTTCTTCTGATTTAGTGGAGGGTGAAATACTTACATCTAAATTGTTCCCTCTTCTGAAGTGTATGTATGGTGATATTACAAATCCGTCACTAATAGAAAAGATTTTTGAACAGGCAAAGCCAGATGTAGTATGTCATTTAGCCGCACAGGCAGGAGTTAGATTTTCATTGGAAAATCCAAGATCATATGCCGATTCAAATTTGATTGGTTTTTTCAACGTGCTAGATGCTTCAAGGTTATCCGGAGTTAAGCATTTTATTTATGCAAGCTCTTCAAGTGTGTATGGACTAAATGAGAAATTCCCACTTGAGGAGTCAGATCCAGTCGATCACCCAGTTTCTTTTTATGCAGCTACTAAGAGGTCAAATGAACTTATGGCACATGCATATAGCCATTTATATCAAATGCCTACAACTGGGCTTAGGTTTTTTACTGTTTATGGACCTTGGGGTCGTCCAGACATGGCTTTAATAAAATTTACCAAAGCAATTTATGAAGGGTCTGTGATTTCTTTGTATAATGAAGGGAACATGATGCGTGATTTTACTTATATTGATGATGTTATTGCTGCTATTCAGCTAATTATTCAAATACCGTTTAACAAGTCTGAAAAAAATATCAGGAATGCGAATTCTCCCGATACTTCTTCTGCCTTCTTTGAAATTTTTAATATCGGAAATGCTTCACCCGTAAAAATGCTTACATATATTAACGCATTGGAGCAGGCAATTGGGAAAAAAGCAAATATTCAATTATTGCCTAATGAACTTTGTGAGTTAAGTACAACCTGGGCAGATTCATCAAAATTAGAAAAACATTATCAGTTCGTACCCGGAACTCCCTTGAATGAGGGCATCAAATATTTTGTGGCTTGGTATAAAAGATATTATAACGTTGAGTAAAGTTTCTTTTTTTTCTAAACCAATAATTGTCGTTAGATTATATGGCGGATTAGGAAATCAATTATTTACCTATGCTGCTGCCAAAAGATTATCTGTTTCAAACAATTGTAAACTTTATATTGACAGCAAGTCAGGATTTTTTCGGGACTATGTTTATAAAAGAGCATATCGATTAGATGCTTTTGAGATTACTGCTTCCTCCTCTTGGTTATTTTCTTTGCTTGGTTTTTGCTTTGCTTTCCTTGGAAAATTAATGATTCCAATAAATAATCAGTTATCACCTTCTCGACAATTTTTAGTTCTTCAAAAAAAATTATCTTTTGATCCATTTCTATTAAGCTTAGAAATCAAACATTCTGTTCTTTTTGAAGGATTTTGGCAAAGCGAGGGTTATTTTAAAGATATAGAGTCTATAATCAGGAAAGAGTTTAGATTTAAGGATGCATATGTAAATGAAATTTATCCATTATTAAAGGAAATCAATTTTAATCGAGCAATAGCTATTCATGTTCGACATTTTAATGATGCCCATCATTTTAATCAGGGAAATGTTGATAATGAATATTATATAAGAGCTATTCAATTTTTTAAGCAGCGCTTTGCTGATATTGAGTTTTGGCTATTTTCAGATAGCCCTGAGCATGCATTATTGAAATTTGCTGATATTGATATAAAATACATTCCTATTTCTTCAGTTCTTAAGGGTAAGGATGAAATACAAGAACTTTTTCTTCTGTCTCAGTTTAAGCATTTTATTATTGCCAATAGTACATTTAGTTGGTGGGGAGCCTGGTTGAGTGTTCATGAGGATAAAATTGTAATTGCTCCGAAGGCTTATATTAATTCAGGTGAAGGGTTTTGGGGATTTGAGGGATTAATACCACCTAGTTGGATTACCATGTAAAGTATTTTTAATAATTGGCTATACATAAAATTATATTGATCGGAGAATTTAGATTTGGATTTTATGAAGCTGCTTTTTCATCTTCATTAAAAAAGGCTGGGTTAGATGTAATTGAAGTTCCAATAACATTTACATCTGTGTTTTCATTTTTATATAAGGTAGAGCTTTATTTTACAATAATTGGGCCTATCACAAACTTTTTTTATAAGAAATTAAATAAAATTGTTTTCAATAATCAACCACAGCTGATTTTCTTTTGGCGACCTACACAAATAACACCCTTTTTGGTGAATTCATTAAGGCAACAGTATCCTTCAGCTTTACTTGTTAGCTATAATAACGATAATCCATTTGGTAAAGAATATCAAAGGGGTTCTGGAAATCTCAAAAGGCTTTGGAATAATTTTATTTCATCTATTCCTGCATTTGATATAAATATTGTTTATCGCAAATCAAATATTTTAGATTATCAATTAGTTGGAAGTAAAAATACTTTACTATTTCCACCTGCATTTATTCCTTCGGCAATACCAGATTTCGAAGACATAGATTATAAGTATGATGTAGTATTTATAGGATACTCAGAAAAAAAGCGCATCAATTACTTAAACTGTTTGATTGCAGCAGGAGTTAATGTTAAAATTTATGGTACGGGATGGAATATACAAAATTTACATCCCTCATATCCCTATGCTGAAATTCATTCCGTTCATGGTTCTGGCTATTTCAGATGTTTACGAGAGGGACGAATCAATATTGCGTTTTTATCTGATTTGAATGAAGATGTTTATACAAGACGAAACTTCGAAATTCCTGGTATGGGTGGCCTAATGTTATCTGAAAGAACAGAAGAATTGCTTTCATTTTTTGAAGAAGGAAAAGAAGCTTTCTTTTTTAGTACACAGGAAGAATTACTAGAGTGTGTGCACTTTATATTAGCTAATCCCGCAATACAGAATCAGGTAAGAAAGGCAGCAAAGAAGAAATCATATAGTGCAGGATACGATTTAGATTCCAGAGTTAATAAGTTACTTTCAGAATTAATTCCATTTTGTGAGTAAAAGAAATATACTTATATTATATAATGAAGTGATGGGATACCTGTTATCCGGTATACGTACATTTTATAACCAATATCCTGAAATTGAAATTCACTTATTTGAATGTGATCACAATAAATTAACCCCATTTGAATTTTCGGATGACCGTATTTTTTATTACAAAAAATCAGATTATTCTAATTTCGAATCATTTAAAAATATTTGTGAGCAAATTAACCCTTCACTTTTAATTGTTTCAGGTCGAACAAATAGGCATTATCTTAAAATTGCTCATTTGTTTAAAAAAAATACGCTTACGGTTTCAATTCAGGATACTCAAGCCCAACATACAGTAAAGACTTTTCTTAAATCTATCAGCGCTAAATTTCTTTATCATCCTTACTTTTCATGTATTTGGACTATTGGTCCATATGGTATTTCACTTGCTCATAAACTTGGGTATGGAAAGGAAGATATTTATAATTTTTGCTATTCTGCCGATATTGAAATGTTTAATATAGATCCAGCATCTATTCCTAAAAGAAAATCACGAAAAATAATATATGTAGGCAGATTTTCTGAAGAAAAAAATATAGATACATTAATAAAGGCATTTCAAAATGTTAATAAAAGATTGAATGAAAAGTGGACGCTTACGCTAGTTGGAAATGGAAAATTGAATTATCAAGTAGACGATTTAATTAATGTTGAGATTTATCCTTTTCAATCTCCGTCCGATTTAAAAAACCTATCAAAGGATTCAGATGTTTTTTGTCTCCCAAGTAAATACGAGCCTTGGGGTTTGGTAGTACATGAGTTTGCTTCCTTAGGTAAAGCTTTACTCATTTCTTCAAAATGTGGAAGCAAAGACACTTTTTTGATTGATGGATATAATGGATATTCTTTTGATCCAACTAATTTAAAAGATCTGGAGCAAAAATTTAATTTGATTGTATCAATGTCTGATGAAGACTTATACCAGTTTAAGATAAAGAGTGTTTTAATGTCGCGTTCAATTAGTTCAGAAATTTGGGCAGCACAATTAAATGCGCTCTATACAAGGTCACTTTGTAATAAATAATCAATTTTCTCTTCCATGTGCGGCTTTTCAGGTCAGATTACATTTCAACAACCTATAAACAGAGCGGATCTTGATAAATCGATTGATTCCATAAATTACAGAGGACCCGATGCATTGGGTTATTGGTTTGATTCAAAAGAAAAAATCGGTCTTGCACATAGGCGTCTTTCAATTATTGATCTTTCCGATTTAGCAAATCAACCTATGTTAGACAAGTCAGATTCGCTTGTCATTGTTTTTAATGGTGAAATTTATAATTTTCAAAAAATTCGCCTTCAATTACTTCAATTGGGGTATGAATTTATATCCAATTCAGACACTGAAGTTATTTTAAAATCTTACCAGGAATGGGGGGTAGAATGTTTGTCAAAGCTAGAAGGTATGTTTTCCTTCTTGATTGTTGATCTGCAGTCTTCCATTGCTTTCATGGCTCGAGATATTGCTGGCGAAAAACCTTTTTTCTATTATTATGATGAAGATAGTTTTATTTTTTCTTCCGAATTAAAAGGCGTTTTAGCTTTTACTCAAGTAAATAAAATTTTAAATCATTATTCTTTTGAGCACTTATTGAAAAATGGATATGCTCCCACAAATAAAAGCTTGGTAAAAAATGTTTATAAGTTAGCCCCAGCACATGCTGCAACAATTCAATTGGATAAAGGTGATCTTACTATTTGGCAATACTGGAAATTACCGGAGCTTAGAATTTCTAATGCAATTACAAATCAAGAACTACAAGGTGAATTATTTGGTTTAATGAATCATGCAGTTTCTAAGCAGCTATTAACGGATGTGCCACTAGGAGTTTTATTAAGTGGTGGACTTGATTCAAGTATAATTACCGCTTTAGCAGCTAATAATTCCTCGTCTCTGAAAACATATACAGTGTGTTTTCCTTCTCATCCGGGTTATAATGAAGCTGAGGAAGCCAGGTTAGTGGCAAATTATTTTGGAACAGAACATACTGAGCTAACAGCAGATCAGGTAAGTTTTGAGGATGTATTATCGATTGTTGAAAAACTCGATGAGCCATTTTTCGATTCTTCAATTATTCCTACATTTCTCGTTTCCTCTTTGATTTCAAAATATTGTAAAGTTGCATTAGGAGGCGATGGCGGTGACGAATTATTTGGGGGATATGGTTATTATCAAAACATTATTAAGGCTGATCTTCGGGCTAGCAAAGTGCCAGATTTTATATTAAAGGGTATAGGTGACTTTGCAGCAAATTTTTTAGCTGTAGGAAAACCCGGAAGGAATTTTTTACAACATCTTCATCCCAATTCATGGATTGGGAGCAATTCAGTTGCAAAATATTTTGATAAACAATCTTTAAGAATGCTCTTAAGTAACTATCAGCCAAATGCGAATGAAAAAATCGACGAAAAGTATGACTATGCTAGCAATCAAGATTGGATAGATTTAATCACTCGCCAGGATTTTAATAATTATTTGCCTAATGATATATTGACTAAAGTAGACAGGGCCAGTATGATACATTCACTTGAAATGAGGGCTCCATTTTTAGATAAATCTGTTATTGAATTTGCTTATTCACGATTGCAAAGTACAGACAAGGTATCTCTTTTAAATAAGAAAATATTTTTAAAAAAGGTATTCAGTCCCATATTGCCAAGCAACTTTAATTACGATAGAAAGCAGGGTTTCAGTATTCCATTGGCTAAATGGATGAATGATCCAAATTGGGTACGCGGGTTTTCGGAAGTTTTGCTTGGAAATGAACAAAGTTTTTTTAATAAGCCATTTATTGCCAAAATGCTCAATAATCAACAAAGGGGTTACTCAAATAGTGAGAGACTCTTTGGACTCTTTATATTTGAAGTGTGGAGGAAACGGCACAATATACAAAATGCATAAAAAGTATATTTTAGGTATTGACGCAATGAACATTCGTGATGGTGGTGGTTTAACACATCTTCGAGAAATTCTAACCTATGCAACTAATGATACTATTCAATTCGATCGAGTGATTGTTTGGGGGAACACATATTGTTTGGAGCAACTTCCAAATAAGGCGTGGCTTTCTAAGGTTAATCCTATTCCCAATAGTGCTTCCGGTTTACGTACAATATTCTGGCAAATTTTTTCATTGGGTAGAGCAGCACGAATAAATAAGTGTGATCTGGTATTTATTGCAGGAGGCAGTGCCTTTACCAATTTCAAACCTTTTGCTACTATTTGTCACAATATGCTGCCTTTTAGTAAAGTTGCTTTAGGCCTTTATCCTTTTGGTTTACGAAAGTGTAAGTTTTATATTTTACGTCTTATTCAAATTCATACATTCCAATCCGCAAAGGGGGTAATTTTTTTAAGTAATTGGGCACGAGATATAATTATACCATTAATGAGTAAGCCCAATTCAAAATATATAGTCATTCCTCATGGGATTAATAATTATTTTACTTTTCCCAATAGAATACATAGAAACATTAGTGATTGTTCCAAGATTTTACCTTTTACACTGCTCTATGTTTCTCGAATTGAATCTTATAAAAATCAATTGCAGGTAATTGATGCTTTTTATAAGCTATGTATTGAAACAAACTGGCCTTTGAAGCTTCAATTAATTGGAATGGCAAGTGATGTTCAATACGACAAGTTGGTAAAAAATAAAATTGAAGCGCTCAATTCTTCTAACATTTTAGTCGAGTACCTTGGTTCAATTCCTTATAATCAAGTGCAAAATTATTATCATAAAGCCGACCTTGGTATTTTTGGTTCTTCCTGTGAAAACATGCCCATTATCCTTCTAGAAAAAATGGCAGCGGGTCTTCCTATCATTTGTAATGATATTGAGCCAATGCAGGATTTCTTGCTTGATGCTGGTGTTTATGTTAATTTTGATAATGTATCAAGTTTAGGTGCAGAAATGAAAAATCTAATTGAAGACATAAAAAAGCGAAAATTTTTATCTTCATTGGCAGTAAATAGATCTAGCCAGTATAATTGGGAAAAATGTTCATTAGATACTTTTCAATATTTATTTGAATTAAAAAACATGCATGCATGATTTCTAACAACAAATTTGGTGGCACCTTACTCATTACCGGAGGAACAGGATCTTTCGGCCACGCAGTTCTTAATCGGTTTCTTAAAAACCAAATTTTTGATGAAATCCGTATTTTCAGTCGTGACGAAAAAAAGCAAGATGAGATGCGTAATCATTATGCCGATAATAGAATTAAATATTATATAGGCGATGTTAGAGATGCAGATTCTGTAAGCGATGCAGTACGCGGCGTTGATTATATTTTCCATGCAGCAGCTTTAAAGCAAGTGCCTTCCTGTGAATTTTTCCCTTTAGAAGCTACGCGCACAAATATTATTGGCACTCATAATGTTCTAAATGCTGCGTGTTTAAATGGTGTTAAAAAAATAATTTGTTTGAGTACGGATAAAGCGGCATATCCTATAAATGCAATGGGAATTTCAAAAGCGATGATGGAAAAAGTGGCGATTGCTTCATCAAGAAATACAACTAATTCAACTATTTGTATAACAAGATATGGCAATGTAATGGGATCAAGAGGGTCTGTTATTCCTTTATTTATCCAACAAATTAAAAAAGGTTTGCCACTTACTATAACAGACCCTATGATGACCCGATTTATAATGTCATTAGATCAAGCAGTTGAGTTAGTTCTTTTTGCCTTTGAACAGGCACAGCCCGGAAATCTTTATGTTCATAAGGCTCCTGCTTGTACAATTGATACATTGGCAAAAGCATTATGTACTATTTTTCAAATAAACTATAATCCTGTAGTTATTGGAACTAGGCATGGAGAAAAATTGTATGAAACTCTTTGTACCCGAGAAGAAATGGTAAAGGCGTATGACATGGGGGATTTTTATAGTATACCTGCCGATAATAGAGATCTGAATTATAAACAATACTTTTTTGAGGGTAAAGATATGTCTACAGGAAAAGACTATACTTCATCTAATACCCGACAACTCAGTGAAAACGAGGTAATTGAAATATTGCTTGCCTTACCTTTTATTCAGGAAGAGCTTTCTTAAAAAAAGACCTAGCATTACAAATGATTACAATTGGAATTACTGGAAGTAAAGGATTCATCGGAACTCATTTATTCAACACTTTATCTTTACATCCAATTGAATATCAACTCATAGAGATAAATAGAGCAGACTGGAGTGATAAAAAAACCTTGACTAAATTGGTTAATCAATGTGATGTAATTTTTCATCTGTCGGGTGTCAACAGAAATGAAAATAGCGATTACATTTATAGTGAGAATATCCGTCTAGCATCTTTACTTCTTGATATACTTTATGAGAGTAAGCATCCTATTAAAGTCATTTTTTCATCCTCTTTGCAGGAGAATAATGATTCAGTTTATGGAAAAGCTAAATTGGAAACCAGAAAAATGTTTGAAAAATGGGCACTTCAAACTCAAAACATTTTTTTTGGATTAGTAATTCCAAATGTATTCGGACCTTTTGGAAAGCCATTTTATAATTCATTCATTTCCACTTTTTGTTTTCAAATTAATAATGGGGAAGAGCCAGTTGTAATTTCTGATAGTGTTGTTCCTTTGATATATGTAGGTGATTTAGTCGCTGAGATGATTGGGTTAATTGATAATGACTCAAGCAATTTTTCACTAGCGGTTAAACCTGGAATTGAAATAAAAGTTACCGATGTTTTAGCAAAATTGAATGGATACCGTTCAGCGTATCTGCAATTCGGTAAAATTCCTCAATTCGATGATAAGTTTGATATTCAATTGTTCAATACTTTTAGAAGCTATATAGATTATGCAAATTATTTTCCAAGGGAGTATATTTTGCATGCGGATAATCGCGGATCTTTTGTAGAGTTGGTAAAGCTGGAAAGCGGTGGTCAGATATCTTTCTCAACAACGAATCCGGGTATGACAAGGGGTAATCATTTTCACACAAGAAAAATTGAGCGTTTTTGTGTAATTAAAGGAAAAGCAAAAGTTGAAATTCAACGTCTTAGACATCAGGAAGTGCTTACTTTTTATATGAATGGTGAGTCCCCCTCTTATATAGATATACCAATTTGGTACATGCATAACATCACCAATGTTGGTGAAGAAATACTTTATACCATTTTCTGGATTAGTGAACAATATGATCCATTAGATGCCGATACTTTTATACATCCTAAATAAATTGCTTATATGCTGCCATTGAAAATAGTAACTGTTGTTGGAACAAGACCTGAGCTCATCAGGCTTTCGCGCGTTATTTCCGCATTAGAGGCATCTCCGGCAGTTAATCACCAATTAATACATACCGGTCAAAATTATGACTATGAATTGAATAATATTTTTTTTGAAGAATTGGGAATAAGAAAACCCGATTTTTTTTTAGATGCAGCCGGTTCAACTGCTTCTGAAAGTATTGGTAAAATGCTCATTGCAATTGAACCAATCTTTTTGCAAATTAAGCCTGATGCAGTTTTAATTTTAGGTGATACCAACAGTGCACTTGCTGCAATTGCAGCAAAAAAAAATCGAATTCCAATTTTTCATATGGAGGCAGGAAATCGGTGTTTTGATGTTCGGGTACCGGAAGAAACAAATCGTAAAATAGTCGACCATCTTGCTGATATCAATTTGGTGTATAGTGATATTGCCAGAGAATATTTACTTCGGGAAGGAATAGCCGGGGATACAATTATAAAGACAGGTTCTCCCATGTTTGAAGTATTGGATTTTTATAAGCCTTTAATAGATAAATCAGATATTTTGCAACAATTTCTGCTTGATCCATATAATTTCTTTGTTGTTTCTGCCCATAGAGAGGAAAACGTAAGTTTTGAAACTCCCTTTTATCAGTTGATAGAAAGTTTGAATGCCCTTGCTGAAGAATACAAATTACCAATTATATTTAGCACACATCCAAGAACAGCCAAAGCATTGAAAAATTATCAGATACAACTGCATCCCTTAATTCGATCTATCAAACCTCTTGGTTTTCCTGATTATGTAAAACTTCAAATGTACGCTAAAGCTGTTTTGTCGGATAGCGGAACCATTTCAGAGGAATCATCAATTTTAAATTTGCGTGCATTAAATATAAGAGAATCGCATGAAAGACCCGAAGCAATGGAAGAAGCATCAGTGATAATGACTGGATTGTCAAAGGAAAGAATTTTGCAGGGTATTTCATTGCTGGAGTCACAACAATCCGAAAATCAACGCGTTTTTCGGTTAGTAAATGATTATTCTATGCCAAATGTTTCTGAAAAAGTTGTGAGGATCATTGTATCATATATAAATTATGTGAAGAGGCGTAATTTCTTATCTTTGACATAGATAATTATGCATATTTTAATTGTTTCTCAGTATTTCTGGCCTGAAACTTTTGGCATCAACGATACAGCTTTGGGTCTTAAGGATCAAGGACACGAAGTTTCTGTACTTACAGGTATTCCAAATTATCCAGAAGGTAAATTTTATCCAGGTTATTCTTTCTTTAAAATTTCAAAAGAAAAATGGAATGGTATAACAATTTATCGAAGCAGATTATTTCCTCGGGGTCAAAACAATTCAATTTTCTTATCCCTCAACTATCTTTCGTTTGCATTATTTGGAACTTCAAAAGTTCTGCGCAGGAGGAAAAGGTATGATAGAATATTGGTTTATCAGGTTTCACCTGTTTTTCTCATAATTCCAGCTTTGGTTGCAAAATGGCGTTTCCGAGTTCCGCTTGTTATTCAGGTAATGGATTTGTGGCCGGAAACCTTAGCTTCTACGCCTCAGGGAAAAAACCCTCAACTAATTAAATGGGTAGGTAGGATTTCTGATTATTTATATAGAAAAGCCGATCGATTGCTATTACCTTTTAAATCTAGTCAACCTATTTTGGAAAAAAGGGGTATCGCTTTAAATAAAATGAGTTATCTGCCCAATTCTGTAGATGGTTTTTATAAACCTGTTTCACCTGACCCGCAATTTGATCATTTGTTCACAGGTGAGATTCATTTTTTATTGGCTGGAAATTTAGGTGAATCTCAAGGATTAGATTTGATAATAAATGCTGCTGATATTCTTAAAGAAAAGTATCCCAATATAAGATGGTTACTGGTAGGGGAAGGCAGAAGTAAACACTACTTAGAAAACTTAGTAAAGGAAAGGGAACTATCATCTATTGTAATATTTCCCGGACGCTTCCCTTCAACAGTTATCCCTTCATTAATTGCAAGAGCCGATGCTACTTTATTAACTTTAAGGAAGGAACCGATTTTTGCAATAACTGTTCCTAATCGCCTGCAAAGTTATCTGGCATGTGGAAAACCCATACTGGCATCAATTGATGGTGAAGCAGCATCAATCATTTCTGAAGCGAACAGTGGATTGGTTGCACCAGCAGGTGATTTGCAGCTATTTGTGGAAAATGTAGAAAAATTTATCCAGTCAACCTCTGAAGAAAAAGAAACTTGGGGTCATAATGCAAGGAATTTTTTTCTGCAAAATTTTGAACGCGGGCAGATACTGAAACAACTCAATACATTATTGCAAGAAGTTGGTAATAGCCAATAAATTTGTATTAGCATGCAAAAAATATTTATAACTGGTGCTAGCGGATTTGTAGGAACTAATTTGCGGGCCTATCTTAAGGATGATTATCAATTTTCTTTATATAGCCGTGGTGAAAAGGCAGAAATAACCGAAGATATTGTTATTCATCTTGCAGGTAAGGCACATGATACCAAAAATGTTTCACTCCCTGAAGAATATTATAAAAGTAATACTGAATTAACTATACAAATATTTGATGCCTTTCTCCATTCTCCCGCCTCAGTATTTATCATGCTCAGTTCCGTAAAAGCTGCTGCCGATGAAATAAATGGTGAATTAACTGAAGAAATTATTCCTAAACCCAGTACACATTACGGCAAGAGTAAGTTGCTGGCTGAAGAATATATTCTTTCTAAAGTTCTGCCTCCAGGTAAACGTGTTTATATAATTCGCCCTTGTATGATACATGGTCCGGGAAATAAAGGGAATTTAAACCTCTTGTACCAATTAGTAAGAAAAAATGTTCCCTGGCCATTGGCATCATTTGATAATAAGCGATCTTTTTGCAGTATTGAAAATTTATGTTTTGTTATTAAAGAATTAATCAGTCGTGATAATATTCCTTCAGGTATATACAATATGGCTGACGATTTAACTCTTTCTACAAATGATCTAATTAGAGCCATTGCAAAATCATTATCTCGAAATCCAAAGTTTCTACATTTACCGGTTTCGTTTGTTCAAATAGTTGCCCGAATGGGTGATGTATTACGATTTCCATTGAATTCAGAGCGACTTAATAAGCTTACCGAGTCTTACATTGTAAGCAATCACAAAATAAAAGCAGCAATTAATAAACCACTTCCCGTTTCTGCTGAAGATGGGCTTATGACAACTTTTAGCTCTTTTGCTAAGTGATTTTAAATTTTAATCCTATGATTAATAAGGATTACAAGTTTTTTCATTATGTCAATGCCTCGGTTTTATAATTTAAGTCAGGATCCATTTAATTTTTTTTGAGATTTGTAGTCTAATAAAATAGTAGGATTATAATGGATAAAATTCAAATAATATATTTCTTTTTTTTCTATACAGGAGCGATCTTATTATATGTAATGATTGCAAGAAGGCTCAAGCTAATTGATGCACCTTCCTTGAGAAGTTCTCATAAAGAAGTAACAATTACTGGTGCAGGTTTTATTTTTCCAATTGCTTTCTTTCTTCCATTAGCTCTTACCGGTGAATTTATTCACTACCGATCTACACTTTCAGGATTATTATTGATATCTCTTGTTAGTTTTTCGGATGACTTAAAATCTATTCATCCTGTAATTAGGGTATCTGTACAAATAATTGCAGTGTCATTACTATTATGGCAAACGGGAGGTTTATTTAAAATGAAACCATGGCAAATTATTCCCGGATTTATATTGGTTGTAGGTATCATTAATTCATACAATTTTATGGATGGAATCAATGGTATGAATGCCCTTTATTCAATTTCCATGCTGGCAATTCTTTGGATTCTGAAAATGTCAGGTATAGTTTTTCTTCCCGTTGTCGAGGTTTTTTATAGTCTTATGTCGGCCTTAATTGCTTTTTCACTCTTTAATGTGCGAAAAAGAGCAATTTGTTTTTCTGGTGATGTTGGAAGTATATCTATTGCATATATTATTTCTCTAATGATTATTGAAGTAATGATTTCTACAGATAGTGCAACCTGGATTTTGCTATTTGGTATTTATGGTCTTGATTCTGTAGGAACAATTGTTTTACGTATTATTCGGGGAGAAAAAGTTTGGATGCCACATCGGTCACATTTCTACCAGTATCTGGTTAATGAGAGAAAGTGGTCTCATATTTTAGCTTCAAGTGTATACGCGCTTTTACAATTTTCATTATCAATGGTATTATTTCTTGCTGGTTTTATTCCAGCTTTAATTATTTTCATTTTGTTTGTGTTATTGTATGTTTGGTTGCGTTTGAAATGGGAAGGGAAAAAACGCTTATTTTCGCAATATTTATAAAAAAATTCAATGAAAAAGGCAATTATTACTGGTGTAACGGGACAAGATGGTGCTTATTTAACTGAGCTTTTATTGAGTAAGGGGTATGAAGTACATGGAATTAAGCGTCGTAGTTCCCTTTTCAATACTGGCCGAATTGACCATTTGTATGAGGATCCACATGCGCAAACCCGTAACTTATTTTTGCATTATGGAGATCTTACCGATTCTACCAATCTTATTAGAATAATTCAGGAAGTTCAGCCAGATGAAATTTATAATCTTGCTGCTATGAGTCACGTGCAAGTTAGTTTTGAAACACCCGAATACACAGCCAATGCCGATGGTATTGGAACGCTTCGGATTCTTGAAGCTGTTCGCTTGTTAGGTTTGACAGATAAAACGCGCATTTATCAGGCATCAACATCTGAGCTATACGGAAAAGTTCAGGCAATACCACAAAATGAAGTTACTCCTTTTTATCCAAGGTCTCCATACGGAGTTGCTAAATTGTATGCTTATTGGATAACTGTAAATTACCGCGAAGCTTATAATATGTTTGCATGTAATGGTATATTGTTTAATCACGAATCACCCATTCGGGGAGAAACATTTGTTACCCGAAAAATAACAAGAGCAGCAGCAAAAATTTCGTTGGGTTTGCAAGAATGTCTCTTTTTGGGAAACCTAGATGCACAAAGAGATTGGGGACATGCAAAAGACTATGTAGAGGGTATGTGGCGAATTTTGCAACATGATATTGCGGAGGATTTTGTTCTTGCAACTGGTAAAACAACTTCCATACGGGAATTTGTAAAACTAACTTTTAAGCAGCTTGGATTTGAATTACAATTTGAGGGTGAGGGCGTTAATGAAGTTGGAATAATTATAAAAAATGAAGGAAAATTTAATTTACCAATCGGGAAAGTAGTTGTAAAAGTTGATCCAAGGTATTACCGGCCAACTGAAGTTGATCTTTTGATTGGTGATGCAACTAAAGCATATCAAAAGCTCGGTTGGAAACCAACCTTCACTTTAGAAGATTTAGTAAAAGATATGGTTGAAGCAGATGTGAAAGTATTTACTAAATATAAGCTTTTGCGATCACATGGATTTGACTATGCTAATGAATTTGAATAATTGAAATAGAAAATAAAAGATGGACAGTAATAGTAAAGTTTATATTTCCGGACATCGGGGAATGGTAGGCAGTGCAATTTTGAGAAATTTAGAGCAAAAAAAATTTTCAAATATAATCACTAGAAATTCTGCTGAACTTAATTTATGCAATCAGCAGCAGGTGAATGATTTTTTTGCTTTAGAAAAACCAGAGTATGTTTTTCTTGCTGCTGCAAAAGTTGGGGGTATTCATGCAAATAAAACCTATCGGGCCGAGTTTATTTATAATAATCTCATGATAGAGGCCAATATTATTGAGGCAGCCTTTAGAGTGGGTGTTAAAAAATTATTGTTTTTAGGTTCTTCTTGCATCTATCCAAAATTAGCTCCCCAGCCGCTGAGGGAAGAATATTTATTGTCTGGTTATTTGGAACCTACCAATCAATCATATGCAATTGCTAAAATTGCAGGCATTGAAATGTGTAACGCTTATCGGGCACAATATGGATGCAACTTTATATCCGTAATGCCAACCAATTTATATGGTCCCAATGACAATTATGATTTAGAGAATTCACATGTACTACCGGCATTGTTAAGAAAAATGTTAACAGCAAAGCAATATAACCTTCCCAATGTCCAAATCTGGGGAACGGGAACCCCACGAAGAGAATTTTTGCATGTTGATGATCTGGCCGATGCCTGTGTTTTTTTAATGAAACAATACAATGAAGCTGGCCTTGTTAATGTAGGGTGTGGGGAAGACATATCTATTCTTGAACTTGCTCAACTCATTGCTCAAATTGTTGGTTTTACTGGTGAAATAACTACCAATCCTTCACAACCCGACGGAACTCCCCGTAAGTTATTGGATGTTAGTAAGTTACATAGTGTAGGCTGGAAACACAGTATCACTTTGCAGAAGGGAATTGAGCAAGTATACTCTCTTCTGAAGGAAATCCAGTGGCCAATGCCTGCCTAACAGTTGTCTGCTTAATTCCTCTAAAACAGGAAATATAGTGACAAAAAGTGATAGATTTTTCTCAATTAAATCTATATTTGCGCTCATATTTTGGGTTAGTTACGGGGTTTCAAATCCTTCAAAATAATGATTTGAAATTCAACAACTTAAAATAATATCTACTTGAGTCATTTTGGTGTATTGTTATTCCTTTTTTGGGAGTGACATTGGCTATGCCATGTTTAATTTCTAGATGGTGAGTTCTGATTATAGGATGCCATATACCACTAAATGAGTCTCAATTATCTCAATTAATACATTATTACTTATTTAAATATATTATTTTTTCAAACTTTACATATTTTTCATATTGTAAATGGCTTAATCAGTAAACTAATTTTCCTTTAATTTTTTTATTTTTTTTAAAGGAGAAGAAAAAATTCATATTCCTTTTATTTATATGTTTTCTTTCTCCTTGTGCATGGTTAGTTTCTGAATTATGAACACTTGAAGTTTGGTAATATTTATTTGATCGGGAAAATATTAGTGAAGCGGCAATTCGGCAATCGGATTAAAAAATAAATCAGATTCTGCAAAAAAAAGAACAAATAAAGCGTATTTTACATAGCTGATAAACGCTAGTCTCGTTCTTTAGTTTATTCATCATTGCTAAATTGGTCGGTAGACTACTTTAAAAATGTTGGTTACTGATTTTGCTTCCTAAAAACTAAATCCAATAACAGTTTTTAATTAAACTTTATGCTTAGAAAAATCAACATCCTTCCTAGGTGGATTATTTTTCTGCTTGACATTGGTATTTGTAACTTTTCATTGGTAATGGCTGTATTAATTACCAATAATCTGAACCTGCAACTCATTTCCTGGAAGGAACTTCAGGGTGAAATGTTAGTTTTAACCATGATCAATGCTATTGTATTTATAAATTTCCGTACATTCTCGGGCATCATTCGTTATACTGGCATACAGGATGCATTTAGGATATTTCTTGCTTTAGCCATGAGCACTGCTATATTGTTTTTTATTAATCTTGTATCTGCAGGCACTGGAGGAAATCTATTTTTTTCAAATGTTGCACTTATTATTTATACACTTATTTGTTTTCCTACGCTTATAGCTTATCGGGTATTTGTAAAATTTGGATTTGCTTACTTGAGAAGTTATAAGATGGATAGAAAAAAAGTAATTATTTATGGTGCTGGTCATGCTGGGTTTGCAACAAAAAGAGTTTTAGAACATGATCCCACCGCCAATGTTAGTATTTCAGCATTTCTCGATGATGACCCCAGGAAATTAGATAAAGTTGTTGATGGAATTAAAATTATACACCCAAGTCAGCTTTCGAATTTTACTCGCAGTGTAGCAATCGATGAACTGATTATTGCACATTTTTTGATTTCTCCGGCACGAAAAAATGAGATTGTAGATTTTTGTTTAGACCATGGGATTAAGGTACTCAGTGTTCCGCCATTGGATACCTGGATTAACGGTCAATTTTCGTCCCGCCAATTGCAAGCACTTAAAATTGAAAATTTGCTGGAACGGGAGCCGATACGGATTAATAATGAAGAAATTGGTCACCAGTTAAAGAATAAGAGAATTCTGGTAACCGGGGCTGCCGGATCAATTGGAAGTGAGATTGTTCGCCAGTTATTAAAGTTTGAACCTCAAACAATCATACTTTGCGATCAGGCAGAAACACCCCTCCATCACCTCGAGTTGGAATTGCAGGATCTCCGCACAAAAGTAAACTGTATCTCATTCTTAGGCGATGTTCGCAACAAAGAAAGGATGTATGATTTGTTCGCACAATATGAACCTCATTATGTATATCATGCTGCTGCTTACAAACACGTTCCTATGATGGAATTATGTCCGCAGGAGGCAATACTTACCAATGTAATGGGTACCAATATAATTGCAGATCTTGCTATCCAATTTAAGGTTTTGCGATTTGTAATGGTTTCTACAGATAAAGCAGTTAACCCCACGAACGTAATGGGTGCTTCAAAACGTTTGGCGGAAGCTTACGTTCAACACCTTCACCGACAATTGCATGGTTCCTCATCTGGTGATGAACCCACGCTTCATACAAAATTTATTACTACTCGGTTTGGTAATGTTTTGGGTTCAAATGGATCGGTAATCATTCGATTTAAGGAGCAAATTGAAAAAGGAGGTCCCGTTACTGTTACCCATCCTAATATTACGCGCTTTTTTATGACAATTCCCGAGGCCTGTCAACTGGTGTTGGAGGCTGGAAGTATGGGTAAAGGAGGGGAAATTTTTGTGTTTGATATGGGTAAACCCGTTTCTATTGCTGATTTGGCGAAGAAAATGATTCGTTTATATGGATATCTTCCCGGGGTAGATATAGAAATAAAGTTTACAGGTCTCCGTCCGGGAGAGAAATTATATGAAGAATTATTGATGGATTCTGAAAATACCATTGCAACTTATCACGAAAAAATAATGATTGCTAAAATAAGGAACATGCAGTATGAACAGTTGCCTCAGGATCTTACTTCACTTTATTCCCTTGCTAACAAAAGTGAAGCAACTATGGAACTGGTTACTCAGATGAAAAAAATGGTTCCGGAGTTTCTTAGTAATAATTCAATTTTTGAGAGTTTAGATCAACAACCGGAGGGAGGTCAGGTTGTGCCCATTGCGCGCATTTCCTAATTAACAAATTCATTGAAAAGACAATTTTTCATATACTTACTGTTTATTTGTCTTCTTTCATATAAGTCTAATGCACAACAGGTAATTATTGGAAGCCTGGAAGAAGATAGTCTCAGGATTGCCCAATTGGCAGGAAAATTCTCATCTCAGTTGTCATTTTCTGTACGTCCCGTTGAATTGCATCCAACAAAAATTTCATGGAGGAAACCTGTTTTTAAAATTTTACCTGCTACAGTAATTACTCAATTTAATTCAGCAAAGCCATTTGGTTGGAACGATGGGGCAATGATTGCTGCAAATGGGTTGCAAATAATGGGTAGGACAGGTATCTATGCCAGATATGGTATCATTGAAGTTCAATTAGCTCCTGAGTGGGTTTATGCAGCAAATAAGGAATATGAAAACAGCCCAGAATGGGGTAGCAATGCAGGCGGACTTTATAATAAAATTTTCCCCGGACAAAGTTCTGCGGGCATCCGTATTGGCTCGCTATCTTTGGGTATATCTACCCAAAATCTCTGGTGGGGCCCGGGCCAGCGTTCTTCTTTGCTTATGAGCAATAATGCTCCCGGCTTTTTACATGCATATATTCGAAGCAATCGCCCTGCCAAAACCCCAATTGGAACATTCGAATGGCAATTAATTGGGGCACGTTTAGATAGTGATTCATCACGTCCATACGAAAATATGCATCTAAAGTTAACTCCGGTAACTTATCCTTCCTCCTGGCGTTATCAAAGTGCTTTTGTTATTACCTATCAGCCAAAATGGATACCTGGCTTGTTTTTGGGGATGACCAGAACATTACAGCGATACCAAAAAGATATTGGTTTAGGGGGTACTAGTTTTTTGTCCAGATATGTGCCGGTTATAACCAAAGCTTTTCTGAAGCAAAATGAGCAAAATGATGATGCAGAAAACACCGATCAGCTGGCATCCTTTTTTTTCCGATGGCTATTGCCTAAATCTGGCTGGGAATTTTATGGCGAATGGGGTTATAACGATTACAACCAGAATGTAAGGGATTACGTAATGGATGCCACACATTCGGTTGCCTATATTATTGGTGCCAGTAAACTGTATGAACTTCGAAAGCACCAACTTTGGGTTGGTGTCGAAAGTTTACAACAATCAGAATCAGCCTCTAATTTGTTAAGGGGCGCGGGTAATTGGTATGTGCATGGGGGAGATAATGGTTATACCCATTGGAATCAAATTATTGGAGCCGGAGTGGGATATGGGGCCAATTTACAAAGTGTTTGGGCTAAAATTATCAATACCCAAACCAAATATTCATTGTTATGTCAACTGAATCGTATCAATCGCGATCCCAATAATTATGGTAATAAATGGGTGGATTATGCATTTAGTATACAGCCATTTTTACAAAAAAAGCAAATCATTGTTTCACCGGCTATTACATATATTTATTCGCGTAACGCATTCTGGCTTATAGACAATGTTAATTCTAATTGGAATCTGAGGTTACATGTGTTTTATAATTTCACAAATAAGTAAATGTATATATCGAATTGGGCTATTTGAATTTCGATTAATAGTATTCATGTTCATTTTGAATTTTTATTTGCATTTAATTAGTTTATCAAATTGTATGTATGATTCTTTGTGGATATTATGAAATCAGCATGTTCAACTCATCAACAATACAATGGAATTATATTTTAGTACATATATCTATATGAAATAAATCGATAAGTTTAATTTTGAAGACAAAAAAGTCAGTTTAATGAATAAAGTAAACTACCTAGGATATCTTTTAATGTTACTGAAAAAATTTTGTAATTGAGTTTTATCTTCTTTTGTTTAATTGAACAAACTTGTATGAAAAAAATGATTAGGATGAATATAGCTGGTTTTAAAAAATGTATTTTTTCTTTTTGGGTAATTGCGGGTATCTTTTTGTTAAGCACCACTAACTTGATGGCTCAAAGTAAAGGTGAAAATTCGGAGAATCAAAAAGCGGTATCCGACACGCAAATTTTGAAAAATCAACAACAAAGAAAAGAGTCTTCATTAAGTGAAGAAAAGAAAAAGGCAGAATTAACTCCTGAGGAAAAAAAGAAGGCTGAAATTGAAAAATTGCTTTTCGGTTATAACATTTTTCATAATAATGTTGTTTCCTTCGAGCCCAATTTAAATATGGCTACTCCAAAGGACTATGTTGTTGGTCCAAAAGATGAACTGGAGCTTCAGGTATATGGTATAGCACAAAACAAGTATGAAGTAACTGTTTCAAAGGAAGGAAGAATTAGCTTGCCTGATATTGGCATTGTTCAAGTTGCTGGTTTTACCATTGAGGCCCTTCAATCACTCTTAACGCAAAAAATGTCCATAAGGTATGCAGGTATGCGTGGACCATCTCCAAATACTTTTTTACAGGTTTCATTAACCAATATTAGAACCATAAAAGTAAATATGGTGGGTGAAATTGCTGTACCCGGAACATATTCTCTCCCTTCTTATGTAAATGTATTTAATGCATTGTTTGCAGCAGGTGGACCAACTATCAAAGGAACCTTTAGGGCAGTTCAAGTGTTTCGAAATAACAAACCCGTTGCTGAAATTGACTTGTATGAGTTTATATTGAATGGAAAAATTAGTCAGAATATTAGACTGGAAGATAATGATGTTATATTAATAAAAACTTCTACTAATAAAGTTACACTGAGAGGGGAGGTACGGACTCCTGGAATTTTTGAAATGAAGAACGGAGAAAATCTTCAAGATCTTTTAAAATTTGGAGGTGGTTTTTCAGAAAGTGCTTATAAGCAAATGGTAGGCTTATTGAGAAAAGGTATTCTTGAAAACGAGTATTATGACATTGTTTCAGCAAATTTCAGTAAAATTTCACTTATAGATGGCGACATAGTTGGCGTGAATCCTATTCAAGATAAAATTTCAAATCGCGTAATAATATCTGGCTCTGTGCTTAGACCCGGTCAATATGAATGGTCGAAAGGAATTCGGGTGAAGGATCTGGTTCAAAAGGCGGGAGGATTTAAAGGGGATGCTTTTTTGAAAAATATTTTAGTATACAGGACAAAATACGATTTGACACAGGAAATTATTACTATTGATTTGTCAAAAAATGATTTTTCTGATACAACAAATAATATTTTATTAAATAAAGATGACGCTGTTAGCATTAAAAGTATTATTGATTTGCGTGAAGAATTTTATGTTCAAATAAATGGCGAAATTAATAATGCTGGCACGTATCCTTTGTTGGATAAAATGAGTTTATACGACTTGGTGTTAATGGCAGGTGGCGGAAAGTATTCTGCCTCAGGATCTTATATTGAAATTGCGCGCAGAAATTTGAATGATCCCAACAAAATTTCGGAAATAATTTCTATCAAGGATAATAAAAGTATGCTCTCGGCAGATACCTTAAAAAAAATAATTCTGTATCCGTTTGATAATATATTTATTAGAAATACTCCCGGTTATTATGCAAGCTATTCCGTAGAGGTAAAGGGAGAAGTAATTTTACCCGGGCAGTATGTTGTTGACAAAAAAGAGATGCGTATTTCAGACTTAATCATACGTGCGGGAGGAATTACCAAATTTGCTTATTTAGACGGAGCTACATTATTAAGAAGAACAAAAAACTTTAATACATTATCTGTAACTGAACAGGAGAATGAACGACTTAATTCGGTGAAGCAAAATGTTAGTAAGGATAATTTATTGGCAACAACTGAAACAAATAAATATTTGAATCAACGTATTGACAGCAAAATCAACCAAAACTCTAGTAGTATTAATTTCGAAAGGAAACAAAAAGAGGATGACATTACCAAACAGAGTCTCATTAAAGACAATGTGCAATTGAAGGGAAAAGAAGAAAATACAGAAACTGAGAAGCGACAGGAATTGGTTGCCATCAATTTAGCATCCATTTTGAAAGAACCCGGTTCGAGTAATGATTTAGTATTAAAGGAAGGAGATATTTTAGAAATTCCCGAATTACTCGAAACGGTAAGCATTAGAGGTGGAGTTCTATATCCAGTATCCGTAAAATATGAGTCGAATCTAAATTTTAAAGATTATGTGATGCGCTCAGGGGGTTATGTTCCAAAAGCAGATAGAAGCAGAGCAATTGTAATTCAAGCAAATGGAAAAGTAGAAGTTCAAAAAAGATTCCTATTTTTTAAGAGATATCCTAAAATTTTACCGGGGGCCCAAATTATTGTTCCGGTAGATCCAGTAGTTAAAGCACCATTCTCCTACGAAAAAGGATTATCACTCATTACAAGTACGCTAACTTTAATTTTCCTATTAAGAAACTTATAATTCACTCTTAAATCATGAGTATACAGTCAGCAAAAGGAATTTTAGGTAAAGAAGTTACTTTAGAAGATATTTCAGATTTCATAAAAAAATATATTAAAATTTTTCGGCCAGCAGTTTTTCGATGCCTGGTAGTAATTGTAATATTTGTTATAATATTTTATCTAATTGGGAATCTTGCAAAAAAAACTTCACCTAAGGAATATGAATCACAGTGTGTATTGTATAATGAACAAGGTGCCGCCGTTCAAAATAGCACACTTCAGGCACTTGCAATTTTATCTGGGGCAAGTAATGGTGGGACTGAATCAACAGGGGGTGATTTATACCAACTTATATTAATCAATAGGCCCTTTTTGCTTGAATTGGCATCTACCCCTCTTTATATTAAAGAATTGGACAGTACTGTAACTCTATATCAGTATTTTGATAAAGAAGAAGATTTAGACTTCGTTGAGAGAACCATAAAGCGGATTAAAAATTCGCCCTCAAAATTGTTTTCATTTCTTTTTAATAAACCCACCCCACCGAGAACCAGATTTTTAAATAAAAATGTACTCGATTCATTGGATAGCTCCAAAGCAAGTTTTATAAACAAACCATTTATAACTGAACTGACCGGAAATGATAAACGAATCATTTCAATTTTAACAAATAGAATTAAATTAAAGCAAAATGGAAAGTTAAGTACGTTGCTGGTAAAAATGCCGGAGGCTAAACTCAGTGCACGAGTGAATAAACTCGTATTAGAGTTGTTAATCAAATATGCAATCAGATTTAAAGTCAGCAAGCAATTAGAAAATGTTGAATTTCTGGAGGCAAGGACTAAAGAAGCAGAAACAAAGTATAAAGAAAGTCAGCAAAAAGTAGCCAGTTTTAAAGATAATAATTACAATGTAATCTTTCAAAGTGTTCAAACAAGGGAAAGTGTTTTGCAAAATGAATTTCAATTATATTCCGGAATTTACAATCAGTTAATAGCGCAATTAGAACAGGCTAAAATTCAGTTAAAAAAGGATTCACCACTTTTTACTGTGGTTGAACCGGTTTATATACCCGATGAAGTAGCATCTGATAACAGCAAAATCGTTTCATATACTCTAAAAGGGCTAATTTTTGGATTACTTATATCATTGTATTTATTGTATAAAGCTTATAAAAAATCAACTTTAATCACCGTTAATTCTTAATTGATGAATCACGATTTGAAAGAAAAAAAAATAGCAATTATTGGCTTGGGATATGTGGGTTTACCATTGGCAATTGAGTTTGGTAAGAAGTATAAAGTAATGGGTTTTGATATCAATCAAGATCGGGTAAGCGAATTGAAAAGCGGACAGGATCGAACCAAGGAAGCTGATTTAGAAGGGATGGCATTGGCAATGAAAATGCATACTGATGGTTCAGCTACCGGACTTTTCTTTTCCTGTGACGCAAATGATTTGAGCAGTTGTAATGTGTTTATAGTAACTGTACCAACTCCTATTGATCAATTTAAGGCACCGGATCTCACCCCACTTATCAAGGCTTCTGAGATGCTTGGTAAGCAATTGAAAAAAGGAGATATTGTAATTTATGAATCAACAGTATATCCCGGTTGCACCGAGGAGGATTGTGTACCAGTTTTGGAGAAATTTTCCGGTCTAACATTTAATGTCGACTTTTTCTGTGGTTATTCGCCTGAGCGAATTAATCCGGGTGATAAGATAAATACCTTAACTAAAATTAAAAAAGTAACATCAGGTTCTACTCCGGAAATTGCTGATGTAGTAGATAATTTGTACAGTAGTATAATTACTGCCGGTACACATAAAGCACCCAGTTTAAAAGTGGCAGAAGCTTCAAAAGCAATAGAAAATGCTCAAAGAGACGTTAACATATCATTTGTTAATGAATTGGCTCTCATATTTGAGAGAATGGGCATCGATACTACCGATGTTATTGAAGCTGCTGGTACTAAATGGAATTTTCTTAAATACCGGCCAGGTCTAGTTGGAGGACATTGTATTGGCGTAGACCCTTATTACCTGGCTCATAAAGCAGAAAGTCTTGGATATCATCCCCAGGTTATCTTAAGTGGCAGAAGGGTAAATGATAATATGGGTATGTTTGTGGCAAATAAAGTAGTAAAGTTGATGATTAAGAAGGGACACACCATTAATCAATCGAAAGCTATTATTCTTGGAATAACATTCAAAGAAGATTGTCCGGATATCAGAAACTCGAAGGTTATTGATATTTATAAAGAACTTATCCAATTTGGTATGCAGGTTGATGTTTTTGATCCACACGCAAATGCTCATGAAGTAAGCGAGGAGTATGGTGTAACGCTTATCAACAACTTAGATTCAAAGTATGATGCTATCGTTTTAGCTGTATCTCACAAGGAATTTTTAGAGGTAAACTACAAAGCGCTTTGTAGAAATTCTAACTCTGTTATTTTTGATACAAAGTCATTTTTAGATCGTACAATAGTTGATGCACGTTTATAATTAAATCGGAAAGGATGAAAATTGAAATGGTTGATTTAAAGGGGCAGTACAAGCACATTCAAAATGAAGTGGATGAAGCAGTTATCAAAGTTATCAGGGAAGCCAATTTTATAAATGGTTCTGATGTTGCCCTTTTTTCAGATGAATTGTCTGCATATTTAGATGGTGCTCATGTTATTCCCTGTGCAAATGGCACCGATGCATTGCAAATTGCTATGATGGCACTTGATCTTCGGCCTGGGGATGAAGTGATCGTTCCTGCCTTTACCTATGTAGCAACCACTGAAGTAATTGGTTTATTGAACCTGAAGCCGGTTATGGTTGATGTAGACCCCGATACCTTTAATGTAACAGTTGATCAAATTCGAAAGGCAATTACGCCGAAAACAAAGGCCATTGTGCCTGTTCATTTATTTGGACAATGTGCCAATATGGAACCGATTCTTGACTTGGCAAAAGAAAAAGGCTTATATGTAATTGAAGACACTGCTCAGGCAATTGGGGCGCATTTTACTTTTAGCGACGGAACTACAAGAAAAGCCGGTACAATGGGTCATATTGGATGCACTTCCTTTTTTCCTTCTAAAAATTTAGGATGCTATGGGGATGGCGGAGCAGTGTACACTACCGATGAAATGTTAGCTGCCAAAATAAAAATGATAGCTAACCACGGACAGGTAAAAAAATATGTACATAAATATATTGGAGTTAATTCAAGATTGGATACAATACAGGCTGCTATTTTGCGAATTAAATTACGCCATTTAAACAATTACTCTTTCGCAAGAAATACAGCTGCTGAAAAGTATGATGAATTGTTAAAAGGAATTAATGGCTTAGTTACTCCAATCCGTCAACACAATAGCACGCATGTTTTTCATCAGTATACTCTCAAAATCGCTAATGGTAAACGAGATGCTTTGAAGCAGCATCTCGAAGCTCATGGCATTCCTGCAATGATTTATTATCCCGTACCTTTGCACGAGCAGGAAGCTTATAAATCAATTGGTGAGGTGGTAGGTGATCTTTCGGTTACGTATAATTTATGCGCATCCGTATTGTCTTTACCTATGCATACAGAATTAACTGATGCACAACAACAATTTATATCAGACACTATTCATTCATTCTATAAATTATGAGTAATCAGTATTATGCCCATCCTACTGCAGTAGTTGATGAAGGTTGCGAGATTGGAGATGGAACAAAAATTTGGCATTTCTCACATATTATGTCCAATTGTAAACTTGGCCAGCGATGTAATATTGGTCAAAATGTAGTGGTATCGCCGGAAGTGGTACTGGGTAATAATGTTAAAGTGCAAAATAACGTTTCGCTTTATACAGGTGTAACCTGTGATGATGATGTTTTTTTAGGTCCATCCTGTGTTTTTACTAATGTAACCAACCCACGAAGTGCTGTTAACCGAAAAAATCAATATGCAAAAACACATGTTGGTAAAGGTGCGAGTATTGGCGCCAATGCAACCATTGTTTGTGGTCATGATATCGGCGCATTTGCATTCATTGGTGCAGGTGCGGTTGTTACTAAAAATGTTCCGGCTTATGCACTACTGGTAGGAAATCCGGCACGTCAGTTAGGTTGGATGAGTGAGTACGGTCATCGGCTTGAGTTTAATCAGGATGGAATTGCAATTTGTCCAGAATCAGGTGAAAAATATCAATTGAAAAATCAACAAGTAACTAAAATTTAATATGAAGCGTTTTGCATTAATTGGGGCTGCCGGTTATATCGCCCCCCGGCATATGAAAGCAATTAAGGACACAGGAAATACCATAGTAGCTGCCTTAGATAAGTTTGACAGTGTTGGAATTTTGGATAGCTATTTTCCTAATGCTGATTTCTTTACCGAGTTTGAACGATTTGATCGGCATGCCGAGAAATTGCGATTAAAAGGTACACCCATCGAATTTGTAAGTGTTTGTTCTCCAAATTATTTGCACGATGCCCATATACGATTTGGTTTGCGCAATCATGCCGATGTAATTTGTGAGAAGCCTTTAGTGCTAAATCCCTGGAATATTGACTCTTTAGCAGATATGGAAAAGGAATTTGGTAAAAAAGTATACAATATTTTTCAGCTTCGGTTACATCCTGCAATTATTGAATTAAGAGAAAGAATTCAAAATGGACCCGCCGATAAAGTATATGATGTAGATTTAACTTATATCACATCCAGAGGTAGCTGGTATTACACGAGTTGGAAAGGCGATGTTAATAAATCTGGGGGTGTAGCTACTAATATTGGGGTGCATTTTTATGATATGTTATCGTGGGTATTTGGAGGGTTGAAAAAGAATATTGTACATGTTCATGAGCACGATAGAGCTGCTGGTTATCTTGAATTTGAGCGGGCAAGGGTTCGTTGGTTTCTTAGTATTAGTTATGAAACTATTCCACAAGAAGTTCGGGATGCAGGTAAAAGAACATACCGTTTGTTATCATTAGATGGCGATGCTTTTGAATTCAGTGAAGGATTTACCGAATTACATACCGAAAGTTATAAGCATGTTTTATCGGGTAAAGGATTTCCGCTCATGGAAGCAAAAACAGCAATTGAAATTGTTCATGATATCCGATCACAAAAACCCATCGGCGCACAAGGGGATTATCATCCTTTTGTAAAACTCGCATTAAACTCACATCCATTTAAGGGTTAATTTAAATTAAAACATACAATATGAAATTAGAGAATTCAAATATTTTAGTTATTGGTGGTGCTGGGTTTATTGGCAGCTTTGTTGTTAAAGAATTATTGAAACATCCGGTTGCCAGTGTTGTGATATATGACAATTTTGCTAGAGGAAATATGTACAATATACAGGAGCCATTAAAAGATATTCGTTGTACTATATATCCGAATGGTGGCGATATAAGAGACCTAGATATACTTGATGCTGCTATGAAAGGTATGGATTATGTGTTTCATTTATCAGCGATGTGGTTGTTACATTGTAAAGATTTTCCAAGAACGGCATTTGAAGTAAATATAGCAGGTACATTCAATGTATTAGAGGCATGTGTGAGGAATAATATTAAGAAGTTAGTGTATTCATCTTCAGCGTCTGTATATGGAGATGCAGTTGAAGTTCCGATGAAAGAAACACATCCATTCAATAATAAGAATTTTTATGGTGCTAGCAAGATTGCAGGAGAAGCGATGTGTACAGCATTCAATGATCGATACGGACTACCTGTAATCGGATTGCGGTATATGAATGTTTATGGACCGGGTCAGGATCAAACTGCTGCCTATACAGGAGTAGTACCTATTATGTTGAATAAGATTGAAGCAAATGAGGCTCCAACTATTAATGGAGATGGATCACAGGCATATGATTTTATATATGTGGAAGATGTTGCACGAGCGAATGTATCGGCATTAACAAGTGATACGGGCTTCGGATTTTATAATGTTGGTACGGAGATACAGACGAGTATAAAAACCTTGTGTGATACAATACTTAGGTTGAAAGAATCATCATTAAAAGTAAATTATAAGCCATATTCTGCAGATGATGCAAGGGCTTTGGTTCAAAACAGGATTGGATCAGCAGAGAAGGCTAGGGTTGAGATAGGGTTTGAGTATAAATACGGTTTAGAAGAAGGATTACAGAAACTGATTGATTGGAGAATTGAAACAGGCGTTGATAAAGCAAAATAACATGTCTAAAAAAATAGCAGTCATTGGTGGTGGAATAGTTGGCTTAGCAACTGCATATAAAATTTTGCAGAGAATGACAAATGTTAGTGTTGTTGTTTTTGAAAAAGAAAACAGTTTTGGGCAACACCAGTCTGGAAGGAATAGTGGGGTATTGCATTGTGGGCTATATTATCAGCCTGGTTCCTTGAAAGCCAAGCTAGCAGTAACCGGTATTCAGGAAATGACCGATTTTTGCATTCAAAATAATATTCCTCACGATCTTTGTGGAAAAATTGTTGTGGCAAATGACGAGCAAGAAATTAAGCAATTAGAAGATCTTGCGAGTCGAGGGGCTAAAAATGGTTTAGAAGGGCTTAGATATTTGAATAATTCAGAAATTAAAGAGAGAGAACCAAATGTTAGGGCGAGAAAAGCACTATTGGTGCCTCAAGAAGGAATTGTTGATTACAAGGCTGTTATGAAGACTATGGCTGATAAAATTCTTGAGTCAGGTGGTGAGATCATTACAGGAGTAAAAATTGAACAAGCAGAGAACCGACAGAATGAGGTAATCTTAAAAAGTAATAATCAAGAATGGATTTTTGATCTTGTCTTCAATTGTGCAGGATTACATTCTGATCGTAACTTCGAAAAATTAACTAAGAAAAAGCGCCCATTTAGAATCGTTCCTTTTAGAGGTGAGTATTTAAAACTAAAGCCTGAGTATAGTGATCTTGTTAATCATCTCATATATCCGGTTCCGGATCCTGAGTATCCCTTTTTAGGAGTACATTTTACCCGTTTAATTTCGGGTGAAAGGGAAGTAGGGCCTAATGCAGTATTTGCATTTAAGCGCGAGGGATATACAAACTCTGATATTTCTATTTTAGACACTTTTGACTCACTTTCATATAGAGGTTTTTTTAATTTCATTAGTAAAAATTTTGCCTTTTCAATGAATGAATTCGGGAGTTCAATTTTTACATCTTTATTTCTTAAGAAAGCAAAGAAACTAGTACCTGATATTGAAGCTGGAATGTTTAATAAAGGAACTGCTGGTGTACGTGCACAAGCAATGGCTCAAAATGGAAAGTTAATGATGGATTTCAATATTGTTCGGGAGGGAAACCAAATTCATATTTTGAATGCCCCATCACCAGGGGCAACTGCATCTCTCGCTATTGCCGACTATATTCTTGATGAGTATTTGGGGTAAAATTTTATTGTAGACTACAATAAAATTTCATGATAAAATTCGCTTTTGATTTTTTTATGTTTTATTATCTCATTGAATCTTATTAACAATTCAATTTATAGACATCCATTTAAGGGTTAATTTAAATTAAAACATACAATATGAAATTAGAGAATTCAAATATTTTAGTTATTGGTGGTGCTGGGTTTATTGGCAGCTTTGTTGTTAAAGAATTATTGAAACATCCGGTTGCCAGTGTTGTGATATATGACAATTTTGCTAGAGGAAATATGTACAATATACAGGAGCCATTAAAAGATATTCGTTGTACTATATATCCGAATGGTGGCGATATAAGAGACCTAGATATACTTGATGCTGCTATGAAAGGTATGGATTATGTGTTTCATTTATCAGCGATGTGGTTGTTACATTGTAAAGATTTTCCAAGAACGGCATTTGAAGTAAATATAGCAGGTACATTCAATGTATTAGAGGCATGTGTGAGGAATAATATTAAGAAGTTAGTGTATTCATCTTCAGCGTCTGTATATGGAGATGCAGTTGAAGTTCCGATGAAAGAAACACATCCATTCAATAATAAGAATTTTTATGGTGCTAGCAAGATTGCAGGAGAAGCGATGTGTACAGCATTCAATGATCGATACGGACTACCTGTAATCGGATTGCGGTATATGAATGTTTATGGACCGGGTCAGGATCAAACTGCTGCCTATACAGGAGTAGTACCTATTATGTTGAATAAGATTGAAGCAAATGAGGCTCCAACTATTAATGGAGATGGATCACAGGCATATGATTTTATATATGTGGAAGATGTTGCACGAGCGAATGTATCGGCATTAACAAGTGATACGGGCTTCGGATTTTATAATGTTGGTACGGAGATACAGACGAGTATAAAAACCTTGTGTGATACAATACTTAGGTTGAAAGAATCATCATTAAAAGTAAATTATAAGCCATATTCTGCAGATGATGCAAGGGCTTTGGTTCAAAACAGGATTGGATCAGCAGAGAAGGCTAGGGTTGAGATAGGGTTTGAGTATAAATACGGTTTAGAAGAAGGATTACAGAAACTGATTGATTGGAGAATTGAAACAGGCGTTGATAAAAAATAAATTTGTCTATAACTATTAGTTGATTTTTTTCAATTATTAAATTACTAAGAACACGAATAATGCCTTCAATTGAAAATCAGGATTGGGATACTGTTATAGAATCTAAACAACAAGGGTTAGAATTTGGAATAAAAGAAATTTGGCACTACAGAGATTTATTATGGCTTTTTGTTCTTCGTGATTTTGTTTCATTTTATAAGCAGACTATTCTTGGTCCGTTTTGGTTTTTTATTCAGCCTTTATTTACGACAGCAATATATATATTTCTTTTTCGGAACTTAGCTAACTTGTCGACAGATGGCATTCCCGGTCCACTTTTCTACATTGTTGGAATTACAATTTGGTCTTACTTTTCTGAAACACTGTCTAAAGTTTCAAATGTACTTCGTGATAATGCATCAATATTTGGAAAAGTTTATTTTCCAAGAATGATTATGCCTCTGAGCATAGTATTTTCTTCTTTGTTTAAATTAGGGGTACAGCTAATTCTCTTAGCTTTAATAATGCTTTATTTTATTTTATTTGAAGAAGGAGTTTCTATTAATTATAAATTAGTTTATTTCCCATTTTTAATCCTAGTCGTTGCATTCCAGTCTTTGGGTTTTGGTATGATTGTAGCAGCCTTTACTAGTAAATATAGAGACTTTGCGATGTTACTAGGTTTTGGGTTACAATTATTGATGTATGCAACTCCAGTAATATATCCATTATCTAGTATTACAGGTATTTGGAAAATTATCCTTTCCTTAAATCCAATGACAACTGTTGTTGAGTGTATGCGTTTATGCCTATTTGGTAAAGGAACTGTTACTGCTTCCGGCATTAGCTATATGATATTTGTAACACTCATCGTTTTTTTTATAGGATTTATTGTTTTTCGAAGAACAGAGAAAAATTTTGTAGACACAATTTAGTATGGCAGTAGTTGTTAAAGTAGAAAACATTTCCAAAGCGTATCGTTTGGGTCAAATTAATACCGGTACTCTAACTAATGATTTGAAAAGATGGTATGCAAAAAAAAGAGGAAAAGAAGATCCATTCTTAGAAGTTGGTGAAGAAAATGATAGAACAGTAAAAGGGAATAGTGATATTGTTTGGAGTCTCAAAGATGTAACATTTGATATTAATCAAGGAGATTCCTTAGGTATTATTGGAAGAAATGGGGCAGGTAAGAGTACGCTGTTGAAATTGCTTTCTCAGATAACAACGCCAACTCAAGGAACCATAAAAATAAAAGGTAAAATTGCAAGCCTTTTAGAAGTTGGCACAGGTTTTCATCCGGAACTATCGGGTAAAGAGAATATCTATCTAAATGGTGCTATTCTGGGAATGAGAAAAAATGAAATTAAGAATAAGTTCGATGAAATTGTTGAATTCGCTGGTGTTGAAAGATACATAAATACTCCAGTTAAAAGGTATTCATCAGGAATGTATGTTCGGCTTGCTTTTGCAGTAGCTGCCCATCTAGAATCCGAAATTTTAATTGTAGATGAGGTATTGGCTGTTGGAGATACCGAATTTCAGAAGAAATGTATGAGTAAAATGGGTCAACTCGGAAAGGACTCTGGACGAACAATCATTTTTGTTAGTCATAATATGGTTGCAATAAAACAGTTGTGTAATAGAAGTATATATTTAAAAAACGGAAAAGTTTTAGGTGATAATGACACACAATCTATTATTTCACAATATCTGTCATCTAATAATCCTGCATTAGAAACTGATGGAATTATTCCACCATCATTATCGTTGCATGGAACAGGAGAAGCACGTTTCAAAAAGCTTTACCCAATTGATAAGGAGGGTGCACCGTGTGCTGAATTATTTTTTGGAGACCCAATAAACGTAAAAATTGAAATAGAGTCGTATACAAATCTTGAAAATATTTCTATAGCTGTTTATATCTTAAATAGTTACGGGGAAAGAATTTGTATGGCGACTGTCAATAAGGATTATAAACCTTCTAATTTAGAAGCTGGCTTATATGATATGAAAGTTTCATTTAAAGAAGTTATAATGCCAGGGGAGTATTCATTTGGATTATCAATCTCACACTATTATTCAGGTTCAGACATAGATTTCATAGAGACATTCTCAAATTTCAAAATAACCAAAGAGTCTGCTTCAAAAGATCTGATATATCCATGGGCAACTGTTCATGGATATATTAAGCCAGAGACTATTTGGGAAATGAAAAAAATTATATAATATGGAAAAGCGATCAATTCCTATATCACTGCCAAGTATGGGTCAAGATGAATGGGAAGCATTAAAAGAACCAATATTTTCAGGCTGGATCACACAAGGTCCAAAGGTAAAAGAGTTTGAAACCATGTTTGCTCAAAAGCATAATGTGAAGCATGCACTTGCAGTATCAAATTGTACCACAGCTTTACATCTTGCCCTTGTTGCTTTAGGTATTAAAGAAGGGGATGAAGTTTTAGTGCCTGCTTTTACATGGGTTTCAACTGCAAATGCAGTTATGTATTGTAATGCAATTCCTGTTTTTGTTGATATTGACCCTGTCACATTTAATATTGATCCAGACAAAATCAAAGAAAAAATTACTAATAAAACAAAAGCGATTATTCCAGTTCATCTATTTGGGCTTTGTGCAAATGTTGATGCTATTAGGGAAATAGCTCCTAATCTCAAAATTGTAGAAGATGGTGCATGCGCTGCAGGCGCAGCATTTTCTGGTAAATCAGCAGGTAGTTTAGGGGATATAGGATGTTTTTCATTTCATCCAAGAAAGTCAGTTACAACTGGAGAAGGAGGCATGCTTACCACTAATAGTGATGAGCTTGCAGAAAAATTGGAAATGCTTCGTAATCATGGTGCATCCATATCTGAGGAACAAAGACACAGAGGTCCTAAGCCATATATTTTACCCGAATTTGATTTGGTAGGTTACAATTATAGAATGACTGATTTGCAGGGAGCATTAGGAGTAGTTCAGTTATCTAAATTGGAAAAATTTATTCAAGAACGAAATGAATGGGCAGAATATTACAATGAAAAGCTTAGAGATATTCCATGGTTACGTATCCCCTCCTATACTAGTAATTATAAGCATGGATGGCAGTCATATGTATTATTCGTTAATGAATCAATTTCACCAGTAAAGCGAAATGATTTGATGGAATTACTACAGCTACAGGGAATCAGTACCCGTCCGGGAACACATGCAGTTCATATGTTAGGGTTTTATAAGAACCATTTTAAATTGAAGCCACAGGATTTTCCTGGCGCTTTCGCTGCAAATGAATATTCTATGTCAATACCATTACATAACAAAATGGTAAAGGCTGATTACGATTATGTAATAGAAACTTTACTTTCAATAAAATAATAACTATTTAATTTCCTGATATGTGTGGAATTACGGGTATTTATAAATTGAACAAACAGCCTGTTTCTCAACAGGAAGTGAAACTTCTAACCAATGCTTTGGCTCATAGAGGGCCCGACGGTGAAGGGGTTTATGTTGATGATAACCTAGGATTAGGTCATAGACGACTTTCAATTCTTGATCTTTCTTCCAAAGGTTCACAGCCTATGACTTCCAAAAACAATGACTGGGTCATTGTGTTTAATGGTTGCATTTACAATTATCTGGAACTTAAACTAGAGCTTCAATCAAAGGGTCATGAATTTGTATCTACAACCGATACAGAAGTAATTTCTGAGGGCCTTGCTGAATATGGAGTATCATTCTTTGAAAGGCTTGATGGCATGTTCGCTGTAGGGGCTTGGCATAAGCCTTCACGCACCTTATGGCTAAGCCGAGATAGGTTTGGGGTAAAACCATTATATTATTGGTTTCAGAATGGAGTTCTGCTTTTTGCTTCAGAAATTAAAGCATTTATGCAATACCCTCAGTTTAAAGTGGAGGTAGATTTAGATTCTCTGAATGAATACTTTACATTTCAAAATCAATTTACTTATCGAACGCTTTTCAAGGGGGTAGTAATGCTTCCTCCGGCGAATACTGTCAAAATTGATGCAGGTACTTCGAAAATTGAACATCATTCATGGTGGGATTATGATTTTTCACAACCGGATAACAATATAAGTTTTGAAGAGGCAGTATCTGAGACCAAGCGTTTGATGGCAAAAGCTGTAGCAAAACAAATGGTGGCGGATGTTCCTGTAGGTTCATACTTGTCTGGAGGCATGGATTCGGGATCTATTTCTGTAATGGCAAGTAAACACGTAAATCGGCTTTACACTTTTACTGCAGGATTTGAGATGAGTGAAGTACATGGTGCTGAAGCTGGATATGATGAAAGAATTGATGCTGAATTAACTGCTAATTATATAAAATCTGAGCATTACGAGCAAGTACTCAATGCTGGTGATTTAAGATGGAGCTTACCTCGTGTTGTATGGCATTTGGAAGATTTAAAAGTTGGAATGAGCTATCCAAACTACTATATCAGTAGATTGGCTAGCAAATTTGTAAAAGTTTGTTTACAAGGTACAGGAGGTGATGAATTGTATGGAGGATACCCATGGCGTTATTATCGTGTTTTCCAGTCGCTCAATCAAAAAGATTTCTTTAGTCAGTACTATGGATTTTGGCAAAGGCTGGTTCAGGATGATCAAAAGTCATCATTATTTCAGCCTCATATTTATAGTAAAATCAATATCACTGAACCTAGACAAATATTTGAAAGAGTCTTTACTTTTAATGATAAATTAAGATACAATTCACCTGAAGAGCATATTCAAAACAGCCTCTATTTTGAAATCAAAACTTTTCTTCCTGGTTTATTACTGGTAGGGGACAAATTGGCAATGGCGAATGGTTTGGAAGAGCGATTTCCTTTCTTAGATAATGAAATGGTTGACTTTGCTCAAAAGATTCCTGTTAAACATAAACTTGGAAATTTAGAAGCAATGAAACGAATGGATGAGAATGAGGAACGAAAGAAAAATAAATATCGTGCTTATGACGATGGTAAAAACGTTCTCAGAAGAGCAATGGGAGGTGTATTACCTGAGCGAATTTTAAATAGACAAAAGCAAGGGTTTAGTGCTCCTGATGAAAGTTGGTACAGAGGTGAAAATGCGGCATACGTAAAAGAATTGTTATTGGGAAATAATATAGCCTGCCATCAGTTCATACAACCTGATTATATCAAAAAAGTTATTCATGAGCATTGTGAGTTACGAATAAACCACAGACTCTTATTGTGGAGTTTAATGAACTTTGAATGGTGGTGTAAGATCTTTTTAAATAAAGAAAAGTTTTAAAATGGACAGAATCAAGGAACTGTATAAGAAAGCTTTTTTAGAATTCGGTGATTCTCATAAAACAGTTCAATGGCCTAAAGGAAGACAAGAAGTCCGGTTCAATGCACTTACACAATTTATTCCCCGCGAAACTTCATTCTCTATATTGGATTTTGGATGTGGACTCGCACATATGAAAGATTATCTCGATAAGCATTTTCAGAATATTAAATATACGGGGGTTGATATGGTTGAAGAGTTTATTGAATTTAATAAGAATAAATATTCAAATGCGAATTTTATGTCTCCCGATGAATTTAGTAAGTCATCTGAAAAATTTGATTATATCGTTTCCTCAGGCGTATTCAATATCCTTTATAAAGAGACGGTAGAAGAGCATCAGGATGAAGTATTTCGAATACTTGAAATTCTTTTTGAAAAAACAAATATTTATCTCGCTTCAGACTTTATGACGGACCGGGTTGATTTTCGCCAACCCTCAACTTATCATGCAAATGCAGAATATTGTTTTGAAAGAATTTCAAAACAATTCTCCCGCAGAGTGATTATCAATCATTCGTACCTACCTTATGAATTCTGTGCAACTGTATATAAAAACAACACTATCAAAAGACCTGAGAATATTTATGAGTAGATTTAGGCTTAAAGTTATGGATCAAGATGATGAGCAGAAATATAGGTCTTTTATTTCTACAATGCCACATGCGATGTTATATCACGGATGGGAATACATGGAATTTAGTAAAGGGCTAGTTGGTGGTAATGATCATTACTTAATCGCATTGAACAAAGAAGATAATATCGAGGGTGTGTTGCCCCTAATTTATAAAGAGGGTTCTCTAGGACGAGTTTATAACTCTTTACCGTTTTATGGAAGTAATGGGGGGGTATTGGCAAATGATCAGGAATGCTTTGATTTTATTATCGAGAATTATAACCGCTTTGTTGAAGATACTGACTTTGCCGCATCAACTGTTATTACAAATCCACTTAGGCCATCAGACAATTATGAAGGTATAGCATCGAACTACAAAGATTACAGGATAGGGCAGTTTTCATCTATATTGTTTTCAGATGACCATGAGAATAAACTAATGGATTCATTTCACTATAAAACGAGAAATGTTATCAGAAAAGCTGTAAAAGAAGGAGTAGAGGTAAGTATCGATAATTCAGCAATTGATTTTTTGTATAATACACATGTAAATAATATGACTGCGATTGGTGGAAAACCAAAACCAAAAGCATTCTATGAAAATTTCCCATCTTATTATCAAGCTGGTAAAGATTATAATATTTATTTAGCAAGCTTCCAAAGTGAACCTATCGCTGCTATGTTGGTATTTTATTTTAATGGAACAGTTGAATATTATACACCTGTTATTGTAGAAAAATACAGAAGTATGCAACCGTTGAGCTTACTTATTTATCATGCAATGATTGATGCTTCGAAAATTGGTTATGTTAGGTGGAATTGGGGTGGAACATGGGCGTCTCAAGATGGTGTATATTCCTTTAAAAAAAGATGGGGGACATATGATATAAACTATTATTACTACACGCAATTAAAAAATAGTGATATATTGAAAGCCTCAAGGAAAGAGATTCTTGACCAATATAACAATTTTTTTGTCATCTCCTTCGATCAGCTGAAGAGCTTATGAAATTATCCAATATAGTTATTGTTGGTAGCGGAATATCTGGCCTACTATATGCACTTATTGCCTCGGAAAAATATCCAGACAAAACCATTCATATTATCGAAAAAGAAAATGAGGCTGGGGGGCTATTAAGGGCATTCGACTATGGTATAAACGGAAAGTTTGATTATGGTATGCATAATTTTCTAGAAACCTCCATAACAGAACTTGATAAATACATTTTTGATCTTCTACCCGAGGATGATTGGCAAATATTAGCTGGAGAAAAACGTGATCTAGCTGGTATTTTTATCAATGGGAAATTACAACATCATACCCCTTTCATAGATTTACGAAACTTGAATTCAGAAGATTATGAAAAAGCAGTAGCAGATTTTTTGCTTCACTTAAATTTTTCTGCAAAAGAAAATAATCAGGCTATTTCAAAAGATTTGAATGCGAAAGATTATATAAGAAAACGATTTGGTGAAGAAGTTGCTAATAGAGCTATTTTGCCAGCTTTAGAAAAAATTCATAAAAAGAAAGCTGAAGAACTTGACTATATGGCTACAGTTTTTACACCTATGACCCGGGTTGCATTATTTGATGAGCCACTTGTAGGTCAGGTAACTCAGTCGCCTTTTTTAAGACAATACATTGCATATGCTGACCAACGTAACCTGCCACTTGAAAGGTCTACTGGTCGTCGTGGATATTACCCTAAAAAATATGGAATGTACAGGGTAGTGAATGCTTTTATTGAAAAATTGAAGCAACGAAATGTACAAATACTCACTGATAGTTATCTTGAAAATATTGAAATCGAAGACAATACCATTGTAAGTGCACAAGTTTTTTCAAAAGGTGCTAAAATCTTAATAAATGATATTCATAAATTTGTCTGGACTAGTAATATCCCTTTATTAGGTAGGTTTTTGAATGTAGATTTTTCAGGATTGAAAAATGATAAGCCGCTAAAAACAATAATAATTAGTTTTCTTTTGAATAAGCCCCTTGATATGGGTGGTCTATATTATTTTTTCTGCTATGACAAAAATTATCATACCTATCGCCTCAACGATTTTTCAGCTTATTGCAATGGTGCATTCCGAAATGGGGGTTATCCAGTTAGCATCGAATTTTTAGTTGATGAACAATACCTTTTATCAAGTCCAGATATTGCGCTGGATGCAGCGAAAGAACTTTTTTCATTTGGTATCACTCAGCCCGCCACTGAAGTACTTTTTTCGAAAGCTGAAATACTTGAATCTGGGTTCCCGATGCCCACTTCCAATAATATCAATGCTATAAAAAAAATTCGGAAGCAAATCAAGAATATGAATTTGAAAAATGTAGAAATACTTGGTATTCTTTCAGAAGATAATCTCTTTTTTCAAACAGATGTTTTAATCGACACCTACAATAAAATTAATACGAATGGATAATTCATTACACATTGGAAAACTAAGTTTTTATTGGCGTATGACTGATAAGCCAAATTTTCCTAAGAATCCAGTGCCAGATTTTGTAGATTTTAGTTTCGATTTTATGGAACAATACCAGCTGCTGATTCAAACAAGAAACGAACAAACTTGGGAATATTTGGAGACAATTTATCGTGAAAACTACAATGTTGGCTATCTGCAGGAGGGTCATGACCTGGCAGAGAGATATGGTAACGATTTTCTTGAGTTTATCAATGAATCTATTAATAAATACAATCCTAATACTAAGAGAATTTATGAAATCGGTGCGGGAGGATGCTACATATTAAATAAACTAAAAAAGAGCGGATTTGATGTTGCAGCTATTGATCCGAGTCCTATTGCCATTAAAAAAGGTGAGGAGTTGGGAATTGAAGTGATACCAGAATTTTTCCCTTCTAAAGAAAAAATTCCAACTTCAGATCTTATAATTCATTATGATGTTTTGGAACATGTAAGTGATCCAGTTGATTTTTTGAGGAAACACAAATTAAGTCTGAATAAGGGAGGTATGATTCTAGTTGCAGTACCAGATTGTACGAGCTATATTGAAAGTGGTGATATTTCTATGATTCTGCATGAGCACTTGAATTATTTCGACAAAGAGTCACTTACGAATGTTTTTGAAGCAGCAGGTTTTAAAGTTTTTAATGTAGCCAAAGCCAACTATGGAGGAGTACTATATTGTGTTGCTGGAATTAATGATTCAGATAATTGGGTGCCCCAAGGCGGAACCGATAAATACTCTGCATTTAAAGCTAGTTATGAAAAATTGAATAGGCGAGTGGCAGATTTTATCAAAGAAGCAAGTATTGAAGGTAATTCCCTTGGATGTTATATTCCCTTGCGAGAATTGCCATATCTCTCAATTCATAGCATAACTAGTAAAGTAAGATTTTTTGATGATAATAAAGGAATATACGGGCAGTATTTTGATGGATTCAATACCCCCATTGAAAACTTTGATGATCTCATCAATAATCCGGTCAGCCACTTGTTAATTCTCAGTTCAGCCTTCGGAGAGAGAATAAAGGGAAAAGTTTTGAAATCAATTCCAGAAGATAAGATTACAATTTTTACACTTCATGATTTGCTATGATTTTGTTTACACTCGACATTGATTGGGCCTCTGAGGAAGTAATTCTCGATACTCTAAGTTTGTTTGAGGCAGCTGGAGTGAAATGCACCTTATTTGCCACTCATCAGTCAAATGCGATTATAGATTGTAATAAGAATCTATTTGAAGTAGGTATTCATCCTAACTTCAATGGTATTCTGAATGGTAATGGAAATAATATTAATCAGGTGCTGGATGAATTATTGGCTATATACCCCGAAGCTAAAGGTGCGCGGTCACATAGTTTAACTCAAAGTGGTCCAATTTTAAATGCCTACAAGGATAAGGGTCTCGTTTATGAAGTCAATCACTTTATGCCCTATCACAATAACCTCAAACCATTTTACTTATGGAACGGTTTACTGCGTATTCCTTTCAATTGGGAAGATGATTATCATTTTGCACTTAATAAAAGTTTTACTGAATATGATATTGACTTCAATGAAAATGGACAAGAAATCAATATATTAAATTTTCACCCTGTGCATATTTATGTTAATACGGAAACTTATTCAAGATATCTGGATTTGCGTTTTGATATCAATAAGTATGAAGAACTTGATAAATTTAAAAACATTTCAGGTGTACCCGGTACAAGAGATATCCTATTCCATGCATTTGATTATATCAAAAACAACAATCTCCAAACTTATACGATGAGTCAAGTGGTTCAAATGGTTGAGGCGGATGTACCTGGTACAACATTCGAAAAGGCAAATCGGCGTTCATCTGATCAAAATATATTAAAACAGTAAAAAATTGTGCAGATAGAAAATATTGAGGGCACATTTGTTTTTGAAGAAGCAAAAAGAATATCACCTTTTTATGTTAAATATTCTTTTTATTTGGCTAATGGTCGAACTTTACCCTTCAAAGCAGGCCAATACTTAGATTTAGTTTTTCACAACAATGGGATTCAAGAAAAAAGAAGTTATTCCATAGCTAGTCCTCCTAATAATAGTTTAATCGATTTTGTGATTAAAGATATTAAAAACGGTATGGCGAGTTCAAAGTTGAACGGATTAAAAAAAGGCGATGTTATCTCTTTTGATGGACCTTTCGGACAAATGAGTATTTCAAATTGGCAAAATAAGTCGTATGTATTTATAGCAACTGGTTCTGGAATAGCTCCATTCCGTTCGATGCTTCCTGAAATTGAAGCTAATATGAAATCAGGTGAAAATAGGGTTTTTTTATTATTGGGGATCAGTGTAAAAGAAGACGCACCTTTCCTTGATGAGTTTTTAAATAGTTCCTTAAAACACAAGGATTTCAAATTATATATATGTTATGGTATTAAAAGTGATAAAGCACAAGAAGCTTGGGAGTTCAATGTGGATTTAGAGGATAAATTAGTTCAAATTCTTGAAATAACTCGCCCAGATAAAATATTAATATCTTCCAACCCAACCCTTATAAATAAGACCAGGTTAATATTAGCTGAACGTGGTTTTTCGAGTAACGATATTCTTTGTGATATTTAGATAGCAGTTACTTAGTTTTAATTTAAAAGTAAATAATTTTTTGGTAAGTATGAGAATAGGTGTTATAGGGAGATCAGAGTTTGTGTATGATACGATGAAGAAATTGCTTGAGCTTGGACATGAAATTGCTTTTATTGTAACTGCAAAAGCTGCACCAGAGTACACGGTTACACGCGATGATTTTCAAGCCTTTGCCGAGAAGAATAATATTCCATTTTTGTATGATCCACGAGTGAAAGCACAAAAAATCATCGACATCACATCTGGGATAAATGCTGAGATTTGTATTAGTGTAAATTACAGCGGTGTTATAGAACAAGAAGTTGTAAGTCTTTTCCCATTGGGAATTCTTAATGCGCATGGGGGCGATTTACCAAAATACCGTGGGAATGCTTGTCAGGCATGGGCAATCATAAATGGTGAAGAAAGAATTGGCTTATGCATTCATCAGATGATTGGTGGTGAACTGGATTCTGGACCTATTATCGAACGTGATTTTTTTCCTCTAGATATCAATACCCGTATAAAACAAGTATATGAATGGATTGAGTTCCGTATACCGGATATGATGATTTCAGCAATAATGAATTTGTCTAGAAATTCAAGATATGCATTGGAAATACAATCGACAGATCCCCAATATGCTTTGCGATGTTATCCGAGAATACCTGATGACGGTAGAATCGAATGGGACAAAAGTAATATCGAAATAATAAGATTAATTAATGCTTCTTCTGAGCCTTATTCTGGAGCATTTACATATAATGGTGGAGTAAAAATTATTATTTGGCGAGCTAATTTGATCGAGCATAAAGAAAAATACTTAGCTGTTCCTGGTCAAATTGCTTCCATAGATAAAAGTACAGGTAATGTTCTTGTAATTACTGGCGATGGTATTATAGCAATTACCGAAATAGAAGTTGAAGGATGGAGAGGAAACGCTTCCATCTATTTCAAAAGTATACGAAACCGTCTTAAGTAAAAACATTAAATAAGTATTTTAATTATTTATTATCTGTATGATTCTACAGTTAACCCCTAAAATTTTTTTTCTAAGACTTAAATCTAAAATTGTATCCCTTTTTCGTAAAAAACCTGTACCAAAAAAACCTCCTTTAACCCCTGAAACTTTATTTCAGAAGCTTAAAGCGCAAATAATTTTTCTTTATTATACTCAATTCGTATTTGTAAAAACCAAAACAGAGAAGCGACAAATTCCAAGATTTTTCTTAGGACTTACACCAATTATAAATAATAAGCACTGGGCAAATGCAATTAGAAAGCAGGGTTATTCAGCTATTAATATATGTACTGAAATACCTATAATTAATAGTGCAAGTGACTTTGATCAGACCCTTTCTCAATTGTTTCCTATTGAAGGAGAAAAAGATTATTACAAAGTTTTGATTCAGAAATTAAAACTTATGGCATATATATTAGAAAATTTTGATATTCTAATCATGTCATTTCGTTTCAATATTTTATCTGATACTCCTTTTTGGGATAAGGAAGCAAAAATTTTAAAAGAGAGAGGAATTAAAACTGTAATTATTCCATATGGAAGTGACTTTTATATGTATTCAAAAGTGATTGATCAAAGCATGAAGCATAATTTAATGATTAATGTGGCGAATGAAACGTTTAATGAAAAAGATATTGAGGAGAAAGCATTTTATTGGAGAAATAATGCAGATTTTATTATGATGGGGTTTATGGTAGATGCTGCAGGAAGATGGAATTGTTTGCCTACCAGCCCATTATGCATTGATTCTGATAATTGGAATAGATTGAAGCCTAGGTCATTAGCAAATGGGAAAAATGGTCTTGTTACTATTGCACATACTCCAAATCATAGAGGATTCAAAGGAACTGAGTTCATTATTAGAGCTATCAATGAATTAAAAGAGGAAGGATTTAAAGTAGAACTCATACTGATTGAGAAAATGCAAAATAGTGAAGTTAAGAGAATTCTTCAGGAGGAGGCTGACATATTGGTTGAGCAGCTAATTTTTAGTGGATATGCTTTGAGTGGAATTGAAGGAATGGCAGTTGGGATACCTGTTATGTCTAATCTAGATCGATCCGATATTGTTCAAGTATTTAGGAGATATTCTTATCTAAATGAATGTCCTATTTTGAGTACTACTCCAGAAACACTGAAGGATAATTTAAAATTATTAATAACAAATCCCGATTTGCGTGAAACTTTAGGCAGAGCTGGCAGAGAGTACGTTTTCAAATATCAGTCTTATGATGCATTTGGAAGTTTAATTAATGAAGTTGTTAAAAAAATTTGGCATGATGAAGATGTTGATACAATGAATTTTTATAACCCACAAAAAAGCGATTCTTACAATAATTCAATCCCTTTAATCAAACACCCTTTAATTAACAGTTCTTATTTTACACAGGAAACTTATCAATGAGAAAAAAGTTTCCTTTTTAAATATGTTCAATATGAATAAATTTCTCAAGCGTACTATAAAATTTGCATTTGTTTTTTTATTTATAGCCTCTCTTTCTATATTTTTTGATAGAACAAAGAATAACATTCTGCTAGGGCTAGTGTTTACTTTTTGTATTACATTTATTTTTCATCAAAAATGGTCATTAGCATTTCTATCCGCTTGTTTAGCTGAGTTCATATTTCAAGTTTGGTGCAGTTTACCCTCAGCTTCCTCTGGAGAGCTAATCAATAGTTTCCAGTTTAATAGTTTTGTTTCCTATCTTTCATTATCCAGCCTTTCTAACAATTATGATTATAAAGTAATTCTAATAATGGGGGTAACAGCTCTATTTTCATATGGGTTGCACTTTATTATCGCAACAATTACTCCTGCTTCAAATTTGATTGTATATTATGCGAATATTATTGTATACATTTTTATTATCTTACCCTTTTTAATAGTTCTTAGTATTTTATCTAGACTGAAGCGAAGTAAAAAAATTGATGTTGGAATTGGCCCCCAACCTTTGATCAATAATATTTATCATAAAAAAGCAATTAATTTAGCCGGATATTCGGCGGAGACTTATGTTGAGAATGTATATTTTATTACATCAGACTTTGATTATCGGGGAGATCTTTCTTTTTTTTCTAAAAACAGGTTTTTTAATAAATATGCTAATATTATATTATTTATTAGAGCAATTTTCCGGTATAAATGTTTATATATATATTTCACTGGTGGGCCACTTAGAATTTATCCTCAGTTAAAGCCAGTTGAACCATATTTGCTTAGATTAGCAGATATTAAAGTTGTCGTAATGCCTTATGGGGCAGATGTAAATGATATGCATTTTGGACCAAATTATAAGTTCAAGCATGCATTAAATACTGACTACCCTTCTTTTCACAGATTAACAAAAGATACTGCTGAACAAATAAATAGATGGACTGAAAATGCAAATTATGTAATTAGCGGATGTGATTGGGTAGATTATACTTACTATTGGGATAAACTTGTATTAGCACATTTTTCTGTTGATGTAGATAAAATCGTAGCAACTGCAAATTCATCTCATTCACATCACATCGTAGATCGTGAATTTACTCATGAAAAGCCTTTACGTGTTTTTCATGCACCCAATCATAAGACTATAAAAGGAAGCCGATTTATCCAGCAAGCTATAGCTGAATTAAAATCAGAAGGTTATCCAATTGAAATAATATTGGTTCAAGGGAAACCCAATCATGAAATTTTAAAAGAAATCGCGAATTCGGATATTGTTGCAGATCAATTGGTAATTGGATGGTATGCTATGTTTGCTTTAGAAGGACTGTCTTTATCCAAGCCAGTTATTTGCTATTTGCGTGAAGATTTGATTGAGTTATTCTTGTTTGGAGATGTGCTGGGTTCGAAAGATGAACTACCTTTCATTAATGCAAATGTTTTTTCTATAAAATCTATTTTACTAGACATATTACTAGGAAAAATTAAACTTAGTGAGTACTCGTCTAGAGCATTGCCATATGTTAAAAAGTATCATTCAGTTGAGTCTATTAGCCATGTTTTTAAAGTTGCCAATAATCATATTGGGTTAAGCTAAAAGTTGATTTATTGAATAATATTCACATATAATTGTTTATTTAAGATTTTTTTGGTTATGCTTAAAACACAAGAATCTTCTATTTTGAATAGTTTTCCATTTATCAAAGATTCTCTAAAATTTTTGAAGATTACTTTAGTCAGTAATTTTCTGAAATTGATTTTTGTACTTGTATTTACTCCTTTTTTGCTTATAGCAACTCTAATTATTAGACTATTTGTTAAGAAAAAAATTGATGTAGGTCTGGGACCAGATCCTATGATCAATAATCTCTATCACAAAAAGGCACTTATACAGTATGGTTATACTGCAGAAACATTCGTACATTCAGTATATTTTATAACAAGTGATTTTGACTACAGAGCCGATCTTAATTGGCTTGGAAAATTCAAATATCTTCGATTCTTAAATGGGATTGTTTTATTCCTGCGTGCAGCGGCTAGATACAGGTGTGTTTATATTTATTTTAGTGGGGGACCGCTTACTGGGTACACTTTATTAGACATATTTGAACCCTTTTTATTTAAGCTTTCTAAAACGAAAGTTGTAGTTATGCCTTATGGTGGAGATGTTCATGATATGTACCATGCTAAAAATCTTTTATTCAAGCATGCCATGGCTGTTGATTATCCATTGTACTATCAAATTAATGATAAAGTAAAGAGTAGGATTAGACGATGGACTCTTCAAAGTGATTTTGTTATTAGTGGATGCGATTGGGTAGATCACACTTATCATTGGGATAAACTAATGTTAGCCCATTTTTCTATTGATTTAAACAAATTTGCAAATGCAAGAAATAAAAGTACCAATCTTAATCGAGAATATACAGCTAATAATCCATTAAAAGTATTGCATGCCCCAAACCATAAAACTATTAAGGGGAGTAATTACATTTTACAAGCGGTAGAAGACTTAGCGAAAGAAGGATTCCCTATCGAGATTACATTTTTACAAAAAAGATCGAATGAAGAAATTTTGGAACAAATAGCTCAGTCTGATATCATTGCAGATCAGTTAGTAATTGGTTGGTATGCCATGTTTGCTTTAGAAGGTTTGGCATCTAAGAAGCCTGTAATTTGTTATTTGCGTGAAGATCTGATTCAATTATATTTATTTGCAGGATTGATTAATTCAAGAGACGAATTGCCTTTTTTGAATGTTGATTTTGAGGGAATCAAAGAGTTGTTTAAGAACATTTTAAGCAAATCAATAGATTTGAATATTACTTCGGAAAAAGGATTACGGTTTGTTGAAAAATATCATTCAATAAATGCAATAGGTAAAGTATTCGATGAAGTGAATAAGAAGATACTCAAGTAATAATTTGGTCAAAAATTTTAATAATGAAGAAAATTTTAATTTCAGGCGCAAACGGTTTAATTGGTAGTCATTTAGTAAATAGACTATCAAATGACAAGGAAATAGAACTTTTTCTACTTTCGCGTAATGGCATTACAGTACCTAATGGGAAATCAATTGAAGTAGATTTTTCAAAAGATTGGGATGTTTCAGTTCTTCCTCCGGGAATTAATATAATAATTCATTTAGCCCAATCTGAAAACTTTAGAGATTTTCCAAATAGTGCAAATGATATTTTTTATGTTAATACACTAAGTACTTTAAAATTGGCTGATTATGCACAAAAAAATAAAGTAGATCATTTTATTTATGCCTCTTCGGCTGGTATATATGGAAATGGTGATCTCAGTGGTTTCGATGAAAATTCTGATATTGTTTATAAAAGTGATTTAGGCTTTTACTTAGCAACAAAGCATTGTTCCGAAGTAATATTAGATAATTATTCAAATTTACTCAATGTAATTATGTTGCGATTTTTCTTCGTTTACGGTCAGGGACAAAAAAGTGAAATGCTGATACCTCGATTGGTAAATAATGTTAAAGAAGGCAAGTCTATCAAACTCAGTTCTGAAAATGGACTAGTTATAAACCCAACATATGTAGGTGACGCTGTTGATGCTATACTAGCTTGTCTTAATTTGCAGAAGAGCTATAAAATCAATGTGGCTGGTCCTCAAATCTTATCATTACGTGAGATTGCCGATGTGATTGGTGAAAAAGTTGGAAAAAAACCTGTATTCGAAATAAACTTAAGTGCAATATCCGCGTATATGGTTGGTAATATTGCCAAGATGAATCAATTATTAGGTCCTCCTAAAATTGATTTTAAAACCGGCTTAGATCTTTATCTAAAGAATATTAAATGAATATTCTATTTGCACCCAGTAATATAGCTTCAATGCCAGGCATTACTGCTCAGGCTATGGTTGAATTGGGTCATAAAGCTAAATGTATTACGCTTAGTAATAGTAAGTATCATACTGGTAACAGTCATGTAATTTGTCTTCGTAATTCTTCCATAAGAAATCCAATACTATATATATTCTATAAGTCAATTTATTTCTTCACACTTTTTCGCTTACTTAGATGGTGCGATGTAGTTCATTTTACTTGGTATGCCGTATTACCTTTTTCAATTGATTTATGGTTGATAAAATTTATGGGTAAGCCTCGGTTTGTAGAATGGGTGGGTAGTGACATTCGGGTTCCTGAAGTAACCATGAAGGACAGTCCTTGGTTCAAAAATGCTTTTTTCAATGGATATGAATACTGTAGCCTGGAATCAAAAAAGCGTTCCTATAAAAATCAAAAAAACTTTCATATTACAGGTTTTGTTCCAATTCTTGTTCCAGAAATGAAACTTTATTTAAAACCTGGTTTATTTGATAAGGTATATTCAACTGATTATCGTATACCTACACGAGAGTTTACTCCAAACTTTCCAAAAATTCAAAATCAAAAAATTGTAATCGTTCACTCACCTTCAGCTAAAATAGCCAAAGGATCTAATATTATTATTCCAGTTGTTGAATCGCTTCAGAAAGACTATAATATAGAATTTTTGCTTTTACATGATGTACCTCGCCAAGAAGTATTAAATGCGATGATCAAGGCTGATATTTTTATAGATCAAATAATAATTGGCAGTTTTGCTTCTGCAGCTCTTGAGGCCATGAGTTTTGGAAAACCTGTTCTTGCATTTATTTCTCCAAGTGTATATGATATGGGGTTAGATAAAAACTGTCCCGTAATTAACGTAAATCCTGACACTTTAGAGCAAAAATTACGTGAACTTATTGAAAATCCTCAGTTGAGGCATGATGTTGGTCGAAATAGTCGTATTTATGTTGAAAAGGTAAATGATTCAGTTATTGTATCCAAAAAGCTGTTGGAAATTTATAAATATTATATAAATCCAGTTACCTGAATTTAGAGTAATCATTATTCTGGTACTATATTTTTTAGTGTTTCAATTACTTATTTTACACTCAACTAAAATCTTTCTCATTTAGAAAGTATCCCATTGATTTATTCAATTATGAAAAAAAAAATTTTAATCATAAATTCAGACCCATTTCATAATGGTCCAAGAATGATTAAGGAAATTGAGGCATTGAAAAGTGATTATGAAATTGTTGCATTAGGTAGAACAAAACCACATGATCCAAATATTAAGTATATAAACATTGACAGAATTTATGGTTTTTCACGATTGATTGCTAAGCTATATTATATTTTTTTTAAGAAATACTATACTGGAAAACTTCTTTTTTTTGAATTAGGATTGCATCAGATTATCAATAAATTAAAGCCTGATTTAATAATCAATCATAATCCAATTTTTTTTCCTGCAATTTTTAGTTTCAAAAAGTTCGCTATAAAAGTTGTTTATAATGCACATGAATATCATCCTTTGCAATTTGAAGATGAGATTTGGCTAAAGACTGCAGGAAAACATTATGAGGAATTATATCGAAAATTTTTACCGAAAGTTGATTTATTAATTAACGTTTGTGATAGTATAGCTAAAAAGTGTGAAGTAGAATTTGGAATAAGCTCTTTGGTGATTCCTAATGCTGCTCCCTATCACTCTACTATTGCTCCTAATTTAGTTAATAGTGGGCAAGTTATAAAAATCATTCATCATGGCGCTGCATTTAGTAGTCGTAAAATCGAAAAAATGATTGAAGCTGTTGGTGGCATGACTAATTATGAATTAGACCTTATGCTTATCCCGAATGATTTGAATTATTATTTAATGCTCAAGAAGTTAATAAGGAAGTATAGTAATATTCGTATGATTCCTACCGTTCCTTATAATCAAATAATTAGTTTTATAAGTAGCTATGATATTGGATTATTTATCTTAAGCCCAAGTAGCTTCAATAGTAAGTTCGCTTTGCCAAACAAGTTATTTGAATTTATTCAAGCAAGATTAGCAATTATCGTTAGTCCAAATGATGAAATGGCTGATCTTGTAAGAAAGTTTCAAATCGGAGAAGTAACTAGCGGTTATGAAATGAAAGACCTTACAATTGCATTTAATCAATTAACTATCGAAAAAATTAATATATATAAGAAGAATAGTAATTTGGTTGCTTGCCAACTTTCAGCTGAAGTTTATTATGATAAAATGAAGCAGGCAATCACAAACTTGTAGTTTTATTATTTTTTTAGATTGCATGCATCTTAGGATATAAAAATTTCAACCACTAAATTGTCAGTGACAAGTATTTTTTTTCTACTTATTTTATTATTTGTTTGTATTAAGTTGAGGTGATTAACAATTTGCAGTACGAATTGATTTCTTTGTAAGTATATGATTTACTTGGACATATTAAGAACTTTGAATTTTGAAACAAAAAAGAGTTAAGTGTACAAATTAGCATAATATGTGTGGAATTGCGGGTATAATCACATCAAATCCTTCTATAATTAATCGAGATTTATTAAAAAAAATGTCGGACTCGCTTGTTCATCGGGGTCCGGATGGTGAAGGTATTTGGATAAGTGATAACGGTTGTATAGGATTAGCACACAGACGTTTATCTATTATTGATTTATCGAGTGCTGGTTCTCAACCAATGAATTATGCTAATGGGCGATACACAATCACTCTTAACGGAGAGATATATAATTATTTAGAACTTAAAGCAAAACTAATTGATAAAGGATACGTATTCCAATCAAATAGCGATACAGAAGTTCTGCTCGCCTTATATGATTATAAAAAGGAAAGATGTTTGCAAGAACTAGATGGAATGTTTTCATTTGCGATTTATGATGCAAAGGAGCAAATTCTTTTTTGTGCAAGGGATCGATTTGGCGAAAAACCCTTTTTCTTTTCACATAGCTTAGGTATGCAATTTTGCTTTGCTTCAGAAATGAAGGCATTATGGGAATTTGGTATTCAAAGAGATTATGACGAATTAATGTTGTTTAACTATTTATCATACGGCATATTAGAAAATGCTAATGACAAGACTCAAACATTTTTTAAAGGAATTCAAAAACTTGAAAGTGCTCATTATTTGATTATTGACACAAAAAATATTTCAGTAAAGAAATTTAAATATTGGGATATTAATATTGATCAAGTAAATACCGAAATTTCAATCAACGATGCATCTATAAAATTTCAGGAATTGTTTTATGATTCAGTAAAAAAAAGAATGAGGTCAGATGTTTCTCTTGGATCAAGTCTATCTGGAGGTCTAGATAGTAGTTTGGTAGTATGTACCATAAATGAGTTACTTAAGGGAACAAATTTGCCTCAAAAAACTTTTTCGGCACGATTTCCTGGTTTCAAACTTGATGAAGGTACTTACATTGAGAAAGTAGTAAAATCTACTAATGCAGAAGCTTATTATACATTTCCCGATGAGTCAACTTTAGTAGATAAAATTGATAAGGTATTCTATCATCAGGAAGAACCGTTTGGTTCGGCCAGTATAATTGTGCAATATAATGTCATGGAGTTAGCAAAAAATAATGGTGTGATAGTTCTTTTAGATGGACAGGGCGCAGATGAAATTCTTGCTGGATATCATTACTATTATAACAGTTTTTTTAATGAATTACGGACAACGAATAAGTCAAAATTCAATTACGAAATAAAAAAATATGAATTGTTACATTCTGATAACCATATAAATTCAAAAATTAATTATGGATTCAATAGAGCAATTAAAAATAAAATTCCTTCAATCATCAAGCCATACTTCGCACTCAAAAATCATTTACAACAAATTATAAATCCAATATTTAATAGTGATTTCTATAATCACAATGAATCAACTAATTTTCTTGGAGATAATTTTAATCTTCATTCTTCTAACTCATTAAATCAGTCACTGTATTACAGTACTTTTATTAAAGGATTATCGGAATTGTTAAGATATTCTGACAGAAATTCTATGGCTCATTCTCGAGAGGTTCGATTACCTTTTCTTAGTCATCATTTGGTAGAATTTGTATTTTCTTTACCTTCAGAGTTTAAAATACATGACGGATGGACAAAATATATAATGCGTTTGGCGTTTAATCAAATATTACCAAACGAAATTGCATGGCGAAAAGATAAGATTGGTTATGAGCCTCCGCAGCAATCTTGGATGGAGAATAATTCAATAAAAGATAAAATTGTTAACAGTAAGGAAGCATTGGTGAATGCGGGTATTTTAAATAAGAAACTTTTGTCAAACAAATCATCGAGACAGGTATCTAATGAAAATAATTGGAAATTTTTGATGGCTGGTAAATTATTAGATCAAAAGATTTAATCAATATGATAGTAATAATTGATTATAAGATTGGTAATTTAGGTTCTATTAAAAATATGCTTAAAAAAGCTGGTCACTTATCAATTATTACCTCTGATTTGGAACAAATTAGAAAAGCTGACAGAATTATTTTGCCTGGTGTGGGGCATTTTTCTCATGGTATGGGACGACTAAGAGAGTCAGGATTGATTGAAATTTTAAATGTTAAAGCAAAAATTGACAAAGTCCCTATTCTAGGGATATGCCTGGGTGCCCAGTTGTTAACTAATTCTAGTGAAGAGGGTAATGAAATGGGTTTGGGTTGGATTGATGCAGAGGTTATGCGATTTAATGAAAATCTCATGATTCCGCAACTACCGGTACCCAACATGGGATGGTGCGATGTGAAAATTACGAATACTAATAAATTAGTTGAAGACCTACCAAGTAATCCACGTTTTTATTTTGTTCATAGTTATCATATAGTTTGTAAGAATGTGCAAAATGAAATATTAGAAGCAGAATATGGATATCCATTCACTGCTGCTATTTGCCAAGATAATATTTATGGTGTGCAATTTCATCCTGAAAAAAGCCACAAATTCGGAATGAAATTATTAGATAATTTTTGCAAATTATGAGTATGCGAAGGGTAAGAGTTATACCTGTTCTTTTAATACGAAATAAAGGTCTTGTAAAGTCTATAAAATTTAAGAATCACAAATATGTTGGAGATCCAATCAACGCCGTTAAAGTTTTTAATGAGAAAGAGGTTGATGAAATCTGTTTATTAGACATAACAGCTTCGAATAGTAATCGTGATCCTGACTATGATCACATTTCTGAAATAGTTAGTGAAGCCTTTATGCCATTGAGTTATGGAGGGGGAATAAATAGTATAATTCACGCAGAGCGCTTATTTTATTCAGGAATTGAAAAAATTACTATAAATAAATCATTTTATAGTAACCCTGCTTTAGTTGAGACTATTGCTTCAAAATACGGAAGACAAAGTATTTGTGTTAGTATTGATTTTGGTAAAAATTGGTTAGGAAAAAATTATGCATATATCTCAAACGGAAAAATACGTACTAAATACACACCTCTTGAGATAGCATTAAAAGCTCAAGACTATGGTGCGGGTGAAATTTTTCTTAATTCCATTTCAAGAGATGGAACTTATTCTGGATATGAAATTGATGTAATTGCAAATATTACTTCAAAACTTAAAATTCCTTTGGTAGCTTGTGGAGGTGCTGGATCTGTAGATGATTTTATTAAAGCAATTGAGGCCGGAGCTTCCGCAGTTGCTGCTGGAAGCATGTTTGTATTTCAAAGACCCAACCAGGCTGTTCTGATCAGCTATCCTTCTTTAGAACAGTTTGAAAAAATTAATTTAAATTTATAAATAATGGCATCTGTTCCTGAGAAATTTATTCCATTAAATTATCAACAATGCAAGTTGAGTGTGATGGATAATATTAGTGACCCAAATATTACTTTTGATGATGAGGGTATTTCAAACTATTACTATGAGTATAAAAATTTTGCTGATCAACAACAATTTACCGAAGTAAACAAAAGTGCAAAGCTTAATGAGTTTATAAAGCTTATCAAGGCTTCAGGTAAGAATAAAAAATATGATTGTATTATTGGATTAAGTGGGGGTGTTGACAGTTCTTATTTAGCATATTTGGCTAGATATTATGAACTTAAACCTTTAATTGTTCATTTTGATTATGGATGGAATACCGACTTAGCTATCTCTAATATTGAGAATATTACCAAAAAGCTTGGCTATGAGTTATATACTTATGTAATTGATTGGGAAATGATTAGGGATCTTCAGCAAAGTTATTATAAGGCATCTGTTGTGGATCTTGATGTGCCTGCCGATCATACCATCTTCGGGTCAATATTTAAAATAGCTTCAAAATTTGGAATTAAATATATTTTGAATGGATCAAATTATCAGACAGAGCTAATTATGCCAAAGTCATGGAATTATTTGAAAACTGATTTAATTAATATTAAGAATATACATAGGCAGTTCGGTAAACTTCCCTTTAAAGGTATCCCAACTAATGGTGTAATCGATCAGATTTATTATCGCGTTCGAGGAATTGTTAATATTCCACTCTTATACTACGTAGATTATAATATCGAAAAAGTTCATTCTTTGTTAAAAAATGAATTGGAATGGAAAGATTATGAAGGAAAGCATTTTGAAAATATATTTACCAGATTTTATCAAGGATTTGTTTTGCCTAATAAATTTGGTATTGATAAAAGAAAAGCACACCTATCAAATTTGATTTTTTCAGGTCAAATGCAAAAAAAACAGGCGTTAGATGAATTGTCTAAGCCTCCATATGATTTAAGGTTGCAACTAGAAGATAAAGATTATGTTGCTAAGAAACTAGGATTCGATACTTTAGAATTTGATGAGATTCTAAAACTTCCTAACATAAGTCATGAACATTATGGAACTGATTTAAAGCTGCGTGAGAATATTGTGAAAATTTCCTCGATTTTTTTACCTTCAAATTACTCCGAAAGTCTACGTCGAAAAATCATAAAATCTTAGGCTAAAAGCATATTTTTTTTTCGATAAATGTGATTCCTTTTTTATGTCGCATTTTTTATTTTACTTAACTAATATTATAATCTAAATAAAATTAGATACTTATTCTCAAACATGTTTGACCTTTATATAAAAAAGTTAGGTAATATCCCTATTCGACTTATTATTTGTTTTTTATTTACAACTACAGTTTTTTTCCCCTTTATTCCTGTTGTTATTAGTAGTACAGATACTCAGCCTACTTTTTTTCTTCTTTCTATTACAACAATTTCCATCTTTTTGATTTCACCTCATTTTTACAGCAACTATCTTAAAGAAGATTACTCCATACTTGTTTATGTTTTTTTAATAATTTTCTGTTCTTTGCTGAGCATTGTTTTAAATTCTTTTTTATACGGCCAGTTTGTTATTATACCCCGGTATATATCCTTTTTACAATTTCTTGCTGCTTTTATATTTGGTTATACCAATTCTTTTGATTTTTTTAAGAAATATGCTAAAACTATTTTTTTTATATATTTTATTTTCACCTTTATTTATTTTTTTACTAATGGCGCAGTAGAGAATTTGCTCATTAGATCTCGGGTTTTTGCGGAAGGACAGGATTTAGCAAGCATGGGAAGGGGCTCCAGAACTTTAAGTCCCGAACCTTCCTTTTTTGCTACTCAAATGTTTAACCTTTACTTAATTTACTTGCTTCTATTGGAGAAGCAAGGTGATCTTGCTATTTTTAATAATAAGCGGATATTATTTATGGTTTGCTTTTGTTTGTTGAGTTCATTGAGTGGATATGGATTCGTTATTTTTTTTATAATCTTATCGGCTTTTTTTACTCAATATTTCATTGTTTTTTTATCTCTAGCTATAATATTTAATTCCTTAATTTTTGAGTTATTATCAGATTATTCTTATTTACGGGGTATTGGATTGGTTCTAAAAGTGATACAAAATAATCCAGCAATATTGTTGACTACTGATGCAAGTTTCGCATCTCGTTTTAGTTCTTTTTTTGCTTATATAGATCGTTTTGGAAATAATCTATTAATTGGTGATGGATTTTCTTTGCTACAGGGTGGTGGTTTTATTAGCATTTTGGCTTCATTGGGTATAATGGGAGTAATAATGCTTTTATCATTTTTTATAAAAATATTTACAGCTATCAGAAATCGTAAGCTCAAATACTTATTGGTCTTTTGGTTTTTCTTAAATTTTTTTTCCGGCCCTATTGGAATACCTGCTATCGGAATTATACTTGGCTTGATTATTCGACCTGTATGCAGTAAGGAAATTTCATATGCCAATGTTTAAGCAATTAGTTTCATCAGTTTTGAATAATTTTTATAAGATTGCAAGAACTTCATTTTTATTGCTTCTGGCAATATATATTCCTTCTGCAATACTTGAACCGGCTTTATTTTACTTTATTTATGATTATAATTTCTTTTTAACTTCTTTTATAGGGTTTATTTTCAACCTTCTCGCTTATTTATTTCATCGAAAGTTTAAAATATTCTACGTTTTAAATTGTTTTTTATTTTTATATCTGCTTTTAATTTGTGTTGCACGTATTTTTTATTTTAATGTGTTTGAATTTATAAGCAGATGGAATTATATTTTATATCTCGATTTTAGTCTTGTCGCAAAAGGATTTCTTTTAATTGTATTTCTTTTGTTTGTGGTTTATTTCACTTCTCTTTTACAAAAGAGAATAATTAACAAAATCGAAAAGCGGGAATATCTTTTGTCCATTGTTTCTGCTACTTTAATAATATATCTTTTAATAGTAATCAGACCAATTTATGAAAATAAAAAATATTTTCGTTTTCAGGCCTCACATAATGGGTTTGGTCATGAAATGAAAAGAGATTTCACTAATTATTTTAGTGATTTTGTTTTCGAACCATTTCCAGATGGAAATAGCTTATCTACGAGTCATTTTTTTAATAGTACCAATAAAAAGGAATTTCTGTTAATTTTAGAATCTTGGGGAAAACTCAGATCAGATTCTATTAATAATATGGTTTTAACGAATTTCATTTCAGATGTCGTTACATCTATGCCATTCATAGCTAAGAATTATATAATAAAAATTGATTCTTCAAAATTTTATGGTAGTTCAATAGGAGCTGAAGCTCGCGAATTGTTTAATGGAAAATCGGACGATGCATATTTGTATTTCATGCATGGAAAAAATGTATCAATTCAAAAAAATCTAATCTCCAACAAAAAGAGTTACAATTTTTTTACAGTGGCAGGCTATTCGAGTTCAGGAAAATTTGGCGTTAATGCCAGCAATGTTTTTGATTTTAGAAGAAGGCTCGGGTTTGATAAAATATTTACCGTAGAAAATTTGGATAGAACAACAAATGAGAATACCGAAATTGAAGGTTTTAGTTCTGTTTATGATGAAGTAATGATTGATTCTTTGTTAAGTTACGCGAATTATAAGGATAAGTATTTCGGATATGGTTTTACTACCAATACACATTTCCCCTTTATCTACAATAATAGCAATCCATATATCAAAAAAATTAATTCATATTCCTGTTTTTCTTTGCTTTCTTCTTCATCAATTTCAAATAATTCTAAAAATTTAATAATTCGTCATCTCTCAACTATTAATCATTTGCTAGAGATTATGAATTCAAAAGAATTGATGTTAGATAAAATTGTTATTGTAGGAGATCATCAATACCCTGGATACCATGATTTTAGTACCACTACGGTACCGGCATTCATTATTGAATTGAGGAAATAATTTTTACAGTCATTAATTCATATGAGTCCTTTATATAATCGCCTTTCGGTATTTTATGATTTATTATTTTCTTCTTCACTTGATGATGCTAGAAAGCGTGCTATTGATGCATTACAGATTCAGGAATCAACCAAAGTGATTGAATTTGGTGTTGGAACCGGATTATCTCTATATCATTTCCCGAAAAGCTTTACTGGATTTACTGGGATTGATATTTCAGAAAAAATGTTACAAAAGTTTGCTGCCAGAGCTGATGATTTGCAAATGAATGTTAATATTCAATTGATGGATTGTGAACATACAACTTTTGAATCTGAAACTTTCGATTATGTTATTTTAATGTATGTTTATTCTGTTACCAAAGATCCTCATCAAATTATAAAGGAGGCTTTTCGATTGTGTAAGAATACAGGTACTGTTGTAATTGTTAATCACTTTAGTGAAGTAAAAAATTCTAAGCCAAATGTTGTAGAATATTTATTAAGTTACTTTGAATCTTTTATTGGTTTCAAGTCAAAATTTCCTTTTAAAGAATATATTACTGATAAGAACTTAGTAATTAAGGCCATGTTTAGTGCTAATTTATTTTCAGTTACAAAAGTAATTTTACTGGAAAAGTGTAATAATCTGCACCTGGTCTAGAATTTCTTTTCACTTTGATTGGTTTTATTCGATTTCTCATATTTTTTCTTGTAGGTTTTCAATAATTTCTTATTCAAAATGTATTTTACCAATTAAGTGTACTTTGTATTTCTACCATTCTTTTAAATACCTTTTATATAAATATGATTCATTATATAAAAATCAGTACGTATAATTTCTTTTCATGTTAAAAGTATCTATTCTATTGGCTGTACACAATGGAGCTGAATACCTAGATCAGGCAATTCAAAGTATACTTGAGCAAACATATACTAATTGGGAATTGATAGCTGTTAATAATGGCTCAAATGATACGACTGTTGATATCCTGAATAAGTGGAAAGAAATCGATGCTAGAATTAGAGTTTATTCATTAGAGGAAAAAGGGAAAAATAAAGCATATAATTACGCCTTTACAAAATCAGTTGGCGATTTTGTTTGCTTCTTTGCAGCTGATGATATATTAGCCAGTGATAATATAGAGTTGAGAATTCACCCCTTTTCAATTAACAAGGATCTCTCTTTTACTACCTGTTTGCTAAAAACTTTTTCTGAAAATCCAAAATTTGATGGATTGATTTTTCCTAAAAATCAATCGAAGCATAATTTTTCCGGTGGCTCAATTTTTTTTACTCAAAAAATGGCTAATAGCATTTTCCCTTTACCCGAATCTTTACCAAATGAGGATGTATGGTCTGCTTTGCATTTAAAGTATTTTGGTATTGGAAAACACGTTCCTAAACCATTGTATCATTATAGAATTCATTCAAAAAACTCGTATGGATATCAGAATTCGTTTCAAAGTAAAAGAAATGAATTCTTAAGGAGAATGAAAGCATTTGAAATATTTTTGAAAAAAAATAAAAATCAATTATCGAATAAAGATTTTTTATATTTGAATAGTTTTTCAAAGTCCTTATATTATGTAGAAAAAAAGAAAATCATTAAAATAGCTTTTAGTCAGCTACCGGTAAAGGATAAAATTCTATTTATTTATTATTCTTCCGGATTTTTATTTCGCATAAAAACTATACTCTTTAAATTTTTGAGTGGTAAAATCGAATTAATTTAATATGAATAAAATCTGTATTACCGGTGGAGCAGGTATGATTGGTTCCAGACTTGTACGAAAATTAGTAGCACTAAATTTTGAAGTAATTGTTATTGATAATTTGTGGAGGGGTAAGTTAAGTTATTTAGAGAATATACCAGGGTTTGAAATTTCTCCCAATTCATTTTTTAATATTGATTTGGCCAAATCCGAAAATAAAGATCAAATTATTAGTGTTTTAAAAGATTGTAAAGCCGTAATACATTTGGCAGATATTGTTGCGGGTATTGGTTATGTTTTTAATAATCAGTATGAGATTTTTAAAGTTAATAATGAGATCAATTCTCTCACCTTTAATTGTTGTGTTGAGGCAGGCGTAAAACGAATTATTTATGCAGGCACAGCTTGTTCTTTTCCGAAGAATCTGCAAATGTCGCTGGATTCTGTTTTAAAGGAAGATATGCTCTTTCCCGCAGAACCCGAATCTGCCTATGGATGGTCTAAATTAATGGGAACCCTTGAACTCACTTATCTTGCTCAGCAACATAACGTTTACACGACTACTTTAATGTTGCATAACGTTTATGGCCCCAATTGCGATATCGATCCCAAGAGAAGTCAGGTTATTCCTTCAATTATCAGAAGAATTATTGAACTTAGCGATCATGAGCAATTGGTTGTTTGGGGAACCGGAAAACAGGGAAGGGCTTTTTTACATGTTGATGATGTTGTTGATGGTATTGTATCGGCTATAGATAAACCTAATTTGCCTGCTATTATTCAACTTGGTCCAAATTATTGTACATCCATCAAAGAGTTAGCTACTTTACTTATTGAAAAGATATTTAATAAGCCTGTTCCAATTAGCTATGATTTAACAAAGCCGGAGGGTGACATTGGCCGATGTGCTGACTTTAGTTTGGCTAATCGTGTACTTGGTTGGGAGCCAAAGGTTTCATTAGAAAGCGGTTTGCTGGAAACTGCTAATTGGATTCGGCAAGAAATAAATAAACTTGAAACTAAATGAAAATTTCTGTAATCATTCCAAATTATGATGATACAAGAATCGAAAGAGCGCTTTTATCAGTAAGAAATCAAGATTATAAAAATATTCAAATTATTGTTGTTCATGGCGGTCCATTGACTTTTGAACTCCAGGATATCTATAAGAAGTATGCTGTAGATAACCTGATTAATGAGCCGGATAATGGGATATTTGATGCTTTGAATAAAGGAGTAAGATATGTAAGTGGAGATGTAGTTTATCTGCTTGGGTCGGATGATTACCTTTCTGATAATACGATCTTCTCAAGTGTATATGATAAATTCCAAAGTAATGCTGCATTAGACGGCGTTTGCATTGGTTGTATTTTCGTAACTTCTGATGGAACTATCATAAGGAAATGGTTTCCTCCAAGAGTAACCGCAAAACGAATCAAAATTGGCCTGTTTCCACCTCATTTTTCATTATTTTTAAAGAGAGACGTATACGATTTGGTTGGACCTTTTAAATCATCTGTAAGTTCAAACATTGCAACCGATATCATGTGGTTGTTAGACTTTGCTATCAAAAAGCCCAAATTTCAAATAAACACTTTATTACAGTATCACCTTAATATGGAATACGGAGGTGCTAGTACAAGATCTTTCAAAATTGTGTGGAAGCAGTTTAAGGTTGTTCATCGCTATGCAGCTGCAAATAAAGAAAATCTTCCTTTTTGGTATTTTTTCTCACTTGTTCGAACAGGGTCTAAATTATTTCAAATTCGAATCTGGGAATTTGTAATGGAACTTTTGAAAATTAAAAAAAATAATATTTAACTTTCTGCTAAAAATTAATCTGAGCCTCCCCATTATGAGATTTAATTTTTTTTGATTTATTACAAATTCTGTCATTTAAAATCCAATGAATCAATTTTTCTTGAGATTGTTAGATTTAGTTTTATCAATAATAGGTGTTTTGTTCTTTTCTCCTATTTTTATTATCCTAGTAATTATTGGATATTTTGATACCGGTTCACCCATATTTTTTCAAGAGCGTGTTGGTAAGCATCAAAAAAAGTTTTTTCTTTTGAAGTTTCGTTCAATGGAAATCAACACCCAATCAATGGCTACTCATCTTATACAAACTAGTTCAATTACTAAATGGGGAGCTTTTTTAAGAAAATCTAAACTGGATGAATTACCACAGATCTTAAATGTTTTAAAAGGTGAGATGAGTTTTGTTGGTCCACGCCCCTGTTTATTTAATCAAATTGAATTGATTTCAGCACGATTAAGTTTAAATGTTTATTCAGTTAGGCCTGGTATAACCGGACTAGCTCAGATAAATAAAATTGATATGTCTACACCCATATTATTGGCTCAAACAGATGCAAAAATGATTGGTGAGTTAAATATTTGGCAATATTGTAAGTATATTATATTAACAATAACCGGAAAAGGTTTTGGCGATCGTGTTTTGAACAAAATTTAATTTTATATTCTTTTTAAAAAAGACAAAGGGTTTAACCCTGTATTAAATAAATTGAGACTTTCGCATAACTCTTCACGATTATCGTTTATTTACTAATCATTTTTTATTTATTGGCTATTACAATTTAGGATATTCTGCTATTAATAATTGCTTTACTATATTTAGTTTGTTCACGGATTCTGTTGGTGCATAGATTTTAAAAATACTTTACTTTCCGCTTTCAACAATTCAATTTTGAGGATTTTCATTTGCCTTTGTTTTTGTATACTCAATTTTAAGTCCTTTGGACAAGGAGGAAGCTTTGCTTACCCAGGTGGATCTCAAGTTATTTCTGATTATCTCCGCCGATTGGAATTAATTTCCGGAAATCGCACTTCTTATTCTCCGCTTCAGCAAAACTATATTCAGCAATTTCAGCAATTGGATAGTTTACTTCCTTTTCCCGATAGTGTTCGCATAATTGCTGGTACATATAGAGTCAGACGTTTTTCAGTTCAGCTGCTACCAGTATCTTTTACTATGAGTTATAATAGCCATCACCCTTTTGGATGGAATGATGGTGGTATGATTCCTGCAAAAGGCATTCAAGCACTCGCTACAGGTGGTATTTTAATAAAAGCAGGTCGGTTGTCTTTGCAACTATCCCCACAATTGGTATACTCACCTAACCCTCATTTTGAAACCTTTCCTACTGAACATTATGATGGTTACTGGGCAACCTATTATCGCCTACTTAATAACATAGATATGCCGGAACGATTTAGTACGGTAACCTATAAAAAATTTCTTCCAGGCCAATCTGCAATTCGATATCAGATAGGTGCTATTTCAGTGGGGATATCTACAGAAAATTATTGGTGGGGACCTGGGAGGTACAATGCACTTGTATTAAGTAACAATGCAACAGGTTTTCTGCATTTTACTGCTAATACTACCCGGCCCATTCACACCAAAATCGGGGATTTTGAGGGACAAATTATTGCTGGTAGGTTGCAATCTTCCGGGCTTTTTCCTGCTGATACAAACCGATATTTCAACGGAAATCGATTATACCAGCCTAAACACGATGAGAACAGGTATGTTACGGGTTTAACTTTTAACTGGCAACCCAAATGGGTTAACGGACTATATTTGGGAGTAGCGCAAACTGCTTATCAATATGTAGGGGATATATCAGGAGTAGCAGATATTTTGCCACTTGCCGGATTTGTAGTTTCAAATACTCAAAAAGCAGGTAAAAAAGCCGCGCTGGGATCTGTTTTCGCCCGATACGTTATGCCTAAAGATAATGCCGAATTTTATTTGGAATATGGAAGAAATGATCGGGTACCTACTCCCATTAATTTAATCACAGATGTAAATTATCCCCTTGCTTTTGTGGGAGGCTTTCGTAAACTATTTCCCCTCAAAATGAAAGGAAACTGGCTAGAATTGGCATCAGAATTTACGCAAATGGGATTGCCAAATCGCGATTTGGTTTTGCAGGAAAGTAGTTTTTATACCCACCAATTTGTTCGCCAAGGTTTTACTAATCAAGGTCAGGTACTGGGAGCAGGTATTGGACCCGGTACAAATAGCCAAACCGTGGATATCAGTTGGGTAAAGGGTTATAAAAAACTGGGCATTCGGGTGGAGCGGATAGCCCGAAATATGGATTTTAATTATGCTGCATTCATAATAACACAAGACTATACCCGACATTGGATAGACCTTTCAACCGAATTACATGCCGACTGGCAATATCAAAATATACTCTTCACAGTACGTACTACTCTTACGCGTTCGCTCAATTACCAATGGTACGTTTTCCCCGATCTGGGGTATTTTAAAAATGGCTACGACTTCCTGAATTTTAACGGGTTTTTGTCGGTAGCTTATCGTTTCTAATTTCCCCCGCTCTATTTTTCTCTATTTTCCAATTTGGAAATTAATTGGGTAATTACCCTAAACATCTGCAATGCGATTATGGGTGATATTTCTTTTTTCTAACAATTATTTTCCATTTCCCGTATTTTGAAAATCAGTCCTGAATTTGCAGATACTATAGAATTCCCCAAAAAATAATAATAATTTTTATTTAGTTCACTATCAAAAAAAATCAGAAAAACTTTTATTTATTCAATACAATACTAGTTTGGATATAATTAATACTAAGCTTTATGATGGATTTTTCACTGCTTTAACCATATATCCAAAACAAAGTAGCTCATTCGATCCTTTATCTTTTTTATTAGCAAAGTAAAGTAAAATTAATACTGGAACAGAAGCGATTTGCAGTAGTCTTCCAATTAATTTTTCTGAATACATTTTAGAAACGAAATAACTTCTTCTAAGTTCCTGTGCAATGAATGAGAACCATGAACCATTGTGTTCAATGATAACATTTTGATATCCCAAAGCATCCAAATGATGTTTGTACCAATATCGATTATAACCAGAAAAGTGGTAAGGGGCAAAATGTGTTAAACTGCAAAATGGGGCTGTAATTAGAAGAACACCTCCTGGCTTTAATAATCTGGTAAACTCTTTAAGAGCTGCAATTGCATCAGGAATATGTTCAAAAACTTCTGTACATAAAATAGCATCAATCGAATTTTCTGGAAGCGGAATTGAAGTGATATCAGAAACAATATCAAGTTTTGAATTATCCCATGTATTGGTTTGTAGTCCTTTACCATCTCCTTCTCCATCGTAACTTCCAAAATCTTGCGCAATGTATTCTAGATGAGTGCAATATGGTTTAAATCTTAATTCACCAGCACCAGCGTCTAATAATTTTAATCCCGGTTTTAGTACCTGAAGTTCTGAAATAACCCATTTTGTTCGAACCAAATCATTATCTGTTCCAATATTGGTAGTTAGCATAGTTTTTAGAAAATGCATTGATCAGGGTTTGTTTTTTTCAGAGAAAATTAGGGTTTGGATTGGCTAAGTAGCATTGCTCCTCCAACAAATCCACCCATTCCAATCAATCCTCCCAACAAAAGCCCCATCCACCATTTAACTTCATTTTTTTTCAAAGGCATTTCGGGCTGATCTACTATTTGAATGGTTGGAGTTTCCTGAATGAGGGTTGTTTTACTAATCTCCAGATTTTTTACTATTTCCGCAAAAACCGTTCCCTGTAAATACTTGTTGCGGGTGCTGATTTCAGCGTCTACCTGAGGTGCAGCATATGCAGGATTTGCATCCAACAAGCGCTGAGTGGCCTCAGCTGTTGAATAGGTTTTATTATCCAGCACAATGCCTAAGCTATCTGCCCGCTTTTGTAAGCGAGCGATATTGGCAGTTAAACGGCGGGTTTTGGTTTCTATATAAAAATCCGTTGCTACTTTAAGTAGCCGTATACAAATTTGCTGACTAAGCCATTCATTCCGGGTGGTTGCCTGCAATTGAAAAAAGCCAAGCTTTTTATCAGATTTTACAATACTCAACTCTTTTTCCAATAGCCGCTCCATGATACTTTGCAGCAAACTGTCCTGCAAACGGGTTTCAATTTCTTTTCCCGGAGAAAAGTAAATTTCTTTTCCAATTTCCGGATTATTTTTCCATTTTACTCTCAATCCGTAAACATCCGCATACTGATCGGCTAGAGAGGTTTGCAGATTTTGTGCTGGAGTAAGTAAAGCTTTTTTAAGCAAACTTCTGCTTTTCAATAGTTCAAGCACGTTATCACCCGCCAATACACCATTACCTCCCGTTAGTGAACCCAAATCTAGTCCAAACTGTCCGGCCAATGCCGAGGCAATAGAGCCGCCGGATGTTTTAGATTCCTCCACTATAAAAACCAATTTGGCAGTGTAAGTTGTTTTTTTTATTAGGGCATAGCCTACTCCTAATAATGCTCCTATTACAAAAAATGTAAATAGCCATTTTGTTTGACGAAGGGAAGAAAGAAATTTGTACCAAAGATCTTTTAGCAAATCAAGAATAGAAAAGTTGCGTTCTTCCTGATTAAAATCAGTATCCTGTATGGAACTATTTCCTGCCATAGGGTAATGGTATAAATATTATTTTTTTAATACAGCTATCAAACTTACTAAGGTTGCTAATGAACCTACGAGGGATGATATTTCAATAACACTTAATCCTCTTCCGATACTTTCCGACTTTTCTGGTACAATAATTTTGCTACCGGGTGTTACTTTCGGATAGCGGCGGAAGAAAAGGAAATGATGTATTTTCCGGTTTATGCCATTGCTATATTGAACATAAGACTTTTTCAGGTTGCCTTTATCTGTTATTCCGCCTGCATCGGAGATATAGGATAAGAATCGCTGAGAATCGTATCGTAATATCTGTGGATTGAAAACGGCACCTTGTACTTCAACAAAACTTTGCTTTTTGGGAACATAGATGCTGTCATCCGGTTGTAATAAAAATTTTTCGTCACCTACTGCTGTATTTTCAGATAGTACATCCGTTCCTACCCGCAATCCTCTTCTATATACTTGCACATCCGCCATAGCTGCAAATGGAGATATGCCTCCAGACCTTAGTAATACCTCCTGTATCGTTTCATTCCTTTTTTCCAACGCATAATCACCGGCATATAAAACTTCTCCACGAACTTTTACTTTACCCAAATTCCTATAGTTTAAAAGCTGAGGAACAAATACATAATCCAGTGGTGCTAACAAAGTTTTCTTTCCATTGTTCCTACTAGAATCAAATGCTACCGTTAACACTTGAATAAGCGAATTGGCAAGGGTATCTGCTCTGTTATTCTGTAAGCGGGATATTTCTATTTTATGGGTAGCAGCATCAAAAGAAAATCCACCTGCCAATATAATCGCATCTTCAACGGTTAATCCTTCCCGATACGGAATAGTAATAGGTTGATTCACGTTTCCGGCAACTACAACTGAAGGAATATCCCGTAAACTATCTTTTGATACAATTGTGATTGAATCCTCTTTTTCTAATAAAATATCCGATTGTTTACCTGTTAGAATATCCTGAACATGAAAAGATATTATTTTCCCTCCGGTACCTGCTTGTCGTCTAACAAGATAGCCTCTTTGCATCAATGCATCTTCCCGCACCCCCTCGGCCTGTTTGATTAAGCGACTCACCGTTAACTGATTGGTAAGTTCATAACTCCCCGGTCGCTGAACGGCACCTGAAATGATTACCCGATTTGAATACGTTGATAATATCTTTCCGATTTCTACCTGATCGCCATTTCGTGGAATAAAATATGCGAAATCTGCAGCAGCAATATCGCGCACTTTTCTTTCTTTCTCCGCTTGCTGAATAATTTTAGCAGTACTTTCTACCGCGCCGGATTCAAATCCACCTGCCAGTTGCAATAAGTCTTGCAAGGTTTCTTTATCCTGCAATTCATAAATCATCGGTCGCTTAACCTTACCGGTGATGCTTACCCTTTTGTTATACACCGGTATATGTATTACGTCTTCGTCCTGTAATTTCACTTCGCCCTGCATTGAGCCGGTTTGCAGGAATTGATATAAATCAATAGTGGCGATGGGTTTATTATTCCGAATCAGCTGAATTTTACGTAGTGAGCCATTTTCAGAAGGACCGTTCGCTTTATATAACACATTAAAAAAGCTAGCCAGTGAAGATACCTGATACGTGCCCGGAATTTCTGCTTCTCCCACTACCTTTATCCCAATGGTTTTAAAATTGGTTACCGTAACCAAAACCTGCGTTTTACCGGAACTGATGGCTGGATAGGCAACTTTCATTTTCGATTTAATTAATCGAGTAGCCTCTTCAAGTGTTAATCCACCAATCTGAACAGAACCTGCATACGGTAATACTATTTTACCATTATAATCAATTAACTCATTTACTGAAGCCTCATTTAATCCTGTGTAATTAATAGATAGTTCATCGCCAGGACCAAGTACATAACCTTGCGGCGTGGTTAATCGCTGGTTGGGTTCGAAAGAAATGGCTGGATTGTTAAAAAAATCAAATCCATAATACGGACTCTTTCTTTTGATTGCCGGTACTTCCTTCATCCAGGAACTATCTTTCATAAATCCTGCTGTATCTTTTAACAACGATTCCTTACCCCCAGATTTGGATCGGGTTTGCATAGAAAATAATCTTTTCTTGAGTGCATTCACCTCGCCTGTTGGAAATCCCCTTTTTACAAGTAAATTCAAGGCTTCAGTCTCAGAAAGACCGCCCCGTTGTGCCTGCTGCCAAAATTGAGTGATTTGCTGGTCACTCAGTTGGTCTACCCGCGCATTGGATAAATTGGTAGCGTTGATGGTTTGTGCCTGCAAAGTTACTGGTGAGGCAAACCAAGCATTGCTTACCAAGAAAATAGTAATTAAATATTTAATATGTAATTTCATCGAAGGAAATTGGTAATACAAATATCCACATTTTTTCCTATAAATTGGGGAAATCTATGATTTTAGGACTATAAACCAAAGGTAAAACCTACACTGGCCATATCTGATGTAGTCCAGGCAAGTGAAGGCAATGTTTGCTGGCGGATTTGAGTATAATTTCCAACTACATGCAAATTGTTGATCAATTCATAAGAACACCGAATCTGCAATTCTTTTCGATTGAACAAGGGATTGAATAAAAATGCCGGTTGCGGCTGCTGGAAATATTGTTGTTCAACAGTTCCCGCACCTCCCTTTCGTATAGACTGATAGCTTACCAAGCATTTTAATCTGGGCATGGGGGTGTAACGAATGGAAGCAAAAACCCTGTCGAAATTATTACCCATCCAATCTCCTAACCCATAACCATAGCTCGAATAGGTTTGAGCAGCTATCAGATTCTTATATACAAATGGGTTAACCCTGGTATATTCCAAGGAAAATGTAAGATAAGGTAGGAGCAGATCTGTAACACTGGCACCTAAGGTATAGCCGAGTTGATTGCGGCTTTTGCTTTTATCGAACATGGTACTGGTTCGAATTTCATCTATGAATAAACTGGTATATAAATGCGTTTTGGGTAACTGGTTTCGGCTGCTGAGTTGAAAAAATAATTGACCATTCGACCCTGCTAAAATATTTCCATTGTTTACGATATTATCATACACCTTAAAAAAATTAACAGGAATCAGATAACCAACATCTAACTGGTCGCTGTAAACAATGGATTCACCTGCCGTAAAGCTCAGTTTTCGGTTGATTTGAATGCTGAGGCTATGCGTGGCCATAAATTTAGGTATGTAGCGAATTCTTTCACCTCCATATACCGTGTTTCCGGTTCCATATGTGCTTAGCGAATCTATTAAATTGGAATTTAGCCAGCAGTTGGCATAGTGAAAACTCAACCAGCTAAAAGGCCGATAATCTAGGCGTAAATAAGGATTGGCAGGGGCTTTATCGGATAAAACTATTTTTCCAGCCTGTCCATATCCCCAGGTCATCTGATCAATTCCAATACTTGCAGAGCCGTTTTTAAATGTATAACTTACACTACCCCTGAATCGAGTAAAATTCTGACTTCTTCTGTTGCCGGTTTGCTTTAAAACAAATCCGGTTTCGGGTGAATAAAGTCGGGTACTATCTAAACCTGATCCAGCCTCCGTTATATCGTGATAAGAAAATTGAAATCCCCATTTTTTTCCACCATAAGCCCAAACATGCACACCTGAACTAGACTGCAAATAATTGCTATTCGACCCGGAATATTGTGTTGCAGTAAAGATGGGTTCTGCCCGGATATAGGCATCTTTGCTATTTGCATAAAAAGGTCGCCATCTTTTGTAAGGATCCTTTTGAAAATATCCTATTATTTCTTTTGCATCTGTCTTCTTGAGGGTATCAACTTCTAATCCATATTCCCGCATATAGAATGCCCATTCTTTTTTTTCAATAGTGGTGAGTTGATTTAGTTGATGGGAAAGAGAATCTAAACAGGCTCCCAAATATTGCCGGCTTAGTGGTTTTATTAAATCGTTGAACTGTAACAACCCTTTTTGTGCCATACGATCGAGATAGGAATAAATCTCTTTATTGGGCGATTCCCAAACAACCTGAGCCGTTACTAGTTGGGAATGACTGATGATTAAAAAAATAAGAACAAGAATTCCTGTGACCGTTTGTTTCATGATTAATATGCATTTTGGTCACCCCGGATTATGTTGATGATGGTTTGTAATATTATCTGACAATCAAGCCAGAACGTCCAGCGGTGAATGTAATACAGGTCAAAATTAATTCTTCTCTGCATAGATCCCGGTACTTTCGTTTCGCCCCTGTAACCATTAACCTGAGCCCAACCGGTGATTCCAGGTTTAACGAGGTGTCGTAACATGTAATTTTCTACGGTATGCATTGATTCGAGGTTCAAGGGGGTAGGATGGGGGCGCGGACCTACCACACTCATATTTCCGAGTAAAACATTCCAAAATTGGGGTAATTCGTCCATATTGGTTTTTCGAAGTAGCATCCCCAATTTGGTTACTCGTGGATCTTTTTTACCGGCCTGCCTGTAAAATCCATTTTCATCAATATCCGAACTTTCAGCCACCATGGTTCGGAATTTATAACATATAATTTTTTCATTGTTTAGTCCCCATCGTTCCTGTTTAAAAATAATGGGTCCCCGTGAACTAATTTTAATAGCTAATGCAATAAGGGGAAGAAACCACCATCCAATGAAAGCAAAAAAACATATTGAAAACAAGCGATCGAAAACAGTTTTTAGTAGTTGATTTTCCTTTTTATCTAGTGGGAGTTCTCTCACATTGATTATCGGCATTAATCCGATATTGTTCACCTGAATATTTGAAGTAGCATATTGATGCAGGTTAGGAATGATGCGGGCTTTGGTAGAATAAAAATCACAAACTTCAATGCAATATTGAATCTCTTCGGCATCAGAATCGGGTAGTGCAATTACCACCTCATCAATTCTTTTATCCCTTAGCATGATACTAAGATTATCAACAGGGCCCAAATAGTCGCATCCATTTAATTTCCCTTGGTGATTATCCAAAAAACCAATGCATTTATATCCGTAATAATAATATTTATTAATGGTTTCATAAAAATCAAGTGCTGCAGGGGTGCAGCCAACTATCAATACATTGTCTAATAATTTTCCCTGAAAAATGGCAGAATGTACATTTTTTCGTACGATATATTTGGTTAGGGTGAGTAATCCAAATAATATCAGCAGGTATACCGGAAAAAAATTAACACTGAATTTTACATATTCTGCTAAAAAAAAGGAAGCAGAACTTAGCAAAATGGTAAATAGAATGATTGTGTAAATGATAAAAATGATTTCCTCCGAAAATTTATTCGAACGCCTGTCGGCATACAATCGGGTAAATGATGCAGCGATATACCAAAGAATTAGTGAAATAATAGTAAATAAGATGGTATATCGATCGGTAGAAATAATCCCCTGACCCGCATTAAAACGAGTTGCAATCAGATATGAGATACCCACAACCGGGGCATCAATTATATATCGGATTATGGTATATCTGTTATACGGCTTTGCCATAGGGGGCAGCAAGACTAACTTAACTGATGCAATTTATTTAGTACTGCAAGATAAGCATTGGTTACTTCATCCCAGTTGTATTTAATCCCCAGACCCTCCCGGGCAATTTCTCTAAAATGATCGAGTTTTTCGGGCTCCTGCTCCGATTTTCGCATTAAATGTGATACGGATTGAGGTTCGGGCTCGAAAAAAAGGCCATATTCTCCATTTTGAAGCATTTCCCGACTAAATCGAGTGTTAATAGCCATTACCGCACAACCATAAGCCAGTGCCTTTAAGAGGCTGGGATTGGTTCCACCAAAAGCATGTCCGTGTAAATAGGCAAAACAATGGTGATATAATTCTGCCAACAAATCAGCATCTTTTATATATCCTAAAAATATTATATTATCGGTTGCTTTTTCCTTCAATTTTTGAGCATAGCTATCCCGATAAGGTACATCCCCTACAATTACCAGTTTTTTGTTCGAACCTGCTGCTATGTAACCTTCCATTAGCAATTCGGCATTATTATCGGGAATCAATCGGCCAACAATTAAATAATAGGATCCTGGTGTTAACTGTAATGCTTGTATTTTTTCCGGATGCATTGGGTAACGAACATTTGCACCATAGGCAATTACCGTTGAATCTTTGCCAAATGTGTCGAGATATACCTTTCTCATCTCATCTGCATCTGTAATAATAATGGGATACCACTTGGTTGCTAACCATGCCGCATAATAAAAGTATTTTGAACCCAAGCCTTTCCATTTCGGCCGTTCCCATTCTATACCATCCACATTAATACAGGCAGGTACACGAAAAATTTTCGCTATCAATCCCCATGGACCATTTGCCGCATTAACAGCCAGAATAACATCCGTTCTGGTGAAACAGGCATGTATCATGGAAAGAAAAGAATGAATAAACTGACTAAGGATTTTATGTTGGATTGTGGGAACATATATCAGGTCGATTCCATTTACCTGTGGGGGATAATTCGTAAATAGATTTTTATGACAATAAATTTTCACGCGTACCCCTTTGGCTACCAATCTTTCCGACAGTTCCTTTGCAAAAGTTTCATATCCGCTATAAACATACGGATAGCCTCGGGTTCCAATGATGGCAATCGTCATTCAATAATATTTATCAAATTGTTTTCCCAGTTTTCGAGGCTAAATTTCTGCAAAACTCTTTTCCTCGCTTCTTTGCCAGCGCAATAGCATTTTTGCTTATCTATCCATTTCGAAATAATGTCTGCTGCTTTCCCTGCAGCATTGGGGGGTATAAAATCTCCTGTAATTTCCCGATCAATCATTTCCAAAGCTCCCCCTATTTCCGTTGCTATCACTGGTTTTTCCGAAGCCATAGCTTCCAAAATTACGGTAGGAAAGGGATCGGGTAATTGAGAAGGCAGGATAAACAAATTGATTGATTGCATTATTGCAGGAATATCATTGCGAAAACCCATTTGTTTTACAACATCCTGTAAATGCAATTGTTGGATTTGATCCGATAATGATTTATATAAATATTCATACCCGGGGAAAGCATCCCCGACCATAATAAATTGCAAATCGGGATATCGTTGATGCAATTTGCCTGCTATCTCTATAAAATAGGATTGTCCTTTCCAATAATGTACTCTTCCCACCATTCCGATAATAAATCTATTTTCATCTGAATCCTCAGAATGGTTAATGGGAGCTTGTTTTGTAATATAAGGACTATAATCTATTCCATTATGAACTACTACCAGTTGATGTTCAGGAATCACACTTTTCCAAGATTTTTTTACTGCATTGGATACTACCACAATTTTTTTCGAATATCGTTGCATCCATTTTCCCAGCAAAAACTTAAACCAGCGAGGATTTTCAATAATTTCATGAACATGCCAAATATGAGGTACATTACATGAAGCGGCCGCAAAAGCCCCAGCCAAAACGCCGGATGTGTTTGAATAAACCCGTTCAATACCCTGTTGGGTGATGAAAACTTGCAGTTGTTTTTTTGCTTTTCTGATTGTAATGATGCGGTTGATTATACCGCGGGGCGTAACATATTTTCTTCTCAGTATTCCCAGTCGGATATACATAACGGTAGCACCCGCTTCTGCTAAAACAGAGGAGAGCGGCCCTTCCTCGGAAAGTACTACCCATACCTGGTGATTTCTTTTTTTAAGTAAATGAACGATTCCCAATAATATTTTACTGGCACCATACAAATCGGATGAGCTATGTAGTAGCAATATTTTCATGAATTGGGCAGCCGCTTTTTTATTATACGCGCCGGTACCCCCCCCACAACACTATAAGGAGGCACATCGCTTGTAACAACACTTCCTGCTGCAACCACCGATCCTTTTCCGATAGTTACACCTGCTAAAATGATGCTATTGGCTGCTATCCAGCAATCGTCTTCTATTACTACTTTCTTTTTGATTACGCCTTGGCTTTTTATAGAACGGGTAGTTTCATCAAACACATGATTCTCGGCATAAATGCTTACTCTCGGAGAAATCATTACCTGATTCCCAATTTCAATGTATCCCGAACAACCGATATAAGAATAGGGACCGATATTGGAATGGTTTCCAATTTTTAATCCTTCACCCATTTCTCCCCCATATAAATTGCCCGGCCGGATAATGGCATATTTTCCTATAGTTACCCGGTTACCCAACAAAATTTTTCGTACCGATCGGGCATTGATTTCCGCGTAGTCTTCTATAATTAAATCATTCCCTGCTTCAATATATTTTGCATAGCGGAGGGATGCTTGTTTACCCACCAGCACCCATCCAGAAGCTGAACCCATAAATATTCTTTCCCAACAACCCCTTATTAAAAAAGGGAAGAGTCTCCAAAGGGTAATCAGTCGGTCACCTGAACCCATTTGGCCTCCTAATCTTTCGCGAATGGCTGTTAACAAGGTAAATTCTTTGGCAGCAAGTTACAATTTATGCAACACCTGATGAAATGGGTATTGTATTGAGTATATGCAGCAATCTGATCGATTAATTGCCGATTGACCGAATTATTGTAAAATTGTGCTCTAAATTAAAGAAAGCCTGCATGAAGAAGGCATTAATTTGTGGTGTTTCCGGTCAGGATGGTGCCTATTTATCAGCTTTGTTGCTGGAAAAGGGGTATGAAGTATATGGAGGCTCAAGGGATGCCACCACTAATCCTTTCGAAAACCTTAAAAAATTGGGACTTTTAAGCCATATTCGACCTGTATCAATTAATACCATCGATTTTAAAAGTACGTTGGAAACCATAAGTCGCATTAGGCCGGATGAAGTATATCATTTATCCGGACAAAGTTCGGTTGGATTATCTTTTGAACAGCCGGTGGAAACTTATGAAAGTATTAGTATTGGCACCTTAAATTTATTGGAGGCAATGCGGTTTACTCAGCTGCCAATTCGGATGTATCATGCCGGCTCCAGTGAATGTTTTGGTGAAACCCAGGATGCACCAGCAGATGAAAATACTCCTTTCAGGCCGAGGAGTCCTTATGCCATTGCCAAAGCATCTGCACACTGGCAGGTGGTAAATTACAGGGAAGCTTATCAATTATATGCCTGCTCGGGCATTATGTTCAATCATGAATCTCCATTTCGTCCGCATAGGTTTGTAACCCGAAAAATTGTTGCCGCTGCCTGTAGAATTAAAAAGGGCAGCAAAGAAAAATTATACCTAGGAAATGCACAAATCAGACGCGACTGGGGCTGGGCTCCCGAATATGTAGATGCTATGTGGCTGATGCTGCAGCAATCGGTGCCGCAGGATTTTGTTATTGCTACAGGAGAAACTCATTCATTGGAAGAGTTTATTGATATGGTTTTTGGGTGCCTGGACTTAAACTGGAATGATCATGTTGTAATAGATCCGGCTTTGTTTCGGCCGGCCGATTTGTTAAGTGGCAGAGCCAATCCATCCAAAGCAAAAGAGTTGTTAGGATGGAGTGCTGCGTTCGGTTTACGAGAAGTAATTCAAAGAATGGTAGATGCCGAAATGGCAGGATAAGGGGAATACCTTTACTTTTTTTCTTTCATTACATCAATGAATACTTTCATCAGCTCATCGGTAGTTTTTTCCCAGGAAAAATCCTGTAATCTTTTGAGGCCTTTTTCTATCAGCTCATTTTGTAAGGTAGGGTTCTCAACTATGCTAATCAATTTTGCAGCGATATCGTGGTAGTCGAATGGATTGCACATTACTACAGCATCTCCCCCAATTTCAGGTAAACAGCTATTGTTGGCAATTAATGTGGGTAATCTGTGCTGAAATGCTTCCAGGATAGGCAATCCAAAGCCTTCATTGATTGATACGAAAGCATATAAGCTGGCTTGTTGATAATAGTGTGCCAGTTGTTCATCGCTAATAAATCCGGGTAACAGCACCGAATCATGCAATTGTAGTTCTTCAATCAGTTGCTGAATATTTTCACTATCATCGATATCTTTTTTTGGAATCCTACCTCCAGCCAATACCAATTGATAATCTGAATAGCCGGCTGCTTGCAATAAAGAAAATGCTCGAATCAGGTTAAGGAGGTTTTTTCTTTTTTCCAAAACTCCCATATGCAGAATGTATTTTTTCCCATTCGAAATGGGTGTTTTGCTATGCGGTTGAAGGATAGCCGAAGATGATTTGGGAGCCAAGTGAATCGCGTGAATCCTGGAGGCATCCAGGCCAACCTGCTCAACTATTTGATTTTTGGAATGCTGAGAGATGGTAATAATTGCAGTTGCTTTTTTTGCAGCGGGAACTCCTAGATGTTGCAGTAATTTCAGCCAAATGGAATTGTATTGACTTGGATATTGCCAAAAAAAGGCATCATAAAAAACGACGGCCGTTTTAAAGTTCCACGTAAATATGGGTAAAAAATAATCGGTACAATATAAAATATCACATCTTTTGATGATGCAAATTAAAGGTAACGTGAATTGTTTCCATCCAAAAAATCGGATATGCTCAATAACTTTGAGCCATTTATTTTTACCGGTATATACGGGGAAAAGGGTATCTATAAAATGTATTGAAAATCCAGGATAGCCTTTTTGTAAACGAACATACATCTCTTCCAGATAGGTTTTGGCACCTGTTCGAGCTATGCGTAAATCGCGTATATCTATCAATAATCGTATAGGTTTATCCATACCGGGAATACACTTTTTTCAAAATCAACTCGGTTTGTATATTTCAATACATTGTTGCATGATTTGTAAAGATAGATTAACTTAGAGGAGATGAAAAAAATATCAGCGAATCCCTGGATTAATTTTCTCCCATTTTTGGCAATTTATATAATAATAGCCGGTGTTACGCATCAAAATGAGATGCAAGGAGATGAGGGTCGCTATTACATGTTTGCGCAGAATCTGGCAGCAGGATTTTATTCGCCAAAAGCCGCTCTCAACCTATGGAATGGTCCCGGATACCCACTTGTTCTTGTACCATTCGTTTGGATGAATAGTCCGCTGTTAATCCCTGTGTTGCTGAATGCTCTTTTTCAATACGTTTCGTTGGTTTTTTTATTTAAATCATTAAAATTATTGGTTAGCAGCTCATACTCCTGGATTTTTTCGCTTTGCTGGGCTTTCTATTATGTTGCCTATAAAGAGTTGGGCTGGCTATATACAGAACCACTGAGCAGTTGTTTACTATGTTTATTTTTGTATTTCTTTATTCAATTTGTTTTATCCGGTTATGCATTCAAATACCTGATTTCTGCAGGATTTTTTCTCGGATACCTCGCACTTACTAAAGTTATATTTGGATATGTAATTCTTTTTTTACTTGTAATACTACTGGCAGGATTCCTGATATTCAAAAAGCAATCTATTGTGCATTCAGCAAAGATGGTTTTGATAGCGCTATTAATCAATATTCCTTATTTAGCGTACACGTATCAGCAAACAGGTAAACTTTTTTACTGGGCGAATAGTGGGGGGATGTCGCTATATTGGGCAAGTACACCTGTTGAGGGTGAGTGGGGTGATTGGAATGACGATCATTTTACAGCTTATTGCGGATATGATACCACACAGCCTTGTAATGCAGATTTGTTTGCATTACATCATCAGGCTGATTATGATAGTATTTATCAATTTCAGGGAGTGGCAAGGGATGATGCATTTAAAATCAAAGCCCTGCAAAATATACGCCGGTACCCCGGAAAATATTTGAAAAATTGTATAGCCAATGCGGGAAGATTATTTGTTGGGCTTCCCTTTTCTTATCAATATCCCCGACTGGCAACATTGGCAAGAATTCCCGCAGGTGCATTTGTATTTTTTCTTTGTATTTTTTCAATCATTAGTATGCTTTTTTATCGGGGCCCCTATCAAATAATCCTACTATTTTTGGCAACATTATTAATTGTATTCCTGGGGGCTACCTTAGCAGTAGCTACCTATCAAAGAATGCTAACAGTTGTGGTTCCGCTCATTTTTTTGCTAACTGCTGTGCAACTGTTATTTTGGATGCACCGCTTATCTGGCCCTCCAAAATAACTATATTTGCAGTGCATGAATCAGGTATTAAGCATTATAGTTCCCGCCTTCAACGAAGAGCCCACAATAGAATCTATCTTGCAGCGATTGGTTTCTGTTGAGCTTCCAGAAGGGTTCGATAAGGAAATCATTGTAGTTAATGATTGCTCTACCGATAAAACCGGAATGATAGTAGCAGAATGGGTACAGCAGTATCCATTCATTCGGTATCAGGAGCATAAGGTTAATCAGGGGAAGGGTGCTGCATTGCACACGGGTATCCGCCATGCTTCGGGCGATTATATCATCGTACAAGATGCTGACCTTGAATATGATCCGCGTGAATTTTCTATTTTATTAAAACCAATAATAGAGGGATATGCCGATGTAGTATATGGCTCCCGTTTTATTGGTGGAAAGCCTCATCGAATTTTGTTTTTCTGGCATAGCATTGGCAATAAATTTTTAACCTTCCTTTCGAATATGTTCACCAACCTGAACCTGACCGATATGGAAACCTGCTATAAATTATTTCGGGCTGATATTTTGAAGAGTCTCGACTTGAAAGAAAAAAGATTTGGCTTTGAACCCGAGGTTACAGCTAAAATGGTGCGATTTCCCGGTATACGCATTTATGAGGTTGGCATTTCTTATTACGGAAGAACTTTTGCAGAAGGAAAAAAGATTAGCTGGAAAGACGGATTCCGTGCTATTTATTGTATTATCCGTTATGGGTTATTTTCATAAAGTTGCAGCATGATATTTAATGGGCTCTGGTTTCCCATTCATCAGCATGTTGATACACAATCCACTTATAAAATAGGTAATATAAGTAATGTAGTTAAAAGAATCTACATAGGATGTTAGCAGAGGAATTAGGATGCCAATCTTTAATAACACAACTGCCATTGCCAATCTTTTTTGTTTCCCTTTTGAAAAATGAATCATTTGTAATGCTGTCCGAATAGTTGAAGCATAGATGATAATATATACCAACAATACCGGTATGCCAACCTGAACTCCAATAATGATAAGCTGATTTTCTCCCCCAACATGATCGTTGGTTTCCATCGCTACTCTTCCCGAAGCACCCAATCCCATTCCCAGCGGATGTGCTGCCATAGCTTGTAATCCGTTCACCCATTCTAACAGGTGTCCGATACTGGAAGCATTTTGAAAACGGAGGGTATCGATTGCGAACTGCAATAAATCTCCTTGCACAACAAATATCAATAATATCACCACTATCACAAACGCGAGGTGAAAATATTGAACCCATTTATGTTGATGAGTAATATGTGCAAAGCAATAGAATAATAAAAAGTAGTTGATAAGCGATGCCCTTGATATAGCCATGATGATACAAAACAGGGTGGCTAGTAAACTTGCAGTATAGAATTTTGAATACCGAAAACGCATCCAGCGGTCACCTGCCAATGATAATAATACCGATAGGGTAAGAACGGTTGAGGCAGCTAATTCGAGTGGACTGCTAAAAATACTGCCAAACCGCTTGAGTCCCGATTCTGTTTCAAAAGTCCAAAACAATCCATAATTCCCCGATTCTTCTGCATTGAAGAACTGAATATGAAAATCTAAAAATCCGGTCTTCGTATGTAGATGTTCGTAAGGTATGAATTCGAAAAAAAACAGAATTACAGCGGCAACAATCGACACCAGGCATATAAAGGAAAAAAGATAATTCAGATTGATATCACTTGCTTTGCATAAACGTCCGGTAAAGTAAATCAATGGAAAAACAGAAAGGGATTTGAATGCTAATAGCCGGCTAATAAAGGGGTAGGGGCCAATTGGTAAAATAAGGTAAATGATAGAAGCGCCCAAAAATACCATCATCCACTTATCTATGTTGTGCCATTTGGGTTTTTCATGAAGGGTAAATAGTACCATTACAAATGAGGCAAAAACCATAATTTCTTTGCAGGCCTGCATGGCAGGAATGATAGATGCTAGCCCATATAGATGAGATACTGATAGGGCATGAATATAAATGGGTAATCCGCCAATAACGAAAATGGGAAATCCTCGTATATCTTTTTTATACACAAGTAACAAACCGTAAAAAAAAGAGGCAATATATATGATGGGAAACAGTATCATATTTTATTTAGCTGCTGTAGAAGAAAAAGTTATGTATTCAATTTGTCCTAAAAGTCCATCTTGCAAAGCTTTACAAGCAGTCTGAAATTTTCCCCATCTCAGCCTTACCAGAAAATACAACAATATGCCAGTAATATATATACTATTAAAAATAACAACTGTTGGCAAATAAAACCATCGTGTATATTGTTTTAATATCCAAATGCGGTTGCGTATATTTAAGTAATGTACAACCGGATTTACAAATCCTTCCCGCGTTTTTTCTTTGTTTTTATTCGACATACCTCCTACATGCCAGATAGCCGATTGGGGGACAAGCCAGAGTTGATAACCTTTTTCTCGAATACGTAAACTTATATCTATATCTTCAAAATACATAAAGAGGTTATTGGATAATCCGCCAATTTCTGTAAGCAAAGAAGTTCTAACCAAAAAAGCACATCCTGTAATCCAGTCAACAGAAACGGGACGTTGATTTTGCAAGGGGGTATCCGGTAATTGTTTCCCTATGTATCGAATGCTGGGATGCCCAAGCCATTCATGATAATAGGAGCCTCCATTCCAAATAAGTGTTGGTTGGTGGTGATAGTAAATTAGTGGCTGAACGGCACCTGTTTCGGGATGCTCCTCCATAAAACGTAGCAGGGGTAATAAAAAATCCTTTGCAACTGTGGTATCATTATTGAGCAGTAAAGTGTATTCAAACTTTTCCTGAATGGCATATGCGATTCCTAAATTATTTCCCCCGGTGAAACCCTTATTATCATTTGCTTGGATGAAATGTACGCCAGGAAATGATGATTCTAGCGCTGCACCTGAACCATCTTCCGAGTTATTGTCAACTAAAATGATAGTTACAGAAACGGGATCCAGTATTTGCTGTAGCGATCGAATACATTGGGCAGTTAAATCGTAGCTGTTCCAATTTACTAAAATAATGGCGGTCTTTTTCATCAGTTATGCAATATAAAGAATAACCCGTCAAAGATAGCAGCCATTCATTTGATCAAAGGCCAAACCGATTGATCCAGAACTTTCGGAAGCTCATCTCGAATTGTAGTTTTTTAGTTAGGTAGGGCTTACCCTGAAGGGCAATCAATGCTTCCAGACTATCTTTTTTTGAATTCGATAAGCAGTTGGCATATTTTGAATAAAATGCGGAAGCGAGTGTGATCTCTTCTTGTAAGAATGTATTTGATTGAAAAATCATTTTCCAGTGAGTTTGAAATCTTTCGATGCGGTTTTTTGAACGATGCTCACTAAAAGTTACATTGTTACTATGTTGGCGGTATTGAATTAGGGGTTCGGGTAATTTTGCAATATTTCCAAAGCCAAAAGCTGCCATTGCCAGCCAGGCATCATAGATGAAGGGTTGGTTTCGCGGAAGTTCTAACATGATTTTTTTCATGGCTGCATTCATAACTATCGTACACCCCGAAACCATATTTCCAAATAAGAAGGTTTCCCAAACATGGGCATATCTGTGTTGACCTCTTTGTCTATGAACCGATGTATGTAAAATTTCTCCTGCTTCGTTCATCAATTCCAGATCGCTATACACTAAAGCAGGCTCGTTTGGATGGATTGCTATTTGTTGAAGCAAGGCAATAGATTTTTCAAGCTTTTCTGGCAACCAATAATCATCCTGATCGCAAAAGGCAATCAGGAATTCATCTGGTACATCGGCAACCGCTCGGGTAAAATTATCGTTTACGCCTAAACGCTCTTTATTTTGACTAACGTGAAATCCATGTTGATGTGCATATCGGCTCAGTATTTGATATGTAGAATCTTCTGAAACATCATCCCGAATGATTACCAAATCGGGTGAGTGTGTTTGTTTTAATATGGAGTCCAATTGTTTTTCAATATATGAGGCCCCGTTGCAGGTTGCCATTACCAGCGCAACTTTATTGGTACGATTAAACTCAGTTGAACTAGTATTCATCCGGCATATATTTTTTTTTGCGTACTAACCAGTCTTGTAAGGGTTTTATAAAATTAAGTAAAAACTGATGACGGAATAACCACCATTGAATAGCAAAAAAAGTTAAAGAACAAAGCAAAGCAGCAATCAGTAATGTTACCACTGGAAAAAAATGAAACAATCTGATCCAGTAAATGATCGGAAAAAAAGTAATGCAGGCTGCAAGTGAATGCAATACGTATTTCCATGGTAATGACGGATTAAAAAATCGGCGCATATAGTAAATATATCCTCCTGTAACAACACATTCAGTTGTAACATTTGCTATTGCAGCTCCAATAGATTTCCAGTGAGGAACGAGTAATAGATTTAAAAGTAAACAAACAACAACGCCTCCTACTACTGCATAAAAAATATGTTGTGTTTTTCCTGCCGGTAACAAAATTTGAAAACAGTAAAAGTGTCCAAATCCTATTAAAATTGGGAGTAAAGATAAAATCTGCATAACTGGAATAGAGCCAGTGAATTGGTTTCCCGAAAAAACCAGTATGCATTCGGGTGCTAGTAAAGCCAGTGCAACGGAAACAGGGATGGCGAAAAAAATGAGAAATTCAAAAGATGAGCTAAGAAGTTCTTGCAGCTTTTGTTGTGCACCAGCTTCGAATAATCTGGTAATCGAGGGTATCAAAATCACTCCCATAGCGGTTACTATGGGGATGGTTAGCTTTACCAGTTTTATAGAGGCTGTATATAGTCCAACAGAATGATTGTCGGCCAGAAATCCTAATAAAACAGTATCAAGCATGGTATAAATACTGGCTGCCAATGTAGTACTGAATAAGAAGAAAAGTGGCTTTACATGTTTTTTAAAATGCAGCTGGTTAAATTGCAATTTAGTAATACGCAAACTGAGTATGAAACTTAGTAATTGATTTCCCAGAATTGAAAAGACTACAATTAGTAAATAGGGTTCATAATCATTTTTTGTTTTAACACATATATAGAGCAATACCAAAGAAATTATTTTAATGAGCACCGATCTTAGCGTAATACTTTTGAACGCTTCTAAACCTGAGAAAAACCAATCTGTGTAGGTGAAACTTAATAGAACCAATAAGCCTGCCTGGAGATAGAGCCGAATATGTGATTGAAAGAATGGAATTGAATAGATAATAATCAAATAAATCAGAAACATCACCCAGCTGGCTACAAAAAAAATAATCGACAATTCAGAAAATGCCTTGGAAAGATTTTCGGGATGATGTCGATGGCGGGCAATCTCTGTTATACCATAAATTGGAATCCCCAACGCGGCAAACAGGGCAAAATATTGAGCAAATGAAATCGACATCTGCACCGCACCAATACCTTCGGGACCTAGTACATGCGAAGCATATGGGAAACTTAGTAAAGGAAACAGCAGATTAGCTACTGAGAGTAAAACGGTATAGAAAAAATTTTTAGTCATTGCCGTATACGTTTTCAGCAGATCAGCTTCTCAGGATTCCGCTTTACCAAATTAATTATGGTAAGTAGAAATAGTTAACCGGTTAACAGACCATCCCCGCGTGCAGGTATCATTTACATTACCTCCTGCATCACTAAGTTGAAGTAAGAATTGATTTTTGGAATGAGCGAAGGTTTGAACGAAAGCATATCGGCTTGTACCCTTTTTGGTTGCTCCGGTATTACATATTCCTGGTAAGCCTGTTTGTTGTGCATTGGCCCCGGCAGCACTGGTAGTAGAGCCATTTCCTAACCAATTTGGATAAGCCTGCTGAATCAATGGATCATTCGAAAAACCGGTAAGAATTCTAGTTTCACCATCACATTCCATTTTCCACAAATCATTTTTCCAGTCGTTATGTAAGAATAATTCCACCTCAATTCTTATAATATCATGCATAGGAAGTTCATTCAGCTCCAGTCGTACAATATTATTATTTAAATATCCCAGTACACTATTCCCATTATATTGTGTAATTCGGGGATTGGAAACAGCACCAAATAATCCATTGTTCCAACCGGATACATTTATTCTATCCAATTCTCCTTTAGAAAAATCGTTATCGTATACCACATTTACAACGGTTAAATTTTTGGTACAGCCAGCAATAAATAGACTTAATGAAAGACTAAGTGTGAAAAAAAAACTTGATAAACTAGGTTTCATTGCTAAAAGGGAGTGAAGATGTGTCAAAAATAACAAAATAATACCCAATTATGGGGAGAAGCCTGCGAATCAGATATTTGGCTTTGGTACAATTTACTTTATTAAATTTGCCTGAATGTTACCAGATTCAATTACCATACCGGTTATAAACCGGTCAGCTTTCCCCCTCCCGGCTTATGCCACAGAAGGGTCATCCGGTGTGGATGTTCGGGCCAATATCGACCAGCCTATAGTGCTCCAGTCACTCGAAAGAACCCTTGTTCCAACCGGATTATTTGTAGAAATTCCCCTTGGTTACGAAATTCAGGTTCGTCCGCGAAGTGGCCTGGCCGTTAAGCAAGGATTAACCTGCCTAAATACGCCGGGAACAATTGATGCCGATTACCGGGGTGAAATAAAGGTGATTTTAATTAATTTGTCTCAGGAATCCCAAACTATACAACCTGGCGACAGAATCGCTCAGCTGGTGTTGCAATCCATAGAAATCATCCATTGGAAGATGGTGGATCAGCTCAATGAAACCAACCGTGGTGCCGGTGGCTTTGGTCATACCGGAAAACAATAAACAACACATGAAACGAATAGCCGGATTATGTTTTTGTACGCTTAGTTTTTTTGCCTGTAAAACGGTAAAAAAAACAGCAGGCATTCAGGAAGCTTTATCTAAAAAAGATACCATACAAGCTGTGGTTATCAAAGAAGTGAAAGTAGATTCTGGAGCGATTGTTAAAGACATTCTGCAGAAAGTTGTAAAAAATAAAATAGAGTATACCACTTTCAATGCAAAAATAAAAGTGGATTACGAGAGTGCCGAAAAGAGTGATAGTTATACTTTTTATGTAAGTATGCGGAAAGACAGTGTTATCCTTATCAAAGTAAAGGGTAGCTTTCTGGGAATTTCTTCTGTTGGATTAGAAGCAGATATAAAAAAAGACAGTTTAGTATTGGTTCAGTTGGTAGGTGATAAAAGTGTTAAATTTAGGTCTATCAGCTATCTCCAGGAAATTAGTCAGGTTCCCTTTGATTTTTCAACCCTGCAGGATATAATTATGGGGAATCCCATTTATATAGACAGTAATGTGCTCAGCTATAAATCAGGTTCAGCAGAGTTACTGGTGCAAATGGCAGGTGAAGTGTTCAAACACCTGTTAACACTTAATAATACTGATTTTAAAGTATTGCACAGTAAGTTAGATGATATCAATTTACAAAGAAACAGAACCTGTGATATTAGCCAGAATACTTATCAACCTCTTGGAAATTTTCAGTTTGCTACTTATCGGAAAATTACCGTTTCAGAAAAATCTAAGTTGGATATTTATCTGGATTTCAAAGAGTTTAGTTTAAATGAACCGTTAAAATATACTTTTGAGATACCCAAAAACCTCAAACGTAAGTAATTTCATCGCATCTTAGCAGTAAGCACTACTCCTGAACATGTCTTTTTTACAAAAATTAGTCTTTTTATTTTTTCTAACCTGTTGTTTACAGGTTACAGTTTTTGCACAGAACTCCCGTGAGGAGTTGCAAAAAAGAGAACAGGATTTACAAAAAGAATTGGCAGAGCTGAATCGGTTATATAATGAAACACAAAATAATAAGAAGCTTTCGTTGAAACAGCTGGCTATTATTAAAAGTAAAATCAACCGACGAGAGGAACTCGTGAATAGCATAAATAGGCAAATTCGTCAGTTAGACGAAACAATTTATCTTAAGGAAAGAGACATTTATCGCTTACGTAGAGAGCTAGATACACTTAAGCAGAAGTATGCCAAGAGTATTGTGTTTGCTTATAAGCATCGAAGTAGTTATGAATATCTCAATTTTTTGTTTTCTGCTGTAAGTTTTAATGATGCAGTAAAGCGGGTTAATTATTTGCGCAGTTATCGGAAAAACAGGGAAACCCAGGCGGTTGCCATTGCAAAATCGGAGGTTCTGTTGCAGGAAAAAATTCAATTGTTAAGCAGCAGCAAGAAGGAAAGAATGGGAACCCTGTTGGAACAAAATGAGCAATTGAAGGTTTTACAAACTGATAAAAAAGAACAAGATAAAGTGGTTGAGCAACTAAAGGGTAGAGAAAAAGAAATCAGTGCACAAATTCGGGATAAAGAAAAGCAGCGGCAACGGGTTCAGCAAGCATTCCAGGCAATTATTCGGAGAGAAATCGAGGAGGCAAAGAAGCGAGAAGCCGCCCGTATAAAGGCTCAGGAAGAAAAAAATAAAACGGCTCCCGGCCCAGCTGCCCCCAAGCGGTCGGATAACAATGAACCGCTTACTGGCTTAACCTCTTTAAATCGGGATAGAACTTATACCCCCCTCGAATCTACGCCGGAAGGAAGGGAAATGTCAATCAATTTCGAAAACAACAGAGGATTACTTCCCTGGCCGGTTGCATCTGGAGTGGTAACAGCACATTTTGGAATTGAAACAATTCCCGGAACGAAATTGAAAAGAAAAACAGATGGTATAGAAATTGCACTTCCTGCAGGATCAACGGTTAAATGTGTTGCCGACGGAAAAATTTCTTATATCAGTGAAGTGGATGGTGAACAAATGATTATCATTCAACACGGTAAATATTTTACTGGCTATACCAATTTGTCGTCCGTATCCGTTTCAAAAAATCAGGAAGTTAAAGCCGGAACAGTATTGGGTAAGTCGGGTGTTTCAATAGACGGAGAAGGCTCATTAATTTTTATGATCATGAATGAAAAAAGCACTCCCATCGATCCAGAAATCTGGCTCAAAAGCCGGCGGTAGTCTCTCCGCATATCATTCGGTATTAAGTTTTTTGTCAATCTTGTAATCCACCTTTTTTGCCGGATAAAATTCAGTATCTTGAGCTAAAGTCGTTAGGATGAGTCAATTTATACTTGCATTAGATCAGGGAACAACCAGTAGTCGTGCGATTGTATTCGATCAGTTTGGAAATATTCAGTCAATCGCCCAAAAAGAATTTACGCAAATTTTTCCTCAGCCCGGATGGGTAGAACACGATCCCAATGAAATCTGGAGTACCCAATTGGGTGTTGCGGCAGAAGCAATTATCATGGCTAAACTCACTATTAAAGATATTGCAGCCATAGGCATTACTAATCAGCGGGAAACGGCAGTATTATGGGATAAAAAATCAGGTCAGCCATTGCATAATGCCATCGTTTGGCAAGACAGGCGCACTGCTGCTTATTGTGATCAGTTGAAGCAGGAAGGCTGGAGTAAAAAAATTCAGCAAAAAACCGGACTGGTAATTGATGCATATTTTTCGGGAACGAAAATTAAATGGATGCTCGATCATGTGCCCGGTGCCCGTGATAAAGCTAATGCCGGAGAATTGTGTGCGGGAACCATCGATAGCTGGTTGTTGTGGAAACTCACCAATGGTAAAGTACATGCTACAGATGTTTCCAATGCCAGCAGAACACTGTTATTTAATATACATAGTTTATCCTGGGACCAGGATTTATTAGATCTGATGGATATACCGGCCGGTATTTTACCTGAGGTGAAAAGTAGCAGTGAAGTGTATGGATTTACGCAACAAATTTTAACGGCTCATTCAATACCCATTGCTGGAATTGCTGGCGATCAGCAGGCAGCTCTTTTTGGACAAATGTGTACCCGCCCGGGAATGGTAAAAAACACCTATGGTACCGGTTGTTTCATGTTGATGAATACAGGAACCCAAGCCGTTCCATCTACCAATAATTTATTAACTACGATTGCCTGGCAGGTAAATGGCGAAACCCATTATGCCCTGGAAGGCAGTGTGTTTATAGCCGGTGCCGTAGTACAATGGCTTCGGGATGGGTTGAAAATTATACGTAGTTCTTCGGAGGTTGAAGCATTGGCAAAGCAAGTAGCCGATACCGAAGGAGTTTACCTTGTTCCTGCATTTGCTGGGTTAGGTGCCCCACACTGGAATCAACATGCAAGGGGTACTCTATTTGGGATAACCAGAGGCACTTCCAATTCCCATATCGCAAGAGCTGCTCTAGAAAGTATTGCCTATCAAACCATGGATGTTTTGAAAGCTATGGAAGCGGATGCCGGCATTGCGATTAAAGAATTGAGAGTAGATGGTGGTGCCACTGCCAATAATTTATTGATGCAATTTCAAAGTGATATGCTTAATACTCCAGTTGTAAGACCTGCTATTACCGAGACTACAGCACTTGGGGCGGCTTACTTGGCTGGATTGGCTGTAGGATATTGGAAAAGTATTGATGAAATTTCCAAACAATGGCAAATGGAAACAACTTTTCATCCTGTTATGTTGGATGATAAGCGAACTCATTTTGCCAAAGGATGGAGTCGTGCAATTGCTGCCACTAATTTTTGGAGTAAAGAATAATCAGTTCCCTCACTGCAATAAGTAAGAAGAAATGAACCGGCACTATATGCTTCAACAATTGAAGCAAACAGCAGAATGGGATATCGTTATTATCGGTGGAGGGGCAACCGGGTTAGGAACCGCTTTGGATGCAGCAACACGTGGTTACTCGGTTCTATTATTGGAGCAGGCTGATTTTGGGAAAGGTACTTCCAGCCGATCTACTAAACTGGTTCATGGTGGAGTGCGATACCTGGCTCAGGGAAATATAAAACTGGTAATGGAAGCGCTTCGTGAGCGTGGACATTTATTAAAAAATGCTCCTCATCTCACATTTGTGCAACCCTTTATTGTACCGGTGTATCGTTGGTGGGAAAAATATTATTATGCAATCGGTTTGCGGATGTATGATTTACTATCCGGCAAGCTTTCTTTAGGAAAAACACGCATTTTAAATAAACAGGAAACCTTACAACAATTACCTTCTTTACAGTCGAAGCAATTATCCGGAGGAATCCTCTATTATGATGGTCAATTTGATGATAGCCGCTTGTGTATTGAGTTGGCTGTTACTGCTGCCCGCAACAAAGCAGTTATGCTCAATTATTGCAGGGTATCTGCTTTAGTACATGAAGGAAAAAAAATAAAGGGGGTAACTTTTATCGATACGGTTTCCAATGAAGTGCATACAGTTAATGCTAAAGCAATTATAAATGCCACCGGGGTTTTTACCGATTCCATTTTGCAGATGGATGATGCAAAACTGCATGCGTTAGTTACTCCTTCTCAAGGGATACATCTGGTCATTCCTCAACATTTATTTCCCGGTACTGCTGCCATGATGATTCCCAAAACCGATGATGGAAGAGTATTGTTTGCAGTTCCCTGGATGGGAAAAGTATTATTGGGTACAACTGATACTGCTGTTGATCATCCTGAGCTTGAACCAAGAGCCTTGGAATCGGAAATTGAGTTTGTGCTATCACACATTAATCGGTATGGAACCTACCATGTTAAACGTTCTGATGTGGTAAGCGTATATGCAGGATTACGACCATTGGTATCACAGCAAGGGGCTGGAGGAACTGCCATGCTATCCAGAGATCATACTTTGTTGGTAGCTGTATCGGGTTTGATAACCATAACCGGTGGTAAGTGGACTACTTATCGAAAAATGGCTCAGGATGCTGTAGATAACGCAGCTTTTGTTGGAAAGCTACCCAAGCAGGCCTGCATTACCGAAAACCTTTTAATAGGTTTCCCCGAAACCAGGCAGGAAAAAATAAATGCATGGATACAAGAAAATCCATCACTTGCAGAAAAAATACATCCAAACTATGCATATACTCGTGCTGATGTAGTGTATGCAATGCGGCACGAATTAGCAGATCAATTGGAAGATGTGTTGGCTCGTAGAACCAGATTGTTATTTCTGGATGCCCGCATCGCAGCCACCTCTGCACCCAAAGTTGCTGAATGGATGGCAACAGAATCTGGAAGGGATTCTAATTGGCAGGAAGCGCAAATAAAATCTTTTCAAAAGCTTGCCGAACAATATTTAATTCATTAATTCATGATTCTGATGAAGTAAATTCTGTAATTTTCTATATTCATTTTAAATAAACAATTGCTAACTATATGACACCATTCATTGCCGAATTTACCGGTACTGCCATTTTACTGATTTTAGGAGATGGGGTTGTAGCCAACGTTATTCTGAATAAAACCAAGGGAAATAATGGCGGTTTAATTGCTATTACTTTAGGTTGGGCTATGGCTGTATTTGTAAGTGTTTATATTACCAGTGCAGCCAGCGGGGCACATTTAAACCCAGCAGTAACCGTGGCTTTGGCCATTGCTGGAAAATTTTCCTGGAGTCTGGTACCCGCATATTGTGCCGCCCAATTGTTGGGAGCAATGTTGGGTGCAGCGATTGTTTGGATCACATATCGACGTCATTTTGATGAAACGACCGATGCCTCTACTCAACTGGCTGTATTTTGTACTTCCCCTGCTATTCGTGCCAGTAGCGACAATTTTTTTGCCGAAGCAGTAGCAACCTGTGTTTTTGTAATTGGCATTTTATTTATAACAGGTGCCGAGCATTCGCTCGGTTCTTTGAATGCCCTTCCTGTTGCTTTTCTTGTATTGGCGATTGGGCTAAGTTTGGGTGGACCAACCGGATATGCCATAAATCCCGCCCGCGATTTGGGTCCACGAATTGTACATACACTGGTACCAATGAAAAATAAAGGAACCTCCGACTGGGGATATGCTTGGTTACCGGTATTGGCCCCATTTGCTGGTGCAGCCATTGGCGCTTGGCTATACGCACAGTTTTTGCAGTAAAAATTAGCGTATTCTTTTTTTCTTAAAAGCAACTTTATGGGCACCTTTTCTAAAAATACCTTGTAAAGGCCAGGTAAATGTTTCCTCTTGTTTCTCTGGTTCCGTAACCGGATGGGCAAAATAGTCGGAATAATACATTTTCAGAAGTATAAGAAAATATGAAATCACCAACGGACCAAATACGAGACCGGTGATGCCAAAATTTTGTAATCCTATGATGATACCTAAAACGGTAACCAACGGATGAACATTGGCCATTTTTTTTGCTAACACAAATCGGATTACATTGTCTATTGTGCCCATTACCATCACTCCCCAAATTGCTAAAAAAACCGCCTGACCGCTATGGTCGTTTATGATTAAATAGGCAGCAATCGGAATCCAGAAAATGCCCGTTCCTATAATAGGCAAAACCGAAGTAGCGCCCGTTAACACCGCCCAAAATGCTGCTTCCGGAACCCCACATACTAAGTAACCTAAATAGGCAGTAAAACCTTGTCCGAATGCTACCAAAGGAATCCCAACTGCATTGCTAAAGGTTTGTGCTTTTAACTCTTCTCCAAAAATTAAAATTTTTCTCCTGCTAAATGGTAAATAATGCAGAATGGCTGCTTCGAGTCGGTTAATATTCACCAGCATAAAAAAAAGAAAAAAGTACATCATGGTAACCGAACCTAATAAATTAATACCGCTACTGAGGGCATTGGAAACGAAATGACTGGAATATTCCTGAATTTGTTTCAAGGTTTGTTCATTCAGCAGGCTGATATGAAATTGTTGTTGGATGGATTGATCTAACTCGGTAAGCGGAGCATTCCAGTTTGAAAAATTACCGCTGTAAACCAGCACTTTTTTCATCAAAAGTGCTACGAATAGAATTAGTGGAATCAAAAAAATAAAGAGTGAAATTACTATCACTACCACTGCCGTAAGACTCTTACTCCATTTCTTTTTACTAATAAGCCAATTGGCAGGTTTTTTGCTTAATACGTAGAAAATGATAGCACCCAAAAATGCGGTAAAAAAAGCTCGTAAACTCAATAATAATACTGCGGCAAATAGGATGATAACTGCTAAAAAAAAATAACGATTGATTCTATGATTAGGCTGATTTTCCATCGTACCTTTAGGTAGGTTATGTAAATATACAAATTATTCCTGCCTGCATGGGGCAGATCACTTCAATCACCTTATTTATGAACGATAAAGAAAAATTTTTAGCCGGATTGATCCTGGGTGGATTGGCCGGAGCAGCTATAACCCTTTTTCTTGGAAGCGACAAAGGCAAAGAAATGGTAAATAAGTTTCAATCTAAAAGCGGAGAATTTCAGGAGGATGTGAAAGATAAAGTAGCCGAGTTTGAAACCGCAATGGATAATTTGCTAGATAAAGCGCGGAAGGTTACTGAACATTTTGATGGATCTTCCCGTGAAACCACAACTTAATTTAGCTCATGGAAAATAGCTCCAACTCCTTTTTTGGCGAATACAGAGAGCGAATAGAGGGGTATTTACAAAACCGGTTACGGTTGATGCAATTGCAGCTTACACAAAAAACTGCCAACCTAAGCGCAACCCTAACCTGGGCCATTCTTTTTGCAGGGCTGCTTTTTTTTCTGATACTGAGTGTTAGTCTGATGGCAGGCTTTTATCTTGGAGAAAGATGGGGTTCCTATTGGTTGGGCTTTGCCTGTGTTGCGGGAATCTTTCTGTTAAAAATTATTTTCCTGATACTATTTCGGAAGCCCATTCAACGAATGGTTACTAATCGGGTAATTGAATCGATGCTCACACCTAAAACCGAAGATCATGCGACCGAAAATTGAGTATCAACCCATCCGCAACGCAACAGATTTAGGTGCTGCCATTTCCCTTTTGCAGGCTCAAGTGCGGGAAGATGAAAAAGCTATCGTAGCTCAAACCCGCCAAATTCCGATGCAGGGTTTAAAAATTGTAGGATTAAGTATAGCCGAACTCATTGCCGGTAGGCAAGGTTTAAGCGGTATCACTCAATTGGTTCAGGCAGCTTATTACTGGATTAAAGGAAGAAAAAAGCATTCGGAAGACCAGGAAAAGGCGAAAGATAAATTTAGCGAAGGAGCAGGAAAACTGGGCCTGGCAGGTATTATTCACTTGTTAGGTTCGGTGTTAAAACGGTGATTAATACGGTGTTTTCACCGATTGTTTTTTATAAATCTTTGATTTATAGCACTTTGATTACTTATTTTGCTATAGGAATCCCATTATTTGTATTGGGGATGGTTTATTGACAATTCCCCAATAGTTGGGGGCAATTTTGTTGGTTATTTTTCATTTTTTTAGGGCACATCCCCTTACCTTTGCCGCCAAGTTGGAAAACCCAGTCCAACTTACCCTTATCATTCATCATTTATCACTTTATATTTCACCTGAAATGGCTACTAAAGGAAAAATCAAACAAATCATTGGAGCGGTGGTTGACGTTCATTTTCCAGACGACAATACCCTGCCGGAGATATTTAATGCGCTGGAAATTGAGAAAGAGAATGGCGACAAACTGATTCTCGAGGTTCAGCAGCACCTTGGAGAAGACAGCGTTCGTACCATTGCAATGGACGGTACAGAAGGATTGGTTAGAGGAATGACGGTTACCGATACCGGTCGCCCCATTACGATGCCAACCGGAGAAGGCATCAATGGTCGCTTATTCAATGTAACAGGAGATGCGATTGATGGTTTGCCACAATTGTCTAAAGCGAATGGTCGGCCTATTCACAGCAAACCTCCCATTTTCGAGAACCTGAGTACTGCTTCAGAAGTTTTATTTACCGGTATTAAAGTAATTGATCTGATTGAACCTTATGCAAAGGGAGGAAAAATCGGATTGTTTGGTGGTGCCGGAGTGGGTAAAACCGTATTGATTCAGGAATTGATCAATAATATTGCCAAGGGTCATGGAGGTTTATCGGTTTTTGCTGGTGTGGGTGAACGTACCCGTGAAGGAAACGACTTGTTGCGTGAAATGATTGAAGCTGGAATTATGCAATATGGCAACGACTTCAAACATAGCATGGAAGAAGGTGGTTGGGATTTAAGTAAAGTAAATCTGGAATTACTGAAAGATTCAAAAGCTACTTTCGTGTTCGGACAAATGAATGAGCCTCCGGGAGCCCGTGCTCGTGTTGCTTTGAGTGGATTAACCATTGCAGAGTATTTCCGTGATGGTGATGGAACAGGAAAAGGAAAGGATATCCTCTTTTTCGTAGATAATATCTTCCGTTTCACACAAGCTGGTTCTGAGGTATCTGCTTTATTAGGACGTATGCCTTCTGCGGTAGGATATCAGCCTACACTTGCAACAGAGATGGGATTGATGCAGGAGAGAATTACCTCCACCAAAAATGGATCTATTACATCTGTACAGGCGGTGTACGTACCTGCCGATGACTTAACCGATCCGGCACCTGCCACCACTTTTGCACACTTGGATGCTACAACGGTATTGAGCCGTAAAATTGCCGACCTGGGTATTTACCCTGCCGTAGATCCATTGGATTCAACTTCCCGTATTTTAACTCCGGCAATTGTTGGAGATGCACATTATGATTGTGCAAACCGCGTAAAATTAATTTTACAACGTTACAAAGAGTTACAGGATATCATTGCCATTCTGGGTATGGATGAATTGAGTGAAGAAGATAAAATGACGGTACAGCGTGCGCGTAAAGTACAGCGTTTCTTATCTCAACCCTTTCACGTTGCCGAGCAGTTTACCGGATTAAAAGGAGTATTTGTAGATATCAACGATACCATTCGCGGATTCAATGCTATCATGGATGGGGAAGTGGATGAATATCCGGAAGCTGCATTCAACCTGGTTGGAACCCTGGAAGATGCAATTGAAAAAGGTAAGAAGTTGATGGAAGCTGCAAAAGGATAGTCAATCAACTAAACAAATTCTGGATACATGCAATTAGATATATTAACACCCGAGAAAAAACTTTATAGCGGATCGGTATATGGAATTATGCTGCCCGGGGTTCACGGGTTATTTGAGATATTGGATAAGCACGCACCCATGGTTAGTGCCTTGGGAAAAGGAAAAGTGAAAATTCTTAAAGACAAAAAAGAAACCGAGCAATTCACTATTCAGTCGGGCTTTGTGGAAGTATTGAATAATCGAGTAACCGTATTAGTAGAAGGAACTTCTCAGGATTAGGAAAATAAAATAAATTTTTATTAAAGCCCTTGCATTGCAGGGGCTTTTTTATTTTGGGTGTAATCGGGAATTAAATCAGGTATTTTCTACCTTTTTATTCAGTATCAGTAGCTTTTATTTTGAGTTGTTGGAATAAAAATCTCAAGGCCTGAGTCGAAGAACTCCAATGTCGAATGATAAAGTTTGGAGAAAAATAATACTAACTCATATGAAAAATTACAGAATTATTTTTTTGCTTTTGGCATTTGTCGGATGCTTTACAGCCTGTAAAAAGCAGGAAACTAACATTATCCATCTTCCGCAGGAAACCGCTTCCAAAATTTATTTAACGGAAAGTTTTATCCGCTTTGCAGGAAGTTTTATGCAGGATTTTTATCAGTTATCCAGTTATCTTAATACTGCTGAAATCAGGGCTAATCGTAATAAATTTTTATCTGGTGTACAAGTGGCCGGCGAAAATGAAGCTGCTTTGCAGCAACATTTTGCAGCGTATGCTTTGCAGTTTGATCAGTGGTCTGAAATGAAAAACAAAGTAGATAACGACTGGCTGCAACTATTTTTACAATTACCCGAGTTGCAGCAGTATAGCGATTCTGAAATTTTAACTATTGTTAAAGAGGGAATTAATTTAGGAATCAGTAGCGATGACTCCCGTTGGAAAAAATTAAAAACTCAACCGATTACTGCTTATGGAAGCGGAAGGTTGGGTACCCTGCAAAATGGTGATAATAATGTTCATACTTTGGGTATTGATGTTGGTGAAATTTGGAATTGTTTAAAAGATGCTATTGGTGTAGGGAGTGCGAGTATAATTGGAATAGGGGCACTAAAAAAACTGGCATCAGAGGGTATGCAGGCAATTGTGATGGCAGGAACCCGTATTATGGCAAAATATGCCGGTTGGATTGGATTATCCATAATGGCAATTGATTTTGGCGTGTGTATATCTCATGAAATGGCAGATTAGTTTATTTAATTAATTTGTAACTTTAGTTAACAAAAAAGCAAACCATGAAAATCATTAGAAACGTATTGTTCTTTTTTGCATTGGTATGTTTACTTTATCCTTTGGCACATATTTCAGGATATTTGTTTAATACCCCTGTATTGCCTATCAATACATTTTACTTAGGAGTAATTTTATTGGTGCTAGCGGTTATGTTTTTCGATGAGAAATGGATAAAGCGATCTGCTGAAAAAAAATAAGTAACAATATTACCGTATCGAAGCCTCCAAATTTCACCATTAGATTATTTGGAGGCTTTTTTATTGTATCAGGGCACTAATTTAATTGAGGATCAATCGGGTAATTGGCCATGTTGGCATACTCTCCGCCCATTTGTAATAGTGCAGATTGCCATTTGTTTTCTGGGTTTATTTGAAATAGGAGGGGTAAGGTAACTTCAGAGCGAATCCATGTTTTCGCATCCAATTCTTGCATGAGTTGTCCTTCACCCCAACCACTATATCCTACAAAAAAAACTATATCTTTTTCTGTCATCTCGCCCGATTTCAAATGCTTGATAATCTCATATATGTTTCCGCTCCATCCAATTCCATCTTTTAGTACAATGGTATCATCCAGTAAATCAGTTCGCTTATGAATAAAATGTAAAGTATCATTTCCAACCGGTCCCCCACAAAAAACAGGAACCTGAATGTCAGCAGCTGCCGGAATCAAATCGCCTAATGTAAGGTGCATGGGTTGATTTAATACGAGTCCAAAACTTCCGGTTGATTCATGCTCGCATATTAATACAACTGATCGGCTAAAGTTTGGATCCTGTAAAAACGGATCAGAAATGAGCAAACTACCGGGTATCGGAGAAGGTGTGGCCTGCATATTCGGTCATAATTTGTTAAAATGCTCAGTTAAGTTAATGAAAAATTGAATATAAAACACATCAGCAGAGGGCAACTATTATATTTGTAGTGATGAAAAAAACTTTCCCTGTCATCACCATATTGATTTCATTGTCGTTGCTCGGGCTCATCCTTTTACAGATATCCTGGGTTGCTAATCTATTGGAAATCACACGGCAACAGTTTAGGGATCAATTCGATAAAGCCTGTATTTCAGTTGCTGATGAAATGGGACAGGAACTAGTAAAAGAGTCGATTCCTCTACTTCCCTTTCAGCAAAAAGGTTCGATGTTCAGGCCTGGCTACTCATTTCGGGGGTTTGGTCAACCGTTGGTTGTAAATAAATTTACCTATCAGGAAATTGGGTACAAATTAAAAGAAGCCCTGAAGGCACAAAAATTAAAAAATGTATCGTTTGAATTTGCAGTTACCAATCCGTTGGGTGAGTATGAGTTAATTTCCAAGGGGTATGAGAAGGCATATTGGGATACGGTGCACAATCAAAAAAGGGTTTATCCTATCAGGACCTATAGTATTTACGAAACAGAATCCTCTGGAATGGAGGCATTGGTAGTAGTAACTCCACAGTTTGACCTTCCCATTTTATCTTCTCTCAAATGGATGCTGGCAGGTGCACTGGTATTTATGATTGTTATCATAGCTGCATTTTATGTTACCATTAAAACCCTGCTGAATCAGAAAAAATTAAGTGAGATAAAGAGTGATTTTATCAATAACATGACACATGAGTTTAAAACTCCTATTGCTACTATATCATTAGCAGTGGATGCTTTAAAGAATGAAAAAGTACAAGCAGAGCCGGATCGAGCCAAGTATTTTACTGGAATTATTAAAGAGGAAAATATCCGGATGAATAAACAAGTGGAAGCCATTTTACAGGCAGCATTAATGGAAAAGGAAGAATTTAAGCTCAATAAAAAGCCGTTATCGGTTCATAAAATAATTCAACAAACAATTGAAAAATATCAGTTGCAATTACAAAAGCAGGAAGGGCAGGTTCATTTATTACTCAATGCATCAAATGATATGATTGAAGGCGATGAAGTGCACTTTACGAATGCAATATCTAATCTGTTCGATAATGCCATCAAGTATGCAAACGGAGCACCCGATATTACCGTAACTACCCATAGCACACGAAAACAACTTGTAATTCAAATTGCTGATAAAGGGATTGGGATGACCAGAGAAACGGAAAAAAGAATCTTTGAAAAATTTTATCGTGCACATACTGGGAATATACATCAGGTAAAAGGGTTTGGACTTGGTATGAGTTATGTAAAGTCGATTATTGATGCCCATAAAGGAACCATTCGGGTAAGCAGTACACTGGGAAAAGGCAGTACGTTTACAATGTCTTTTCATTTAGCAGGATTGAGAAATTAATCTGTTACCTACCATTATTTCTCCAAAGCAAGCTTCCATCCCCATAACTTAAAAATCGAAAGGAGTGGTTAAGTGCGTACTCATAAATTTTTCTCCAATCATCCCCAACCAGCGCACTAACTAGAAGCAACAGCGTAGAACCCGGTTGATGAAAATTAGTAATGAGGGCATCGGCAAATTGAAAGGTATATCCCGGTGCAATGAATAGTTGTGTAGTTGCCATCAATTGTTGAAGTTCGTGCTGCTGCATCCAGGATAGGAGTGCATTAATGGCTTCTACAGGAGTAGCTGCCTGATATTCCTGTAGATAGGGGTCCCATTGATTAACCTGTAATTCCCCCGGAAGTAAACCTGGCTCTTCTATAAGTTTCGAACCTAGCCAGTAAATACTTTCCAGTGTTCTCATAGAAGTAGTACCAACTGTGATAACCGGATTGGGCAAATGTTTCCTGAGCGTATCTAAAAAATCGATAGATACTTCAATATATTCCCGGTGCATTTCATGATCGCCAATTTTTTCAGCTTTCACGGGCATAAATGTTCCGGCACCCACATGCAGTGTAATAAAGGCATTCGTGATGGATTTGTTTTTCAGGTTTTCCAGTAACTCTTTGGTAAAATGTAATCCGGCAGTAGGAGCAGCTACCGAACCCTGGTGTTGAGCAAAAACAGTTTGATAGCGATCATAATCTTCCGGATTGGCTGCCCGATTCAGATATGGAGGTAAAGGCAGCTCTCCCACAGTCGATAGCATTTCTGCAAAACTCACTTTTTCTGGCTTCCAGCTGAGTTCCAATAAAAAGATGGCATCTTTTCTCTCTAATAAACTTGCTTGCAAATGAATATGTGTATCGCCTTGTTGATGGTTCAGTGATAATACTCCCTCCTTCCATTTTTTGGCTCCACCGATTAAACATTGCCAATGCACTTTTCCAGTTGTAAGCATGGCAGTGCTAATATCTGCATAGCCGGAACCCGGTTCCAAACAAAATACTTCTACCGTATTTCCTCCCGAAGTTTGCATATATAATCTTGCCGGTACAACACGGGTATCATTGAAAATCAGTAACGTATTAGATGGGATGAAGTTGGGTAAGTGATAATAGTAGCTTTCTTGAATTTGTTCCTGCTGATATATCAACAGTTTTGAGTCATCTCTTTTTGGGAGCGGAAACCGGGCAATTTTTTCATCCGCCAACTGATATTGGTAGTCTGCGATACTGATATTCCTTGGGTGATTATGGGTATCCATAAAAAAGAGTACTTGGTTATTTGCATGAAATGGCTGCAAAATTCCATGAAAATGCTAAGATTAAAGTGTTTTTTCACTGATTTTTCGCTTGTTTGCTGGTTTTCCACTTTCAATTCCCCGTATTTCCTAAGTTATTAACTGGTTATCCACTTCAATTCACATCGATAAAGAGGTGATTTGTCATTAATTGCCCTCAAATCCTTTACTGTATTGAATTATACGACACTGAATTCTGTGGATAAATTCAGATACCCAAAATGCGGGTTAAAAGTGGGAAAAAGTGTTATTTTGTGTCAACAAGTGGTAATCATCAAATAAAGTTTTTCACAAATGAGCGGATTTCACGGAGAATATGAGGCTACGGTAGATGCGAAGGGCCGTTTTCTTGTTCCGGGGGGACTGAAAAAACAGTTACCGGAAGGGGAGGGGCGCTTCATTATCAGCCGGGGCTTTGAAAAATGTCTCACGTTATATCCGTTGAAAAGTTGGGAACTCATTATTTCGAGAATTAGCCAATTGAATGATTTTGACCCCAAGGTACGTCAATTTCGCCGCCAGTTTTTAGGGGGGGCTACAGAAGTAGAGATGGATAGCGCAAACCGCTTGCTCCTGCCACCTTCCCTGAAAGAATTTGCCGGTCTCGGCAAAGACATTGTGCTGGCAGCTGCCATGGATCGCTTCGAAATCTGGGATGCAGGTAAGTACAAACAGCTCTTTGAGGATTTCTCTCCGGAAGATTTTAGTCGTTTAGCGGAGGAAGTGATGAAGGGAACTGATATGAAAAAGGAAAGTTGATCGAATCGAAAAAAAATCGAATGAGCTCAGCCACCTCCAATTCATCATCAGTTACTCCCAATCCCTATCACGTTCCCGTTTTACTGAAAGAATCTCTCGAAGCTTTGGCCATCAAACCCGAAGGTGTGTATGTGGATGCCACTTTTGGAGGAGGAGGTCATAGCAGAGGAATATTGCAGCATTTAGGACCAACGGGTAAGTTATTTGTTTTTGATCAGGACGCTGATGCAGCAGCTAACCTGCCCGCAGATTCCCGAATCGTTTTTTTGCCTTACAACTTTCGTCACCTGCAGCGCATCCTGCGCCTGCATCAGGTAAATCAAATTGATGGAATCCTAGCTGATCTGGGAGTAAGCAGTCACCAGTTTGATGAAGGAGCAAGAGGATTCTCGATTCGCATGGATGGTCCGTTCGATATGCGTATGGACAGGCGTCAAACTATCACTGCAGCTGAAATTGTGAAAACATATGATGAGCAACAACTCCATCGAATATTTGAGCAATATGGTGAAGTAAGTAATTCGAAAACACTCGCCCGCCTGATTGTTCAGCAAAGAATCAGTGTACAGGTCCAAACCATCGGTCAGTTTAAAAATATGATCAGTGCTGCAGTAAAGGGAAATCCAAATAAATACCTGGCTCAGGTTTTTCAGGCTTTACGAATGGAAGTAAATGACGAATTAGGTGCGTTGAAAGAAATGCTGCAACAAATACCCGCATTGTTGAAATCGGGCGGGAGGGCAGCCATCATTAGCTTTCACTCTATTGAAGACCGGATGGTAAAAAATTTTTTCCGGCAGGGAACAGTGGATGAAATTCCCACTCACCCCCTCTTGTCTCATCATGCCGAAAAGATTTTTCACCTGGTAAATAAAAAACCAATACTGCCCGGTAATCATGAGCAATCCAACAATCCTAGAAGCCGGAGCGCAAAATTACGAGTAGCAGAAAAAGTGTAAAAAAATGACTACCGAAAATAAAAATAGAACCAAGTTAAAAAATCCACTGAAGAGTTTTTTTAACTATCAGTGGATAATTGACAATATTACTTTTTTTCTCTTTCTATCCGGTCTTGCCATATTGTACATAGCCAATGGTCATCGTGCCGATCAGATCATTCGTAAAATAAACGCTACACAAACTGAAATAAAAGAATTGCAGTTCAATTATAAAACACTAAAAAGTGAAGTGATGTTCAAAAGCGGTGAGGAGCAAATTGTTCAGGCAGCTGCTCCCCTGCAACTGAAATTGAATAATGAAATGCCTTATCCCTTAGAAGCTACCATCAACCGCACAACCCAACAGTAACCTGCCATGGATGTAAAGAACGACATACTTTGGAGAGTGTATCTCAGCTATCTGCTGGTGGTAGTGGTTGCCTTGGTTATATTCGGGAAGGCTGTATATATTCAGCAGGTACAAGGCGCCTATTGGAGAGGCTTAAGTGATAGCCTCCACCAAAAAATGGATTCAATAGAATCTGAACGCGGAACCATTTACAGTGAAGATGGTCAAATGCTTAGTACCAGTGTACCTCGATTTGATATATACTGGGACACCCGGTTAGCAACCTTGCGTAATAACAATGATCAGCTTTACAGAGAAAAAATTGATTCCGTATGTGATGCGATGGCAGGATTGTTTAAAGATTTGACTGCCGGTGAATACAAGGTAATGATGCAGCAGGCCTATCACAATCGAGATGGATATTTTTTATTGAAGAAGAAAATCAGTTTCCGTGAGTATGAGCAACTCAGGGCTTTCCCATTATTCAACCTGGGAAGATATACCAGTGGAATGATAGCCATTCAAAAAAACTTTCGACTCAATCCTTATCAGATGCTTGCTTTCAGAACCATTGGTTTGGCAAGGGATAGTAATCAGGTTGGACTGGAAAATGCCTACGATAGTGTTTTACAGGGTAAACCCGGGAAGCAACTGGTTCGGTTTATCGCAGGCGGGGTAAAAATTCCTGTGGAAGATGATCAGTATGTGGTGGAACCAGAAACCGGCAGAGATATCATCAGCACATTAGATGTATTTATTCAGGGCGTAACCGAAAAGGCATTAATGAATGCAATGGTAAAACATGAAGCCGAACAGGGATGTGCCATCGTAATGGAAACAGCTACCGGAAAAATTAAGGCAATGGCCAATCTGGGAAAAATGGATGATGGCAGTTATTGGGAAAAATATAATTATGCTATCAGTGCTTCTGAACCGGGTTCAACTTTCAAGCTCGCCACCTTATTGGCTTTGTTAGAAGATAAAAAAGTTTCCTTGCAAGATGTTATCAATGTTGAAGGGGGTAAATGGCAACTGAATAATCAAACGGTAAACGATGCGGAAGTACATGGTATTCAATTTGAAACCGTGCAGGAAACATTCGAAAAAAGTTCCAATGTTGGAATGGCTAAAATGATCTGGACACATTATGCTTCTCAACCCAATCGCTATATTAAGTGGTTAGAAAAAATGCATCTTGATTCTCCCATGGGTATTGACCTAACCGGTGAACGGTTACCTGAAATTCATCGGCCAGGACAATCAATATGGAATGTGAATACATTACCCTGGATGGCATTTGGTTATAATGTTAAAATTACTCCCTTACAAACACTTTGTTTATACAATGCCATTGCTAATGGAGGTAAAATGATGAAACCCTATCTGGTTAGTGCGATTAGTGAAGAAGGTGTAATCATCAGGTCGATACAGCCAACTGTATTAAGAGAAAAAATTTGCAGTGAAACTACTTTACGCCAATTAAATACTTGTTTACAAGGTGTTTGTATTCGAGGTACTGCTGCCAAAGCATTCAAAAATTCATTATATAGTGTGGCAGGAAAAACAGGAACAGCACTTGTTGCAAATGACAATAAGGGATATACTACCAACACATATCAGGCTTCCTTTGCAGGGTTTTTTCCTGCTAATAATCCTAAGTACACTTGTGTTGTGGTGATCAAGAATAAACCTGGAGCAATTTTGCATCATGGAGCTGATGTGGCCGCTCCTGTTTTTAGGGAAATATCCGATCGCTTATACGCTACCTTTTTACGTCAGCAACCCGCTTCACTTTTATTATCTACTGCTTCAGCAGATTCAATTCAATGGTCAATGGCGGGGAATAAAAACGACTTGCAACGTATTGCAAAAGCACTAAAGATTGTGATAAACGATTCATCCCGAAATTTCGATCAGTGGGCAAATCTGAATGGTTCATTACAAAAATCAAATCTTACACCGCGCATTCAAAATCCTGCGGTTATGCCGGAGCTTGTAGGTCTGGGTTTAAAAGATGCATTGATATTAGGGGAAAGTAGTGGATTGCAAATTAGAATTTCAGGAAAAGGAAAAGTAGTGAGCCAATCAATTCCACCGGGTGAGCCTGTGCAAAAAAAGCAAGTTATACAAATTCAACTTTCAGATAATAAAATTGGTACTCGCTAATTTATATGGCACACCTTCAGCACATATTATATCAGGTTCCTTTGATACAAACTATTGGAAGTACCGATAAGGAAATACATGCCTTACAATTAGATTCCCGAAAAGTACAGTCGGGTGATCTGTTTATTGCCATAAAGGGTCAACAAGCAGATGGGCATCAATTTATTTCCATGGCAATTGCTGCAGGTGCTTCAGCCATTCTCTGTGAATCAATACCTGCGATTATTCCGGAAGGAATTACTTTTTTACAAGTGAAAAATGCCGGAGAAGCCTTAGGTATAATGGCACATCATTTTTACGGAGACCCTTCCCTGGAACTCACAGTAGTAGGTGTAACAGGTACAAATGGAAAAACAACTATAGCTACCCTGCTATTTAAATTATTCAGTTCGTTCGGTTATACCTGTGGATTAATAAGTACGGTTCAAAATCAAATTGGAGAAACGATTTTACCCTCAACGCACACCACTCCGGATGCTATTCAGTTAAATCATTTATTACAAGTAATGCGGGAACAGGGATGCACACATGTTTTTATGGAATGCAGTAGCCATGCCATTCATCAACACCGCATCACAGGATTACAGTTTACCGGGGCCATATTCAGTAATATAACCCATGATCATCTGGATTATCATCAAACTTTTGATGAATATATCCGGGTGAAGAAAAGCTTTTTCGATTATCTAACCATTGATGCATTCGCTATTTCCAATGCAGATGATAAGCGCGGTTCGGTGATGTTACAAAATACGCATGCAAAAAAGTATTACTATAGTCTTTATCGTCCTGCTGAATTTAAGGGTAAAATATTTGAAAATGCATTAACCGGCTTGGTTATGCTTGTGAATGATGTGGAAGTACATTTCCGATTAATAGGAGAGTTCAATGCCTATAATTTGTTAGCCGTATTCGGCGCAGCCTGCTTGTTGGGTGAAGATTCCAATAAAGTTCTAACCCACTTAAGTGCGTTAAGTGGAGCAGAAGGCAGATTCGATTATCAGGTTAGTAACAGTGGAATTATAGGCATTGTTGACTATGCCCATACTCCCGATGCAGTAGAAAACGTACTTACTACAATTCATCAGTTAAAAAAAGGGTATGAGCGGGTAATAACAGTTGTAGGATGTGGAGGCGATCGTGACAAAACCAAACGTCCATTGATGGCTAAAATTGCATGCAAGCATAGTAATTGGGTAATCCTAACCAGTGATAACCCAAGAACTGAAAATCCAGAAGAAATTTTGAAAGAAATGCAAGCAGGACTCGAGCCAGCAGATGCAAGAAAATATATCACGGTTTCGGATAGAAAGGAGGCAATTAAAACAGCTGTAGGATTGGCACAAGAAGGGGATATCATTTTGGTAGCAGGTAAGGGGCATGAAAAATATCAAGAAATAAAAGGAGTACGCTATCCATTTGATGATAAGCAAGTTTTAAGCGAAACCTTTTCATTATTAAATAAATAATCAATAAAACAAGCCACCCATGTTATACTATTTGTTTAGCTGGCTGAGTAAATCGTTCCACCTTCCAGGTGCTGGTTTATTTCAGTTTCTAACTTTTCGCATAGCGATGGCAGTGGTTTTGTCGTTGTTGATTGCAACAATTTATGGTAAAAAGATTATTGAGTTTTTGCGAAACAAGCAAATAGGTGAAACTGTTCGGGATTTGGGTCTGGAAGGACAATTACAGAAAAAAGGTACACCCACCATGGGTGGAATCATCATCTTATTAAGTATTCTTATCCCTACATTATTATTTGCGAATCTGGATAAGGTATATATCCGATTGATGATTCTCTGTACAGTTTGGCTCGGCTTTATTGGATTTTTAGATGATTATTTTAAACTTAAAGCAAGAAAGCGTGCACAAGAAGCAGGAGAGAAGTTTGTGAAAAAAGATAGTGATGGATTGGCAGGTATTTCTAAAATCATTGGACAAGTTGGATTAGGAATCATCATTGGTGTTTCACTTTATTTCAGCAATGCAGTTACTGTAGAAAGAGAAGTTATTACAACACCCGCAGCGCAGTTACAAAAAGGAGAAAGACTTGCAAAAGACAGTAATGTTATAGTTCGAAAAGTGAATGGGGTTGACAAGCGTTTTGTAAAAGTAAAAACTCCTATCACCACCATTCCCTTTGTAAAAAATCATCAATTTAATTATAGTAAACTTATCAGCTGGATTGGACCAGGGGCTGAGAAATATACTTGGGTTATTTATATATTGATAGTAACATTTATTATAACTGCTGTTTCCAATGGAGCAAATCTTACCGATGGTCTCGACGGATTAGCTGCCGGTGTAAGTGCCATTATTGGTGCCGGTATTGGAGTGTTTGTTTACGTAAGCGGTAATTACATATTTGCTGATTATTTTGATGTAATGTATATCCCCAATTTAGGAGAGCTTTCCATATTTGTGGGTGCTTTTGTAGGGTCTTGTATTGGATTCCTTTGGTATAATGCTTTTCCGGCACAGGTATTTATGGGTGATACCGGAAGTCTTGCACTGGGAGGTATCATTGCTTCACTTGCCATAATAGTTAGAAAAGAATTGTTAATCCCTATTTTTTGCGGAGTATTTCTAATCGAAAACCTGAGTGTGATACTGCAAGTGAGCTACTTCAAATACACCAAAAAGAAATTTGGAGAGGGAAAAAGAATTTTTCTGATGAGTCCATTACATCACCATTATCAGAAAAAGGGATTTCATGAAAGTAAGATAGCTGTTCGGTTTTGGATTGTAACAATTATTTGTGTTGTAATGAGTATTGTAACCTTAAAGATTCGCTAAGCATGGCTAAACGCATGGTAATATTAGGAGGTGGAGAAAGTGGAGTAGGGGCAGCAATTCTCTCTAAACAGCGAGGCTATACTGTATTCCTGAGTGATGGAGGTCTGTTGAAGGAAAATTATAAAAAGGAGTTAGCTGATCATGGAATACCATTTGAAGAAGGAGTTCATACCGAAGATTTGATTTTGAATGCAGATGAGATAGTGAAAAGCCCAGGTATTGCAGAAAAAAATCAACTCGTTAAAAAAATTCGCGAAAAAAAGATACCTGTTATTGGTGAAATTGAATTGGCATTTCGTTATAAAGGCGAGAGTAAAATAGTAGCAATTACAGGTAGTAATGGAAAAACCACTACAACTGCTTTGATATATCATATATGTAAAAATGCAGGTTTGGCTGTGGCTTTGGTGGGAAATATCGGTTATTCATTTGCACGTCAGGTTGCAGAAAACCCTCAGCCTCTTTATATTTTAGAAATCAGTTCATTTCAGCTGGATGATATCAGCTTATTTAGGCCACACATTGCTGTGCTATTGAATATTACTGAAGATCATCTCGATAGATATGATTATCAATTTTCAAATTATATCAACAGCAAGTTCAGGATTGTTGAAAATCAAACCAAGGAGGACTACTTTATCTATTGTGAAGATGATGAAGTAATCATGAAAAAAATCCCATTAATCAACCTACATACTAACCCACTACCCTTCTCTATGAAACACGAAGTAAAAAAAGGCGCCTACATCAAAGGAGATCAAATGATGCTCAGAATTCAAGAAGAAAGAGTAAGCATGAGCATTTATGATTTCGCCCTCAAAGGCAAGCACAACCAGTACAATACCATGGCAGCCGGAATCGCCGCGGCTACGCTCGGTATCAGAAAAGAAAAAATCCGCGAAGCTGTTAACAATTTCCAAAGCCTGGAACATCGAATGGAATTTGTTGCTATGGTGCGCGGTGTAGAGTTTGTAAACGACTCAAAGGCAACCAATGTTAATAGCACTTGGTATGCATTGGAAAGTATGAATAAGCCGGTAGTGTTGATTCTCGGAGGAGTAGATAAAGGAAATGACTATAGCCTGATTGCCGATCTGGTTAAAGATAAAGTGAAAGCCATTGTTTGTATGGGAACCGACAACAAAAAAATTATTCAGGTATTTCAAAACTTAGTTCCGGTTATAGTAGAAACCGAATCTGCTAAAAAGGCAGTGAATGCTTCATTTAAACTGGCTACAAAAGGAGATGTTGTATTATTGAGTCCGGCTTGTGCAAGTTTCGATTTGTTTAAAAATTATGAAGACAGAGGTGCTCAGTTTAAAAATGCTGTAAAAGAACTCTAGTACGCTAAGTATGTCTTTGAAACAAGAGCCCATATTAACACAGATTCCTTCTATAGAAGGTATGAAGGGTGAACTGGTTAGCCGAACCCGAGGGGATCGTTATATCTGGGGTATCTTGTTGATTCTATCATTGATTTCTATCTTGGTGGTTTATAGTGCAACCGGATCTTTGGCTTATAAAATGAATAGAGGGAATACCAGTATGTATCTCTTTAAGCAGGTATCTTTTACCATGTTGGGGTTAGTAGTAGTTTATTTTTTACATCGGATGAATTATACCGTTTTTTCTAAGGTTGCCTCCATCTTATTTTTATTATCCATTCCTTTATTATTATATACATTATTTTTTGGTGCCCGTATAAATGAAGGCAGTAGATGGATTAAGCTACCAGTAATTAACCTCACATTACAAACAAGTGATTTGGCTAAGCTTGCTTTGTTTATGTATATTTCTCGATTACTCAGTCGTAAACAAGATATAATTAAAGATTTTAAATCTGGTTTTTTACCGATTGTATTTCCGGTATTAATTATCTGTGCTTTGATAATGCCGGCCAATTTATCGAATGCATTATTAACGGGTGCTACAGCTTTATTACTGATGTTTATTGGAAGAGTTTCATTTAAACATATTGCGCTTACTATTCTTGTGGCATTGATACCGATTTCCGTTATTGTTTCGGTAGCAGTAATTACACACACACCAAAAACAGACACAGCGACCGGGAAAAAAGCTATTGCAGAGAAAATGAAATCAGTTGGGCGTTTTGGTACCTGGGTGACGAGAGTGCAAGATTTTATTTATGCAAGCGATCAGGATATTCCCTATCAGGTACAGCAGGCTAATATTGCCATATCCAATGGAAAAATGTTTGTTGGGTTAGGGCCTGGTAATAGCATGCAGCGAAATTTTTTGCCTCAGGCATATAACGATTTTATTTTTTCTATAATCATAGAAGAATACGGATTACTGGGTGCTGCCTTCATTGTATTGATATATTTATTGTTTTTATTCAGGTGTATTAGAATTTTCAGAAAATGCCCTTATGCATTTGGTGCATTCCTGGCTTTAGGACTAAGTTTCACATTAGCTATACAGGCTTTAGCCAATATGGCGGTAAATGTACACCTCCTTCCGGTAACAGGGGTAACCCTGCCATTAATTAGTATGGGCGGGAGTTCTTATCTGTTTACCTGTGCTTCTATTGGAATTATTTTAAGTGTTGCTCGTAATGTGGAACAACTTGAAGGAAAAGATAATATTACTTCACCTACACCTGATGATACTGCTGCATGAGTTATAGCAATTTCATATCATCTAATGTCAATTCAAAATTGAAAAAGCGTTTTATCATTTCGGGTGGTGGTACGGGGGGGCATATTTTTCCTGCAATTGCTATTGCACGTGCATTGCAACAAATCAATGCTGATATTGAAATTTTATTTGTTGGGGCATTGGGTAAAATGGAGATGGAAAAAATTCCTGAAGCTGGTTTTACTATTAAGGGAATAACCATTACAGGGTTCAACCGTAGTAAACTTTTTGATAACTGGAAATTGCCATTTCAATTATTTAAAAGTCTCTGGCAAGTAAAAAAGATATTTTCCGATTTTCGTCCGAATGCAGTAATTGGAGTAGGTGGTTATGCTTCTTTTCCAGTAGTTCTGTATGCTCAATTCAAGGGGATTGACAACTTTATTCATGAAAGTAACTCATATGCAGGTAAGGCTAATATATGGTTAGGAAAAAAGGCTACGGCCATATTTGTAGGTACAACAGGCATGGAGCGATTTTTCCCTGCTCAAAAAATAGTGGTTTCAGGAAATCCTGTCCGAAAGGAAATTGAGTTTCCCACTGAAACAACGGATGCTGCGCTACATTTTTTTGGGTTAAATGCATCGCTGCCAGTTATTTTAATTATGGGTGGAAGTTTAGGTGCCCGCAGCATAAATGAAGCAGTTGCTGGCAGATTAAAAAATATTACCGAACAAGTTCAAATAATCTGGCAAACTGGGAAAAATAATAATAACCGTTATTTTGAATTGGCATCGGGCCTCCGCAATGTATATGTGAGTGAATTTATATCTCGCATGGATTTGGCTTATCTCGCAGCAGACATCATTGTATCTCGTTCGGGAGCAATGTCGATTGCAGAAATTTGTATGACTGGCAAGCCTTCTATTCTGGTTCCCTATCCTTTAGCTGCAGAAGATCACCAAACAGCCAATGCTGCTTACTTATCCAATCTGAATGCTGCTATTCTGATTCCTGATGCAAGTGCTGGGGAAAATTTGGTTGCTCAATTTTTATTACTTGCAGCAAATAAAGAAATGCAAAAAAATATGGCTACAATAGCTAGATCTTTAGCGATACATGACGCAGGAAAAAATATTGCTCAATTCATCTTAAAAAATTAAATGAATTCAACATTTACTATATCATCTATTTATTTTATTGGTATCGGCGGGATTGGTATGAGCGCATTGGCTAGGTACTTTAAATCCAGAGGTGCACAGGTTTCCGGGTATGATAAAGCTGAAACATCATTAACCCGAACATTGGTTGCCGAGGGTATAGCAATTCACTATCATGAGTCGCTTGATTTGATTCCAAAGGAAGTGGATGTAGTTGTTTATACACCTGCCGTTCCTTCGAATCATATTGAACGGGTGTTTTATGAAAATAATGGTTATCGGGTCGTGAAGAGAAGTGATATACTGCAATGGATTACTGAGAATAGTTTTAATATATGCGTTGCAGGAACTCACGGTAAAACAACTGTTTCAACTATGATTGCACATATATTGCGCGATAGTCAATATGGATGTAACGCTTTTTTAGGAGGAATTGCAGCAAATTATCAAACTAATTTTTGGAGCAGTGATAGAGATGTGGCAGTAATAGAAGCAGATGAATACGACAGAAGTTTTTTAAAGCTATCTCCTGATATTGCTGTTATTACCGCTGTAGATGCAGATCATCTCGATATTTATGGAACTACTGAAGAAGTTGAAAAAGCTTTTGAGGCATTTGCTGGTAAGCTAAAACCCGGAGGAATTTTAATTAAACAACATGCGATTGCACAACATTTGATTTTTTCTGCAGCCTCAACCATTACCTATAGCGGACAGTCCCCATTAGCTCAGGTTTTTGCCACCAATATCAGTGTTGTAAAAGGAACTTATCATTTCGATATTACGGGAAATAACTTTTCAATTAATGGAATGCAGCTTTCAATGGGAGGATTGTATAATATCGAGAATGCGTTAGCCGCAGTAACAGTTGCGCATCAGTTAGGAATTTCTCATGATGCTATACGATCAGCACTTGCGAATTTTAAGGGAGTAAAACGAAGATTTGAATATCGTATTCAAACCAATCAACAGGTATTGATAGATGATTATGCTCATCATCCCGAAGAACTAAAGGCATTGATAACAGGAGTCAAAAGCATTTTTCTTGGTAAACCGATTACGCTGGTTTTTCAGCCCCACCTTTTTTCTAGGACCCGCGATTTATGCAATGAATTTGCAGTAAGCCTGGATATGGCAGATGAAGTCATTTTACTCCCTATTTATCCTGCTCGTGAACTACCCATTGAAGGAGTGAGCAGTGAAATCATTCGTAGTCAAATGAAAAATGAGCAAGTTCACTTATTTACTAAAGAAGAATGTAAAAATTGGATAGAACATCAGCAACCGGGTATTTTGGTGATGGCTGGTGCGGGTGATATAGATCAGTTGATACAAGAAATCGTAGACAAAAATCAATCAGCATCTCATGCGTAAACTGCCCTGGAAAAAAATAATATCCGTAACACTCTGGCTTCTTATTGGAGTTGGCGTGCTGGTATTATCCGGTGCAGCATTAATAAAAAAGGGCAAGCATGCTTGTAAAGGAATTGAAGTTACTTTATTAACCCCAACTGAACTGGTATTTGTAAATGAATCAGATATTCGGCAACTTTTGGAAAAAACTTTTCAAATTACCGGAAAAGAAATTAGCCGGCTTCCTTTGCGCTCCATGGAGTTAATGCTGGAGCATAATCCCTGGATAGCTAAGGCAGAAATTTATATAGATAATAATGATTCCCTTCATTCAAATTTACACGAGCGGCTACCCATTGCCCGGGTGTTTACTTTGCAGCAACAATCTTATTATATTGATAGTATGGGGGTCCAGCTCCCCTTAAGTGATCAATTGGTTGCACGTGTACCAGTATTTACAGACTTCCCATCCGATCAATCTGTTTTGTCTGTTCCGGATAGTATGTTACTAAATGATATCATTGCTATAAGCAAAAAAATCGCTGCTGATTCATTTTGGATGGCCCAGATTAGTCAGATAGCTATTGTTGCCGGTAACCATTTTGAATTATATCCTATCACCGGCAGACCAATTATACGGTTAGGTGATGGCGCTGACCTTGACGAAAAATTTCAAAAATTGAATGCATATTTTACTACTGAGTATTTTAAAATGGGGTATGCTCAGTATCCGGTTATTGATGTACAGTTTAAGCGACAATTAATTGGTATGCGTCATCCCGAAAGAATGCTAGATTCAACCCAATTTTATCAGACTGTACAGGGTATTGATGTAAAGGGAGCACAAATAAAAGTCACATCGGAACAGGCAGAAAAAATTGTGCCCGGCACAAAGACAATCAGCAATAGGAATCAACCGGTCAATATGAATATATCTCCTTCAGTTTCAAAGGATAAAAATATGCAAAAAACTTACAATAAAATTATCAATTCCTCGTTATCAAAAGAGGTTTCGAACCAGAAGTTGCCTGTTTCCGGAACAAAGAAGGTAGATAGCCCACCAGCAAAAACCAATCAAAAAAAAGTAAACCAGTAATACCAATCCGGAACAAATTAAAAAAACAACAACAAAATCAGCGAATATGAATCAGCATGAAGCACCCATTATTGTAGGTCTTGATATTGGGACAACCAAAATTGCAGCCATTGCAGGTAGAAAGAATGAGTTTGGAAAATTAGAAATACTCGGTTTTGGCCGAGCTAACAGTAACGGTGTGGCCCATGGTTTGGTATTGAATATCGAGCAAACACGCAAGGCAATACAGCAGGCATTAGAAAACTGCTATAAGAATAATCCGGATTTACTTATTAATGAAGTATATGTTGGGATTGCCGGTCAGCACATCAAAAGTCTGCAAACCAGAGGTGATATTGTTCGACAGGATGCGGACATTGAGATTTTCAAAGAAGAAATTGACCTGCTGATTAACAATCAGCGTAAAACATTTATTCCTGCTGGAGATCAGATTATTGATGTGATTCCAATGGATTATCATGTTGATAATATAGCTAATATTAAAGATCCTATTGGTTACAATGGTGTAAAAGTGGGAGCTAATTTTCATATCATTACAGGCGATCGAAATGCGATTCGCAATATCAACCGTTCTGTAGAAAGGAGTGGATTGGTTACCAAAGATCTTGTATTACAACCACTAGCTTCAGCCAGTGCAGTGATGAGCGATTTGGATATTGAAGCTGGGGTTGCTATTTTGGATATTGGCGGTGGTACCAGTGATCTGGCTGTTTTTTATGAAGGAATTTTAAAACATACAGCCGTAATTCCATTCGGGGGTGAAAATATAACCAATGATATTAAAACCGGTTTAGGTGTGTTGCGAAGTCATGCCGAAGCGCTGAAAGTTCAATACGGAAGTGCACTGGTTGATGAGGCCCAGTCGAATGCATTCATCACTATTCCCGGATTAAGGGGATTGCCTGCTCGGGAAATTAGTGTGAAAAACCTTGCTGGGATTATTCAGGCTCGTATGAGTGAAATTCTTGAATTTGTTTCATTCCATTTAAAACAAGTGGGATTAGATAGTCGCGCAATGAATGGGGGAATTATATTAACCGGGGGAGGCTCACAGTTGAAACATCTGATTCAATTAACAGAATATACAACCGGATTGAATGCCAGAATTGGCTTGCCTAATGAGCATCTGGCACCCAATCACATTGAAGAATTGAAGAAACCTATGTATTCAACTTGTATAGGTTTAATATTGAAGGGGTATAACGATTATGATTATCAGTATCAGCAGTTCCTCGAGCACTTTAAAAAGATCTCTGTTTCCCCTGTTGAAAAAATTATAGAAGATGAGGTTCCTGAGTTTACTCAAATAGAAAAACCTGATAATCGTAAAATAGCTCAAGAAAGAAAAAAGGGCTTCTGGGATAAATTCAAGTATAAAATGTTGGATTTATTTAGCGAAGAAGATCAGGTTCTGAATAAATAAAAATTTTTGTTACAAATAATTACTACCTATTACTACCTATTAAATCAGCTCATATGATTCATTTTGATCTCCCCCGGCAAAAATCTTCCATCATCAAAGTTTTAGGTGTTGGAGGCGGTGGAAGCAACGCAGTTAACTTCATGTTTGATCAGCAAATTGAAGGTGTAGACTTTATCATTTGTAATACCGATGCTAAAGCAATTGAACAAAGTCCGGTACCTAATAAAATTCAACTTGGACCGCATCTTACACAAGGGTTGGGTGCAGGCGCCAATCCGGAAATCGGCAAAATGGCTACCGAAGAATCTTTGGAAGAAATACGCCGCATTTTGGAAGTAAATACCAAAATGGCATTTATTACTGTTGGTATGGGAGGCGGAACCGGAACAGGAGGTGCACCAATCATTGCTCAGATTTGTAAAGAGATGGGTATTTTAACTGTTGGTATTGTTACTACTCCGTTTGCATTTGAGGGACCAAAACGTTTACAGCAGGCCCAGGAAGGAATTCGTCAGTTAAAACCTTTAGTTGATACCCTCCTGGTTATCAGCAATGATAAACTCCGTGTTCAATATGGCGATCTGAAAATGAAAGAGGCTTTTGGTAAAGCAGATAATGTATTGGCAACCGCTGCTAAATGTATTACTGATATAATCAATAGCCGCGGACATATTATTGTTGATTTTGCCGATGTATGTACTGTGATGAAAAATGGTGGTGTAGCTATTCTGGGAAAAGCAGAAGTATCGGGTGAGAACAGGGCACAACTTGCTATTGAACAGGCTCTGGCTTCCCCATTGTTGAATGATAGTGACATCATGGGGGCAAAGTGGATTCTAATTAATATTAACAGTGCAGAGGGGGATTTTGAATGCACGATGGATGAAATGGAAATAATCAATAATTACTTACGCCAACAGGCTGGTCCAGATACGGATGTTATAGTAGGTATGGGCTACGATGAAACACTCGGTGATAAAATAGGTATAACCTTGGTTGCCACCGGATTTGAACATAAAGACCCATTTCAACCAGCTAATAATAGAATAATAGCAAAAGACACTCCTGAAAAAATTGTAATGGTATTAGGTATGGAAGCAGCAGCTTCTGATAGTACTGCACCTGTTCCAACACAAAATGAAACAAATCCTGCAAATACTGAATTATTTACAAAAGTAGAAACAGAAGATGTAGTTACTATTGAGCATGCGATTACTTCTAATATTAATGAAAATGATCTGCCTGAAGAAAAAATTGAATTTAATTTAATTGTAGGTGACAACTCAATAATTGAGCATCAAAAAGGGGAAGAAGAGAAGAAGCAAGAGGAAGTGGAGGAAAATGAAGAAGTATTGATGCAAACACAGGGGTCGCTTCATTTTGAACTTTCAACTGAAATCACTGAAACAATTAATTTGCAGCCCGCTCAGCAAAACCTTACAACCAGTGCTTCAGATATTTTTGAAGATATGTTTAGGTATAATGAATCAATTCAGCCTGCTTACTCTTCATCTGAAAATTTTGGTTTGATTACAAAACCTACGCGTATATATGAAGAATCTGAGCAGGAAGAAGTTCTTCCACTTGTTCAAAATCCGATGCCTGTAACTCCTCTACAGCCTGAGCCTTTGGATGAGTTGGTGAAGGAGGAAATCGTTGAAGAGCAGCTAATTAATCAACCTATTGTAGTTCCTGATTTGATTAATCAACTGGAAGAAAAAGAGGCTGAGGAAGATCTCACTTTACAGATGGTGATAAAAGAAATTCCTGTTCAGCGAGTACCGGAATCTACTGCAGTTATAGAAGATATTCAGTTTAGTGAAGATGAAGAACAAAAACGAAGGGCCGCTGAAAGAATTCAAAAATTGCGAAATCTTTCCTACAATCTGAATAATCCTGCCGATCCTAATAATGAGTTTGATGTAGTACCAGCTTATGTAAGAAAAAACATGGAACTATTTGGTAATTCATTAACCTCTGCTGAACAATTTTATAGCAGGGTTACTGTAGGAAAGGGTGAAAATGATCAACCTATTTTGTCTACCCGAAATACATTTCTGGAAGGAAAAAAGCCGGATTAATCGGTTTAAAAATTGCTGGTGATTTTTGTTGTTACCCCGGGGCCGAACCGGGGTTTTTTTTTGCAACTATCTTTTATAAAATTTGTTTATCTTTTATATATAATACTTACATGGCAACAATACTTATAACGGGTGGAACCGGAATGGTTGGACAAGCGCTGGCAGCCCTTTTATCCGCATCTGGAAACCGGGTTATAATCATAACCAGAAGAATACCTGTAAATACTACCGCTAAATCATTTTCTAATGAATATGCACTTTGGAATCCTGATGAATATTGGATAGAATCAACTGCCATTCAGCAGGCAGATTATATTATACATTTAGCGGGGGCTGGTGTTGCTGATAAACGATGGACTCCACAGCGTAAACAGGAAATTTTACAAAGTAGGGTTAAGGGATGTAAAACACTTGTGAAAGCACTGGAAACGATTCCCCATAAGGTAAAGGCGGTATTGAGTGCTTCGGCAATTGGATGGTATGGATGGGATACAGAAAAAAGTATCCAATCCGGATTTACTGAAAATGATCCCCCTGATACTGCATTTCTTGGGGATACCTGTTTTCAATGGGAAAAAAGTATAGAACCCGTGAAACAATTGAATACCCGTCTGGTGATTTTTAGAATTGGAATTGTGTTGGATAAAGCGGGCGGAGCACTCCCTGAATTCCTAAAACCCTTGCATTTTCGGGTCGCTTCTGTTTTAGGTAATGGAGCGCAAATCATTAGCTGGATTCATTTACACGATTTATGTAACCTGTTTTTGTTTGCCATTAATAATCCTGCTGTTGAGGGAGTATATAATGCAGTAGCACCTCATCCGCTCAGCAATCGCTTGTTTAACCGGGTGCTGGCATCCTATTTATATGATAGTAAATATTTTACCCTAACCGTACCAAAATTTGTTTTACAAATCATGTTGGGTGAAATGTGTGTGGAGGTATTGAAAAGTACCAAAGTAAGTTCCAAAAAAATACAGGATGCGGGTTTTGTTTTTCAATATCCCGAATTGCAGGATGCTATTCGGCAAATTTTACCTAACAGATCACTATAAATCTCTTTTACTAAAGAGCCTGAAACAAAGTACCCAAATTGCGGTGGTTAGTATAAGGGTATACAACGCATGTTCTGGTATTTTACTTAATGATAGTTCGTAAGCTTTTCGCATGTCATCGCCAAAGCGTGAAAAAAATCCGGGTGCTGGAATCAAGCGATCCGATACTTCAAAGGGTAAAAATCTCCCTATATCTTGTAATTTATTTGATGCATACGCAACTAGAATATTTTCAATAACCAAATAATAAAAAACTAATAATGCCATAGCCATAAAAGCCCGCTTTAATAAAAACCCTAACAAAAAAGCAATACTTAATTGTGCAAAGGTTTGCAGAAAAAATAATCCAATAAAATGAGCATTTTCGGTAACCCTATACCAACTATCATCAGAGTTTACAAAACCAAAATATAATGATACCAGCATGTAAATAAGGGTAACCCAACCTGAAATGATAAATACATCTATGCATTTCCCTATCATGAACTCATTGCGGCTCCATCCATCCAATATGTTTTGTCGATGCGTTCTAAATTGAAATTCATTCGTTATGAGCATAATTACCAAAATAGCAGGTAGTAATATAAAGAAAGCAGAAAAATAGGCAATGCTATGCCAGGCATTGGGGAAACTAAAGGGATCACCCAGTAATAATTTTGCTAGTGCTCCTGCATCCCCTTTTTTTTCAGTTGCATCATGATATATGGCATTGGCTGCTAAAATTGTAATTGGGTAGGTAAGGGCAATTATACCGGTTAGGAACCAAAAGGCCGGGTATCTTTTGATTTTCATCCACTCAATTCGCAAAATGGAAAAAATGGAATGATTCATAATTAAGTAGTTAATGCTAAAAATAAGGTTTCCAGATTTTTTTTCTGCAGCACCAGTTGTTGCAGCACAATCCCTTTCTCAAAGCAATACTTATTTAAAGTAGCTGATTCTATGCTGCCCGCACTGGTTAGTACTTCTAAAACATCCTGCTTTACAGTCATTTGAAGAATGCCAGGCATTTCTTTTAGTATTTCCTGTAAATGAATAAGATCAGGTGCTTTTAATTCGAAGATTTCCTGATTACCCATCAGGTGTTGAATAGGTCCTGTAGTAATTAGTTGTCCTTTTTTTAGAATAGCAACATGTGTACAAATTTTTTCAACCTCATCCAATAAATGGCTCGCTAATATAATGGTTATCCCTTTTTTGGCAAGTTCTACTATCAGTTGTCTGATTTCTGCAATCCCCTCAGGATCGAGCCCGTTTGTAGGTTCATCTAAAATTAAAACTGGGGGATGCCCTAAAAGGGCAGCAGCAATCGCGAGTCTTTGTTTCATTCCCAAACTATAGGTTGAGAAAGCACTATTTTTTCTTTCGTTTAATTTTAGTTGTTGCAGTAAAATTTCAATTTCTTGTGTAGTACCTCTTCCACTTATTGCCTGTGTTATGGATAAGTTTTGGAAACCCGATAAATAGTGATAGAAATTAGGCGTTTCCAGAAAAGCACCTATTTCGTTTTTTTGTATCGGCCTTCCTTCGGGATGTGTCCATCGAATGATTCCAGAGTCGGCATGTAATATTTGAAGGAGTATTCCCAACAACGTAGTTTTACCACTACCATTTGGACCCAGTATTCCAAAAATAGATCCACGTGGCACTGAAAAACTAACCTCTTTTAGTGCTTTAATTGATCCGTATGATTTATTAACATCTGCAATCTCTAAGATGGTTTCCATATTTTCCAATGCTGGTTACTACATGAAAATATATCAGCTATTTGAAACAAATGATACAATTAGGATGAAGCTACAATTTTGACTCCTAAACGGCATCAGGGCTATATAAATGAATCACTGGAGTGAATTGTTATTCCAAGTTAGCATCAATTAATTTCTAATCGGCTTTCCTGATTTTAATACACTCTGAATTCGTTCAAGTGTTTTCTTTTCGCCACACAAACTAAGAAATGCTTCTCTTTCTAAGTCTAATAAATATTGTTCTGATACCAAACTTTGTTCACTTAAATCTCCACCGCACATTACATAAGCAAGTTTTCGGGCAATAAGGGCATCATGCTCTGTAGCATATTTTCCTCTTTGCATACCATTAATACCAGCCAATAAAGCACCCAATGCCTGTCGGCCCAACACTTTTACATCTGTTCTTTTTACAGGTATCACATAACCGGCATCAGAAAGTTCGATTACTTCTTTTTTGGCTTCAGTAATTCTACGACCAATATTCATAACAACTTTATCTCTGCCATTTCTCAAAATGCCCATCCCATATGCTTCGTGTGCCGAAGTAGCCACTTTCGCTGTGGCAATTGAGAAGAATCTGCCCTTTATGGTATTGGTCTCAGGTTCATCGGTATGTAATTCATCACTGGCTCGTAATGCAAATTCTTTGGTTCCTCCGCCACCCGGAATCAAGCCCACTCCCATTTCCACTAAGCCAATGTAGGTTTCTGCAGCGGCACACACTACATCTGCGTGCAGGTTCATTTCACATCCGCCGCCCAATGTTAAACCATGAGGTGCGGTAACAACCGGAACTGAAGAATATCTTACCCGCATCATGGTATTTTGGAACATACGAATCGCCATATCCAATTCATCGTATTCTTGTTCAATAGCAAGCATAAAAATCATTCCAACATTGGCTCCTGCACTAAAATTGGCCCCGGAATTGGCAATCACCAATCCTTTGAATTTTTCTTCAGCAATTGATATCGCTTTATTTACTCCCTCCAAAACTTCCCCTCCAATACTGTTCATTTTGGTATTCCATTCGAGTCCGGCTACCCCATCACCAATATCATACAATTTGCAGGCGCTATTTTTCCAAACCAGCTTATCAGCGTGATGTTGTAAAACCAAAAATGCGTCAGCGCCAGGTACTGGTTGATAGCTAGCACTGCTGATATCGTAAAAACATTTTTTTCCTGCAACAATTTTATAGAAATGGGTACATCCTTTCGATAACATAGTTTCTACCCAATCGGCAATAGAATAACCTTCTTTTTTCATGGCCGAAACCGTTGCGGCAACGCCTAATTGATCCCAGGTTTCAAAAGCGCCAATTTCCCATCCAAAGCCTGCCATCATTGCGTCATCTAAACGAAATAGCTGATCGGTAATTTCAGGAATGCGATGTGAGATATAAGAAAATAAACCATAATGAAATTTGCGGAAAAATGCTCCGCCTTTGTCGGGAGATGCAGCCAGCATGCTGATTCTTTCCTTTAGGGAGTCAATAGGTTTGGCGGCCTCCAATGAGGCAAATTTTGGTTTAACCCTTGGCACATACTCCATGGAGGCTAACTGCAGCGTAAGAATTTCTTTGCTGTTAGCAGATTTTATTTTCTTGAAAAATCCCTGACCAGTCTTATCTCCCAACCAATTGTTTTCTACTAATTTTTCTAACCATGCAGGTACTTTAAATGTATTGCGGGCCTCATCATTCGGACAATTATCATAAATACCTTTAGCTACTTTAACCATGGTATCAATTCCCACTACATCAGCAGTTCTAAATGTTGCCGATTTCGGTCTACCCATAATGGGTCCGGTTAGAGCATCCACTTCATCTATGCTTAGGGAAAGTTCTTCCATGATGTTAAAAATGCTCATCATACTGTACATTCCAATTCTGTTTGCTATGAAAGCAGGTGTGTCTTTACATAGCACTGTAGTCTTACCCAGAAAAACATCTCCGTAATCCATCAAGAACTGTATTACATCGGGATTGGTATCCGGAGTAGGAATGATTTCCAGTAAACGAAGGTAGCGGGGGGGATTAAAAAAATGGGTACCACAAAAATGTTGCTTAAAATCTGCCGACCTACCTTCGCTAAGCATGTGAATAGGTATGCCTGAGGTGTTTGAGGTAATTAGAGTGCCGGGACGGCGATATTTTTCAACCTGTTCATAAATCTGTTGTTTTATATCAAGCCGCTCAACTACAACCTCAATAATCCAGTCGCAGTTGGCAATGTCTTTCATATTATCGGAAAAGTTTCCGGTCGTGATGCGATTTACAACCTGAGGGGTGAAAACAGGAGATGGATTACTTTTAATTGCTGCCTGTAAAGCACCATTTACCAGCTGATTTCTCTCTGCTACTTTGGTACTTGCTGTTGCAGAAGCCGGCACCATATCTAATAACAGCACCGGTAAGCCAATTCCGGCAAAATGGCAAGCAATGCGAGATCCCATTACACCACTGCCCAATACAGCAACTTTTTTGATAGTCCTATTCATACAGAAAGTTTTCTGTAAAATTAGTTAGTTATGCAACTAATTGTATCAAAAACAAAAAAAACATTTTCAAAAGTTCCTCCGCCCCTAAAAAAAACCCCCCGCTGACAATCAGTGGGGGGTGGGCATTACCAGAAGGAGAAGAAATTATTCTTCTGAAGGTGATGCTCCCTTGTAAGCCATATATAGGCAAACCAGGTAAACAGTTAATAAAATATATACCAACATAAAGGGGGGGGTTTGTAATTAAATTTAACACTATATTCATCAGTTGGTTAAAAATTTTTTTATTTTTTTTTCACTTTCAGTAAATAGGGTTTTTTTGTCGGTTAAATACCCCATTTTTATAGTCGACTAACTATATAATATAGCTATCAGGCTAGGTTTTAGTCATTGAAAATCTTATTGTTCATGTTGTTCTTGTAAGAATTTTTATTTAATCACGGTGATTTACCGCTGTTTGTTTGCATTTACCATTCAACCATTCTGGCATGTTGTTGAAATGGAAACTAGTATTTTTGTATAATGAAAATAACACCTGAATTAATACAGCATCTATGTAAACTTTCTCAGTTAGAGGTAGCACCTCATGAAAGGGAAATTTTACGGGAAGATCTTGAAAAAATGGTGTTATTTGTTGAACAACTGCATCAAATAGATGTAAAAGGTATTCCGCCCTTACAGCATATGTCGGGAGAGGCTATGGCTTTGCGCAATGATGAAGTGAGAGAAATGGTAAATAGAGAGTTGGCACTACAAAATGCCCCTGCTGCATCTGCCCATTTTTTTGCTGTTCCAAAAGTAATTTCTCAACCAGCTAATGAGTAATATGCAACAGATTATAATCCAATTAGAGGATATTCAAAAAAGTTATTTTATGGGTAGTCAGGTGATACCTGTATTAAAAGGTATTTCTCTCAACATCCACAAAAATGAATATGTTGCATTGATGGGTCCTTCCGGAAGTGGTAAGAGTACACTTATGAATATCCTGGGATGTTTGGATTCTCCCACCGGTGGGCGCTATATTTTAAATAGCAAGGATGTTAGTAAAATGCCGGATGATGATTTAGCAACTGTACGAAATACCGAAATCGGATTCGTTTTCCAGCAATTTAACCTGCTTCCCCGCTTAACAGCCGCTGAAAATGTTGCTCTCCCATTGGTATATGCTGGGGTAAGCAAGAAAGACAGAATGGAGCGAGCAATGGAGGCACTGAAAAAAGTTGGGTTGGCGGAGAGAAGTCATCATAAATCAAATGAATTATCCGGAGGTCAAATTCAACGGGTGGCCATTGCCCGTGCTGTAGTGAATAATCCTTCCCTTTTATTGGCAGATGAGCCTACGGGAAACTTGGATTCAAAAACTTCCGTTGAAGTAATGGAAATTTTTGCACAGATTCAAGCAGCTGGAAATACAGTTGTTCTAGTAACCCATGAAGAAGATATTGCAGCCTACGCGCATAGGGTAGTTCGATTACGTGACGGTTTGGTAGAGACGGATACAACCAAAAAAAATGTTTCCGCATTAGTTTGATATAGCTTTTTCTTTTCTGAACTTTTGCCGTTTATCTTTGTTCCTGTTAAAGCAAGAACAAGATATGTCTTTAAAGATTTATACAAAAACCGGAGATGCGGGTCTCACCTCATTAATTGGCGGCACCAAGGTGCTTAAAAGCAACCTGCGGATTGATTCCTATGGAACTATAGATGAATTGAATTCTTATATTGGATGGGTGCGCGATTTGCTGTCCGATCAGAAGAATAAAGAAATGTTGGGAGAAATTCAGGATCGCTTATTTACTATTGGTTCTTCACTTGCATGTGACCCTGAAAAAGAACCTTCCATGAAAATTCCGGATCTGCTGGATGCTGATTTGGCTTTATTGGAAGCTAGCATAGATCAGATGAATGAATTGTTGCCCCCCATGAGATCATTTATTCTTCCGGGAGGCCACCCAACCATTTCAGCCCTTCATATCAGTCGCTGTGTTTGTCGCCGAGCCGAACGTTGTTGTGTGCAGTTGCTCGAAAATCAGTTGTTCATAGAACCAATGGTTATTAAATACCTGAACCGTTTAAGTGATTATCTTTTTGTGCTTGCACGATATACGGGCTGGCAGTTACAAGTTCCTGAAATACCATGGAAACCTCGTGTTAAATAGAAAGGTCCCACTCTCCTATAGAATCTTTCCGTCTTTCATTTCCAGAATTCGGTCGCTAAGCGCAGCCAGTTCTCTATTATGCGTTACAATTAAAAAGCTTTGCTCAAATTCTGCTCGCAACATCAAAAATAAATCATGTAAATCACGGGCATGTTTACTATCTAAATTACCGGTTGGTTCATCGGCCAGCACCCATTCCGGTTGATTAATTAATGCCCTAGCTACCGCAACCCGCTGTTGCTCTCCTCCTGATAATGCTCCCGGTCTGTTTTTTTCCTTTCCAAATAATCCAAGCTTTTGTAATAAAAATGCTGCTCTTTCTTCAAGTTCCTGTTTAGGTTTACCCGCTATCCACCCAGGAATACATACATTCTCAAGAGCTGTAAACTCCGGTAAAAGATGATGAAATTGAAAAATAAATCCCAAGTGCTTGTTTCTAAATGTTGCTAAAGCTTCCCCACTCATTTCATGAACAGGGGTATTATTGAGGTAAATGCTCCCCTCATCCGCCTTATCGAGAGTGCCTAGAATATGTAAAAGAGTACTTTTTCCCGCCCCCGAAGAGCCTACAATACTTACGATTTCACCCTTTTTCAACTCAACACTAACATCCTTTAGAACCTCCAGGTTTCCGTATTTTTTGGTGATATGAGCCGCTCTTAGCATACCGCAAAGCAATATTTTGCCACAAACCTACAAAAGCCGGGGTATAACCTGCCTTTTTTCAGCAATTTCTTTGCCATTTATCCAAAATCTGCATTGGCTGGTATTGTTTATACGGCTACATTTGCAAAAAATTAAAACAATTCCTATGTTCTGGACATTAGAATTAGCTAGTTATCTGGAAGAAGCCCCCTGGCCTGCAACCAAAGATGAATTGATAGATTACTCCATCCGAAGCGGTGCACCGCTGGAGGTAGTTGAAAATTTACAGGAGCTCGAAGATGAAGGTGAAGTATATGAAAGTATAGAAGATATCTGGCCTGACTATCCTAGTCAGGAAGATTTTATGTTCAACGAAGATGAATATTAGTATTGTATAACTTTTCCTTCGTAAAATTTTATAAAAGCCATCAAAGTTTGATGGCTTTTATATTGAAAAAAACAAATAGGAATTATGGGACTTTGAATGTTTTTTTAAAATATAGTAAAACTAATGTCAACACTAATACAATGGTATTGGCAACTATTACAGGTCCACTTTTGATAGCATATCCATACACCAGCCAAACAAGGGTGCTGGTTACCACAATCAATACCATCCAGATACTTAAGTCGCCCACACTTTTCGATTTCCAGGATTTATATACTTGTGGAATAAAAGTAATGGAGGTAAGGAAGGACCCAAAATACCCAATCAGTTCAACTGTTGATTCCGGTAAACTAAAAAGAAGTTGCATAGTATATATTTTATTCGGTGATTCCCATTTTATTCATTACCAGGTCACTCACTCCAGTATTGGAATAACCTCCATCATGAAATAAATTCTGCATAGTAACCATGCGGGTGAGGTCGGAGAAGAGGGTAATGCAATAATTTGCGCAATCTTCAGCACTAGCATTACCAAGCGGGGCAATGGATTGGGCATAATCGAAGAAATCACCAAATCCTTTGATACCGGTACCTGCGGTAGTTTTTGTAGGTGATTGCGAAACGGTATTGATACGAACTTTTTTTGCTACACCATAATGATATCCAAAGCTACGTGCTATGGATTCTAACATGGCTTTTATATCGGCCATATCTGTGTAAAATGGAAAGGTTCTTTGTGCTGCCATATATGTTAAAGCCACCACACTACCCCAATCGTTAATGGCATCCAATTTCATGGCGACTGCCAGCATTTTATGAAGTGATAAGGCAGATACGTCTAACCCTTTTTGATAGTATTCGTAATTCAATTCTGTATAAGGAATCTTTTTACGAATGTTTACACTCATACCTATAGAGTGAAGTACAAAATCAATTTTACCGCCTAAAATGTTTTGCGACTCTGAAAACAAATGTGTTAACTCCACTGTGCTGGTTGCATCAGCAGGAATAATTTGTGAGCCAGTTTTTTCAGCTAGTTTTTTAATTTCTCCCATACGCATTGCGATAGGTGCATTGGTTAAAACAAAGCGGGCACCTTCTTCATGTGCTTTTTCCGCAACTTTCCATGCAATTGAATTTTCATCCAGTGCTCCGGTAATAATGCCGGTTTTTCCTTTAAGTAATTGATAAGACATACATTCAGTTTAATATGTAGCGTTTGATACCCCAAACATAAAGATTTAAGGGTAAACTATTGCTAAGTTATCTGTTAATCCATCAGTTCTCTCGCATTAGCCAGTGCTGCAGTTGTTGGTTCCTGCCCAGAAAGCATACTTGCAATTGCCTTTACTCTTTCATCTTCATTCAGTTCTCTGATACCCGTTCGTATGGATGTACCAATGGATTGTTTGTATACCAGATAATGCGCATGAGCTTTTCCGGCTATTTGTGGCTGATGTGTTATACAAATCAATTGCCGGTTGTCAGCCATCTCTTTCATGATCATACCAACCTGCTTAGCTGCTTCTCCGCTGATTCCCGTATCAATTTCATCAAAAATCAGAGTTGGCATATCCATCGAATTAGCTACCAGCGATTTAATGCAAAGCATCAGTCTGCTCAATTCTCCACCACTGGCTACTTTTTTCAACGGTTCCCATCGACCCGATTGGTTTGCGTCGAATAAAAATTCTATCTGGTCGGCTCCATACTCATTTGGAGTTTGGGCAGTAACTTGAATTTGTATAGTTGCATTTTGCATCCCTACTCTTTTCAATAATTTCGCTACTTCCATTTCCAATGGAGCAATAACCTTTTTTCTTGCTGTTGTTAATTGGGTTGCCAACGCTTGTAGTTGCAAAAAACTTTCTTCCGTACTTTTTTCTAACTCAATTTTTTGAGCTGTCCTTTTTTCATCAGCTGCCAGTTGATTGGTCAGTTGTTCCTGAACTTCCAATAAGGCATCTGTTGAGGTAACTCCGTGCTTTTTATACAATTTATATCCCTCAGATAAACGCTGATGAATCCAGTCTGTTCTTTGCTCATCTACTTGATATTGATCTTTTAATTTTTCTACTTCATCAGCAATATCTGACAATTCTATATGAGTCGATTGAAGTCTTTCAGCAATTGCCTGTAAAGCCGGCAAAAGATGAATAAATGATTGTAAAGATTGCGTACTTTGTTTGAGTGCCGGCAAAAGAGGTTGTTCCGATTCCCGTAATAAATAATGGATTTGCGAAAGGGCTTGTTGTATATTTCCAGCATTTTGCAATACCAATAATTCCTGTTCCAGATTTTCGAGTTCTCCGGGTTTAAGCGAGAGGGATGCTAGTTCTGATAAAACATATTGTTGGTAATCGCGCTCCTTGGTTGCCTGCATTTCCCATTGAATCAATTGATCTAGCTCTTTTTTCTGTGCAGACCAAGTATGGAATTGTTTTTTATATGCCGCGAGTAAATCAGGCTGTTGCATAAGTGCATCCACTACTTCGCGTTGGAAGTTGGTTTCTCCTAAAGTAAGTGTATCAAATTGTCGGTGCAAGTCAACCAGCAAGGCTGCCAGTTCTCGTAATTGTTGCAAACTTACAGGTGTATCATTGATGAAGGCTCTTGATTTTCCATTACTGCTGATTTCTCTTCTCAATATCAGTTCGCCGTCATTTTCAATATCATAATTTTCCAGAAATTGCTGAATGTTTTTTTCGCTCGGGTGGATGAAGATTCCTTCTATGCTACATTTTTTTTCCCGATTCAGTAGTATTTGTGTATCTGCACGATCGCCCAAAATTAAACCCAAGGCTCCCATCAAAATACTTTTTCCGGCACCAGTTTCTCCGGTTATGATATTCAGTTTTTCGGAAAACCGAATAGTTAGTTCCTCAATGATGGCATAATTCTGTATGTGTAAATGTTGCAACATATTTGGATAAAATCATCCAGCCTATTCGGCTTCATGTACAGTTGGATATGATGCAATTTAGTTCACATAATCCGCTCGGGCAAATGCAGGGTAAAAATACGGGTAAGTTATTCCCCTTTACATCTGGCGATACCTGATTTAGCCCTTTGATCAAGTGAGTTTTTATATTCATGGTTTTCCATGTTCAGGCATTGTTGATAATATTGTATGGCTAGCGCTTTATTGCCTCTGTTTTCGTAAATCTGACCTGTTTGTAATGCAGCTCTTGCTGCATAATAAGAGGTGCTATTCTCTCCTAATCGTATCGTGATGGTATAATTTTGCAATGCCTCCTCCGTTCTCCCAAGTCCGTCAAAAACCCTTGCTTTTCTGTATACCCATTCCAGTTTTTCAGCTTCCGAATCAAGGGGATCATCGGGAGTACTCATCAAAATTTTCAATGCTTCTGTAAGAAAGCCCCCATCGCACAATAAACGTGCTTTTAATAGCCATTTATTCGGCCAAATTCCGGTACGGGCATCTGCTAACGCTTTTTTGTCGGCATCGGAGTCTGTGCTGCCCTTTTTAAATATGGCCTGTCTCATTTGCTCCGCCTTTAATTTATTGCCCTCAAGCCAATAACACCAGCTTAATTTTTGGTAAACATCTTTAACGTAAAATTTTCCTTTGAACTCTTCAAGAAATTTTTCAAAATATCGGGCAGCTTGAGTTGTTTGTAAATGATATAATTGAGCAAATCCCATTTCAACATCCCAAATGGCTGTATTCAGATAATCAGAAGATTGTGTGCGATTAAGTATCAGGTTTGCAGCTTGTTCGGCTTGCTGATTATTAATACACAGGTTAACAGCCATGTATAAATGCAAGTGATTATTTACAAGATCTATTTTTGTTGTTCTGGTAAATTGCAAAGCTTCTTCTTTTTTATTTTCCAGATAAAATAGCAGGTAAGGATATATGTAAGCCGCTTCATTAAAAAAAACTTTTTGCCACGGATCGGTTCCATTTACAAAATTCCGGATGGTTTTCATTCCTTCGGTAAGTGAACCCTTCATCCCTAAAATACCTGCAATCCAACGATATCCCTTGGGAACAGTTCCTGTAACCGCTTGCAGGGTTCCATAGGGTAAGTCGTTAGGACTAAATGTGGGAAAGTTTTTTTTATTTTCTTTAATCAGTAAATAACTTCTTCTGCAATCCCAGGCGGCATCTAAAAATTTTCCTGCTTTAATCACCGCAGCAGCTCGTTGTAACAGAATCATACTCTGGCAATAAAAATAAAAAGGAGAAGAGGTTGGGCCCTGCTTAATTTTATTTAATCGTAGTTCAAAGTTGGGTAATCTTTTTCTTAGTTCAGCAGGATCTTCATTTAGAAATAATGTGTAAAAGTCAATGTAATTATCCAATAATTCAGGGATTAAATTATCCGGATTTTGTTGTCTAGCCTTTTGAATCAATTGTTTACCTGAATTGATTTTCAATCGGGTAATTTCCTGAAAAGCTTGCTGACAGGTACTATTGAATTCAAATACCGGCTGAGCGATTAGCCAGCAGGGGGTTGATATTAACAGAATAAAAAGTAATTTCTTTATCATATCCCTGTAATAAGAAAGGGCAACCCTTCGGAAACCCTTTCATTATAATTTTCTCAACCGAAACCGGTTAGAATTATTTAACTTCTACTTGGCTATTCAAGTCGCCATCTACTAATATTCGGCCACAATTTTCACAAACGATGATTTTTTTGTGGAGTCTGATTTCACTCTGGCGTTGAGGGGGGATGGAATTGAAACATCCACCGCAAGCATCTCTTTCTACCGGAACAACTGCTAAACCATTGTGGTAGTTCTTGCGAATCCGGTCGTAACTGTATAACAGGCGGCTATCAATATGCGCCCGGGCATCACTGCTTAACTGATTAAAATGGGTTTCTTCTTTTTCAGTTTCAACAATAATTTTTTCCAGCTCTCCTTTCTTATGTGCCAATACCCCTTCTTTCACAGCAATTTGCTTTCGGGCTGCATCCAACACTTTAACTTTCTCTGCAAGCTCATCATTGGCATCCCGGATGTTCTTTTCACAAAGCTTCATTTCCAGTTGCTGCATCTCAATCTCCTTATTGATCGCTTCGTATTCACGATTATTTTTAACGTTGTCGCTTTGCTTTTCATATTTGGCTATCAGGCCCTCACTTTCTTTAATGGCGGCTTTTTTGCCTTCTATATATTCAGTAATTCCGTTGATTTCTTCTTCAATTCTAACCTGGCGGCTTTTCAATCCCAGAATTTCATCCTCCAGATCACTTACTTCCATGGGTAATTCACCCTTTAAAATTTGAATCTCATCTAACTTGGAATCAATTTTCTGCAATTTGAGCAAATTCACCAGTTTTTCTTCAACAGAGAAATCTTTAACGGCTGCCATATGAACGGTTGATTTAATATTGGTTTATATCACCAGGGTGAAAAAAAATATAAAAATTAAAATTTAATCCTTGAATCACTGAATTTTATCTGCAAAATAACCATTTTCATCTTCAGGATCCGGTGAAATACCTCACTGGATTGGTATGAATACCTGATTTAAGGACGGCAAAGGTAAGGAATTTGCTTTGTAATTGAGTCATCAACCAATCAATGGTAAATTGTTCGCTTTCCCAATGGCCTATATCAGCAATAACCATACGTTGGTTAGCATCAAAGAATTCGTGGTATTTTACATCGGAAGTAATGTATAAATCGGCCCCTGAATGGAGGGCTTTGCCAATTAAAAAGCTTCCTGCCCCCCCACAAACAGCTACCCGTTGAATGGGTTTTCCCAATAAAGGAGTATGCCGGATAACCGGAACGGAAAATGCAGTGCAGAGCATCTGTAAAACCCCCTTTTCATCCATAGGTTCCGGTAGAATCCCGATTAAGCCACTTCCAACCGAAGGATGATCATTTTGCAGTTGCACCCAATCGAAGGCAACTTCTTCATAGGGATGGCTTTCAATCAGTGCTCGGGTAACCTGGCTTTTCAAAAATGCCGGTACCAAACATTCCAGTTTGATTTCTTTAACAGAAGTTCGGGTGCCCACGGCTCCAATTGTAGGGTTAGCCCCTTCCATTCCTCTAAAAGTTCCGGTTCCTTCGGCACCAAAACTGGCTTGATCATATTTCCCAATAAACCCAGCCCCGGCAGCAAAAAGCGCATTTCGAACCGTTTCTAAACTTGCTTCAGGAATAAAAGTGAATAGTTTCAGCAGCTGCTGTTGTTTTGGAAATAGGATTTGGCATTTTTCTAACCCAATTTTTTCTGCAATCGTTTGATTTACCCCTTGCAGGATATTATCCAGATTGGTATGAATTGCATAGATAGCTATATCATTTTTGATAGCAGCAATTATAGTTTTTTCAATGTAATTATTGCCATTCAGTTTTTTTAATCCCGAAAAAATAATGGGATGATGGGCAATAATTAAGTTACAACCCCTTTGTTTGGCTTCCAGCACTACTTCTTCGGTTGCATCCAATGTACATATAACTCCAGTGCAGATCTGATTGGGTAATCCGGTTAATAAACCGGCATTATCATAGGTTTCCTGCAAAGAGAGGGGAGCAATAGACTCTAGATAGGAAGTAATATCAATGATTTGCATAGGCTGATGTTCTAAATACAGCTATAAAAATAGCCCAAAACCTTCAAACCCAAAACACAGCCTATCTTTACATCATGCAATCGGCTCATTTATTGTTAGACGGTAAAAAATATGCCACGGGATTACCCTTGATTGATCCCGATAACCGAACATTTCGATATGGCGATGGTTTTTTCGAAACACTAAAGCTGGTGAAAGGGCATATACCTTTATTTCCTTTGCATACCCAACGTTTGCAAGAAACTTTGGAGCTTCTGAAAATGCAGTGGCCTCCTCATTTAGATGCTAATAAATTGTATCAACAAATTTTGCAACTGGCAGAATTCAATGGTCATCTTTCCAATTCACGTATTCGATTAACTTTTTTTCGGGACTCCGGAGGTTTGTACGATGAAGAAAGCTCAACTCCCCATTGGCTGATACAAACATGGAAGGGACCGGAATTACGCACCCATATTCAGACAAATGGCCTGGATATTGGGATTTATCCAACGGCAAGAAAAAGTACCGATATTTTTTCCTCTCTAAAAACTGCTCAATTCCTTCCTTATGCCATTGCCGCACGCTGGGCTCGTGAAAATCAATTCAATGATGCCCTGGTATTGAATACCCATAATCGCATAGCAGATTCAACTATCTCCAATATTTTCATAGTAAAAAATAATCAGATTTTCACGCCCCCAATTTCAGAGGGAGTTATTAATGGAGTACTGAGAAAATACCTGATAAACCAACTGCAAAACGATAATTATGCGATAATTGAGCAGCCAGTAACCCCGGAAGCATTATATGCTGCTGACGAAATTTTTCTTACCAATGTTATTTCGGGTATTCGATGGGTTAAGCAGTTGGAAAATCATGCTTATACTGGTATGCTTGCCTCAAAATTATACAGTGACTATATCGTTCCGCTCTGGTTTACTGATGAAAAGCAGATATACTAAGAACCAATCCTTTACATAATTGTTATACAATCAAATCTGCAAAAATTGAGTACACCCGTTCGTATCATGTGGTTTCGCAGGGATCTGCGATTGTTTGATAATGCTGCTTTATTTGAAGCTCTTTCAGGATCAGAGCCGGTAGTGCCTATTTTTATTTTTGATAGGCTCATTTTAGATCAGCTGGAAGATAAGAAAGACAGAAGGGTTCATTTTATTCACCATGCATTGGAAGAAATGCAACAGGTCCTTGTAAAATTGGGGAGTAGTCTGGAAGTTTACCAGGGTACCCCCACGCAGGTTTTCTCACAACTCATAAAAAAATATAAGATAACGGGGGTTTACACCAATCACGATTACGAACCTTATGCATTGGAAAGAGATAAGGTTATTTCACAATTGCTTCAATCAAATGGCATTGCATTTACAACCTGTAAAGATCAGGTGATATTTGAAAAACTCGAAGTAGCTAAGGAGGATGGTACCCCCTATACTGTATTTACACCCTATGCTAATAAATGGAGAACTACTTTGGAAAAAACCGGCATACCATCCTTTCCTGCTGAGAAAAAGTGGAATAATTTTTATAGGCAGGTAGTATTACCACTCATTTCATTATCTGAATTAGGATTTTTTGAAACCGGTGAGCCATTTCCTGCTGCTCATCCGGATGATGCGGTATTGCTTCATTATCAGCAAAATCGTGATATACCTTCCTTAACAAATGGCACTTCAAAATTGGGCGTTCATTTGCGCTTTGGTACCATCAGTATCCGTCAGCTGGCAATGAGGGCAATGGCAACAAGTGCCACTTATTTGAATGAATTGATATGGAGGGATTTTTACCATATGATATTATATAATTTCCCCAGGGTAGGTAAGGGGGAATCATTCAAGAAAGCATATGAAGCTATACCTTGGAGAAACAATGAAAGGGAGTTTCAACTTTGGTGCGAAGGAAAAACTGGTTATCCAATTGTAGATGCCGGCATGCGCCAATTAAATGCAACCGGCTACATGCATAATCGCGTAAGAATGATCACAGCCTCCTTTCTGGTAAAGCATCTGCTTATTGATTGGAGATGGGGAGAAGCTTATTTTGCTTCCAAACTCCTCGATTTCGATTTGGCTGCTAATAATGGTGGCTGGCAATGGGCATCGAGCAGCGGATGTGATGCAGCACCCTATTTCCGTGTGTTCAATCCAACCCTTCAAACTCAAAAATTCGATCCCAAACACATTTATATTCAACAATGGGTTCCCGAATGGCAGGAATTGTGGTATCCTAAACCGATAGTGGTGCATGAACATGCCAGGAAGCGTGTTTTGGAGGTGTATGCTCAAGCATTAAAACAATAGTTGAATTGTTTTAAATAAAAATAGTTGCTGCTTCAGGAATATGCATTCCGCGTAACTCGGAATACACGCTTAAAAAAGTATTAACCGCTTTTTTACCTATATCCCCTGCGGAGATTGAAAAATCATTTACATACAATTGAATGTGTTGTCGCATAACCTGCTCACTCATTTCTTGGGCATGTTTAACAACATAAGAACTTAGTATCGGGTATTGTTTCCAAGCTTTTGTGATACTGGCTGCAATATGCTGATTAACCTTACCTTTAATTTCTGGAGTGATTTTCCTCTGGATGGCAATACCCCCTAACGGAATAGGTGATAATAACTGATCTTCCCAGTGTTGGCCCAAATCTTTTATCAATACCAACCCTTTATCTTGATAAGTAAATCTATTTTCATGAATAATTACTCCGGCAGCTACTGTCCCACTTAATACTGCCTCTTCGATTTGGTTAAAAACGGTAAACACTTTTTTCTGCAAATGGGGAAAAGCAAAACTTAATAAAATATGTGCCGTAGTATTTTCTCCTGGAATGGCAATAGGGAGTTGATTGAGTTGCTCTTCAGAAAGCGATACATTTTTTGGAGTGGTAATTAACAAAGGACCTACACCCATCCCCATTGCTCCGCCGCTTTCCAGCATATTATACTGAGGTAGTATCTGCGGAACTACTCCATAGCTTACTTTAGAAACAGAAAGCTTTCCTTTCAAAGCCCATCGATTGAGGGTTTCAACATCATCTAATATCGGTTCGTATTGAATATCTTCTGTATCAATATCACCATTTACCAGCGCATCAAAAATAAATGTGTCATTCGGACAAGGAGAAAAACCCAGGGTAAGTTTCATTGTATTTTATTGAAAGAATAATCTACCGGAAGTTGCTGCAAATGCAATAATATTTTTGATAAAACAATTTGTAGATTATTGATGGCTAATGGTAAATGCCATAATGATTTATCTCTTTCTCCCACCCGATTCGAGACAGCTCTAATTTGAATAAATGGAATCATTAATTTACGGGCAACATAGTGAAGCGCTGCTCCCTCCATACTTTCTAGAACAGTTGTTGGTTTGGTTTGTTGGATGCGTGCTATGGTTTTTACATCCGTGCTAATTTGATTTACAGAAACAGCATCAACTGCCGGCAATTGCAAAAATGAAAAATGATGTAAATACGGGTTAGGTAATCCTCCATTTTCAAAAGGAATTTCATGCGAATTGGTTAATGAGAGTTGAAAAACATCTTTCCAACCATTGCTTTCCTGAACACCTAAATCCGCAATAGATTCGTTTTGCACCAGCATAACTTCTCCGGGAACATAAGGTGATTGAAAGCTTCCGGCTATGCCTGCCTGTATAATTAGGTCGGGTTGGTGGGTGAGGGCTAATCGGGTTATGGAAAATGTAGCAGCAGTTAGTCCAACATCTGTAAAAAAAACATTCAATGTGCCTTTGGTTGGGCACAGATTTCCTAAAGCTTCCTTGCTTAATAAAATTTCTGTTGGTTTGGCTGCAATTAACATGATTTGCATAGTGCAAAGTTGAGGAAAATAGCCGAAAACCACTCATCCGTTTATCCTTTCTAAATGCAGCACAATTCGTAACTTCGCAAAAATTGATGGGTGAATGGTGTATTTAACAAGGCAAGAACATTTTAATGCAGCACATAAATTATACAATCCCGGCTGGTCCAGAGAGCAGAACGAGGAAGTATTTGGTGCATGTGCCAATGAAAACTGGCATGGGCATAATTATAATTTATATGTCACTGTAAAGGGAGAACCTCATCCCGAAACGGGATTTGTATATGATGTTAAAAAATTAAGCATCCTAATAAATGAGCATGTAATTAAGCATCTTGATCACCGTAACTTGAATTTAGATGTTCCTTTTTTGGAAGGGAAATTGTGTAGTACTGAAAATTTGGCTATAGCTATCTGGAATCAATTGTCGCCTCATATTCCATCAGGAGTGATATTGCATTGTGTTAAATTATATGAAACACCTCGTATATATGTAGAATATTTTGGAAATCCCACATAATTACGGGATGATTGAACAAATTCATCGTTAATTTGGTTAGTATTATATGCAAAAACGTGTGTCGGTATTCAGAAAGGAGCATTTTAATGCGGCACACCGGTTGCACAATCCTGCATGGTCGGCAGAGAAGAATAAAGCAGTCTTCGGATTATGCAATCATGAAAATTTTCATGGGCACAATTACGAATTGATCGTTAAAGTAACCGGCGAAATAAGTGCTGATACCGGATATGTAATTGACTTGAAAGTATTAAGCGATTTAGTAAAAGAACTTGTTATCGACAGGTTTGATCATAAAAATCTCAACTTAGATACTGCAGAGTTTGCAAATCTGAACCCATCTGCTGAAAACATTGCTGTAGTTATTTATGAATTACTTAAACCTCGGCTAGGTGAACAGTATGATTTGCACATTCGATTGTATGAAACAGAAAGAAATTTTGTAGAGTATCCTGTAACCTAGTAATTAAAAATTTTTTATGGCATATAAGAAAACAGAACAATACGATGAGGCGGTTACTTCCGGACTCATGCAACATTATACATCGGTTTTGGGATTATTGGGAGAAGATGCTCAACGGGAGGGCCTATTGAAAACCCCGGAACGAATGGCAAAAGCCATGCAATATTTAACCCAGGGCTATCAGTTAGACCCGGTTGAAATATTAAATTCTGCTCGGTTTCAGGAAGATGTTAGTGAGATGGTAATTGTTAGGGACATTGAACTGTATTCCATGTGTGAACATCATATGTTGCCATTTTTTGGGAAGGCTCATATCGCCTATATTCCAAATGGATGGATTACAGGGTTAAGTAAATTAGCTCGAGTAGTAGATGTGATATCCCGGCGCTTACAAGTGCAAGAGCGTTTAACTACGCAAATTGTGGATGCAATAAAAACCTCTCTCGATCCTCTGGGTGTGGCTGTTGTTGTGGAAGCTCAACATTTATGTATGATGATGCGGGGAGTGCAGAAGCAAAATTCTATCACCACCACTTCTGCCTTCTCCGGAGAGTTCGAGCACGTTGCTACCAGAAGTGAATTTTTGCGCCTGATTAGCAAGCGGAGAGATTAACATATATCATTATTTTTGTGGTCTATTTTACATCTACTTAAACAGATGTATTTTAATACTTCAAATACATGAAACACGCGTATATTTTTCCCGGACAGGGAAGTCAGTTCATAGGAATGGGAAAAGATTTATTCGAAAATAATCCCGCAGCCCGCAATATTTTTGAACAGGCAAATCAAATATTGGGCTTTCCCATTTCAGATACTCTTTTTCTGGGAACCGAGGAGCAACTTAAACAAACCAGCATTACTCAACCGGCAATCTTTATTCACAGTGTAGCTGCTTACACAGTCATTCAACATGCCAATCCAGATATGGTTGCTGGTCACTCGTTGGGTGAGTTTTCAGCATTGGTCGCCAACGGTACCTTAACTTTTGAAGATGCTCTTCGGTTAGTTAGTATTCGGGCAAATGCAATGCAACAGGCTTGTGAAATAACTCCCTCTTCAATGGCAGCCATTCTTGCTTTGGCAGACAATACAGTAGAAAATATTTGTTTGGAAGTTTCAACAGAAACCGGAGAAGTGGTGGTGCCAGCAAATTACAATTGTCCGGGACAACTGGTGATCTCTGGCTCCATTCAGGGAGTTGCGTTGGCTTGCGAGCGAATGAAGGCTGCCGGAGCAAAGCGAGCGTTGGTATTGCCAGTGGGAGGAGCTTTTCACTCACCATTGATGGCACCTGCAAAAGAAAAACTCGCTGCTGCAATTGCCACTACTACTTTTCATACCCCTGCATGCCCGGTTTACCAAAATGTTGTGGCGGCAGCTGTTACAGATCCTTCGGCAATAAAACAAAATCTGATAGATCAGTTAACCGGTGCAGTTAAGTGGACACAAAGTGTGCAAGCCATGCACACTGATGGTGCAACTCATTTTACTGAGTGCGGACCCGGAAAAGTTTTGCAGGGTTTGGTGCAAAAAATTGTGAAAGAAGTAACTGTTGATGGGATAAATTAAGCAATCTCTGGTATCATTCTATACTAAAATCAATGCTTCCGTTAACCCACTCCGGATCCAAGGTAGCATCGTATTTTTTGTAAAAATTGATTGCAGGCTCATTCCAGTCCAGCACCTGCCAAACCATTCTTCGGAATCCTTTTTCTTTGGCTTCCTGTATCACCCGTTCAAATAATTTTGCTCCAATTCCTTTTCCCCTTTGGGCTTCAGTTACCAAAAAATCTTCCAGGTATAAACACTGGCCTTTCCAGGTACTATATCGAATATAATAAAGTGCAAATCCAACTACAACTCCCTCAAGCTCGGCAACAAAACCCCACCAAACGGGATGATTTCCAAAACCACTTTCCTCAAAATGTGCAAGGGTAACGGTTACCTGCTCCGGTGCTTTTTCATATACTGCTAATTCTTTGATTAGCGCTAAAAGTGCTGGACAATCCTCTTTAACTGCGCTTCGGATGTTTACATGCATACTACAAATTGAGTTGATTATGCTAAAGCCTGATCTAGGTCGGTTAATAAGTCTTGCAAATTTTCAATTCCCACACTCATCCTAATTAAGCCATCAGAAATACCATAGGCTTTTCTTTCATTAGGGGTTAAACCGAAATGACTCATACTGGCAGGATGCGAAACGAGGGTATCAAGTGTTCCCAGCGAAACTGCTCTGGTACAAAGTTGTAATCGATTAATAAAATTTTTTCCGGCTGTTAATCCACCCTTCAATTCAAAACTCATCAATGCTCCCGGGTGTTTCATTTGTTTAGCGCTAATGGCAAAGTCGGGGTGAGAGGGGAGTCCGTTATAGTTAACCTGAGCCACTGCAGGGTGTTGAAAAAGAAATTGAGCGATTTCCTGTGCATTGTGGCAATGGCGCTCCATGCGAAGTTCTAGTGTTTTTATTCCCTGTGTTAGCAGGAAAGCATCAAATGGATTGCTATTGGCACCAAGTAAGGCATGCCATTTCCAGGCTTTTGTTTTCATGAAATCAATGTCTTTACCCAACAACACCCCCCCAATGGCAGTGCCATGACCGTTCAAAAATTTGGTGGTTGAATGAAAAACAAAATCAGCTCCATATAAAAAAGGTTGCTGGAGATAGGGTGTTGCAAACGTATTGTCTACAGAAACTTTAGCACCATATTGATGAGCAATTTGAGCAATACTCTCAATATCTACACAACGAATAGTTGGATTTGCAGGTGTTTCTAGATGAACCAGCTTGATACTTTTATTTTTTTCCAGGGTTTCGCTCAACACATTTAGATCATGCATATCAATAAAACAGGAATGGATGCCTGCTGGGGCTAAAATTTTTTGCATCAGCTCCTGCGTTCCGCCATACAGGGAATAATGGGAAAGTATGGTTTCTCCCGGTTGCAGCGTACTAAAAAACATAGTAGACATTGCACCTTGTCCGCTTGCATGCAGCAATGCTTTCAATGTAAGTGGTGTATCATCATCTTCTACAATGCCGAAAGATTCCAAGGCAGCAATCATTTCCTCAGCTACAGTAAAACCCGGATTACCCCAGCGACTATAAATTTTGGATTTGTCGGCACCGGCAAATCTTTCCATCCCCTCTTCAGCTGAATCGAAAGTAAAGGTGGAGGTAGCATATATTGGTGTAATATGAGCGTGATGGGCAGTTTGTTCATGTCCGGCATGAACAGTTAAAGAACTAATGCCGGTGAGTGGGAATTGCCTTTTCATAAGTTGAAATTAAGAGGGTAAGTATCTAAGCAAAATTAGGAAGCATGTCCTTCATAGGCCCATGTAATCCAAGTGGCTCCCCAGGTGAATCCTCCTCCGAAAGCAGCTAAAACCAGGTTATCACCCTTCTTTAATTGCTTTTCCCAATCCCACAAACATAAGGGTATAGTAGCGGCGGTAGTGTTACCATACTTTTGGATATTTATCATTACTTTTTCTCTGGGTAAACCCATCCTGTTGGCAGTTGCGTCTATAATCCGCAGGTTGGCCTGATGTGGAACCAGCCATTGAATGTCATTACCAGTTAATCCATTACGATCTAATAATTCTGCACTCACATCAGCCATCCCTTTCACAGCAAATTTGAATACCGGCTGGCCGTCCTGAAAGGCAAAGTGTTCTTTATTCATTACTGTTTCCAGGGTAGCTGGCTTTAACGAACCTCCGGCTTTCATGTGTAAATATTCTCTACCACTGCCATCAGTTCTCAATATGCTATCTTTTATACCCAGTTGTGTGTCTTCACTCCCTTCCAATAAAACTGCACCGGCACCATCACCAAAAATGATGCAAGTTGCTCGGTCGGTATAGTCGATGATGGCACTCATTTTATCCACCCCAACTACTACTACATTTTTGAATCTACCGCTTTCTATGTACATGGCGGCTGTGGTAAGGGCGAATAAAAATCCACTACAGGCTGCAGATAAATCGTAGCCCCAGGCATTTTTGGCACCGATTTTATCGCAAATAATATTGGCTGTTGCCGGAAAAACCATATCCGGAGTAACGGTTGCACATATTAAACAGTCGATTGCGGATGCCTGTAAATTACGCTTCCGCATTAATTCTCTCACAGCGTTAACAGCCATATCACTGCTGGCTTTTCCGGGTTCACGTAAAATTCTGCGTTCTTCAATTCCGGTTCGGGTTCTAATCCACTCGTCGTTGGTATCAACCATTTTTTCTAAATCGAAATTGGTAAGCTTGGTTTCCGGTACATACCCCCCAACGGCTGTGATAATGGCTCTTTTTTGCATGAAAATCAAATGAAATTGAGCGCAAATATCCATCAAATTCCCTTACCAATTTCTGTTACGGCCCTAACATGAATTAAATTGAAGAAAAAACAAAAGAATTGCGTAAACTGTTAAATATATCTAAAAGCAGCATTTTACTGCTGATTCACAGTCTTCTGCACCACAAAAATGCCTGATTTGGCTTATTTTTGGTAGCTATGATTGCGTTTGTTCGAGGAAAATTTGCTGTTAAGTCACCTTCCAGGATTATTGTGGATGTACAGGGTGTAGGTTATGAACTTCAGATTAGTTTGCATACCTACTCTGCAATAAGTTCACTAGAAGATGGACTGATTTACACGTATTTGCACATAACGGAAAATTCTCATGTATTATATGGTTTCCATCATCCCGACGAAAAAGATATGTTTTTGCATTTGATAAGTGTTTCCGGTGTTGGTGCCTCCACTGCCCGTATTATGCTATCGGGGATGGAACCCAAGGAGATAGCTAACGCAATTGTGAGTGGGAATACCCGTCAGCTGGAAAGTATCAAGGGCATAGGTAAAAAATCTGCAGAGCGCCTAATTGTAGAGTTGAAAGACAAATTAGGCAAGCAATTCTCGGGCAGCATTCAGCCTGTTTCCGGAGTCTCTTCTTCGTTGGAAGCAGACGCCGTGCAGGCTTTAGTGGCTTTGGGAATCGGACGGGTGATGGCAGAGCAAGCCGTGAAAAAAACCTTGCAGGCGCATCAGGGAGTTTTAGCATTAGAGGATTTAATAAAACAGGCATTACAATCGTTATAAATATCTCATTACTTCGCATCTACTAACCAATAAACAGGACTCTATAGCGTTATTTCTACTTAACCAACCCTCTGGGATTGAAGTATTTTGGAATTTTTCTTTTGGCGGCTCTTCAGTTGCTTTTTGCTGTTCCTGTATGGGCTCAGAAAAAAGACACAACCCGTTTTCCTATAACCGACCGGAGAGGCGACGCTTTTTCTATACCCAGCCGGAACCCTTTCGATATCCTGGATACTTCCTTGGTTAAAAAAAATATTCAGTACGACCCCAAAACGCGCCAGTATTATATTATTGAAAAAATAGGTAATAGTTTTTACCGAAAACCTGCTGCCCTTAGTTTTGATGAATTTTGGAAAATCAGTGCCCGCGAATCGGAAGCAGCTTATTTTAAAAAGAGAGCGGATGCTATCACTGCGTTAAATAAAAAAACTGCCAGACCTCCATATCAAGTATATAGTAATCTATTCGACCGCATTTTTGGAGTTGGAACAAATGGATTAAAAGTTGATATTAAGCCCAATGGTGAAGTAAACGTAATGGCAGGATATCAGGGTCAAAATGTAAATAACCCCACTTTGCCTGAACGAGCCCGAAAAAATGGTGGATTTGATTTCGATATGAATTTGAAATTAAATGTAAATGCAAGCATTGGCGATAAATTAAAATTCCCAATAAACTACAATACGCTTTCTAATCTTGGTTTTGATAACCAATTAAAATTGGATTATAAGGGGATGGACGATGAAATCATTAAAAGTTTAGAGGCTGGAAATATTTCCTTTCAATCTCGCAGTACATTGATCCCAAGTGCCCAAAATTTATTTGGTGCAAAAGCAAAACTACAGTTTGGTAAAGTATTCATTACAGGAGCAATTGCCAACCAACGTTCAACCCGTCAATCGGTTGCTTTACAGGGAGGTGCTGCAACTCAAAATTTTACCAAAAAGTTAGACGATTATGAGGAAAACCGACATTTTTTATTGGGTGAATATTTTAAAAATAACTACAATAAGTCAATGTCGAATCTGCCGGTTATTATGTCTCAGATTCAAGTTCAAAGGCTAGAGGTTTGGGTAACAAACCGAACCGGAGCAACAACCGATGCACGTGACGTTGTAGGATTTATGGATCTTGGTGAATCGAAACCATTTAATCCAAATATTCGATCGCTAAGTAATAGTGAATTTCCCAATAATGGAAACAATGATTTGTTTGCCTCTTTGGTGAATAACCCTTCCGCACGTAATCCGGCTGTTATCAATTCTTTGTTGTTAGCAAAAGGATTACGGCCGGTTGAAGATTATGAAAAAACATTTGCCCGTAAACTAAATCCCTCGGAATATTATTTTAATCCACAAGTAGGTTTTGTATCTCTTAATGTTCAACTGCAAGCTGATGAAGTATTGGCAGTTGCTTATCAATTTACTTTTAATGGAAGAGTGTATCAAGTGGGTGAGTTTTCACAAGATGTAGCTTTGGATTCAACAAGAGGAGTTCAGAAAGAATTGTTTCTTAAATTATTGAAAGCAACATCTCAAAGAATCAATCTTCCTATTTGGGGCTGGATGATGAAAAATGTATATTCCCTTGATTTATTTGGGAGTATTCAGCAAGAGGGATTCCAGTTGAATATTTTGTATGATGATCCAGGTGGAGGAATGAAAAGATATCTTCCCGAAGGAGATCCGGGGGTGATGGGTCGTCCTATTTTGAGTGTATTGAATTTAGACCGACTCAATGGAAGAAATGATCCTCAGCCGGATGGAATTTTTGATTTCGTTGACGGATATACGGTTTTACCTAAACAGGGTAGAATTATTTTTCCGGTGCTGGAACCCTTTGGAAGAGACCTTGAGAGGTTGGCTTTTAATGGTCAGTCTATTGCACTGAAAAAAAAATACATATACTATGCTTTATATGACTCCATAAAAGCAATCGCTCAAACTTATGCAAATCTGAATAGATTTATCATGCAAGGTCAGGTGAAAGGAAGTACGAGTGGTTCTGAAATATCGCTCAATACCTTTAATGTGCCACCAGGATCCGTTACTGTAACTGCAGGAGGTCAGCAACTTAAAGAAGGAACCGATTATATTGTTGATTATAATTTAGGAACGGTTAAAATTATAAATCCTGGTATATTAAGTTCAAATGTACCTGTGAGTGTTGGTTTCGAAAATAATGCCGGCTTTGGAATGCAGCAAAGGAGTTTTACCGGTTTACGCGTTGATTATATTGCCAATAAAAAATTCTCTATTGGTGCTACTGCCGTAAAATTGGCAGAGCGCCCATTCTTCACCAAAACCATGTATTCTGAAGATCCGATTAAAAATACCATGTATGGCCTGGATCTTAGTTATAAAACCGATTTGCCTTGGCTTACACGTTTATTAGATAAACTACCTAACTATTCTACAAAAGCTCGCTCGACAATGAATGCCTATGGCGAGGCTGCTGTTTTAAAACCCGGACATCCATCGCAAATTGGTCCGGGCTCTCAGGGATTAAGTTTTATTGATGATTTTGAAGGAACCAAAAGCAGTATCGATTTACGTTTTCCAATGGTAGCCTGGACGATGGCATCTACTCCTCAAGGCAACCCATTATTTCCCGAAAGTATCTTATCTGATTCTATCAACTACAATTTTAATCGTGCCAAGCTTGCCTGGTACAACATTGAACCAAATTTGCAGGATAAGAATAGTCCGGGTAATCCTTTAAGAAAGAATCTGGAAGAGTTAAGTGATCCAAGGGTTCGACAGGTTTATACCAATGAGTTGTTTCCTCAGCGGACAACCAATATAACGGATGTTCTAACAACTACTTTTGATTTGGCATTTTTTCCAAGCGAAAGGGGACCATACAATTATGAATCCCGAATTACTGAATTAGACCCGAATGGAAGACTACGCCGGCCTGCAAGCAGGTGGGGAGGAATTATGCGTTCAATTGATCAAACCGATTTCGAAACAGGTAACCTGGAATATATAGAATTTTGGACGCAGGATCCCTTCATTAAAAATCCTTCCAGTAAAGGAGGAAAAATGTATATCAATTTGGGAAATGTTAGTGAAGATGTATTGAAAGATGGTAAACGTTTTTACGAAAATGGAATGAATACTCCCAATATTCCCAGTGATGTAGATAGTACGAATACCTGGGGTAAAACTCCGGTAAATCCAATTCAAATTACTCAGGCATTTAGTAACGATCCGAATGATCGTATTTATCAGGATGTTGGATTTGATGGCATTGATGATGATGGAGAGCGAAGAAAAAAAGGATATGTTTTGCAAAAACTCGCAAATAATTTTGGAACCGGTTCGGTTATTTATCAAAAATCTTTGCAAGATCCTGCCAGTGATAATTATATCTGGTATCGGGACGCACAGTTCGATCTGGCTGGAACAGGGATAATAGGAAGGTATAAAAATTACAATAATCCTCAGGGTAATTCACCTATTGCCAATACAGGCGGACAATTTACTTCTGCAGCAACGCTATTTCCTGATAATGAAGATTTGAATCGGGATAATACGCTGAACGAAACAGAAGCTTATTATGAGTATGAAATTAATCTTAAGCCCGGGATGGATGTAGGAGTAACTCCCTATATAACCGATAAAAGAACAGTAACCGTAAATTCGGCTGATGGCGTAACACGAACCGAAAATTGGTATTTGTTTCGCGTACCCATTCGCGGATTTTCGAGACGAGTAGGAAATATTCCCGATTTTAAATCTATCCGTTTTGCCCGTTTATTTCTTACTGGTTTTGAAGATTCAGTTGTGATTCGTTTTGCAACATTAAACCTGGTGCGTAATCAGTGGAGACAATTTACTTATCAGTTAGATACTACCGGAACTTACACCCCTATTATCAATAATGCCGGAACCACTTTTAATACACTTGCAGTTAATCTGGAGGAAAATTCTGCACGCCAGCCTGTAAATTATATCATGCCTCCAAATGTAGAGAGAATGCAGTTGCTGAGTAATAACGGTGTGAACATTCAGCAAAATGAACAGGCAATGAGTTTACAGGTAGGTAGCCTGTATACGGGAGAATCCAGAGCGGTTTTCAAAACATTTACCTGGGATATCCGGCAGTTTGGCAAACTCTCCATGTATATTCATGCAGAATCTGTAAAAGGGCAAAGACCGATACGAGATGGGGAATTGAATGCGGTTATCAGAATTGGTCAGGATTTTTTGAACAATTATTATGAAATTAAGATTCCACTTAAAGTTACTCCGCCTGGGTTTTATGTAAAAGGACAGGAAGAAGCGGTATGGCCTAACCAGAACAATTTGGATATTATTCTGCGCGAACTAATCAATTTAAAAATGCGGAGAAATGCAGCAGGGTTACCGCTCAATACAATTTATAGAAATACCCTCGATAGTAATAAAGTGATATCTATTTTAGGAAACCCGAACTTAGGGGCTATTAGCGGAATCCTCATAGGAGTTGAAAACCCATTCAAGCCAGATGGTCCTATTCAGCATGCCGAAATTTGGGTAAATGAACTAAGATTATCTGCACTCAACGAAGAAGGAGGTTGGGCAGCATTGGGCCGTATGGATATTACTTTAGCCGATTTAGGAAGTATATCATTGGCTGCCAGTAACAGAAGTCAGGGATTTGGAACCATAGAGCAAAGGGTAAATGAAAGAGCTAAAGATAATCTGTTTCAGTTTGATGTTGCCGCGAATATCGATGCCGGAAAATTATTCCCGAGAAAACTTAGATTAACGCTGCCGGTATATGCCAGTCTCAACCGAACAGTAATCACTCCTCAATTTGATCCATTTGATTTGGATGTACGGTTGAAAGATAAACTCAGTATCCTGAATAAAGCACAACAGGATTCTCTTAGAAATGCTGCTATTGAGCAAACCACTATCAAGACGATTAATTTTACCAATGTCCGCTTTGGGTCTGCTAATCCTCGACCTAATTTATTTAAGTTGAGTAATTTTGATTTTAATTATGCTTATTCAATAGTTGAGCAAAGTAGTTCTGTGATTTTGCAAAATAACATATCCCGTTATCGAGGTGGAATCGGGTACACATTTGCAGGAAGTGAAAAATTTGTGGAACCATTTAAAAAGTTAATTACCAACCGGTCTCCGTGGTTCAGTTTAGTAAGAGACTTTAATATAAATTGGAAGCCATCCACCTTAAGTTTTAGATCAGATATTAATCGGCAATTTGGTGAATTTATTCCCAGGGTAATCAATGCCCCCGGCAATACCATTAACCGGGTAGATACAACTTATGATAAGTTTTTCACTTTCGATCGGTATTATCGCTTTGGATGGAAGCCAACTCGGTCCATTACTATAGATATGAACGCGATCGATAATGCACGAATTGATGAGCCAAATGGAAGAATTGATACAAGAGAGAAAAAAGATACGGTTAGAAATAACTTCTTTAAGGGAGGCAGGAATACTATTTATCAACAAAAAGCCACACTCAGTTATTCACTTCCGTTGAGTAAATTTCCTCTAACCGATTGGATTCAGGCGAATTATACTTTTGGAGCAAGTTATAACTGGATTGGTGCCAGCCGATTGGCAATTGCACAGGGAAATACAATCGAGAATTCGCAGGATAATAATTTCAATGCTCAGTTAAATTTTACCAGTCTCTACAATAAATCCCGCTGGCTTCGCTCACTGGATAATATTCCTCCCCCCAAACCAAAAAAAGATCCTAACATAAATAATCAACCCAACACTCCTCAGGCAAATGCTTTAGGAACCGTAATACCCAGCCGAGAAGAAGTTATTAAGGGATTGAAGGGAAAGAAAAAAAGGCAAGCACTCAAGAAATGGCGGCAAATGAAAAGGGATGAGCGAACTGCACAGCGACTGATGAAAGCCGGACAACCTGCTGAATTATCAGGTGCAGAGAGAGCCGCAGGTAGAATACTTACTATGGTTAAAAATGTATCCGTAACCTATTCCGAGAATTATCGAAGTCGGGTACCCGGATATTTAGACAGTACCCAGTTTTTAGGTCAAAACTGGAAAAGTAGTTCACCCGGATTAGATTATGTATTTGGAAAACAGCCCGACACCAATTGGTTAAATAAAAAGGGACAACAAGGTATTTTAACCCGCGACAGTACGTTTAATCTATTATTTAGACAAAATTTTGAGCAAAGACTTGGGATCAATGCTCAACTCGAACCCATTAGAGATTTGCGAATTGAAGTAAGCCTGGAAAAATCATTCTCAAAAGAGTATTCAGAACTGTTTAAGGATACCACGGGAAATTCCGGATTCAACCATTTAGGTCCATTAGCAAGCGGAGGATTCAGTATTTCCTATATTGGATTTAATACCCTGTTTGAAAATTATAATCCCAATGAAATTTCTACAACATTCAAAAGGTTTCAAGATTATCGCCAGGTAATATCGGGTAGGGTAGCTGAAACAAATCCTTATTGGAAAGCACTTGCACCGGGTCAGCAATATACCGCCGATGGTTATGCAAAAGGATATGGCAGGTATTCACAGGATGTGCTTTTACCGGCTTTTATAGCAGCCTACTCTGGAGCTGATCCGTCTAAAATTTCTCTCATCAATCAATCGAATCCCAATATCAAGGCGAATCCATTTGGTGGGTTTTTGCCCCGACCCAATTGGAGACTAACCTATTATGGCTTAACCAAAATGGAGGGAGTTGCCAAGCTATTTAGTAACGTGGCAATAACACATGGATATAATGGTAATTTAAGCATGAATAGCTATAATAGTGCGCTATTATACAGGGATCCCTTCCGCTTTAATGCACCCGGATTTATTGATACCGTTAGTGGAAACTTTGTTCCATTCTTTTTAGTTCCCAATATTACCATGAAAGAAAGTTTTGAGCCATTGATTGGGATTGATGTTACTACCAATGGTCAAATGAATATTCGATTTGAATATAAGAAAAGCCGTCAACTCAGTTTAAGTTTAATTGATTATCAGTTAAGTGAGAGTAGAAGTACAGAATGGAATTTTGGCTTGTCGTGGAGAAAAAATGGGCTTACGCTTCCTTTCAAAATACCATTCACTAAAGGGGAGAAGCGATTACAAAATGATATCAATTTCCGCATTGATCTTGCCATGCGGGATATGGCAATGAGTAACAGTAGGCTGGATCAGGCGAATGCGTATGGCACAGGCGGGCAAAAGGAAATTACCATTCAGCCCTCCATAGATTATATAGTAAATAAGCGGGTGAGCCTGAAATTTTTCTTTGACCAACGAAGGGTTACTCCGTATATATCCACATCAGCTCCCATAACCAATACACGAGCAGGAGTAAATGTGCGTATTTCATTAAGTCAGTAAGGCTTAACTTTTACGAAATGTCCATTTAATCATTTCCTTCCAGGTAACTTTTTTTCCGTACAATAAAATACCAGTGCGGTAAATTTTGGCTGCAACCCAGGTAGTTCCTAGGAATGTAATAACTAATAAAAACATGCTAAGTAAAAGCTGCCATACACTAACACCTTCCGGCACACCATAGGCTACCCTTGCCATCATAACTATGGGAGAGGTAAAGGGGAATAAGCTACCAAAAACTGCCAGACTGCTACTGGGGTCGTTTACGGCTTTCGTCATAATTACAAAAGCAAAAATAATAGGCATCATAATGGGAAACAGTAAACTCTGCGCATCCTGTGGATCTTCATTTACAGCACTTCCAACTGCTGCAAATAAAGAAGAATATAAAAAATAGCCACCCAAAAAATAAAATATAAAACATCCGATCAACACAGGAAAATTGATGGTTTGAAGGGCAGTCATCATTCCATTCAATCCTCCATTACTTTGAACGGCTGTTGCAGCTTGTGCACCGGCAGATGCTACCGGTTGTTGTTGCACAGCAGTAGCAATTTCTGGAAAAATTAATGGCAGGGCAAATTGTATACCAAATACGAGTACAACCCAAATTAAAAATTGAACAAGACCTACTGCTCCAATTCCGATAATCTTCCCCATCATTAATTGGAAAGGTTTAACGCTGCTCACAATTACCTCAGCTATCCGGCTAACCTTCTCTTCCATTACCCCGCGCATAACCATGGTGCCATATACGAATAAAATGATGTAGATAAGGAAACCTGCAATCATTCCAACTGCATAGCTGATACCGGCTTTGGATCCCGTTTCTTTTTCGCCAGTTGCAGAAGTGAATTTGATAGGGTCTTTTTGTTGCTGAATACTATCAATTTGTGCTTTGGAAACATTGAGTTGTAATAATCTTTTTTCCTCCAGTACCTTGCTCAGCGTATTTTCAATGGTTTCACGGGTTAATAATCCCAGTGTTTTAGATGATCTGAGTTCAACGGAATCGCCACGGGTTAGTTGAAAAGATGCAGGAACATAGATAAAGGCATCATAAGTATGCTCATCCAGTTTTTTCTTTAGGGTTGCGGTATCTGATTGAACAAACAAAAAATTGATTTCACTTTTTTTAGATTCTATTTTACCTCCCAATACATTGGCTTCATCTAACACGGCTATATTGAAATGGTCGGTAGATTTAATTTGAAAGAAAATCATGGCAGCATAAAAAGCAGCGATGAGTAGCGGGACACCGATGGTGGAAAGGAGAAATGTTTTTTTCTGTACGCGGGATAAAAATTCGCGACTCGCAACCAGTAAAATCTTGTTCATAGTTAACTTTTTTCCGAAATCGGTGAATTAGGCTTGATTGTTTTGAAAGGCACGTGCAGTGGCTTGGGTTCCTTCTACCAAACGAATAAAAATATCATTCAGTGAAGGTAATATTTCATGGAAAGCTTCAACAGAAGCCGATTGGTTAATAAAATATTGAAGTATATCATTGCTTTTTGTACCTGGCTCCATTTGAAGGGTAAGTTCTTTTTCCTTTTGATTTACCACATTAAACAACGGACTATTAGGGGTAGCAATGGGTTCTGAAAATCGAATGAAGAATTTGTTTTCTTTAAATTGTTGTTTGATTTCGGGCACACTACCATCGAGCATTTTAGTTCCCAAATTCATTAAAACAATATGGTCACAGATTTCTTCAACCTGTTCCATTCGGTGTGTACTGAAAATTATGGTGCTGCCTTTGCGGGCTAGCGCATAAATTTCGTCTTTAATTAGGTTGGCATTCAGCGGATCTAAGCCGCTAAAGGGCTCATCTAGAATAATCAATTTGGGTTCATGTAAAACGGTCACAACAAACTGAAGTTTCTGACTCATCCCTTTACTCAAGTCTTCCACTTTTTTATTCCACCAGCTTTGCATTTCAAGTTTTTCGAACCAATATTTTATTTTTTTCATCGCATTCTGCTTACTCAACCCCTTCAGTTGTGCAAGGTAGAGTACCTGATCACCAATTTTCATTTTTTTATAAAGACCTCTTTCTTCCGGCATATATCCAATTTGTTCTACATCCGTAAGTGGGGCAAAAGGTTTTCCATCGAACATTATTTCACCCTGGTCGGGATAAAAAATTCCGGTTATCATTCTCAAAAGAGTAGTTTTTCCTGCTCCGTTTGGGCCTAATAATCCAAAAATACTGCCCTGCTTTACTGTAAAACTGATATCGTTTACTGCTTTTTGTCCGGAATAATGTTTTTGGAGGTGATGAAGTGCTAACATAATGATTCAGATAAAATGAAACTGTTATTGTTATTTATACCTGAATTTATCAGGTGAATTAAAGTATTGGTAGCAATTTTAGATAAAATATTACAATCGGTATTTGAAATGTTTACTTTTGTGGGATAAAACCCTGCTCATGCGTTTCAGTCGTTCAATAATTCGCTCTCTGGTTTTATTGGTTGTTTTAATTACAACCGGTAGCTGGGGGTTTTTGGTTCATAGAACCATCAATCAATTAAGTATTTATGAGTTGCCGGGTGCCATGGGCCCTTTTTTTTATAAAAATATGGATTACCTGGTTTATCATTCACCCCGGCCCGATTTACGACGCAATTCTGATAAGGCGGAAGCCCCCAGGCATTTTATAGATTTAGAACAATATGGGAAAAATATTCCAACTGCATGGCCCGAGGCGGTCAAACGTTATGGATTGGATAGTTTAAATAAGGCTGGATTTGTTCCTTATCATATTCTGTGGATGAAAGATCGACTCACTGCTGCTTTTGTTGCCATGAATAAGGATAGTATTTTGTTTTATGCAGCTGATTTAGGACATTACATTGCTGATGCAGTAGTACCCCTGCATACGACTGAAAATTATGACGGACAATTAACGGATCAAAAAGGGTTACACAGTTTGTGGGAGTCAATGGTACCAGAATTGGAAATTCAAAACTATCAATTATCTTCTTCTCATCGTGCTGTGTATCTGAAAAATCCCGGGAAGGAAATCTGGAAAGCGGTATATGCCGCCGCTGCTTTGGTACCCGGAGTATTAGAAAAGGAGCGGGAAGTATCTGCTAATTTTACTCCCGAGCAAAAATATCGGGTGCAAATGCGCAATGGGAAAGAAAGCAGGAGCTATACTACTGCTTTCGCAAAAGCCTATGCAGCCAGCCTGGGAAACACAGTTAATCAGCAATTATTGGTAGCCACCGATTTACTTGCCGATTGTTGGTACACCTGTTGGGTTGATGCCGGCAAACCTGATCTTACGGCAATTACCGGAAGTTTTTCCGAATCGGATTTTAGTCGATATCAACAGGAAATCGGATACTTCTCCGGCAATCAGCTACTCAAGAATAATCTCTTACAGTCACGCTCTGCACAATTCCAAAATGGAAATGGATTCTAAGCGTAAGGTATAAATACCTAATAAAATCAGGTATTTTTTCAGGGTTTTCTCGGGAGCATTTACTATATTTTAGTTGCGAAATCATAGTAGTAACTGTAAATGCCCTTAGATGCATCTTTACTTTTATAATATCGTTGAACTAATTTGTGCCGGACTGTCAATTGGTTTTTTTGCAAATTTGCGTAATCAGGGGTTGGTTGGGTTAGCACCTTTTTTATTATTTATTTCCGGTGCCGAAGTATTAGCCGTGTGGCAGAAGGAAATAGCTAGGGTAAGTACTTACGGAACCAATTATGCTATTGCAATTGCCGAATTATTTTTTTATGGATATCTATTTATGCATGCTACCCGCGAGACATACATGAAAAGGATTATTCAAATAGGTATTCCCATTATTTTTATAGCCACTCTGATCGCATGTTTTTTCTTTCCACAGCGATACCTGGCTTTTTATTATTGCATCATAATAGAAGGTTTCTTTTTAACTGTATGTGCATTAGGATATTTATATTTCCAGTTTGATGAAGATCAACTTGAAAACCCTGCTTATGATCCAGTTGGCTGGATAGCAATCGGGGTAATTATTTTTTTCTCCGGAATCTGTATTGTTTTTTCATTATATGAATTTATCAGAATGCAGCAGCTGATAATTTTCGGTGAGCAAATTTATATTCTGATTCCTCGAATGTTGAGTATTCTGTTATATTCCTGTATTTCAATGGCAATCATAACATGCAAAATAAATACCACATCCTCATCAGCATCGTAATAGCCAGTGCGTTTATATTTTTATTCGCATTCGCAACGTTGTTATTTTATTTTCAATTTACCCGGAAAAAACAACGTTTACAATTGAACCAACAATTGCTGGAAAAACGATACCAGCAGGAATTGCTGGAAGTAGGAATGGAAGTGCAGGAACATACTTTCCAACATATTTCACAGGATATACATGATAGTGTTGGACAAATGTTGAGTTTGGCAAAATTAAATTTAAGCATCCTGGCAATGGAGCATCAGCACCTGGGTTCCATTAAAGAAATCCGAGACCAAATTTCAGAAGCCATTCATCAACTGAGGCAAATTAGCATGGGATTTCAGGGCGATCGGTTATTGGAAAAAGGTTTATTAAATGGGATTGAATTCTTGGTGCTTCAAATGCGCAAAACCGGACTTTTCAATATGCAACTCGATGCCGAAATGGATTGGATTGCTATCAATAAAAATGATAGCGTTTTTATTTATCGGATTTTTCAAGAATTGATGCAAAACATCATCCGGCATTCAGGTGCCACAAATATCTCGATTACTATTCAGCAGACTCCCGAACAATATCTGTTTTTGGTAAGGGATAATGGACATGGGTTTTCAATAAACAACCGGAATCCGGGTAATGGCATCGGCTTGAGAAGTATTCAACAAAGGGCAGCCTTAATTGGTGCTCAGTTGGCAATCGAATCGAAGCCTGAAAAGGGCACCCTGGTTTCTATAACATATAAAAAAAAATCTGATGATAACCCTGGCATTGGTTGATGATCACATCTTATTTCGGAAAAGCATGGCAGCCTTATTGGAACTTATGGGTAGTTTCAAGGTAGTGTTTCAGGGTTCTAATGGAATAGAATTAATTGCCTATTTGGAACAGCAGGCCGGTCCCGATTTGATTTTGCTCGATGTTTCCATGCCTATAATGAACGGACCGGAAACCTGTAGATGGATTAATAAAAATTGCAAAGAAACAAAAGTGATTGCATTGAGCATGCTGCGCAGTGAAACTGTTATTATTAGTATGCTAACGAATGGTGCGTGTGCCTACCTTTTAAAAGATGCTGAGCCCGACGAATTAAAAAATATTTTAATAGAAGTGCACGAAAAAGGGTTTGCCCACAACGATATGGTTCCCCGACCGGTATTACGTAAACAATCTACATTCCCTATTTTGTTAAGTGATCAGGAAAAACTATTTATACAGTGGGCCTGTACTGATAAAACACATAAAGAAATTGCAGATATACTTAATTTGAGTCCACGTACCATTGATGGATATAGGGATAGTGTATTTAAAAAATTACAGGTTAATTCTCGGGTGGGTATTGTTTTATATGCGCTCCGAAATGGAATTGTACCGCTTTAATTTACCTGTCGGTAAAATACAGGGTTTTTCCTGTTTTCTATTTTTCTGCTTACTAATATGTTTGTATCGTCAACGTAAGAAGCATAAGGTTTATAGTAAAGTTGAACCGGGCAGAAACATGCTTTGATTCCTGGGGGGGAACTCATAGTTTTAGTTTCTGCCCATTTTTTATGTGTTCCACAGAGTAGCAATCCTAGCTGCGACTCTTTCTCCATCCATGGCAGCACTAACGATACCGCCTGCATATCCGGCCCCCTCTCCGCACGGAAATAAATTTCGTATTTGGGGGTGACAAAGGTTTTCAGCATCTCTGGGTATTCTAACAGGCGCAGAAGTTCGGCTTTCAGTAGCCACCAAAACAGCTTCCCGGGTAAGATACCCTTTCATTTTTTTACCAAAAGCCTTACATCCCTCTCTTAGCGTATTACTTACAAAATCGGGAAGCACTTGATCCAAATCCACACTTTGAATTCCTGGGATATAACTACAATGAGGTAAACTGGATGAAACTTTTTTATTTACAAAATCCGTCATTCGCTGGGCAGGGGCCACTAAATTTCCACCGCCATACTGAAATGCTTTTTGTTCTACTGCCTGTTGAAATTGCAATAATAAAAGTGGACTAACTGCCTCTTTGTTTTTGGGTGCCAGATACTTTATTGCATCCTTCATTTCAATCTGTACTACCAGTCCACTATTGGAAAAGGGATTATTTCTTTTACTGGGGCTCCATCCATTTACTACCAATTCCCCGGGTCCTGTTGCAGCGGGTGCTATAATTCCTCCCGGGCACATACAAAAACTAAATACGCCTCTGTTATTTATCTGTTCTACCAGAGAATAGGCAGCAGGTGGTAGCAGGGAATTCCTTTGTGGTGTGTGATATTGTATGGAGTCAATTAATGTTTGCGGATGTTCTATTCTCACGCCTAAGGCGAATGGCTTGGCTTCCAGATGCCATTTTTTTGTATGGAATAAAGAATAGATATCACGTGCCGAATGCCCGGTTGCTACAATAACTGCATCTCCCGTTACATGATTTCCGGTATGGGTGATTACATGTGTACATAAACCATCCCTAATTTGTATATCGATTACTTTTTGATCCAGCAAATAGATACCACCATATTCCAATATCGTTTCCCGCATGGCGGTAATAATATTAGGGAGCTTGTTGGTTCCAATATGCGGGTGCGATTGATATAAAATAGCATCTGGCGCGCCAAATTGATGAAATAATTGAAGTATTCGCTGGATATTGCCCCTCTTACTGCTTCGGGTATAGAGTTTTCCATCGCTATAGGTTCCTGCACCCCCTTCACCAAAACAATAATTACTATCGGAATTAACTACTCCGGTTTTATTCATGATAGCTAAATCTCTTCTTCTCGCCCTAACTTCTTTTCCCCTTTCAATAATAATCGGTTGAATTCCCTGCTCTATTAAGTGCAGTGCTGCAAATAATCCTGCCGGTCCGCCGCCAATAATTATCACACGTCGATTTGCTTTACTTACATCTTTCCAACGAATAGGAATATATTGGGGGGGGAGTGACTCGTGTATACTTACCTCAATCAAACAGTTTACCACAATCTGACGGGAGCTTCTGGCATCAACTGATTCTTTTAATCTTCGAATTCCGGAGATGTCGCTTACATGAACTGCAAGTTTTTTTGCTACCAGCTCTTCGAAAATATCACTATTGTAGGCCTCTTCAGGAGCTAACCTGAGTTGCAAAGTATGTATCATAGGGTTAGGTGTTTATCCTAAAACCTTTATTCAAGTTTTAAAATGGCAAATCGTCCAGTTGTTCACCTGGTGAAGCTGGTGGGATGTCTGAATATTGACCACTATCTCCCTTAGTATCTGAAGTGTTCATTTTCACTGTCTCCATTTTCCAGGCATCCAGATTGGTAATATACCCTTCTCTGCCATCTTTACTCCAGCGGGAGCCTTTAATATTGAAAAATACTTTTACATCATCTCCCAGATGAAATCGATCGGGCATAGTAGTTTTATCTTGTACGCATTGAAATTTGATGTAATTGGTAATGGATCTGCCATTGATGTCTTCTGTTTTTTCTATTACAAATTCTCTCGTTTTAAAAGTTTCAGAACGTTGCACAGTATCCATTTTGGCTGTCAGTTTGCCGGTTAGTTCGTATGACATAAATTTTAAATTGAATCTACAAAATTAGGAAATATTCGCGGGATGAGTTGTGCGAAAATTTCCGGGCTTAGCCGAATAAGCCATACTACCTTTCCATTTTAACATCCATGAAAAAATTTAGTATAGAATATTGTATACTCTTTTCCTTGATTTGCTCCTGTCAAGCTTATCAAACTATACCTATACAGTATAGTCGGATACAACTACAGCCATCCGTAAATAGTTCAGATACAATTGCCCGGATCATAAATAATTATCGCAGAGTATTGGTTGATAGCTTACAAAAAAGTATTGCTTTTTCCAACCATCCTTGGCTTAATAAAGCACCGGATTACGCCCTTGCTAATTTGTTGGCCGATGGAATATGGCATTCGGTACATAATCAGGATAGTATGATAGCTGGGGTATTGATGCCGGTATCTATAATACAAGGATATTGGCCGAGAGGGAGCATAAGCTTACTTCAATTATTTCAGGTGTTACCAGAGAACAAAATTTGGGGAACTATAGCAATGCAGGGTAATAACTTCACCGACTTAATTAAGAAGTTGATGGAGCAGGGAGGATGGACTGTTTCACAAAATATTCAAATAGGTAAACAAAGTAACCAGGAGCTTGTGATTACCTTCTCCGGCAAACAGATACATAAGGATGATTTATATCATATAGTATTGATTTTTGAAGATGCATATAATTCCGGGAAACTGAAAGATTTACCTGCTGATTGTAACTGGGGCAGGGCAGATGTAAGAAGTATGTTATTTGATTACTGTAAAAGTTTCACGCTAAATGGAAAGCCGCTCCCTTTATTACAAGAAAAAAGAATGTATGCAAGGGATTTCTAGGAGAACAATCATTTATAAGTGCGTGATGCTTGGATTAAGTTTTTTGGGTAATAACAGGAATTGGGGCAGGGCAATGGAGTTGGGAAGGAAATTGGTGATATTACATACCAATGATACACATTCCGGTTTATCTGTGGCGGATTCAACACGCAACCTCTCACGGGTAGATGAGTTGTTAGTTGCCCGGCATGAAATGATTCAAAAAATTCGAGAGGAGGGTTTTCCCGTTTTACTGCTGGATTCAGGAGATTTTACTGGAATATTTCCCAACATATTAACTAAAGAGATGCCACCTGTTTGGAAAGCACTTCAAATAATGGGGTATGATGCAGTAGCATTTGGGGATGGGGAGATGGCAGCAGGGAAGGAAATGTTTGATTTTCATTGGGGAAAAGTTGGAATTCCATTATTAGCCTGTAATTATACACCCCAAGGAACAGCATGGGAAAAATGGGTAAGTCCTTATTGTATTTTAAATAAAGGAAATATTAGAATTGGAATTATTGGTGTAGGTATACTATTATCTAACTGTTTATCTGAAACAATTTCCATGGGAATTGTATGTGATGATCCTATAAAAAGGGTAAATGCCTGTGTTACTCAATTGAGGAATCAGGGGTGTGAATTGATTATCTGTTTATCGCATTTGGGTGATCAAGGCACAACAGAAAAATTTCACGATTTTCAACTAGCACAGGAGAATGTGGGAATTGATATAATTTTTGGAGCCCATTCTCATCGGTTATATGAACAACCTCGTAGATTTATTAATAAAATAGGAGGAATTACGCTCGTAAATCAGATGGGAAGGGGAGGGGGTTATTTGGGGAGGATGGATTGTTTTTTTCCAAAAAAAGGCACTACTAAAACGTTGAAAGCTAATAGACTATTCTTAGAGAAAAAAATAGCAAAATAAAAAATTTTTTTTTCAACATAAAACCTACATATTCGCATTCCCAAGTTATTTTTTTTAGTTATCCACAATTAACAAAAAAACCTTAACTTGAAGGTTCTGTAATAAAATTCAATAACTCAATATAAATCTCTTTTTTATCGTATGGCTAAGAACGCGGAATCAGTTTGGTTAAATTGCTTAAGTATAATCAAAGACATTGTGGAGTGGCAGCATTTTAAAACTTGGTTTGAGCCGATTAAGCCGCTGGAGTTAAAAGATAATGTATTATTAATACAAGTTCCCTCTCAATTCTTTTTCGAATATCTCGAAGAGCACTATGTAAACTTGTTGGCAAAAACCCTGAAACGTGAACTGGGTAAGGATGCCCGTCTCGAGTACCGAATATTGGTAGATAGCGGAAGTAACACTCGTTCGGGCTCAATGGATGTGCCGGCAAGTCACATGAAAACTTACAATAACAATGAGATGAACTTTCCACTGGTAATTGATAATCCAGTGAAGAATCCCTTTGTTATTCCGGGTTTAAAGAAAATGCAAATTGATCCTCAGCTCAACCCGATTTATACTTTTGATGCATTTGTAGAAGGAGATTGTAATCGGGTAGCCAGAAGAGCAGGCAAAACGGTAGCGGAGAAGCCGGGAAATAATTCATTCAATCCATTGGTAATTTATGGTGGTGTAGGGTTAGGAAAAACACATCTTGCGCAGGCAATTGGTAATGAGGTAAAGCGCCTGCATCCGAGTAAGGTTGTTTTATATGTAAGTAGTGAAAAATTTATTAATCAGTTTCAGGATCATAGCCGCAACAATGCCATCAATGATTTTATACATTTTTATCAGTTGATTGATGTATTGATTATAGATGATGTACAATTTTTTAGTCGTGCAGAGAGAAGTCAGGATGCATTTTTTGCCATATTTAATCACTTGCATCAAAGTGGGAAGCAATTGGTTTTAACTTCGGATAAAGCGCCTAAAGATTTGGATGGTATGCAAGAGCGGCTGTTAAGTCGTTTCCGCTGGGGACTAAGCGCCGATTTACAGATACCCGATTATGAGGTGCGGATTGAAATTTTGGAGAAAAAGATGAAAAATGATGGACTGGAAATGCCAAGAGATGTGGTAAAATATGTTGCTTATAATATCAGCACCAATGTAAGGGAACTGGAGGGGGCTTTAATATCATTATTGGCACAATCCAGTTTGAACAAAAAAGACATTGATGTAGAACTAGCAAAAAAGGTTTTACGCAATTTTGTTAAAACTAGCAGTAAGGAAATTACGATTGATGCTATTCAAAAAATGGTATGTGAATATTTTGATGTATCGTATGATAAGTTACTGCATAAAACCCGTAAGCGTGAAATTGTGCAGGCTCGTCAAATTACTATGTATTTAGCAAAGGCATTTACCAAAAATTCTTTAAAAAATATTGGGGAGCATTTTGGTGGTCGCGACCATACTACGGTTATTCATTCCTGTCAAACTGTAAAAGACTTGATGGATACAGATTCCTTTTTCAGGGAAAATGTTATGGAATTGACCCAGAAAGTTCAGTTGGCAGCCATGTAATGAGCGCATTATTCTTTTCCCATTCATTATCAGTTATTTTTGGCAAATCACTAAATGAAAACTATTTTTGCAGCCCCACAAGGCTAAGGTGAGGTGGGTGAGTGGCTAAAACCAGTAGTTTGCTAAACTGCCGTACGGGTCAAACTGTACCGAGGGTTCGAATCCCTCCCTCACCGCAAAGGGCAAATGCCCATCGGGAAGTAGCGCAGGCCGGTAGCGCACCTGGTTTGGGACCAGGGGGTCGCAGGTTCGAATCCTGTCTTCCCGACACACATTTCCAAATGAGGTCGACATTTCGTCGGCCTTTTTTTATTGAGCTTAGGTAATACAATAGTCAGGATAGTAATCCAAGGGATGTTGAAAATTTGTCTTTTGATTAATTTTGCATTTTACCGGTTTCGGGATGTAGCGCAGTCCGGTAGCGCACTACGTTCGGGACGTAGGGGTCGCTGGTTCGAATCCAGTCATCCCGACATGATAACCCCGCACTAAAGTGCGGGGTTATTCTCACTACGGAAGATATCTTTTAGAGTAGTAATACAGAAGAAATGCCGACCTGTGAGGGTCGGCATTTCTAATTTTTGGAAGTTATAAATTAGAAACTGAAAAATTTATGAGCAACGAATTAAAGTTACGCATACAACAAGTCAGATTTAGCATGACCTATACTAATTCAATTGACTTTCACTAAGTAACCAATTAAAAACACTTAAATGGATTACACCTCCACGATTTATGGTAAATGAATCTGTTGTGAGCAAAAATTTTGGATAGTTGTCTTTAATTTTTTCTAAGGAACTAAATTCACGCTCAATGGCGCTTTCATCACTTAATTTCCAGGAAACTTGATAGTATTCAATATTGCCTGTAGGCGTTTTACATACAAAGTCTACTTCACTGTTCCTACTTGTACCGGTCCAAATTTTATAGCCTCTTCTTAATAATTCCAAATACACAACATTTTCCAAGATGTGTCCTCGGTCTCTAGTTCTCTCTTTTCCTGCTAAAACGTTCACTAATCCGGCATCTACAATATAGTATTTTTCTTGAGTAGCTAATTGCTTCTTACCTTTTAGGTCAAATCTGTTCACTTTATAAAAAACAAAACTAGCAGTCAAATAGTCGAGATACTTTTCAACAGTATAGTGATGTATGTTTTTTCCATCCTGTTTTAATGATTTTGAAATGTTACTAGGTGAAAGTGCATTGCCAATGTTTGTTGCAATAAATTTTACAATATTGGAGAAGGCTCTTTTGTTATTTATTTGGTATCGTTGTGTTATATCTTTTTCGATGATAGTTGCATAAATTGCCTCGAGGTACTCATAAATTTTATCGTAACCACCTTCCCGTAATTCAACTCCTTTCGGTAGGGATGTTTCATTTACATAATCAAAAAACAATGCTTCATAGTTAAGATATTTATTGCCGGTCGCTATATTTCTTGCCGTTAGGTATTCATAAAAAGAAAAAGGTAAAATCGAAATTTCAATATATCTACCACTTAATAGTGTAGCCAATTCACTACTCAGCAAAAATGCATTTGAGCCAGTGATGTATATATCCGTATTTTTAGTCGCAAAAAGCCCATCTACTAATTTTTCAAATAGTGGGATATTCTGAACCTCATCCAGAAAGATGTAATTGGTTTTGCCATCCTGTAATTTCTTTTTAATGTCAAAATAGATATCTTCCCAACTCTTGTTTAAATAATTTTCTGGTAATTCAAAATTGTAAAATTGAATTTGCCGCTTGCCAATCCCCATTTTAAGTAATTGTTCCCTGTAAATGTCAAGAAGAGTAGATTTTCCAGACCTACGTAACCCGCTAACAACCTTAATTAAATCTTTATCTTTAAAAGAAAGTAGCTTGTCTATATATTGCTTTCTATTGGTAAAGTTTGTCATATTTCAAAAATAGCAATAAATTATCAAAACATGTTTAAAATGCAAGTTTTGATAATTGTGTAATTTAAATAGACTTGCTGATTCTGATGTAAGTATCTGGTTTTCAATTAGTAAATTGTGATCACAAGAGAACCTTGCTGGAATTATCTATCAGATTTATTCTATAAAATAAATTAGAAAAAGGCTTTGAAATAAAACAGGAACAAGCAAATGTATAATGGTAATTGTGTTATTTAGAACCTAATCAACCCTTCCAAATCCCCCCAAAAGTTAAAACCCGTGGCAGTCATCCCGACATGTTATTTTAAGAAATAACAATCAAATAGAAAAATGCCGATCTGTGAGGGTTGGCATTGTTAATTTGTAGGAATTGTAAATGTAAAACCAACATTGATTAATTTATTCGATCACTTTACTTACCAAACGAATCCATCAATCTCCCAGTTTTGCCGGGTTTTCTGAAAATTAAAGATAACTCAAAAGTTCGCATGGCTCCACTGGATGAATTTCCTATGTAAATATCATAGGTTAGTCCTGCTTGCATATTTTTATACATTAGTCCTGCATAAGGAATAATTGCAGTATTTTGCCTGTACCAGATTCCTAAATTTAATACAGTAGGCAAATCATCATTATTCATAAGTCTTCCAAAATTGGCACCCACCAAGTAAGTATCTGCAAGTGTTTGAAATACAAATATCGAATTGATATTGATTGCCAATCTATCATTTAAAAAAGTTTGAAAGTCTGCATGTACATTATAACGGGGGGCTTCTATTTGATTACCATCATTTAATGCAGTCCTATTGGTTTTATTAAACCTATATCCGGAAACTCCAATATCAAAATTTGCTTTGTCGGAGGTATATGTGTATGAAATACCAGCAGTTACTGAATAAAAAGGTTTTATAGAATTTAATGACATTTCCTGAGTGGGCAGTATTCTATTGAATCCTTCTAATGATAACTGCGGACTAAAAGTTAGATCATTAAAGTTGATAATTGTGTTATTATAGCTTACCCCAAGGCCTGCACAAATTCCATGATTGTCTTCTTCGTCTAAGCTCACATGAGTGCTGGCAGATAGTTGGAAAAGATTATTTTTAAATGCTCCCTGTAAACCTGCATCCTGTAAAATCATAAAACCAAGTCCAACATAATTTGATGCTCGATAGGGTTGTTTGTAAATTTTACCATCAAATGATAACGCTGTTGTATTTAAACTAATAAATTGATCTCCCACTGACTGATTTCTAAAATTCGAGATGATTCTCCAGTCAGCTTTACCTGCTCCCGTAAGTGCCGGACTTACATGTAAGGGTGATGCATAAAACTGAGAAAATAAAGGATCTTGAGCGGTGGCTTTGATATTGAATAGGCAAATAATTGCACAGACAATTAATTTGTTGAATTGATGATTATATTTCATCGTAACGTATTTCATCGCATTAAAAGAAATTGTCCGCTTCTCTGTATAGTGAGTCCATCCTCTGATATACCTTCAGCTATCCAATAATAAATAGACATGGGTTGTTGTGCTCCGTTGAAAAATCCATCCCAGCCAACATCTACATTTCTTGTTTCAAATACTTGTTTACCAAATCGGTTAATAATTTTTAAATAATTGAATTTTGATATCCCCGAGGTATAGGCAAAAATTTTGTCATTAATGCCATCTCCATTAGGAGTGAAAGTTTTAGGCACAAAAATATCAACCAATTGTTCATTAAATACTCTAACCTGGATGGAGTCTGTAGTTACGCATCCCTCAGGGGAAGTCATACTAATTCCGTACTTAACTGAAGTGCCATAATTAAAAATGGTACTTGAACTATCTGTTCTTCTTAATCCATAGCTTGGCGACCAATTATATTTATATCCTGGTAAATTTCTGGCAACAATTGGTTTACCGATATTCTTATATGCACTCATACTAGGCAAATCTTCCCGTTCAATTGGACGAACAATTTGAATTACTGAATCTAAAGTAACCGGGAGGAATGCATCACAATTTTGTTGTTTGGCAGATAATAGAACATGGTACGATCCTGAAACTGAATAAGTAGTTTGTGCATGATAGGTATTTGATGTAAGTCCATTTCCAAAATCCCATTTCCAGGTTACTGGCCCGGTAACTAAAGAATCTGTTTGGTTAAAGAATTTTATCACAGTGTTTATACAACTAAGGTCATATTTGAATTTTACAACCGGAACACGACTGGCAATTAGTTTATGAGCCGCAATGGCTGTGTCAGAGCACCCTAATTGATTGGTAAAAACTAATTGATAAGTTCCCGCTTCATTTGTAAATAATGAATCTCTAATTTGTCCTGAAATCGGAAACCCATTTTTTAACCACTGTAATGAAATAATACTATCAGCCGATAAGGCGATTAAAGTATCAAGCTTATTATTGCAAATGAAGTTGCCATGTAATGATTGTATTTTACCTACCGGGAGGCGATACATTTTTTGAGTGACTACAATCGTATCTTCCGTATTTGTGCAGTAGGCATCTTGTATCTGGAAAAATTTAGTTATTCTTGGGTTGATTCTATAATTATTCGGGGGAAGTACCAAATTGGAAATAGAACTATTGATGGAAGTTCTTACTCCGGGTATTCCATTGTCATCAAACTTATACTGCCAGGGACCAGTTCCAGCTAAAAAGGTTTTTAAGGTGTCGTTGATGTTTTGGCAAAGTGCTTCAATGGTGTTTATTGTTATTTGTGGTAATGGAATTAATACGGCTACCGCAGTGAATGGATTACCTACACAATTGTCTAAGTATGGTAATATTGTAAAGGCTATGCTATCACGTTTAAGTTGAAAATTATTGTTTAAAAGCAAACTGGTATCTATCTTAACTGATTTCAAATAAAGTTGTTGTTCTATTTTTGAAAGACTGATATTAGAACCAGTCATTCCTGAAATCATAGAATTTGCAGAATTAATCGATGGATTCCAGGTAAAGGACATGCCTGTTGGAAGATTAGTAGGAGTTAGATCTACCTTCACACCACTGCATGTTTCTCTTCTGAGCGCAGCAAAATTTTGTATTGGGCGTGTTACAGTTGCTTCAATTTGAAAAGGCGGTGATGAACAGCCTGATGTACTTGCAAATACTTTGTATTTAATAATTGCAGCCGAATTGGTAAGATTTACTGGTGTTTGTGAAAAAGTTGATGCCGGAATATTTTGAGATTTTGTTCCACCTACTGAGCCTAATGGGAATATTTCAGGAATGTCCCATGTTAAAGTTGTTCCTGCAGGTATACTATCTGGGGAAAATGTGTACCGGGATCCTGAGCAAATAGTTGTGGAAATATTCGAAAATACTGGTACTGGTTTCACAAAAACCACCAATGAGAATGATTTACTGTAACAATTGGATGTGATGGGTTGAACGGTATATATAACTGTATCCTGAATTTTGTTAAGTGTATAAAGTGTTTGGAAAAACTGTTGTTGGTTGGATGCTGGTCTTGCTCCATCAATGCTATTTTTGGGAACTTGAATTGGTAAGGTCCAATCAAATCTGGTATCAGGTAAACTAGCAGGGTGAATATAACTGAATTGAGTTCCACTACAAACAGGATTAATTGTAACATCATTAAAAATTGGAACTGGTAAAACCTGAACTGTTAGAGTAAAAGTATTCCCTATACAACTGGTTGTTCGGGTTTGAATGCTATAGATAGCACTTGTAGTTTGCGTTGTAGTATTGTAAAGCGATTGAACAAAAGTACCTGAGTTGCTGGTGCTAGTTCCAGCAGACCCTCCTAATATGCTGCCTGCAGAAGATGTAGTTGGTTGTAACCATGTCATTATTAGGTTTTCAACTGTATTGGTTGGCGTGTATTGTAACACAATACCCGAACAGGTTGTTAAAACTTTTGCACTCAAATTGGGTACCGGTAAAACTACTGTTGTAACTGTTTGTGATCTAACACATCCCCCTGAAACCAAGGTAACCTGATAATCCACATTTACCGGTGAAAAAGTTGTATTTTCCAGTAATTCCGAAATATTGGCTAATCCAATATTTACAGGATTTTTTATTCCAGGTATTTGATTTCTTCTCCAGGTTAATCCAGCTCCGGGAGTTGCAGTTTGAATAGTATAACTAAATAAAGTTCCGGAGCAAATTGCTGCAGGCGAAAGTGGACTTGTAAGTGAAGCTGCAGGAGTGATCAGCACAGATACTGTTTGTGAATTAACGCAACCATTAGCCGTTAACTTAATAGAATAGGATACAGTAAAGACTGTTGGGTTTGCATTGAGTAATGTTTCAGATATAGATGAAACAAATCCGCTCGATGATGCATTTGAATTGATATTTGATATTGCTGCTCTTTCCCAAGCATAGCTAGTACCTGGTGTTGCACTAGTAGCTGTGTAGCTGAATATAGAACCATTACAAATTCCATCGGGGAGAAGAGGGGAAGTTAAAATGGGTATAGGATTAACTGTAATCGGAACAATTTGAACAGGCCCAATACATCCATTGGCAACCGGCTGAATGGTAAATAAACTTGTAATTGGTAAGGCGGTTTGATTGGTTCCCGTAAAGGATTGTATATCTCCAATACCACTTGTAAAGGGGAGCCCAATTAGCGGTTCACTATTTGTCCAGTTGAACTGTGTATTGGGAAGTGATGAAACAAATCTTAATGGTTCAGTAATTGAACCTGCACAAATTACCTGAGGTAATAATGTGATCATTATCGGATTGGGTTTTACGATAATGGTAAAGCTAATACTGGTTCCTGAGCAATTGTTTGTTACAGGTGTTACTGTAATGGAACTGATTATTGGTGTGGTGGATTTATTGATGGCTGTAAATGCAATAATATTTCCTTCTCCCGAAGCAGGAATTCCAATTACTGAGTTAGTGTTCGTCCATCTATACTTGGTTCCTGCAACCGGGGAACTGTTAAATACAATTGTGCTTACCTGCTGACCATCACATACAATAATCTGATTAATGGGCGTGATAGAAGGTATTGGATAAACATTGTATTGGAAATTAATGGGATTTGATGAGCAACCATTGCTGAAAGCAGAAACAGTAATGGTATTGCTTAGCATTACATTCGAAATATTAACAGAAGTAAATGCATTAATACTGGCGGTTCCACTGAACGCTGAAATTCCTGTTAGATTATTTGACGCATACCAATCATAGCGAGTATTGGGAATCGTGGATCCGGTAAAAGTAATGGCATTTGTAACTTGTCCGGCACAAAAAATTTGATCAGGAACTGGAAGAATACCGGGGGTTGGTCTTACTGTTAGAGTAAATTGTTGTGGGGAACCTGTGCAATTATTCGCAGCCGGAGTTACAGTTATTAGCGCTGTAGAAGAATAATTAGTAATGTAATTAGCAGTAAATGATGAAATATTTCCTATTCCAGTAGCTCGTAAACCAATAGCATCATTATTATTTGTCCAGTTGAAAATTGTTCCATCAACTACAACATTACCATTATTTGTTGTTCCTGTAAATGAAATAGGTAGTACTCTTTGTGAAGCACAAATAATTTGACTAGGAATAGTGGCTACCGATGGGATTGGATTAACCCTAATAGTAAACTGCATGGTAGATCCTGTACAATCATTTGAAAATGGAGTAACTTGAATAACTGTGCTGATAGGTATGTTGGATGAATTTGTAGATGTGAATGTGTCAATATCCCCAATTCCAGTGGTAGAAGCTATACCAATGATAGGATTTGAGTTTGTCCAGTTATAAGTAGTATTTCCTATAGGTGATCCGCTGAATATAATTTTGGGAACAATTACTCCTTTGCATATGGTAATATTATCAATTTGCTGAACTGTTGGAGTAGGTTTCACTTTCAATTCAAATTGAGTAGATGGTCCATAGCAGGAATTAGTTACAGGCTTTACCGTAATGAAAGCTGAAATCGGGATAGTAAAATTATTCGTAATTGTAAATGATGCGATTGACCCGATACCGGATGCAGCTAAACCTATGGAAGGATTGTTGTTCGTCCACTCGAATTGTGTACCACCTATTGTTGGATCTGTAAACTGTATAATACCGGTGGGTTGATTTCCGCAAAGTGTTAAACCTGCTATTGGTGCTATAGAAGGTAGTGGATTAATAGTGATAGAGAAGTTTACCGGTATGCCTGAACAATTAGCAGTACTTGGGGTAATTGTGAATAATGATGTGATAGGTGCATTTGAAAGATTCACACCTGTGAAGGAATTAATATCTCCTACGCCACTAATAGGAATAGATCCAATGGGTACATTGGTTCTATTCCAATTGTATTGTGTTCCAGCAACCGAGGATCCCGTTAAATTAATAGTCGCTAACTGAACATTACTACAAACTTTTTTACTACTAACAGTCATTACTTCTGGTAGCGGATGAATTGTAATGGAAAAAGATTTTGATACACCCGAGCAACTATTCGATACCGGAGTAACTGTAATTCTAGCCGAAATTGGAGTGTTTATAGTGTTGACTGCAGTAAAAGTAAAGGAGGAGGCTGAGCCAGAGGAAGATAAACCTATATCTGTTCTCGAATTGTTCCATTGATAGATAGTACCTGGAACGGCAGATCCTGAAAAGGAAAGTGTAATATTTGTTCCTTCGCAATACGATACATCCGAAAATGACTGAACCGTTGGAGTCGGATTTACAATAATTGAAAATGAAATAGGAGTTCCCGAACAGGTATTCGAAATAGGAGTAACAGTTATAATACTAGCCACAGGCAAATAAAAGCCATTGTTGTTTGTTGTAAAGGCAGCAATATTACCCGTTCCCGTTAAAGCTGCTAACCCAATTGCCACATTACTATTGGTCCAGTTGTAAATTGTATTATTTAGAATTGAACCTGAAAAAATCACTTGATTTGTTAGAGAACCATTACAAATCACTTGATCTGGAATACTGTTAACAGAAGGAATGGGATTAACGACAATTGAAAAAATAGTGGGAATGCCGCTGCATGAATTTGAAATGGGTGTTACAGTAATTTTTCCTGTTATGGGAATCTGACTGCTGCTATTGCTAATAAAGGATAATGCATTTCCAACGCCTGATGTAGTGGTTCCTATTCCGGGGTTATCATTCGACCATACATAATCTGTTTTGGCAATCTGAGAACCAACAAAAGGAATTGTTATTGCTGTTCCATTGCAATTAACATTATCGGTAATTGGATTTATAGTTGGAACCGGATTAACCCGAATATTAAAACTAGTACTAGTGCTACAACCATTCGAAAATGCTGTAACGTTTACAATTGAACTGATGGGAACAAAAAAGTTGTTGGTTGCCGTGAAACTATTGATGGTTCCGGTTCCCGATATAGAGCTGAGTCCAATGTTGGTATTGGAATTTGTCCAGTTATATTGAGTACCTTCTACAATCGATCCTGTAAATGTAATGGGTGATATAGAGGTACCTGCACATCTTACTAAATTAGGGGGTGTAAAAATTCCCGGGGTTGGTTTAACAGTTATGCTTAACGATTGTGTAACACCTGCACAACCATTTGCAACCGGTTTTACTTGAATATTTGTGTAAATAGGAGATGCGGAGGGATTGCTTGTAACAAAAGTTCCAATAGACCCAATCCCCGAAAATCCAATGCCTATTAAATTGCTGCCACTCGACCACTCGTACTGCGTATTCAAAAGTGCTGATCCTGAAAATGTGATGGTGGTTGTTAGCCCACTACATATATCTATCGGAAGCGAAGGAGAAATTACAACGGTAGGAGTTGGATTTACGGTGTATGTAAAAGTTTTAACTGGTCCGTAGCAGGTATTTGAGAATGGAGTAACGGTAAAAGTTGACTGATAAGGTGTAAGTGAATAATTAACAGTAGTAAAGCCATTAACTGTTTGAGTTCCCGACAAGGGTACATCATTGGGTAATTGACCAATTTGAATGGGGGTTCTTGTCCAGGTAATTATAGACCCTGGCATAGTAGGGGTGGCGAAAATAATGGGATCTACCCATGAGCCACTACAGCGAACTAATGATGAAACCACATCTAATTCCGGAGCAGCCTTTACAGTGAAAGAAAAACTCATAGGTGTGCCCGAACATGCGTTGGATACGGGTGTAACAACTACACGACCTGTAATATCCGGAATTATGGGATTGGTATATGTGAAACTACTTATATTTCCTACTCCCGATGTAGTTAATCCAATTGCTGGATTGTCATTTGTCCAGTTAAAAATTGTTCCCGAAACGTTTCCGGTAAAATTGATTGCACCAGAATTTTGAAATTCACAGGCGGTTTTATCAGAAATCTGCGCAACAGTAGGTGACGGATTTACACGAATGGTGAAATTCATGGTAGGTCCGGTACAGGTACTGGTAAATGGCTGTACCGAAAAAGTAGCAACAACGGGAAGATTTCCAACATTCGTAGCCGAAAACGCCGGAATTGAACCTGAACCCGTTGTAGAAGCCAATCCAATTCCCGGACTGGAATGTTGCCAGTTGTAAACAGTACCCTCAATTGCAGATCCACTAAAATTGAAAGGGCCAACCGTTGTATTGTTACAGGTTTCAATATTTATCAGATTATCAACTTTGGGAGTGGGTCGGATGGTTGCAGTAAAAGTAAAGGAGGATCCTTCACAGCCGAAAAGACTTGGTTTAACAGTAATGATGCCTGTAACAGGCATATTTGAAAAGTTATTTGCAGTGTAGATGTTTAACTGTCCTCTTCCTGCAGATGGGAGACCATTAGATATATTATTATTTGACCATATAAATTCTGTACTCGTCGGATAAAAAGGTGCTTGGAAAGTTACCGGTGGATTAACGTTTCCACAAATGGTAAAGCTGCTTACTGCATTCATTTGTGGAATGGGAATCACTACAATTTGAAACGATTTGCTCTCCCCCGAACATCCATTACTAAATCCAGAAACAGAAATAATCGCCGTGGTAGGAACGAATCCGGTGTAGTTAGGAATAAATGCAGGTATAAATGTATTTCCTGAGGAAGCTAAACCTATGGATGGTTTATTATTTGTCCATGTTATAGTTGAATTAGGAATACTGGATGTAAAATTAATTTGTGATGAAGCAATACCATGACAAAGATATACATCCGGCGGTACCCCAACATTTGGGGCAGGTTTCACCCGCATTCTAAATGACGTAGGTATTCCCTGGCAACCATTGATAGTGGGTATCACGTTGATTAAGGGTTCCAGTAAAGAGTTTGTTTCATTCCTTGCAGTATAAGTTGGAATTTCAGTTGTATTATTTCCGGAAAATGGTAACCCAATACTAACCCCATCATAATTCCAGAAATAACGTGTATTGGGGGTTGGTCCGCTCAGTGAGATCAGGGGGGTCCCAAAGAAAATTGGACAAACTTCGGTTTGATCGGGAATCGCATTAACTTTTGGAACTGGGGCTATGCTTACTACAAGGGTATAACTATTGGCAGTTGAGGAAGTTATAGTATAAGTGGCTGTAACAAAGTTATTGGTGCTATTAGATAATAAACCAGTTAATTGTGTTTTTCCAACGGTTTCCTCAGTACCCCCTGAAAAATCAGAACCAGCAGGTAATGACCACTTATAAGTAGTACCAGAGGGTTCGGTTACTTCCGAGAACCCAAAAGCAATACCCGAACAAGTAGTTATATTATAACTGGTCTGCCCATTAACTGAGAAGATGAAGGATAATAAAATTATGAGCAGCGCCAGCCTTCGCATCGGCTTTCGGGTTTTTGTTTACAAGCTTTTGACTTGTCAAAATAGGGTATTGGTTATCTTTACACATTTGCAGCCACAATGGTTGAGCTACAACTCTCTAAAAATAATATTTTTTTTAAAATTTTTTATACTCAATTATTGATTTTTGAGTCAAATTGTTAGTTTTTATATATGTACTCCATAATATTCAATAAACTAAACTTTTATTTTTTGATAGAAAAGTGAATTTGACTTTAGCATTTCTCACAAATAGTATAATTATAAAAAATAATATAAAGCACTCTGCCTCGTTTGTAAGGGTGTGCCTTACTATTTTTAGCTTTGCAGTTTTATTTTTTACTTAAATATAGAGCCCATACAAGCCACTTCATTACGTTAATGAAATGTTAATACGTTTTTTAAAAAAAATTCCAATTAACAACGAATTATTGAACTACGATATTTCCTAGGCTTGTTTTATTTTAATAATTATTTCGATACGCATAAAAAAATTATAATATATTGATGCTACCGAAATTTATTTTTTTTATCAAAACACTGAAATAATTTCAATAGAGAAGCGCCGAAATGTATAAAATACATTTAAAAATCTAATATATTTATTATTCATAGATAAGCAAAGTCACCTTTAACGCAGGAATTAGAAAAACAAAAAATTGGTGTGCTTAGAATATCAACAAAATAACTGCCAAAGCGATTCCGGCTAAAACAAAATACATACCCTTTTTAAAAATAGTGGTATTTGGCATAAACATCCAAAAAGAGGATATTACAAAAAAGAATAACGATAGACCAAAGAAAATATTCATATAATAAAACCGTTCACCTGTTTTTGCTTTGTGAAACTGTGTGAGTTTATTTAAAAATTTGGGTAACTCTTTCACCCGAATAGTTGCAATACCTGTAGCTTTATTATATTCTCCATTTTTTAAATATACTATCCCATTTTCCTCTCTTTCTATAAAGAAGTCTTTTATTTTTAATTGCTCTTTCAATACTGCTTCACTTGCATTGGGTTCTAATTTTTTCGTAGTTAATTGCTCTTGCTTTAGAAAATCGGTATTCCGGAATATCAAAACAATGCCACTTAATGAATAGATCAACATAATTCCCGCTAAAAAAAATCCGAGGTAGCGATGGTAAATTCTCATTTGTTGGTTTAACTGACTAGCCATTGAATACTCTTTTATAATGGTGCTGAAAATTAAAATTTATACTGCGATCAACATTTAAATATATTCACTCAATATCTTCAACAAGATACAAATAAAAAATTACCTGAAAGTTAACTTAGTAATTGTTTGGCGATGAATTTTTTAAGGTAAATTGGAGTTGTGCTATTTAAAATTTTTTTGTCGGATTTCTCCCTTTTCACTTACTATTAATGCACTTTTCGGAAAATCTAATTCAGTAAGCCTTTTTATTTCCTTTGCTGCCTTATATGTACTATCCCAAAAAGGACCCCTTCCTTTTTGCTGAAGGGCTGAATGAATTTTTCCTCGTATGAAATTACCCGTCCGATCCGTTTCTATTTCAATAATCGGAGCAAACCCAGTTTTGCCTAACGTATTAATGGTTCCATAAGTAGCAAAATTACCCATACTATATGCAATAAATCTGTTTTTATACAAGTCTACTGCCCTTACTACATGAGGACCATGACCCCAAACGATATCTGCACCTGCATCTATAGCCATTCTTGCAAATGAATATGGATTACCTCTGTTTTCTCCTAAAAATATTTCAGATTTTTGGGTTATATGGTTGTATTTAGTTCCTTCTGCACCTGCATGCATCGAAACGATTACAATATCACAACTGTCTTGTAATTTTTTTATTATGTCAATAGCCCTTTCCTTTTGGAGTATGGAAACGGTTCCTGCATTTGGAGCAAAAGCACAAAAACCATAAGTAACAGACCCTCTTTTAAAAATAGTATAGGGATGTGTTTCATGTCCGGCAAATTGAATCCCTGCTTTTGCTAGCACCTCTGCAGTATGCATTCTTCCCTTTGTTCCAAAATCTCCTGTATGATTATTGGCTACACTAAGTACATCTATCCCGGCATCAACAAAGTGCTGCACATACTCGTCAGGACTTTTAAAAACATAGCAATAATCGGGTTGTTTACACTGTTTAGGAGTACCGGGTTCCGACATGATTACTCCTTCCAGATTTCCAAAACTAACATCGGCACGTTTTAAAATCGGGGCAACTGCTTTTAGTAAATTTTTACCTCCTGCTGGTGGTAAAAAATCGCTGGAAGGATAATTAGATCCTAACATGATATCGCCCACACCCATTAGAATTATATTGGATAAACTATCTGAAAGTACTGGCGTATTTACTATTTTTTTTTTCTCAATAGTCGCATAATCTCTATAACTATAAAAATTATAAAAACTCCACCCTGCTATTAAAGCTGTTACTAGATACAATGTTCTTGTCATAGAAAAATTTACAGGGATGCAGAACTATTTATCTTTTAAGTTGGATTTATCTTATCCTCCAATATCACTCAGTAATTTAATAAAATCAGCTTCTGTTTTTAGTTGGGCTTCATTTTTTTCTATCCATTTTGTAATGGCAGATTGAAATTCGGGCATTGATTTTGTTATTTTTTTTAAGGTTAATCTATCCCCTAATAGTTGTAATGAATTATTTGACTGATTAAAAAGATAATAATCAGAAAGTGTTATATAAGTTTTTTCAGTAGTTCCTCCATACTCAGTTCTCTCTCTTGGCTGCATGTACCAGTATTTTAGAATAATCCATTTAGTTCCTTCATAAATCATTTCATAGAATGAAGTACTCGTATTTCTGTCAATAATTGGAAAGCCATTTTCAAACTGACGTATTTTTTCTGAACCGTTTTCCGATGGTTCCCTTAAACTGAATTTTTTTACAGCCTTACTCACTTTATATAATGATCCCTCATATATATAGCAAAGTTCACCCGTCAGCATCGAAAAATTCATAGCAGTATCTGATGATTGCTTCCCATCAGTAAACAATATAGTTCCTTTACTAAATTTATTCAACAACCAGGTATTTACTGTTTTATTTTCTTCTCCCACAAGTACAATTTGACCATTCGCATCCTTCAATTGAATCATTGAACCGGAATTGCCTGTGGCAGTTTGTGCTTGTAGGGAAGTAGCAAAAAGGGTAATTAAGCAGTAAATAGTTATAAATTTATACATTGCTCAAAAATTAATTTTAAAGGTACGTATATTACGATAGCATAAAATTAGTTATACTAGAATTAATTTAAGTTGTGCTATCTAAATGGAGCAACGAAAAATGAATTGGACAAGCATAATTGAGAAGGAACTTCGAAGTAAAGCCACGCGAGAACGGGCTACCATTTCTCCCAGATTCTTTAAAACCGGAAAGGGCGATTATGGGGAGGGAGACCTATTTATTGGGGTAGCAGTTCCACATCAACGAGCATTGGCAATAAAATATGCTTCTCAGCTGAGCTTGAAAGATATTGAACTATTATTACAATCGAAGTACCATGAAGTTAGACTTACCGGGTTATTGATGGTAAATAGATTATTCAATGGAAGTAAAACGGAAAGTGAATATTCCCGTTGGGTAAAACTATATTTAAGGAATCTGCCTGCAATCAATAACTGGGATTTGGTGGATACAACTGCACCAATTGTTTTAGGGGGTTGGTTACTCAATCGCGATAGGAAGTTATTATATCAATTTGCAAAATCTAAAGACCTTTGGAAAAATAGGATTGCCATCATAACTACCCTAGCTTTTATTCGAAATCAGGAGCTGGATGATTTACTCGGTATTTCAGCTATCTTACTCAATCATCCGCACGATTTAATTCATAAGGCAACCGGTTGGATGCTTCGGGAAGGATGGAAAAAAGATCCAAAAAGGATAGAGGAATTTTTACGACAGAATGCTCCCAATATGCCCCGAACTATGCTTCGTTATGCAATTGAAAAAATGACGCCTACCCGAAGAGCCTACTTTAAGAAGCTTTCCTGATGGGTTTATAGTAATAATTCTCTATTTCTAATTAAGTTTGCTGCAATTATGCAATTGCCTTCTTTTATACCTAAAATTTAAATTGATTTTTTATTCATCATTCAAATACATAATTTACTAAAAATTAGTTAGGAAGGCTAGATTGGTTGAACTTAGTATAATATTTTAGTCTGCAAAATTGTAAATAGTAGTTCAAGCAGTACCAATAAAAATGCATTTTGTAAATGTGGTTACTTCAGCCATTGCTAATGGTAGCCCATAAAACCATTGGTAATCTGTTTTACTATCTGATGGGATTGCTGTATTTTTAGTCGGATTTTACAATCAAAAATAGTTTTATGAAAAAGTATATGCTCACAATTTCACTATTGTTTGCTTTTTTGGTAAGCAATGCTCAGCAACAGCCACTCTGGCTCCGCTATCCTGCTATTTCACCCGACGGGAATACCATCGCATTTGGATATAAAGGGGATATTTATCTGGTAGATGCAAAAGGAGGTGTTGCCCGTCCGCTTACCATTCACGAAGCACATGATATGATGCCGGTTTGGAGCCATGATGGAAATACCATAGCTTTTGCCAGCGACCGATATGGAAATTTTGATGTGTTTACTGTGCCGGTTTCGGGCGGACAAGTTAAACGTCTTACCTGGCATGCGGCCAATGATTATCCTTTCGATTTTGCAACTGATAATCAATCTGTATTTTTTGGTAGTGCCCGTGGGATATCCGCAAATAATATTCGCTTCTATAGCCCTAGACTATTCCAGAATTTATATTCAGTAAGTGTTCAAGGGGGAAATCCCTTGCTTATTTCTGCAGCAGGTATGGATATCGCTAAACTGAATAGCAAGGGCACTCAATTGGTTTTTCAAGACAGAAAAGGCTATGAAGACCCCTGGAGGAAGCACCATACATCCTCTGTTACCCGAGATATTTGGTTATTGGATCGAAAAGAAAATACGTATACCAAACTTTCCACTTTTGAAGGAGAAGATCGTGAACCCGTTTTCGCACCTAATGACGCATCAGTTTATTATCTGAGTGAGCAAAATGGAAACCAAAATATTTATCAGCAAATGTTAAATGGAGGATCAGTTGTGCAATTGACTCAGCTTAAAGATCATCCAATCCGGCACCTAAGCGTGAGTTCTAATAGTACTTTGTGTTTTTCTTATGATGGTGCTATTTATACAATGCAGCCCAAACAGTCTCCCAAGCTCGTACCCGTTGTTCTCCAAAATGAGGGCAGACTCTCTACTGAAAAAAATGTTTCTATTACCGGCGGGGTGAGTGAGTTTTCACTTTCTCCGAATGGTAAAGAGATTGCATTTGTTGCCAGAGGGGAAATATTTGTAACAGCCGTAGAAGGAAATATTACCAAGCGAATTACCAACACCCCCGAACAGGAGAGAATGGTGCGGTGGTCTCCCGATGGTAAAACGCTGCTCTATGCAACTGAGAGAGGTACCAGTTGGGATGTGTATACTTGTAAAATGCTGCGAAAGGAAGATCCTTATTTTTATGCTAGTACAGTATTGAAAGAAGAGCCTCTTCTGGCAACAGCTGCAGAGGAATTTCAAGCTCGATTCTCTCCAGATGGAAAAGAAGTTGCCTATCTTGAAAACAGAAACACTTTACGGGTAATCAATTTGGCGAGCAAGCAAATCAGAACGCTCTTGCCGCCAGGCAGAAACTTTAGCTATGCTGATGGTGATCTGGATTTTAGCTGGAGTCCTGATAGTAAATTTATTTTGGCAGATGATATGTATTTTGGATTTGGCGGAGCCCATACTGCAGTAATTGCAGCACAAGGGAATGCTCCCATCCTGCATCCTGTAAACAGTGGATTTGGTGAGAACAATCCCAAATGGGGAATGGAAGGGAAACTAATTACCTGGGCTAATAATAAAGATGGAAGAAGATCGCTTGCTTATCAGGGAAATAGAGAGGTGGATATTTATGGATTATTTCTCGATCAGTCAGCTTATGATGAGTTTCGTTTATCGAAAGATGAATTTACATTATTAAAAGAACAAAAGTCTTCCAAAAAAGATTCAACATTACCTTGGTCTCCCGACTTTGGAGGAATTGAAACAAAAAAAGTACGTCTAACCATTAACAGTGCTGGGATAAGTGATTATGCTTTGACTGCCGATGGTAGTAAAATTTATTATCTTGCTTCTTTTGAAAAGGGATATGATTTGTGGGTGAGTGATACCCGTACTCGTGAGACTAAAATTCTTGCAAAGCTCGGTGCTGGTGGAAGTAAACTAGAACTATCTAAAGATGGCAAGAATATTTTTGTTGTAAATAATGGGTCTATTTTAAAAATTGACGATGCTGGAAAAGCAACTCCTTTGTCAATTAATTGCGAAATGATACTGGATGCAACAGCAGAAAGAGCCTATATTTTTGAGCACGCTTGGCGACAGGTAAAGGCAAAATTTTATGATCCTGCAATACACGGTATCAATTGGAAAATGTATCATGATGCCTATGCAAAATTTTTACCTCATATAAGTAATAACTACGATTTCCAGGAATTGCTTAGTGAGTTGCTGGGTGAATTAAATGGATCGCATACTGGCGGTCGTTATTCACCTCAACCATTGAATCCAGACAATACGGCGGCCCTTGGACTTCTGTATGATGAAGCTTATACTGGTACAGGGATTAAAGTAATGGAAGTGATAGCTGAAGGTCCTGCCGATATGGCTAAATCAAAAATCCGTGCCGGTGTAACCATCGAAAAAATTGATGGAGAATCGGTGAATGGGGGAGAGGATTGGTCTAGATTACTTAATCGGAAAGCAGGTAAGTTTACTTTGCTTAGTGGTAAAGACGCAGCAGGAAATAATTGGGAAGAAAATATTAAGCCAATCAGCTTTGGGGAAGAATCTGCACTTATGTATAAACGCTGGACTCGTAAAATGTATCAGATAGTTGATTCCATTAGTAAAGGTAAAGTTGGTTATGTGCATGTTCAAGGGATGAATGATGGCAGTTATCGTTCGGTGATTGATGAAGTGATGGGAAAAAATAAAAATAAGCAAGCAATTATTATTGATACCCGATTCAATGGAGGGGGTTGGTTACATAACGATTTACTTACCTTGTTTACTGGTAAAACCTATCTTGAGTTTGCCCCTCAGGGAAATAAAGTACCTCCAACAGAGCCCATGGATAGATGGCAAAAACCCAGTTGTGTTTTAATGGGAGAAGGAAATTATAGCGATGCATTTATATTTCCCTATATTTATAAGGCAGCAGGGGTAGGCTCATTAATTGGAATGCCAGTTCCGGGAACAGGTACCGCAGTATGGTGGGAAACACAAATAGACCCAACACTGGTTTTCGGTATTCCGATGGTTGCAACAATAGGTAAAGAAAATCGGCCTACAGAAAATTTACAACTTGAACCGGATATCAAAGTGCCGCTTCCTTATGAGGAGTTTTTAAAGGGTAGAGATGTGCAACTCGAAGCTGCTATTAAGGAGATGTTGAAGAAAATTCAATAGCTCTATTTAGTGTAAATTGAGGAAACGCAAAGGTAAAACTAATAGGGTTTATGCATATTTTATTGGTGGAAGATGAAGCAAAATTAGCACAATCATTGTCTGCATCTTTACAGGATGCGCAGTATACAGTTACAATTGCGTATGATGGACTCATTGCCGAAAAGCTTTTTCTTCAGGTTGCTCCCGAGTTTGTTATTCTGGATATCAATCTTCCCGGTAAAAACGGGTTAATCCTATGTGCTGAATTTAGAAAAAAGAATCCTTCTATACCTATTTTAATGTTAACTGCGCTGGGTGAAGTGGAAGATAAAATGGAAGCTTTTACAGCAGGTGCGGATGATTATTTGGTAAAGCCTTTTCATATTCGGGAACTATTGGCAAGGATTCAGGTAATTGCGAAGCGGTCGGGAATGGAAACTGCTCAGCGTGGAGATATTTTGTCGGCAGGTAATCTTGAATTGAATACGGCAGCCAAGGAAGTTCGAAGAGCCGGTAAATTAATTAAGTTATCTCAAAAGGAATATCTTTTACTCGAAACCCTGCTCAAGGCAAATGGCAGGGTTTTATCAAAAGCCGAACTGGCAGAAAAAGTTTGGGAAATGGATTTTGATACCGGAACTAACTCTGTGGAAGTGTATATTAATTTTCTTCGGTCGAAAATAGATAAGCCTTACCCCGATAAATTAATACATACTCGCAGCGGATTTGGATATTATATAAAGGAGGAAATAACATGACTATCCGGAAGAGATCTGCTTGGGTAATTGTATCAGCTGTAATGATCATGCTAATGATTTTTTGCTGTATCATTTATTTTTTATTTACCCAGAATCACCGGACACATTTTCGTAGTCTGCTAAAAGAAAAAGCAGATAATACCATTCGTTTATTAGAGGAAGTAAAAGAAGTGGATAGTACCCTCTTAAGCATCATAGATGCAAATACACTGCACGATTGGCGAAGCGAAAAAACAATTATTTTAAATGACTCCGGAAAAATTATATATAGCAGTACGGATGATCATTTTATACATTATACTCCATCAACCCTTTTACAAATCAAGAAAGAGGGTGAAGTATATTTCACAGAAGGCAATTATGAGACTGTAGGATGTTATTATACTTTTGAAAATATGCACCGCTATGTTCTGGTTGCGGCAGTTGATGAAGAACAGGCGATGCTATTTAGGGATTGGATGCTGCTTTTAGCTTCAGGAATTGTAATCATATTATTAGTAACCCTCTTTACTGCCTATTTTTTTGCCGGAAAGGCTTTGCAACCATTGGTTTCACTTCAACAACAAATTACAAATACAGGAGGTGCAGAATTTGAATTGGCAAAAGTGGATAGTCAATTACTTTCTACCGGAGATGAGATAGCTTCCCTGGCATTCAGTTATAATGCCATGTTAGATCGCCTTGCTTATACTTTTGAACAACAAAAACAATTTATTAGGTATGCTTCACATGAATTGCGCACTCCATTGGCAGTAGTAATGGCTGAAATAGACACCGCTTTACAAAAAGAGCGGTCAGCAGCCGAATATCAGCAGATTTTAGAAAATCTGCAACAGGAAAATGAACAGTTGGCAGAGTTAGTTAATCGTCTTTTGCAAATTTCCAGAACGGAATATCCTTCAAACGCAACTTCCTTTTCGTGGGTATCTATATATGAATGTTTAGAAGATGCAATTACTAAGGTTAAGAAATCTTATGCGAATGCACATGTGGAATTACAATTTTTGATTCTTCCCGAGTCGGATGAAGATCTAAGTTGCATGGGCGATGCCAGTTTAATTCAAAGTGCATTGGTTAACTTATTAAGCAATGCAGTTAAATATGGTGAAGATGGTAAAGTAATTGTTCAACTAAGTTTTAACTCCAAGGCTATAGTAATAGAGTTTATCAATGGCGGCCCCGTGATTCCTGAGGCTGAACGGGAAGCCCTTTTTCAACCTTTTTTCCGATCTTCCGTCCATACTGCCAAAAAAGGGCATGGATTGGGATTGTTATTGGTGAAAAACGTTGCAGCATATCACCATGGTACAATTCAATATTCGATTAAAGAGGGAAAAAACTGTTGGTTACTGACGATTTCTAAAATTTAATTATTTGATTATCAATTAGTTAGATTTAATTTGTTTTTAAGATGGTTTTAAGCTGGTTTTAATCTGGCGGATGGATGTTTGCATTACAAACAACATTTAACCAATAAAAACAAATACAATGAAAAAGTTAATTACTCCCCTCAAATCTCTGATGGTATTACTGGTTGCAAGCCTGTCATTAAGTGCTTGCAGTAAAAAGGTTGAACAACCCGAATTGCCGGCTCCCCAAACTGTTATGGCCACTCCTTATGGAACAGCTTGGCTGGTTGATAAGTATGGTCATTTAGAAAATAATTATGAAGGTATTAATGTAAATATTTCCGGTAATGGAATAAATCGCAATACAACTACCGGCCGAGATGGTAGATTTGAATTCAAGGAAATACCGGCTGGTAACTATCGGGTTACTTACGAAAAAGATGGATATGAATCCACTGTTCAGATGGCAACGGTTTTTGGATATGACTACATTCAAGTCGCTGTACTTGGCCCTAAAGCAACTCATGAAATCTTTATTGAAGAAGCCCGTATTCAGAATGATAAAATAGTACTGAATATGACTTCTAATCCGGTTGCTGCTTCTACAAAGCCTATTGGATACATTGTTTTTGCATCTAATAGTCCAAATGTGGATGTAAACAATGCGCTTTATTTTAGAGCTACGAATGCTGAAGTATTGATAGATCAAAACCTCAGTTTAAGTGAAATTCAAAAAAGTGGCATTGATGTAGATGCACCAATTTATCTGGCACTTTATCCTAAAACATTTTATGTTTCACAATCAAATGATCATGGCTTGAAAGATTTTCCCACTATTAATAAGCAAGGAAAAAAAGTGATTCAAGTGATAAAATAAAAGTGATTATTTATAAATAAATCCCTGAAAATCAGGGATTTATTTGCATTTTATCTATCGAAATATTTTGCAAATATCAATTTTTTCGTATATTGCACGCTATCCAATGTCCCACAGACTCATACAATATAAAAACAATTTTGACGTTCTTTTTCAATTTCGTCATTTCAAGCGGTGTATTTCTAATCATTCGCTTATTAAAACGCTTCTTGTAATTTTATTTGTTTTTGGGATTGAAATTGCTTTCTCGCAGCCGCCCTGTGTTGTTCAAACGCGATATAATAGTAATGGATTAACTATCCTTTATGCAGCTACAACACCCATTGAAACCTCCGCAGATGAAATCAGTAGTTTAGGAGTCGAAATGGCCAGTGCTTCTTTTTATGTTTCATTATCTTTTACTTCGAATGGAATTCCCAAGCAGCTGGAAGGTGATCTTCTTTTTCGTTTTGAAAATAAAGCCACTTTGCAGTTGCCACAAACACTCTCTGCAACCAACAGGGTAAAAAATCAACAAGTTTCTCAGTATACTTATTACATATTTGAAAAATTTGTAAATCTGTTTTTGAAAGAAAAACTTGAGTCGATTACTTATACCCTAAAAGGGGGAGAAGCAAAAACTATTGTAATCAATCCTTCCTCCCGCGATTTAATTAAATCTGGATTGATATGTTTAAATCCGCTGCTGTAGTTTTTCGATTTTTTTTTCGCTAAATTGTCTTTAAACCATTTTATGAGAATAGTTATACCACTTTTTTTACTATTGTATCAATTCACTGGATCCATTCATGCACAACCTAATAGCCAATGGATGCCGGTGTTCAGAAACATACAGCAGGAAGTTTCTGACCATTCTCAAGCATATATCAGTTTAAAAGAAGCCACTTCAAAAATTGGACATCGGCTTACTGGATCAGCAAATGGTAAACTCGCTGAAGAATTTGCATTTCAATTATTAAAAAAATGGGGTTTTAAACAAGTAAGGTATCAGCCCTTTGAAGTTGAAAGCTGGAGTAGGGGAACCATAGCGGTTTCCATTGGGAAACAATTCCAACTTAAACCAATAAAAGCAGTAACCCTGGCACATTCTCCGGTTTCTGCTTTTTTAGAGTTGCCATTGGTTGATATGGGTAATGGGCTGGAAGAAGACTACCTCGCAAACCCTGAAAGTGTGAAAGGGAAAATTGCTTTGGTTTATTTAGGCGTTCTTCCCGATTCAAAACCCGGAACAGGAACATTACATCGTTCAGAAAAAACAGCCTTAGCAATAAAATATGGTGCAAAAGGAATCATAATTATTAATACCGCAAATGGTGGGATTTTATTAACAGGTACAGCGTCTGTAACTGGTAAACTGATTCCTATTCCGGCTATATGCATAGGTAAGGAGGATGGAATGAAATTAAAAGCGCAAATGAAATTGGAAAATGTTTGGGCTAATATTAAAATGACCAACCACTCGAATGTAATTAAGGCAAGAAATATAATTGCAACCATTAACGGTAAAAAATATCCTACAGAAAAAATAGTTGTAGGCGGTCATCTGGATAGCTGGGATTTGGCTACTGGTGCCATTGACAATGGAATTGGATCATTTGCAGTGTTGGATATGGCTAGAACCTTTCAGGCACTTCACCTTCAGTCTGATAGAACCATTGAATTTGTTATGTTTATGGGTGAGGAGCAGGGATTATTAGGCTCTAGATTTTATGTATCTCAGTCTATAAAAAACAAAGAGTTACAGAAAATTCGCTACATGCTTAATTATGACATGACAAATGATCCTAAAGGTTTTTCCTCATCCACTGATGAAACCAAGGATTTATTCATGCAGGTTGGAGAAACGGTTAAGCAGGTTGATCCGGAATTTGGCAACTTATACAGAACCGGAGCCGGTTTACACAGCGATCATCAGCCTTTTATGTTACAAGGTGTTCCCACAGGGGGAGGAGCCGGAGGATCATTACCTAATAATGCCGGACCCTGTTATCATGCCGATTGTGACGCTTTTAATTTGGTAGATGAGAAAGGAATAAAAAATACCGTACGTTATAATGCCATGTTGATTTATGCACTTGCCAATGCAGATAAAATTGCAACACATACTTTAACTGATGAAGAAACAAAACTGTTTTTGATTAAAAATAAATTAAAGGAGCCGCTTCAAATTGCAGGAGAATGGCGTTGGAAAGAGTAAAAATACTTTACAAATTCAAATAAGCGATTGATTGGAACGAATGCATTCAATTTTTAATGGATATTTCAATAGAAATTAAACCATTATCATATTCAGTAAAACTATCACAATCTTTACACCATGATGGTTTTACCCATTTTACAAATGCTGCTTCAAAAATATAACGTTCAATTTCAAAAGATATAGTTTCCTCTACTTGATAATCGCTTTTATATGCGATAGTCCTCTTACTATTAGTAACCTTTTGAGAATTTAGGATTGATAAGAATTCAGTTATTGAATTCCCATTCTCGGGAACTATATTTCTTTTTGGTAAATTATTTGCCTGCCTATTCTTTACATAACGATAATTGGAAGCTAAACGAATTCCAATTTTTTTCCAACTATCGGGAATTTTATGATGTGCAACAGCATGATAACTGATTCGATTGATGATGTTATCAAAATCTATATGTGCATAAAAACGACTGCTATCTAAATTATAACGAATGTATCTGCTTGTTCCAGATGCAGGCTTGTTCATACTTTCAACTTCGAAACCTGAAGTTATCAATTCGTTATACTTGGTAACTCCCAGATTTATATGTAATGGTATTTGGGTAAGAATCGGTTGAGCCCTAATGTGAGATTCAAAAAATAGGCAGACCAGCAGCAAACCCATATTCAGCATCAATAAACTGAATCTTTTTTTCATTTGATAAGAGATTTGGCTGCTAATAATCATACTATTTTACTATAACAATAGCTACTGCTTGATTATTTTTTGAAGTACGCTCAGTTTCCCGTCTATATCCTTCTCATCATATTTCAGTCCGAGAATTTGTGCTATCAAAGGATAAAGATGCACATTGTCAAATCCATTTATAGATAACCCATTTTTAAATTGTGGTCCCCATGCATAAAAACTAGCGAACATATCACTTTCCCGATTATCAAAGCCATGTTTTCCAGGCGACATTTTGCCAGTTCCGGTATTGAAAATCGCAGGTATTTTAGCAACCAGCAGAATATCTCCAATTCGGTTATGCCAATCATCTTTCTCCCGATAGTGCCATATTTTTGGAACTTCATTTTTTAAATAAACGTCAAATTTTACCGCTTCTTTTTTTAATGTCTGATATTGAGCTTGAATAAAAGAGGGATCTTTTGCATATAACTGAACCAATGCACTTCCCCCCGGAATTCTAAATCGGGTTGTATCTATGCAAGCCGGTAATCGCATAACCTGATTGGAATCTATATTTGTCATTCCATGATCGGATACAAAAATAAAATTTACCGGTAGTCCAGAAGCTATGGCAATTTTCATCATTTGATTAATTGCTCTGTCAACCCATTGAACTGCCTGCTTTGTTTCAGCAGCATCCGGACCAAAAACATGTCCGGCATAATCAACCTCGGGAAAATAAAAAGTAATCAAATGCGGCCTTCTTTCATCAGGTAAATTGAGCCAATCCTTAACAGTCTGTAATCTGCTTTCAATTCCAATTTGGGTGTTATAATTGTAATAATATGTTGGCCGTATCCCACGAATTGCACTTTCAGAGGCTACCCAATAAAAACTGGCACTTAACATTCCTTGTTCTTCCGCCAGCACCCACAGCGGTTTTCCTCCATACCAATACGCATCGGCAACCTGTTTTTTATTCGCCATTGTATAAGTATTACCGGTTGAGCGATCGTAAAATTCATTATCTACCAGCCCATGATGTGAAGGATATAAACCGGTTACAATACTGTAGTGGTTGGGAAAGGTAATAGTGGGGTAGCTGGGTCTCATGAAATTTGCTGAAACTCCCTGTTTACTATATTCCAGCAGGTGGGTGGCACCAAATTTTGATGCCATGTCGGCTCTAAATCCATCAGCAGATATTAAGATAACGTAAGGCTTTTGGATTTGCGTACTTAAATTTTTTCGCTCATGGTTGATTTGCTGGGTAGTATCCTGCGCCAATAGCGTTACAGATGATAAACAGGCTATCCATCCGGTTAGTAATAGATGTTTATTCAACTTCATGAGATGCTTTTTTAGACGGTAAATACTGTTCAATATATAGTGAACAGAGTACTGAGCATACACCCACCAACATGCCAGCTGCAACATCAACTGGAAAATGTTGTGCCAGGTAAATGCGAGAATAACCAACTCCTACTGCAATACTATATCCAATCATTATAGTATTCCGCTTTGGAATAAAATTACAAATTAGAAGAAATATAGTAAAAGCTGTGGTCGTATGACCAGAGGGAAAACTATTTCCGGTATGTAAATCAACACCCGATACGGTATGTATTTCTGTTCGTGCAATCTCTCCGGCTGCTGGTCGTAACTCATTCGGAAATAAAATTTGTTTTCCCGTTTGAGAAAGTAATGTGGAAATGATGACACTTAATAATACTAAACCAACACGGTTTCGAAAATGTATCCAGGTAAATACAAATACCGGAACCCAAATCCACCCATCACCCAGATAGGTGAGCCACTTAAAAAAATGATCTGCCCATCCACCACCGTTTCCATTCAGTAATAAAAAAAATGCATATTTACCCATTATCCAGCTTCCCAAAAAAAGTAGGGAGGCTGAGCAAACAACCAATATCATTGCCGATAATAAGAAAGAGGAAAGTTTCATAGGCCTTCTGCCATTATAAAGATAAATCAAATACCTTATACTGCATGTTTATTAAGTATTTACACTATTGAATACCCGCAAGTTCCAAACTTTTCTTTTTTAATTGAATAATATCCATGTTATCTATGATGGGTTCTGGCATTAAAATTAAACTGATGGCATCTTGTTTCCACCAATCATATTCTTTGAGATGATGTTGATGTATTACACCCACTAAATATTTTCTGTCTGAGTTTGCATGCCATTCCTCAATCCATTCAAATTTCTCCCGGGGAATCTGTTTCCAGTCTGTAAAGCTGAGATACACTTTCAGATAATAATCGTCTGTTAGTTCATGTGGAGTATGAAAATATTTTTTCTTATACTCGTATTTATATTGATATCGCAAAGCAGAAATATCACTTAATACGGCTGAGGCAGTTGGAAAACTACCGGCACCCTTTCCATAAAAAAATTGCTGATCAGCAAACCCACTTTCAATCACTACCCCATTATACTCGTTTTTTACAAATGCAAGTGGGTCCGACGAAGGAACAAATTGAGGTAAAACGAAAGCGGCTACCTTGCCGTTGACAAGTTTTTTTGCTTGCGCAATTAATTTGATATCATACTGCTTTTCCCTGGCAATAACGGCATCCGATAATTGAATGTTTTGAATACCCGTGAATAAAAGCTGTTTCGATTCTGCAATAATACCATAAGCATGGCAGAGCAATACAATCCATTTATTCAATGCATCCCAACCTTCAACATCGAGGGTTGGGTCAGACTCGGCAAAACCCAATTGTTGCGCCAGTAAAAGGGCATCTGAAAAATCGAGTTGCTCTTCAAACATTTTAGTTAAAATAAAATTTGTTGATCCATTCACAATCGCACGAATGGCATGTAACAAATCATTATCGTAATATTCTTCTAAGTTTCTGATAACCGGAATGGATGCACAGGCTGCAGATTCATATAGCATGGGTGTGCCCGAACTTTGCTGTAACTGCAATAAAGCATCCAAATGCTCTGCAATCATTTTTTTACTAGCACTAACAACCGACTTGTGTCTTTGCAAGGCAACAGATACAATTTCATAGGCTGCATCCGACTCATTGATCACTTCCACAACCACATTTATTTCAGGATCATCTAAAATATCTTCTTTACGTGTTGTAAAAAGCGAATCGGGAGCCTGGCGCTTTTTGTTTGGATTTTTTATACATACTTTTTTTATTCGGGCTCTTAAAGAGGGTGTTTGCTGCAGTACTTTATATAGTCCTTCACCTACTACTCCAAATCCAAATAGTCCAATTACTAAGGGTTGTTGTTCACTCATGAATCATTTTTTTGTTTTACAATATTTTTATTTGCTATTATGCTGTTCATCATTCAATACTTTTTATGCCATTACCGTATTATTGGCAAATCAAACTTTTAGAATGAGTGGAATCATTCTAAAATTAATAACAAGAAAAGTGGGGAGTGCAAAGGATAGCTATAGCAACCTAAAAATGTGTAACTCGCGCTTATCTTTCCACATTGAATGTGGTCGGATTTGGCACCTTCATGATTCCTGTACACGGGTTTCATGGGTTGCCAAGGCTTCACAGGGCCTAAATCCCTCTGCCTTTCTTGATAAGTATGAAAAAAGAACTGCTGCAAAGGTAAAATTTTATCACTTATTATCCAAATATTTAGTTACGTACCCTTTAATTCAACCATTCCGCTGAGGCTTTGTTATCTTTGTAATCTTTTATGGCAAGGCGATCATTTTCCCCTTCTTCTGATAAACCCACTGATAACGATTACATTGTTGTTACAGGAGCCCGTGAACATAATTTACAAAATATTGATATTTCCATTCCAAAAAATCAAATGGTAGTTTTTACCGGTGTGAGTGGAAGTGGGAAATCATCCCTCGCATTTGATACCATTTTTAATGAAGGGCAACGCAGATATATGGAGAGTTTTAGTGCTTATGCCCGACAGTTCATGGGAGATATGGAGAGGCCAGACGTTGATAAAATTACCGGACTATCACCTGTTATCTCTATTGAGCAAAAAACAACCAACAAAAACCCACGATCTACTGTTGGAACTGTTACTGAGATTTACGACTTCATGCGGTTACTTTATGCCCGAATCGGAGAAGCATATAGCTATGAAACCGGAAAAAAAATGGTGCGATTTAGTGAAGAGGAAATTATAGCCAATATTTTCGAAAGGTTCTCTGGTAAAGCCATCACTTTGTTAGCTCCGGTAGTGAGAGGAAGAAAAGGTCATTATCGTGAACTTTTTGAGGAGATTCGAAAAAAAGGTTTTTTAAAAGTTAGGGTGGATGGGGAACTGATGGACCTAAAACCCAAAATGCAGGTTGACAGATATAAAATTCATGATATTGAAGTTGTAATTGACCGATTGCCGGTGAATGCTTCCATGAAAGTTCGCATTAGTCAGAGTGTGCAGCAATCTCTGAAAATGGGAAAAGACCTGATGTTTATCCTTTTGAATGATTCAGGTAAAACCGTTCAGTATTCTAAACAGTTGATGTGCGAGACTACCGGACTCAGCTATGAAGAACCTTCTCCCAATTCCTTTTCATTTAACTCTCCCTATGGAGCTTGTGAGAATTGCAGGGGTTTGGGTACTATATCCGTCGTAGATCTGGAAGCGGTAATTCCAGATGCATCATTATCTGTAAAAGAAGGTGCCATTGCACCATTGGGAGAAGAAAGAGATGCATATTTGTTTCGATCAGTTGAGTCTTTCGCAAAAAAAAATAAAATCAATCTCGACAAACCCTTTCTTCAACTTACTCCCGCTGCTCGCAATTTGCTATTATTCGCTTCACCGGATGCAGGTTCGCTCGAAATTATTCAAACAGATGATAGTCCGGCAGGGTCACTTTTCGAACAGGGTGCCTATGAGGGAATTGTACCCATGCTACAAAGATGGTTTACACATGGAAATAGCACCGAATCTCTCCATGAATGGGTAGAAAAATTTATGAAAGTGCAAACCTGTGTATCCTGCTCAGGCCAGCGCTTAAAGAAAGAGAGTAGGTGGTTCCTGATTCATCAAAAAAATATTGCAGAGCTTAGTGAAATGGATTTGTCGCAGTTGCAGGAGTGGCTTAAGGGAATTGAGAAAACGCTTAATGCCAAACAGCAGCAAATTGCCAGAGACATTTTAAAGGAAATCAGGGAGCGACTACAATTTTTATTGGATGTTGGCTTGCATTATCTATCTATAAACAGGGCAACACGAACATTAAGCGGTGGCGAATCGCAGCGTATCCGGTTAGCGACTCAAATTGGTTCTCAGTTGCAGGGAATAACTTATGTGTTGGATGAGCCTTCCATCGGATTACATCAGCGCGATAATCAACGATTGATTCAGTCGCTACTAAATTTGCGCGATATTGGTAATAATGTATTGGTGGTAGAGCATGATCGGGATATTATGATGGCAGCAGATTATCTGGTTGATATTGGTCCGGGTGCAGGTCGCAAGGGAGGTAAAATTGTAGCAGCAGGTACACCACAATCAATTCTTCAGAGCGGAAGCGACACAGCAGCCTATTTAAATGGAACCAAGAAAATTCCTCTACCCGAAATTCGCCGAAAAGGAAATGGAAATCAGATTGAATTAAAAGGTGCCTCAGGAAATAATTTAAAGAAAGTTTCGGTTCAATTCCCCTTGGGTACATTGATAGTAGTTTCTGGTGTTAGTGGCAGTGGAAAATCAACTTTAATCAATGAAACACTTTATCCTCTGCTTTCCAAACATTGTTATAAAAGCAGGGTAAATCCTCAGCCATTTTCCTCTATAAGCGGTTTGGAGTTCATTGATAAAGTTATTGAAATAGATCAGTCGCCAATTGGCAGAACTCCCCGAAGTAATCCTGCTACTTATTGTGGATTCTTTACTGAAATCCGCTCCCTCTTCGCAGCTGTTCCAGAGGCAAAAATAAGAGGCTATGCTGCGGGAAGATTTTCTTTCAATGTGAAGGGAGGAAGATGTGAAGTTTGTGAAGGCGGGGGAATGCGAGTAATTGAAATGAATTTTTTGCCGGATGTATATGTGCACTGCGAAAAATGTAATGGACAACGTTATAATCGGGAAACACTTGAAATCAGGTTTAAAGGCAAATCAATCAGTGATGTATTGAATATGACGGTTGATGATGCCGTTGATTTTTTTCAGCCAATCGGATACTTGTACCGGAAAATAAAAGTGTTGCAGGATGTAGGGCTAGGGTATATAACACTGGGCCAATCGGCAGTTACATTAAGTGGGGGAGAGGCACAAAGGGTTAAACTTGCAACAGAATTAGGCAAAAAAGATACCGGAAAAACTTTTTATATTTTGGATGAGCCAACCACCGGACTGCATTTCCAGGATATTCAACATTTGCTGGATGTGCTGAATAAACTGGTAAATCGGGGTAATACTGTATTGGTTATCGAGCACAATATGGACGTAATTAAAGTGGCTGATTATATTATTGATATGGGGCCAGAGGGAGGAGAGGGAGGAGGTAAGCTGTTGTTCCAGGGTGTTCCAGAAAAACTGGTAAAATTAAAGGAAAGCCATACTGCCCGATTCCTTAAAACTGAATTAGGAATAGATTAAGTATTATAGCATAATCATGTGGATGTGTTCAATATTATCTTCCAGATAAATTTCTCCCATTGCGCGAAATCCAAAACTGCCATAAAAATCTTTCAGGTAGAGTTGGGCACCGATTTGGATGGGACCTGCTCCAAATAGCGACCTACATTGTTGAATCGCCTCGCGCATTAATAATTTTCCAGCCCCTTTTCGTCTCATTTTATAGTTTGATATTACTCTTCCAATAGACATATACTCATAAGCAATACCAGGAGGTACTAATCTTGCGTAGGCTGCCAGTTCTTTATCCTGCCAGATCATTAAGTGATGACAATAGGGATCTTTTCCATCTGCATCCTGAAACACACAGTTTTGTTCTACCACAAATACTGCATTTCTCAATTGTATAATGGTATATAATTGCTGAGGTGTTAGCGAGTCAAATGGCACACATTGGATATTAATTTCTGGAGAAGAGGGTGATAGCATAGGTTAGAATTGGGGTAGTTTTTTGGCAGTAAGTATTAATAACCATATTTATTTTTCCAACGCTCTTTCAGAAATTTTTTTATTTCCTGTTCACGGGGGTTTTGACCGGGTTTATAAAAAGTATGGCCCTGTAAAGATTCTGGCAAATATTCCTGTTCAATAAAATTACTTTCTCCCAGGTGCGAATATTGATATCCTTTTCCATAGTTTAAGTCTTTCATCAATCCAGTAGGGGCGTTTCGAATATGCAGCGGAACCGGCAGATCGCCTTTTTGTTTAACAAACTGAATGGCTTCTTGAATGGCTTCATAGGAGGCGTTACTTTTGGGAGAGCCCGCCAAGTAAATAGCACATTGTGAAAGAATGATGCGACTCTCTGGGTATCCGATTTTTGATACTGCATCAAAAGTGGCATTTGCAAGTAACAAAGCATTCGGATTGGCATTACCAATATCTTCACTGGCAAATATCAGCATCCGCCGGGCAATAAAAGTTACTTCCTCCCCGCCTTCAATCATGCGTGCCAGCCAGTAAACAGCTCCATTGGGATCGCTTCCACGCATGCTTTTGATAAAGGCAGAAATGATATCATAGTGTTGTTCCCCATTTTTATCGTACAAAGCCACTTTTTGCTGGGCAACTTTCATAACCCCTTCATTGGTAATATAAATTTGATCGTCTGAAGTTTTTCTTTCTGCTATTACACTCTGTACTACCAGTTCAAATAGATTCAATAATTTTCTCCCATCTCCTCCTGATAATTGGATTAGGGCTCCAGTTTCTTGAAGTTGGATGGGATATTTACGTAAGATGGCATCCTGTTGTATAGCCTGATGTAATAGCTGCAGCAAATCACTTTCGGTAAGGGATTTGAGCACATAAACCTGACACCGGCTTAACAACGCACTGTTCACCTCAAAAGACGGATTTTCAGTAGTTGCACCAATTAGGGTAATAATACCTTTTTCAACAGCACCCAATAAGGCATCCTGTTGCGATTTATTGAAACGATGAATCTCATCAATAAATAAAATGGTTCCCGATACTAATTTGGCAGCTTCTATAACCTCCCGAATTTCTTTTACGCCACTGCTGATGGCACTTAACTGGTGGCAGGGAACTTTCAGCGTTTGTGCAATTATTTGTGCAAGAGTTGTTTTGCCAACTCCCGGTGGCCCCCATAAGATTAAAGAATGGATGTTTCCCCTTTGTATAGATTGTCGTAAGATACTATTTTCTCCGGTAAGATGTTGCTGACCAGCCATCTCCTCTAACCGCTGAGGGCGCATTCTTTCTGCCAGTGGGCTTGCGGATTGCAACATTTTGTGTTTGTTTTACAAAAGTTGATAATAAGTGGACTACTCAGCTATTGAGGAATAATTTCTTTGTAAGCGAAAATTTAAGAATATATGCACCAGCAGTAGGATGCACATAATCAGCATAAAGAGAGAAAAGCTCTTCATATAGTGTATAAGTCTTTCGATACTAACTCCATTGGCCATATTTCCCATTATATCAATAGAAGGTTGTAAAACGGTTTCAAGTTGTACGTTGGGTAAGTAAATGATAACCGCTGTATTCATGATAAAAAGGATACTCATGAAAATACAAACGTATGCATTTACCCGCATCCAATCACGTAAACTCTTGGAAATCTCCTCTTTTGCTTTCATTTTTTGCAAAAAACGATTGCTGCAATACACATATATAGCAAAACAAGCCAGCATGAATACTGGCAAAAGCATTTGTGTATTTACAAAGGCTAATAAAAGCATACCTGCCGCCATTGTACCAAAAAATAATCCAACGGGAAGGAGAAGGTAGGTAAGTATTCGAAAAATCAAAAGGGTTGAATTGTTCAATGGGTTGATTATTGTTGTGCTGCAAAGTTATTATTTATCTTGTCAGCTTCAACACTTCCTTTCTGTAGTTCCAACTGTACCTTATTCATTTCCTCAAACCGGTGACCATCTTCGTAGCCAACGGATACATATACCGATAGTGATTGGTGAGCCGGCCCCTTAAAAATGCCTTTTACAGGTGAGCAATGGGTAAAATCCCTTCCACTTGCAAGTTTAATGTGGTGCTCATTGGCCAGGGTATTATTGGTAGGATCAATTCCCATCCAACCCATGCCCGGAATAAATGCTTCTACCCAGGCATGGGTAGCGCCTTCACCCCGCATGCCATTTTTATTCGGACAAATATAACCACTTACATATCTGCCTGGGATGCCAATTCTTCTTAGGATTTCCAGCATAACATGAGCAAAATCCTGACAAACGCCTGCTTTTTTTATAAGTAATTCGTCAACAGTAGTTTCGATGGTAGTAATCCCTTTTATGTACTGAAAGGTTTCAAAAACATACGCACTTGTTTCCTGGATAATTTGAAATATATCCTTTTTTTCGGGGTTTATAGACCGGATGATAGCGTCCATTTCTTCTACTCCATCAATGCGGGAGGGGCGGGCTAATTCAAGTAAGTGTAAGTCGTTCTGAATGAATGTTGGTAGTTCAGCTACCAGTGAGGTTTTAGCCATCGGCAAGCCTGAGGGTAAGGTTTGGATGGTAAGTCTACTATCTATAATCAATTCTTCATGTTGCTCGCTCACATTAAAAATTCCTTCTTTGTTTCCCCAATAGTCTGTAAAAGTATTCACTTCCGGATTTCCGGTTATAGATAATTCATGTAGCAAAATCCGTTGAAGAGGATATTGGTAAGGGTACATTTTAATCGAATTAACACTCTCCTTAATTGGTCGGTCGTATTCGTATCGGGTAATATGATGTATGCTGAAAATTGCCATAGAAAAATTAAGAATAAGAAAAATACACCTGACCAAATAGGTGATTAAATTTTGTTAACGCTTCCCGAATTTTTTGTAAATAAATGGCTGCACCCATTTCTGAAACCATGGCTACATCTCCGTATTTAACCTGACTGTAAATTCTGCCAAAGAGGCGACTCAGTTCCTGTGTGCCTTCTACTGGGTTATTTAGTAAAATATCACTTAGATATTTATTAGCGCGCTCAAACGAATAATATACTGAGCGCGGAAAGTGTTTGTCAAATAAAACCTGTTGAACAACATTTTGATTGTGCTGGTGATTACTGTAATTTTTTAAATGTAGTTCATATCCAGATAATGCTAATAGTAATCCCCTCCAAAAAAGTATATCCGATTCCCGGTTAAAGTTATAATCAATCCGCTTGAAGAAAACCTGAAAATATTCGGTAGTAAGTAAACAACGTTCGGTAAACTTTCCCATGCAGAGATAATTCCAGCCTAGTCCCCTTGGCATGGTACTGTCGATTATTCCTCCCAACTGATCGCTACTTTCTATTAGTTTATCTAAGGTAGCCAGTGCCTCTCCTGATGAGAGTTGCTCAGATAAGGAGGGTAAATTGATCAGATGATACATTTGATTTATTTGTTCCCAAACTTCCTTTGTAATCTGGTCCTGCACGCCCCTTGCATTTTCCCGGGCACGTTGTATGATCATTTTTAGCGAGTTGGGATGAGAAAGATCTGATATCAGATAGCAAAGTGTTGCCCCAGTATCTTGCTGTAACTCTTGTATAGCTGTTTCATCTAATCCGGTAAATATCTCCAATGCGGGTGTCCATACGGCACTATCTTCTGCCTGATCAAATGATAAAACATAACTTGTTTTTATAAGTCGCAACATACCATCAGCTCTTTCAATATATCGTTGCATCCAAAATAAGGAATCTGCAATTCTACTTAACATGCGTATGATAATTTATGCTGTAATTCAATTTTATTATGCATCTAACACCCAGGTATCTTTGCTGCCTCCACCCTGTGAAGAATTTACTACTAGCGAACCCTCCCGTAAAGCAACTCGAGTTAATCCCCCAGGAACGATGTCGATTCCGTTTGGTCCGCATAAAGCATAGGGGCGTAAATCAACATGGCGCGCTTGTAGTTTACCATTCAACAGGCAAGGCACAGTTGAAAGTGATAAAATAGGCTGAGCAATAAAATTTCTTGGATTAGCCAGGATAGCTTTTTGTGCGTTGGCAATTTCTGCGTCTGTTGCTGTATTCCCCATTACCATTCCATATCCTCCCGATTGGTTAGTTTCTTTAATTACCATGGTATGCATCCGATCAAATACCCACTTACGCTGCTCCGGATCTTTTAATTGATAGGTGGGCACATTTGGTAAAATCGGGGTTTCATTCAAATAATATTTAATCATTTCCGGAACATATGCATATACTGCCTTGTCGTCTGCAACACCATTTCCTACTGCATTTACGATCGCCACATTGCCTTTCCGATAAGCACTCATTAATCCGGCAACGCCCAATGATGAATCCTGGCGAAATACCAACGGATCTAGAAACTCATCATCCACTCTTCTGTAAATAACATCTACCTGTTGTAAACCGGCGGTTGTTTTCATATAAACCTTATGATTATTTACCACCAGGTCTCTGCCTTCTACCAACTGTACCCCCATTTGCCTCGCTAAAAAACTATGTTCATAATAGGCACTATTAAAAACGCCCGGTGTTAAAAGTACTATTACCGGATTACTGATTGGTCTGGGAGAGAGCGCCATCAGGTTGTCGTGTAACAATAGCGGATAATTATTAATCATTTTTACCTTACTTCCAGCTAGTAGCTCGGGGAAAATACGTTTAGTTACTTCCCGATTTTCTAACATATAGGATACTCCTGAAGGGGTTCTTAGATTGTCTTCCAATATATAAAATTTACCTCCCTCAGCTCGAACCAAATCGATACCGGCAATATGCACATACAAATCGCTGGGAACTTTTATGCCAAATACTTCTCGGGTAAAATGTGGACAGCCGGCAATCAGTTCGGCAGGTACAATGCCTGCTTTTACAATTTCCTGTTCTGAATAAATATCTTTCAAAAATAAATTTAGTGCACGAAGCCGTTGGCGGATGCCCGCATCAATATGAGTCCATTCCTGCGCAGTTATAATCCGCGGAATGATATCAAATGGAAATATCCGCTCAATTCCTTCATTTTCATTATATACGGTAAAAGTAATTCCCTGACTCATAAACAGCGCCGCCGCTAGTTGATGTTTATGATTGAGTTGATCAATATCTAATTGTCGAAGTGATTCGAAAATGGTATGGTAAGGACTGCGGATATCTCCGCCATCTTTCATTTCATCCCAAGAGGATGTAATACAACGATACTGTTGGAATAAATCATTTCCAGTCATAAGCATTTCATTTGTATGGTCAGCTACAAATAATACCCGTTAAACCTGATAAAACAGGATTTGGGAAGATACTGAAAAAAAATGGCTTCAAAAATTATTACATATTCAATTGAATATGTAACTCATCTAATTGCTGCTGATCAATAGTTCCCGGTGCATCTAACATCACATCTCTTCCACTATTGTTTTTGGGAAATGCTATAAAATCTCTAATGCTTTCACTACCCCCTAATATGGAACATAATCTGTCGAAACCAAATGCAATTCCTCCATGTGGGGGGGCTCCGTATTCAAACGCGCCCAATAGAAATCCAAATTTATGCAGGGCCTCTTCTTCCGTCATTCCCAATGCAGCAAACATTTTTTCCTGTAATGGGCGCTGAAAAATTCTGATAGAGCCTCCACCAATTTCATTCCCGTTTAAAACCATATCGTATGCATTAGCTTTGATATTTGCATAGGGATGCTCCAAATATTTTGCAGAATCTTTAATCTCAGGATCATTGTTAATCATTACAGAAATATGGTCGGGTTTGGGTGCAGTGAATGGATGGTGGCGTGCAACCCATCGATTTTCTTCTTCCGCATATTCGAACAATGGAAAATCCAATACCCAAAGTAATTTGAACTCATTTTCTTTTCGTAAGCCCAAACGTTTTCCCATTTCTAATCGCAATTCACTAGCTGCTTTTCGGGTTCTTTCTTCTTTGCCTGCCAGTATCAATACCAAGTCACCGGGCAGTGCCCCAGTTGCAGCTGCTATTTTTTGAAGTGCGTCTTCAGTAAAGAATTTATCTACGCTGCTTTTAAAAGTTCCATCGGTATTGCATTTTATATAAACCATTCCCTGCATACCAATCTGAGGTCTTTTTACCCATTCAGTAAGTTCGTCTAATTGTTTACGGGTATATTCACTACATCCAGTTGCTGCAAAACCTATAATTGTTTCTGCATTATCGAATACCTGAAATCCTGTAGAGCCCGATGAAAGTATGCTATTTTCAAACACATCTTTTTTGCCCGGGAATGTATGCAGCGGAAATTTATAGTTTGCCAATTGCATGTTGAACCGAATGTCGGGTTTGTCATTTCCATAAGTCCACATTGCTTCTTCCCAGCTTATCCGCTCCACATTTTCGGTATAATTTATCTGCTTAACATCTTTAAAAATCTGCTTGATCAGTTGCTCAAACATTTGTAGAATATCTTCCTGCTCTACAAATGCCATTTCACAATCGATTTGAGTAAACTCCGGTTGTCTGTCGGCACGCAGATCCTCATCTCGAAAACATTTTACAATCTGATAGTAACGATCGTATCCACTCACCATCAACAGCTGCTTAAAAGTTTGGGGCGATTGAGGTAAAGCATAAAACTGTCCGGCATTCATACGGGAAGGAACTACGAAATCTCTTGCACCTTCTGGGGTAGATTTAATTAGAAAAGGTGTTTCAATATCCATGAATCCCTGCTGATGTAAATAATTACGGGCAGATCGGTTAACTGCGTAACGCAGTTCCAGGTTCTTTTTTACTGCATTGCGGCGCAGGTCCAGAAATCGGTATTTCATCCGTAAATCATCTCCACCATCCGTATCATCCTGAATAGTAAAAGGAGGAACAGCCGACTTATTTAAAATGGTAAATTCAGACACAATGATTTCAATGTCTCCTGTTGTTATCTGTGGATTTTTATTACTTCTTTCAGCAACTTTTCCGGTGGCCTGTAATACAAATTCTCTACCCAATGGTTGTTCGGCCAACTGGATATTTAATTCTTCACCAAACAATAACTGGGTAATTCCATACCTGTCTCTGATATCAACAAAGGTGATGGCTCCAAATTTCCGAATCGTTTGAACCCATCCTGCAAGGGTAACAGATTGATTCAGGTTAGATACTCTTAATTCTCCACAAGTGTGTGAACGATACATAAACAATAATAATTTCTATTCTTAAAACATATCGGCTAAAGCCGAAATGTATAGTATGATGCAAATATAACTCAAATGCGGCTTGCTTTGGTTTTGGGAGTTTCCATCGAATTCAGTCATCTTTGTAACATGAATTGGTTCCCCACTCCCCATTCCCCGCATCGTTGGGCTGTATCTAGCTTGTTTTTTGCTTCTGGATTAACTTTTTCCTCCTGGGCAAGCAGAATTCCTGAAGTGCAATCCATCCATAACTTGAGTGAAGGTGCTTTAGGAGGAGTATTGTTTGCTTTGCCTGCAGGTTCATTCATTAGTCTGCCATTCTGGGGATGGATGATTGCCCGCTTTGGGAGCAAAAGGATGCTTTTAATGGGTATCACATTATACTGCGTACTTTTATTATTGATTAGTTTCACACAATCTACCTTGCAATTATGGATGGTTCTTTTTCTATTTGGTATGATTGGTAACCTCTGCAATATTGCAGTGAATACTCAGGCCGTTGGGGTAGAGAAGTTGTATGGAAAATCAATCATGGCAAGGTTTCATGCGATCTGGAGCCTGGCGGGATTTACAGGGGCTGCCATTGGAAATCTGTTAATTGCTTATCAGGCAACTTTACTGGTTCATTTTCTTTCAATTGTAGCGATTGCAATTGGTTTACTATTCTTTGCAAGTACTCAACTATTATCCGGTGATGCCACAGCCCAATCCAATGCTTTCCTGGTTAGGCCAGACCGACATTTACTTATTCTGGGGGGGATAGCTTTTAGTTGCATGGCCTGTGAAGGAACCATGTTCGATTGGAGTGGTGTTTATTTTCATAAGGTAATAGCTGTTCCGGCAAAGCAGGTGATTATTGGATACACGGCATTCATGAGCACCATGGCAGGAGGAAGATTTTTGGGTGATATCTTTATCACCCGATTGGGAAGGCAGCAAGTATTGAAAGCCAGCGGATTACTCATTTTCTCTGGTTTACTTTTGGCAGTCATATTTCCCTTTATCTTACCGGCAACCCTAGGTTTTATGTTGGTAGGGATTGGAGTTTCATCTGTTATTCCCGTAGTCTATAGTGCTGCTGGAAATGCTCAGCAATACCCACCTTCAGTGGCACTCGCAACCGTTTCAAGTATTGGATTTTTAGGTTTTCTTTTAGGTCCGCCTCTCATAGGTTGGATTGCTCAAATATCCAGTTTGCGCATTTCCTTTTCGTGTATTGCCTTATTAAGTTTGGGTACTACTTGGTTATCAACCAAAATTACAGCTCAATAAACGACTAGTCTTGCCAGTGTGACACTTGCCAATAAATTTCGGAAGTAGTGGGTAATTGGATTTGTGTTGTATTGGGTTTGACTGTTTGCGTGGCAGATTTATTTGGATATCTCAGCCAAAAACAAGACAAGTACCCAACCAGCATCAGAAATATGATGGGTTTCATTTCAATAAATGATCGTGAAAAATGGGTGAAAGGATTCACCTTAATTTGGGTGAACAGGTATAAGGAATAGTATATACTATTTTCTGCTTATACGCATAAATAAACCTGAGTAAACAGGTACAAGTATCAAGAACCCTGGCGGCTTATGATGGCGGCGGAATCGAAACAGCAGGGCATCTAGTAACGGGTTCATGGTTGATGGGAGTCTAGCTCCATTTATTTGAAGGAGTAAAGGTATAGTAAGAGGCATATTCCTACCCAGAAGATTGGGGCCTAACGGGATAGAAACAACTGCTAACGGCAGGTACTTTGGGATGAGTGGTAAAAAGTTATTCCAAAAAGTGAAATTTGCTACATGGTTTCAAATTCCTGTGGATGTTTGGGTTTCCAAATGAGGTAATAAAACCCTAAAATAACTAAGCCAATGGTAAAAGGAATTAATGCCAGGTGCTTACAGGTAAAATTACCAATAACTATTTGATTATCAATTCCAATAAACTCGGTTATCATCCACAATGAGTTAGCAGAAATCCATACGGATATAGCCAGGTTGTGACAAAGTTCCGACATGATTTTTCGGGTTCTCCAGGCTATTACAATTGAGATAATGAGCGTTGGTATAATCATGATTACTCCCATCATTTTCCATCCCATACACCAGGCTACATCTTTGAATAACCAAAATACAATGTGCAGGTTTTCCATTTTTCTATATTGCACAGGTATCTGATACGTTGATTGAGATAAGCGGGGAATTTGACTCATTTTGTAAAAAGGATGTGGAATTTTTGTTTGATAAATCGGTGAATGGATAAAAATAATCAATCAAGCGAATTTTTACTCAAAATTTTTTTGAAACGCTGTATATCGGCTAGTGGGTGAAGCGGGGTACCCTTGGTTAGATGATCTGCCATTTCTTTCGCAAAAAATGGGGCAAGCGAACATCCTTTGGTTCCCATTCCATTTAGGATTCCTATTCTATCATTGGAGGGATGTAGCCCAACAAATGGTCTTCTTTCTAAATTTGCCGGTCGGATGGATGCACGGTGGTCCATTATTTCAAAAGGAACTTGAATCCACTGTCGTAAATAAGTGGTTGCCCGGGTTCTAAATTTTTCTGTTGGCGAGGTATCGGTAAAATCCCATTCATAGGAAGAGCCAATCCACCAGATATCTTTTTCCCAGGGTACCAGGGTTATGCCTGCTTTGTAAATGTATTGATCAGGCAAATCGGGAATGCTTGCCCAAATTACTTCTCCCTTATTGGGAGCAAAGGGCAAATTCCTAAATAAAGCATTATTTACACCATTTACCCCATCACAGAAAATGATTTTTTCTGCTTTGATGTCTCGGTAATAAACTCCGGTTGGTTCAGCTCGAATATCATCCAATAAAATAAATGCCGACTCGATTAGATTGCTTTTTTCCAATTCTTTTCTCCACCCGCTTAATAAGTGGGTGAGTGAAATCAGGAGTGCCGGAGTAATTTCACCCGGTTCAAAAATGCTATTGAAATAGGCCTTCCAAATATTGTTTTGCGACGGATATTTTACAAATTCCTCTGTAAGTGTTCTTTTCTCAAATGCTTCTTTCATTTGAACTGTGGTAGGAAATTCCAGTACACTCATTTCCCGAATCAAGGGCTGTTTCAGCAAATCAGCTATTTCAGCATAAGCTTTGCGGGCAAATGGTAAAAATTTTTCTATTTCCCAGGTTCTCACCAATCTTCTTCCGGTTATAGGATTAATAATGCCGCTGGCAATTTGTGAAGCACTATTGTGGTTAGGACAATCAATTACCCGAATCGAACAGCCTGCATCCAGTAAATATCGGCTTAAAAATGTGCCGCATATTCCTTGTCCTATTATGAGGTAATCGACTTGCATACTTCAAATATCAGCCATTATTCAGCAACACGTACGGGGGTATTTGCCGAATATGCCCGATACGCTGGGTTATATAAACATTCAATTTGAGCAATTCCACCTGAGAAAGATCCCAGATGCTTAATAGTAAGTGGATAATCTATTTTATAAATTCCTTTTTCCAAGTGGCGAATAAAAAAGCCAATATAGGCATCCCGGGTGGTTTGATAATAGCCTAATCCATCCTGACTTTTATATTTGCTTACAATATCAACCGGCTCCATACCTGCTCCCCGCATATCTTTCAGAAACACATAATCCAAGGGTTGTTTACTGGAAATGACTAACCGAATTACAACCTGATCTCCACTTTTTAAGGAGGTTAGAGCAGTGATGGGTTCTAGGCTTATTTTATTCCCAACTATTTTTTTTCTAAACAGCGTTTTTTGTAAACCTAAAGTGGGATGCTGAAATTTTTTTATTTGTTGTATATCTTCAAAATATTGCCAATAGAAAGCACCTGTTACAGGTGATGTTAAAGAGGAAAGGGTATCCAATTTTTTTTCACTGGCTGTAGTAATTTTTATTTTTCCTAAACTGGCTGATACTTTTTTTCCATCAATGCGCTGTCTGAAATATCCGGTGCCGGCTTCCGATTTTTCTGGAGTAGTTTGATAGGTAAGTTCGCCTGCTTGAACTATAATTTTGTAAGGGTTATTTTGAAATGTTTTTGGTAAAATTGTAAGTAACGAAAAACAGGCATCCGTTGTGGCAGGACTATTGATCCAATGATTTGATTTTCTTTGTTGTAATACCCATTGAATCATTTCATGCAGGTAGGATTGATATTGCTGCTGTTCTCCTATTGGTAATAGATTGAATAAGGTAAACATCCTGCTTTGCATAGTCATATTTGAATAGTATCCATTGCTTAGGGGAAAGTATTTCCAATACAATCCCAGGCTACTGTCACGAACCGATTTTTCAAATAGAGAAGGTATAATTTTTTTAATGGCAATGTCCTTAGCTTCTGTAGTTAACGCCATTTGTGCGATCCATGTTTGAGCAAGTAAATCATAGCGCTGCCAGTTTTTTAATAATTGTAATATTATTTTTTCCAACCCCTTTGCTGTAACAATTGCAATATTGGGGAATTGTTTTCTCATACAAGCATACGCTATCCATTGCTGGGGTATACGAATATCAGTAACTGTATTTTTATTTTGCAGTTCATAAAGATAAAATTGGCTAAAGGCACTATCTACAAACTGAAGCGCTTTAATTGAAACCTGATCAATGGATTGTTTCACATCCGATTGCCATACTTTCATTTGGCTAAGCTGTGCTATTCCATTTAATATATACAGAGTAGTCGAAAGATCTTCCCGTTCTCCATCTATCCATCTAAATCCTCCACTGGATAGTTGTGCAGCTTTCAGTTCATTTAGTGAAATGGTATTTTCATTTCTCAGTTGTACACTGTCAAACAAAATACTCAATGTTTGTAATTGTTCCACTTCACTTTGCCCTTGCTGAACCCAAGGGGTTTCCTCCATCAGCATTGCTTGAAGAGAATGATTGTTAGTGAAAGTACTTTGTAAGGCAGAAGCATCTTTTTTCCACTGTTCCAGCGTGCTTGCAATTATTGGAAATTGTGCTAAGGTATAAGCAGCAAGTTGATTAGCCAATAATCTGTTCCATATTTGCTCGGTACATGGGTTGGTATTTTGCATGAGATGGGGAAGCGATTTTACAACATACCAGACAGGTTGGGTGGCTATTTCAAATTGAAAACTTTCATGGGTAATACTCGGACTATTACTTCGAAGCAAATTGGGTAGCTGAAGTGATAAATTGGTATCTTTCGCAATCCAGAAAGATTTACTCTCGGTTATAAGTACCCGATTGGTTAAAACAGGCAGTATATTTTCTTTATCATCTTCATATTTACCTGCTTTGGCTTTTATTCGAATTTTTAGTGGTTTATTGAATCCGAAGGGAACCTGCAATGGGAAACGAATCGTTTCGGTTTTACCTGCCGCCACAGTAAAATATTGCTGAGGGAAAACATTCTGAAACCAACCATCAACTGGTTTTTCAGTTGATGCATCTACTAATTCCAAAACAACTACCCCAGTTAGTTCGCTATCTCCCAAATTCGCAATCTGAGATGTTAACTCTATTCCATCCCCTTCTCGCAGCAAACGTGGCAAGCCCGGTAAAACCATGAGTGTCTTTTGCTGGCTGTTTTCTGTATTGAAACTTTCAAAGATTCCTGAACGGGCATTTGCCAGATATTGCCATTTCAATCGCGATAAAGATTTGGAAAGGTTATTGCTGTTGGTATATTTCCCCGAATCATCGCTAAGTACATAGGGATAGAGGAACGCTGTATTAAATAAATTCACTCTGAGATTCACTTTTGCTAATATTTCTCTTTGTTCCTCTAAAAATGCTTGCGTTTTAGGTAATGGTTGTAAAGTATGCCTCGAATCTATGTTGAGATACTCCCTGTTAATCTTGTTATCTCTTAATTGTGCAACTGCTTTACTGGGAAGAAGCGATAAGATAAGAAATAACAGACCGATGGTTCGCATACAAACACTTTTGAACACGCTATTTTTAATGAAAAGGTACTGAAATATCGTAAGGACCGACTGAAAATATCATGCCAGTCTATGAAATGAAAAAACCGCTACAGGGGAGCGGTTTTTATAATTTGTAAATTATTTTCCTAATACCTTGGCCATCGTTTTACCGATATCGGCCGGACTCGCAACTACATGAATGCCGCAAGCTTCCATGATTTTCATTTTTGCAGCAGCTGTATCATCTGCACCGCCAATAATGGCACCTGCGTGGCCCATTCTTCTTCCGGGAGGAGCGGTTTGACCTGCAATGAATCCAACTACTGGTTTGCGGTTATTTTCTTTTATCCAGCGCGCAGCATCGGCTTCCATACTTCCTCCAATTTCACCAATCATTATAATTCCTTCCGTATCCGGATCGTTCATTAGCAATTCTACTGCGTCACGGGTAGGGGTTCCAATGATTGGATCTCCTCCAATGCCGATGGCAGTAGTAATACCCATTCCGGCTTTTACCACCTGGTCGGCAGCTTCATAAGTAAGCGTTCCGCTTTTGGAAACGATACCAATTCTACCTGGTTTAAATATAAATCCGGGCATAATACCCACTTTAGCTTCACCCGCAGTAATGATACCCGGACAATTGGGCCCGATTAAGCGGGTAGAAGATCCTTGTAAATAATTTTTCACTTTCACCATGTCTTGCACTGGAATTCCCTCGGTGATACAAACCACCAGTTTGATACCTGCATCTGCAGCCTCCATGATGGCATCAGCGGCAAATGCCGGTGGAACAAATATGATGCTAACATCTGCGCCTGTTTGTGCAACTGCATCAGCAACTGTATTGAAAACAGGCTTATCCAAATGAGTAGTTCCACCCTTATTGGGGGTAACACCACCCACTACCTGGGTTCCATATTCAATCATTTGCGTTGCATGAAAGGTGCCCTCTGTTCCGGTGAAACCCTGAACAATTACTTTAGAATTTTTATTGACCAGTACTGACATGATAGAATTTACTTAAAGTTTGCCGCAAAAATAAGTGAAAACCGCATAGAGAAGTTGACAAATCGCAAAGATTCCTAAATTCAATACATATTGCACCAAGGAAAAAGGCCTGCCGACACATATCAGCAGGCCTTAAAGCTGGTAAATATTTAGTTATTGCTTATAAAATTGCATACTATCTTTCCCGTAGGCATTGGCAACTTTTAAGAAATAGAGTCCCGGACTTAATTGACCTGCATAAATTTCCAGGATATTATTTCCTTGCGTGAGCGATTTTTTGAAGCTCATTTTGGGGTTACCATTCAAATCGTAGATGGTAAATTCTGAATTGATATCGGGAAGTTTACTATACACGGTAACAGCCATTTTAGTCTGAACCGGATTCGGGTTAATGGCGATAATTGAAAGGTAAGTAATGGAGATGGGCGAAGTATTTGCAGTATCTGCTATCCGAATATCTTTACAAATTTCTGATTTGCAGCCACTGGCAGTTTTTACCTGTAGGCAGGTTTTGTAACTACCTGGTATGCGAAATTCTTTCAGCGGATTGATTACATTTCCGGTGAGTACTGTATTGTCTCCAAAACTCCAGATTCGGGAAACCAGGCTATCATTTGAAGTTCCAGCTGAACTTGCTCCACTGGCAAATTGAACTTTTAAACCTCCTGCAGTTTCAAATTTAAAATCAGCAACAGCTTTACATGCACTCTGAGATCCTGCAATTGTGAAAGTAACTGAGAATTTGCTTTCGCAACCCAGTTTGGTTTTAATTACCAGATAAACAGTATAAGTTCCTGGCTGTAAATATTCATGTTTGGTTTCAATTTCATTTCCGGTTAATCCTGCACTGCCGGATGCATTATCACCAAAGTACCAGGTTCTGCTAACGATACTATCAAACCCTACAGTATTAGCACTATTGATGGAGGCTGCAGATTCTCTACTATTGAAGTAGACAATATTGCTATTGATGCTATAGCCAAATGCTGCTTTACAATTCGTGGCTGTAGGAAGTGAATCTGAAACAATAATATCAATACAATTTTCACTAATACATCCTTTAACTGATTCTGCAATTAAACAAACTGTATACTTACCCGGCTTACTATAAGTAATAGTCGGATTAGGATTATTTCCATCAAGAGTGGTTCCATTTCCAAATTTCCAGGTACGTTTAACTATCGAATCTCCTGAAGGTAAAGTATTGGTAGCGTTTTTAAAATCCCGCACGAGTCCAACAAATCTGCCAGTTTCAATTTTAGCATCAAACCGACAAACTACTGGTGGAATAACAACTGAGGCAGCATATTTACTTTCACATCCTAATCTCGTTTTAATGTAAAGCAAAACAGTATAAGTGCCGGATTTTGCAAAACTGTAACTAAAATCTGTTCTGGATCCAGCTACCGTGTATTTAGCAGTGTCGGCCAGAACCCATGTTCTGCTGATAATACTATCAGATTGAGTGCCTATTCCGCCAGAAGATGATTTGGAAGATGCACTATTCAGCTGTAACACTCCATTATTAATTTCATAAGTAAAATAGGCTTTGCAATCGGTTGGTACAATCACGGAATCTTTTGCCTCAATAGTGATGCAGGCTTCACTAACGCAACCATACTTTGTTTTTGAAACAACACATACTGTATATTTTCCGGATTGTTGATACACTTTGTACGGGCTCTCCTGATTGCCTTCCAAAGTGGTTCCATCCCCAAATTTCCAGGAAGTACTAATAATTGAGTCGCCCGGTATATTATTGGTAAATAAGCGATTGAATACATATTGTAATCCGTTATTTTTTGCGACAAGCGCTTTTGTACTCAGGTTGCAGTTTTGTGCCTGTAAAGTGATGGTTTGTACATATTTGCTTTCACATCCACCTGCTGTTTTAATCACAAGAGTAATGTTATAGGTTCCTGCTTTTATAAACGTTTTTCTAAAATCAATTGGATTGGAAGTAGTGAAAGGGCCTTGAAGACTATCATTGATATACCAGCTTCTACTAATAATGCTATCTTTCCTGCCATTGTTGTATATACCAGCACTTGCGACATTGCTATTTACAAATGTGGTAAGTCCTTCACTTTGAACAGTAAAGAGCGCTTTACAAGAAGCATTTACAAATAAACTGTCTTTAACCTTGATGGAAAGGCAGGCTTCTCCATTACAACCAAATTTAGTTTTGAATTGCAGACATATTTTATAACTACCAGTATCTGAGTATTTTTTAACCGGACTAATCTCATTTCCATCTAAAACAGATCCATCCCCAAACGACCAAATCCTTTTTATAATAGTATCCCCAGGAGCAAGATTATCTTGAACTGAACTGAATTGGAAGTAGCGATCTGTCTGCCGTTGAATGAAAACTTTTGTATTAACCGTACAAGGCTGCTCTTTCACAATTACTGAAGTGGTGGTTTTACTTTCACATCCCCGGGCGGTTTTAATTGATAAGGTTACTTGATAGGTTCCCGGACCAGGGAATGCATGTCTGATGATGGGTTCATTTCCAGTTAACAGCTGGGTTCTATCACCGAACGACCATGTTCTTGAAACAATACTATCGCCTGGAACCGTTTCGCTGCTGGCACTAGTAAACAATAATACAAATGGGTAGTTACTAGTAGAAGTTGTAATTGATGCACTATATGGGGAATAAGTAAACGCAGCCTTGCAAGCTACCAGTGAGGATGTGCCGCACATTACAAAATTACTCTCAATAACCCGCTGGCTACCTGGAACCATCCTATGAATATACGGTCGACCATTGCAGTCGGTAGTTTGAACCTGAATAAATGCGAAATCTGCCGAACATGTTAGGGAGTCGATATAATAGCCATTGTTATTTGTAATTACTTTTCGTTGAAAAATACATCCGGATGATCCGGATTCGGAACTTATATAAATTACTTTACCGGCAAGTGGACGCTTGCTTTCATCGGTAACAGTCCCTTTAATAATAAATGTACCTGCCAATGCAGTTTGTTGGAATACCAATCCCGCGAGAAGCAACAATAAGGTAATTTGGTTTTTCATAGAATTAGGATTTTCTACTATGATTGATACTAAACCATTCGTTTTTGCAGCCTTTATACCTAAGAAAACTGATAATGGGAGCCAGACTTTCCCTTAAAATGTTGCCGAAAGAAGCACTTTACATCATATAATATGAGTTAAAAGAAAAAAATTCAATACCATTGCCTACTTTTGCGGCACGCAAAAAAATTATACTATGGCAACAACATCCGACATCAGCCGCGGAATGATATTAAAATTAGATGGAAGCCTCTATTCAGTTGTAGAGTTTGGGGAAAATAAAACAGCCCGCGCTGCAGCAAAAGTTTGGGCTAAACTAAAAGGAGTCGATAATAACCGCTCAATTGAAAAAACCTGGAATAGTGGAGAAAATATTTTCCCGGTTCGGGTTGAAAAAAAAGCATTCCAGTTTTTATATAAAGACGACAGCGGGTATAATCTTATGAATAATGAGACATTTGAACAAATCGCGTTAGCAGAAGAAATGATTGATGCTCCACAGTTCTTAAAAGACGGATCTGAAGTATTTGTTTTTATTAATACTGAAACTGAGCAACCTATTGGTGCCGAATTACCTGAAAAAATCACATTGAAGATTACCTATTGTGAACCAGGTTTGAGGGGTGATACCGCAACCCGAGCGTTAAAGGCAGCTACTGTTGAAACCGGAGCTACCGTAATGGTTCCCCTCTTTGTTGAAGATGGCGAATTGATTCGGGTGAATACAAAAGATGGTTCATACGTGGAAAGGGTTAAGGAAGGCAAGGAGTAATTATCACCTTATTATATTCAATTACAATAGCCTCCTTTGGAGGCTATTTTGGTTTATTTAGCGGTAAAATTCCCTCTTTTTTTACCGAGTTCGGTTAAAAATTCATTTTACCGATTTTTAAAGAAAAACCCGTTTTTCAGCAAAAAAAGGCTATTTTGCCCCCCAATTTGACCAAAAACCCCCGATTTTACCCCTAAAATTCCAAATCATGGACTTGAAACAAATTCACGAGTTAATAAAGATTATTAACAAGAGTAACATAGGTGAAATTAGCATTGAAGACAAAGATGGAAAGGTAACGATTCGCCAAAAAGAGGAGCCTGCCATAGTACAATCTGCACCGGTTCAACAGGTGTATCATACTACTCCGGCTCAAGCACCTGCTTCGGTACCTCCCGCACCAGTAGTAACGAGTGCACCTGCATCCCAAGCTGGGACTCCGGTTAATGAAAAGTTAGTCACAGTTAAAAGTCCCATGATTGGAACCTTTTACCGCAGATCCTCCCCTGATAAGCCGGTATTGGCCGATATTGGTCAGGCCATTGCACCTGGCAAGGTTCTCTGTATAATTGAAGCAATGAAATTATTTAATGAGATAGAGGCTGAAATTTCCGGAACCATCGTGAAAGTTTTGGTAGATGATGCAAGTCCGGTTGAATTCGATCAGCCCCTGTTTTTAGTTGATCCCACCGCATAAATAGTTATTGAACTTTTTCGATAATTATTGAAGAAGTATTGCCCGAAAAAACTAATTTAAAAATATTTTAATATGTTTAAAAAGATTTTGATAGCCAATCGCGGTGAAATTGCGTTGCGGGTAATTAGAACCTGTCGCGAAATGGGTATTAAAACAGTAGCTGTTTATTCAACGGCCGATCGTGATAGTTTGCATGTGAAGTTTGCCGATGAAGCAGTTTGTATTGGAAAGCCTGCCAGCGTAGATTCTTATTTAAATATTCCGCATATCATGGCTGCTGCGGAAATCACCAATGCTGATGCGGTGCACCCCGGATATGGATTTCTAGCTGAAAATGCCCGATTCTCGCAAATTTGTGCAGACCATGGAATTAAATTCATCGGACCTACACCGGAGATGATTAGTAAAATGGGGGATAAGATTACTGCAAAGGAAACCATGATTAAAGCGGGTGTTCCGGTTGTTCCGGGAGGGGAAGGTTTATTAGAGAGTTTGGAGCAAGCCAACCATATGGCCAAAGAAGTTGGCTATCCGGTAATTTTAAAGGCAACAGCAGGTGGTGGCGGTAAAGGAATGCGGGTAGTGTGGAAGGAGGATGACATGGAAAAAGCCTACACAACTGCAAAAACAGAAGCCGCTGCTTCTTTTAAAAATGATGGCATTTACATGGAAAAGTTTGTGGAGGAACCCCGCCACATCGAAATACAAGTTGCCGGTGATCAGTATGGTAATGTTTGCCATTTAAGTGAGCGGGATTGCTCTATTCAGCGCAGGCACCAGAAACTGGTGGAAGAATCACCCTCTCCGTTTATGACACCCGAGTTAAGAAAAAAGATGGGTGAAGCAGCCATTAAAGCAGCTTCGGCAATTAATTATGAAAGCGTGGGAACGATAGAGTTTCTGGTTGACAAGCACAGGAACTTTTATTTCATGGAAATGAACACACGCATTCAAGTAGAGCATTGCGTAACTGAAGAAGTTGTGAATTACGATTTGATCAAAGAGCAAATAAAAATTGCCAGTGGAGAAAAAATTTCCGGTCGTAATTATGAACCTCAGTTGCATGCAATTGAATGTAGAATCAATGCGGAAGATCCATATAACGATTTCAGACCTTCGCCCGGTAAAATAACGGTTCTGCATACACCTGGAGGTCATGGAGTTCGGGTAGATAGTCATGTGTATGCCGGCTACGTTATTCCGCCATACTACGATTCAATGATTGGAAAGCTGATAACAGTTGCACAAACCCGCGAAGAGGCAATTGATACTATGTATCGGGCATTAAGTGAATATGTGATAGAAGGAGTAAAAACTACTATACCCTTTCATTTGCAATTAATGAAAAACGAACAATTCCGTCAAGGAAATTTCACTACCAAGTTTCTGGAATCATTTAAAATGGTGTAAAAGCATCTATTCATTAAAAAACCTCTTCATTTCGAAGAGGTTTTTTAATGAATAGATTTTGCAGAAATCATTATTGATTGCCGCCTCTTCCTCCACCGCCGGGACCTCGACCCATTTGCGACATCAGTTCAATTACTTTTTTTGCCAATTCTGCTGGCAGCGCTTTTTCAATACGCTTATTTCTCTCATCAGCAATTTCTTTCATTTTTGCCTGACGAGCTTCCGGATCCAAATCACGGAGTGCCATTTGCTTGGGCCGCATGTCGTTAGTTATCGCAATCAGTGAATCTGCCTGAACATCATCACAACCCATTCCTTTGAATCTTTCTTTCATCATTGCATTACGCTGCTCGGGCGACATTTGTTGACCGCCTCCGGGGGGCTGAGCCCAAACATGTGAACTGATACCCGCAGTAAGCATCAGCATCAAAAACATCCATTTTTTCATAATTTATTTTTTAGTAATTGTAATTTACCAAAATAGAGTAGCAATTATTAAAATTTTCGGTCAAATATCCTTTTCGGTCGGCAATACTAGTCATGAAAAAACCCGAAACACAGGGCTTCGGGTTAGGTAAAATCATGTGGACAGTAGGATTTTATCTGATAAAAAGCATCTCCCGGTACTTAGGTAATGTCCATAAATCGTCATCCACCACATGTTCGAGTTTATCTACATGATAACGTATATCATCGAAGAAAGCTGCCTTAATTTCCTTGTCATATGCAATTGCTTTTTCACGGGCATTTTCAATGTTGTTGGCTTTTTTACGCGCCTCGACCATTTCATGAACTTTGGTATGAATTAACTGAATATGACGGCTAACCTCGCTAAGAATATCTAACTGACTTTTGTAGGTATCTGCAGGTAAACCGGCTGCTTTTAATCCATTCACATTTTCAAGTAACTCATTTTGGTATCGTATTGCAGCAGGTAAAATATGGTTGATTGCTAAATCGCCCATGATTCTAGATTCAATCTGAACTTTCTTGGTGTATTTTTCTAATTCAATTTCATGACGAGCTTCCAGCTCTTCGTGAGTATATACACCGTTAGATTCAAATAAATGCTTGGCTTTTTCTGTAACCATTGCATCAAGTGCCAGCGGGGTTGTTTTTACATTGGGCAATCCTCTGCGAGCAGCTTCATCGTGCCATTCCTGGCTATATCCATCTCCTTCGAATAATACTTTCTTACTTTCAACAATGTAGCGCTGAATTACATGCATGATAGCGATTTCTTTTTTATCACCCTTCTCAATCAGTGCATCTACATCCAGCTTAAATTGTTTCAGGGTATCAGCCATTATGGTGTTCAAAACCGTCATCGAAATTGCACAGTTGGCTGAGGAACCCACCGCTCTGAATTCGAACTTATTTCCGGTAAATGCAAAAGGAGAAGTACGATTACGGTCGGTATTATCTAACATTAATTCTGGTATACTTCGGTGCAGGTCGAGTTTCAATATCGCTTCATCCTGCTCATCAAATTTTGTATTTACACGTGCTTCTACATCTGCCAGTACTTTTGCGAGGTATTGTCCCACAAAAACAGAGATGATGGCAGGGGGAGCTTCATTGGCCCCCAAACGGTGATCGTTAGGCTCTGAAGCGATGGAGGCGCGCATGATATCCGCATGATCGTGCACTGCTTTAATGATATTCACAAAGAAGGTGAGGAACATTAAGTTGGTTTTCGGAGTTTTTCCGGGTGCCAGCAAATTAACACCGGTATCCGTTGCCATGCTCCAGTTATTGTGCTTTCCACTTCCATTGATTCCTGCGAATGGTTTTTCATGTAATAAAACAACCAGTTGATGACGCCGAGCGACCCTGGTCATCACATCCATTAATAAAGTGTTGTGGTCAACCGCAATATTTACTTCTTCAAAAATAGGAGCACACTCAAACTGAGAGGGTGCAACTTCATTATGTCGTGTGCGTAAAGGAATTCCTAATTTGTAAGCTTCCTGTTCAAAGTCGCGCATAAATGCATACACCCGCTCAGGAATGGAGCCAAAATAATGATCTTCCAATTGTTGTCCTTTTGCAGGAGCTGCACCAAAAACAGTTCTGCCGCATTGAACCAGATCCGGACGCGCATTGGCAAGTCGCTCATCAATAACAAAATATTCTTGCTCCCAACCTAAGGTTGCAGTTACCTTGGTAACATTCTTATCGAAGTAGTTACAAACCTCAACTGCCGATTTGTTCAGCGCTTCCAACGCTTTTAGAAGTGGTGCTTTATAATCAAGCGAAGCACCGGTATAGGAAATAAATATAGTTGGAATGCAAAGTGTTTTACCTGCTCCAATTTCAATAATAAATGCAGGCGAAGAAGGATCCCAGGCTGTATAACCTCTGGCTTCAAAAGTGGCACGTAAACCCCCACTTGGGAAAGAGGATGCATCCGGCTCCTGCTGTATCAGTGCAGCACCATCAAATTCTTCTATAGGTGTACCATCTCCTTTTAAAGTAAAGAAAGAATCATGCTTTTCAGCAGTAGTTCCAGTTAAAGGCTGAAACCAGTGTGTATAGTGTGTTACGCCTTTACTCTCCGCCCATGCTCGTAATCCATTTGCAATCTGATTGGCTACTCCACGATCAATTTTTTTACCACCCCTTACACTGGTAAGTAAGCTTTTGTATCCCTCATCACTCAGATATTGCCTGGCAGTTTTTAGGGTAAATACATTTTCATTAAAAATTCCCGTAATTTTTACATTGTTTGCTGTAACCGGAACTCCCTGATCATCAGAGATAGTTTCGATGGCATTGAAGCGTAAAGACATAAAAAATGATTTAATTTAGTACAAAAATCAGATTTTTTTCTCACAATATTGTATTTTCTACCTTAAAAATTAAAAAAAATGACAAAAAATGTTGAAAAACAAAACATATAATTATTTATAATATTATTATATTTAATAATTTGTGTTCAACTTTTATAGCTTTTAAACATAAATTATTTGCACAATTGATTGTCGTTTAAAAGGTTACTCGATTCATCGTGATTTAACTTGGGGTAGGGGAATCGTATGAGAGTGGGGGTAACCTCTACATAAATTTTAGGTATCAAATAGTACCTTTGCATCATCATGGAAATAACTGCTCAAACTGCTGCACAACTTCGCCTTACAGAAGAAGAATTTAAAAGTATTTGCAGCAAACTCAACCGAACCCCCAATTTTACCGAGCTCTGCGCCTTTAGTGGGATGTGGAGTGAACATTGCAGCTATAAAAATTCTATACGATGGTTAAAAACACTTCCCCGAAGCGGAGGAAGAATGCTGGTGGCAGCAGGCGAAGAAAATGCCGGCTTAATGGACATGGGCAGTGGATATGGAGTAGTGTTTAAAATTGAAAGTCATAACCACCCTTCAGCAATTGAGCCTTTTCAAGGAGCGGCCACAGGAGTAGGCGGTATACAGCGAGATATTTTTACCATGGGTGCCCGACCTATTGCATCGCTCAATAGTTTACGATTCGGAAATCCTTCCGATAAAAAAACACAACGCCTTCTGAGTGGAGTTGTACATGGAATTGGTCATTACGGTAATTGTTTCGGAGTTCCAACAGTTGGCGGTGAAGTATATTTCGATCCTTGTTACCATACCAACCCGCTGGTGAATGCAATGAGTGTAGGTATTATGCAAGCGAACAAAATGGTAAGTGCCATTGCCAAGGGTTCCGGCAATCCGGTTTTCTTTGTAGGAAGTGCTACCGGAAAAGATGGAATTGGCGGGGCTTCTTTTGCATCTGCAGATATAACCGCTGAAAGCGCAGAAGAATTACCAGCAGTACAGGTGGGTGATCCCTTTCAGGAGAAAAAATTATTAGAGGCCTGCTTAGAAGTAATTGAGACCGGGGCAGTGGTTGGTATGCAAGACATGGGTGCAGCCGGAATCATTTGCTCAACAGCAGAAATGAGTGCCAAGGGCGGAGTGGGCATGCACATTGATTTAGAAAAAGTACCTACCCGGCAAAAAAATATGAAAGCCTGGGAACTCTTGCTTAGTGAGAGTCAGGAACGCATGTTATTGGTTGCAGAAAAAGGAAGAGAGCATGAAATTATTACCGTATTTGAAAAATGGGATTTGAGTTGCAATGAAATCGGTTATGTTACAGATGATGGTTTGCTGCAATTTTATATGCATGGTAATCTTGAAGCCAGTATACCAGCAAATGAGTTAGTATTAGGTGGGGGGGCTCCGCAATATCAGCGGGAATTTAAAGAACCTACCTACCTGCAAAAAATTCAGCAGTTTCAATTAGCAAGTGTGCATGATGTTACAGATTTATCAGCCGCTGTTCGCACTTTAAATCAATTACCCAATATTGCTTCAAAAAGATGGATTTATACGCAATATGATAGTATGGTGGGAGCAGCCAATGCTAGTACCAATGTTCCTTCCGACGCATCTGTTGTTCTCGCAAAAGGAACCGGAAAGGCCTTGGCTATTACGGTGGATTGCAACAGTCGCTATGTGCATGCAAATCCATATCAAGGTGCAATGATTGCAGTTGCAGAAGCTGCTCGTAACATTGTATGCTCTGGTGGAGAGCCGATTGGAGTAACCAATTGTCTCAACTTCGGTAACCCTTATGACCCCGAAGTATATTATCAATTTGTAGAAGCTATCAAGGGAATGGGCGATGCCTGCCGGGCTTTTGAAACTCCCGTTACCGGAGGAAATGTAAGCTTCTATAATCAAAATCCTGATGGACCTGTATTTCCAACACCCACCATTGGGATGGTTGGTTTATTGGATAATATTGAACAACGACTTGGGATGGCTTTTCAGCAAAAAGGTCATCATATTTTTCTGATAGGTAAGGTAGTGAATGATATCGCCTGTTCCGAATACCTTTATCTGATGTTGGGTGTTCAATACTCGCCGGCTCCATATTTTAATTTATCAGAAGAGCTGGCAGTTCATCAGTTTATTGCCAAAGCAAATCAACATCAGCTTTTAGCAAGTGCACATGATATTAGTGAGGGGGGGTTAATAATCACTTTATTAGAATCAGCTTATGTAAATGGAGTAGGTTTTGAGGTTAACCAAACCGATCAAACGATTCGTAAAGATGCTTTTTGGATGGGTGAAGCTCAAGGAAGGGTGGTGGTTTCTGTTGATCCTGCTCATTTGAAAGCATTTAAACAACTGTTGGCTGATACAGGAGTACCGGTTTACGAATTGGGAATGGTGAGTGATAAGGATGTTTTGGTTAACGGAGAAAATTGGGGTTCGATCCATTCGTTCAAAGAAGCATATGATACCGCTATAGAATCCTTTATGCAATCTGCATAGTTATGAGTAACAGCGAAAATATTATAAAGTATGCTGCACCTATAGTTGTTACCGGTGCTGCAGGATTTATCGGTTCTTGCATGGTAAAGTGGCTGAATGAAAAAGGATTCACCAATTTATTTTTGGTAGACGATTTTGGCGAAGAGGCAAAACGACCTAACTGGCAATCCAAACAATATACCCGCATTATTGAGCGACAGGCTTTTTTTGATTGGCTTCCCGAAAACGATCCCGGCATTCAACTAGTCATTCACCTGGGTGCGCGTACAGATACCACTGAATTTGATTACAAGATTCATGAAGCTCTAAATGTTCGATATTCAGAAGATATCTGGAAGTATGCTAGTTCAAAAAATATACCACTCATTTATGCATCTTCTGCTGCTACCTATGGTGCGGGTGAATGGGGTTATGATGATGATCATTCATTTCCTGCAAAATTACATCCGCTCAATCCTTACGGAGTAAGTAAAAATGAGTTTGATAAGTGGGCTTTACAGCAAAGTGGCGAGCAGGGGATAAAGGCATGGACAGGCCTCAAATTTTTTAATGTGTACGGTCCTAATGAATACCACAAACATCGAATGGCCAGTGTAATTTGGCATGCAGTTAATCAGATTACTTCAAAGGGATTTGTTCAATTATTTAAAAGTCATAAAGCCGACTTTAAAGATGGAGAGCAGTTGCGTGATTTCATTTATGTGAAAGATATAGTGGATGTAATTGGCTGGATGGCCGAAAAAATGCTATCCGGTAATTGGGATGCAACTTTCAATGGGTTATATAACCTGGGAACAGGCAAGGCAAGATCTTTCAATGATCTGGTTACTGCCAGTTTTCATGCGCTTCAGCAACCGGTTCATATAGAATACATTGATATGCCGACAGACATTCGCAATACTTATCAATACTTTACCGAAGCAAAAATGAATAAACTTCGGCAAGCGGGTTATGCAAAGCCAATGCATTCACTGGAGGAAGGTGTTACTGATTATGTAACCCATTATTTGCAGCCACTCAGCTATTGGTAGATTTTTCACCATCAAATGAAATATATTTTATGCAACCTACTATTGCGATTATAGGAGGAGGAAACCTGGGAGCTTCTCTAGCAGAAGGATTATTAGAAGGAAATTTTGTATCACCCGCTTATCTTTATGTAACCCGCCGAAATTTACAAAGTCTGTTTCCTTTACAACAAAGAGGAGTGCATATAACAGATCAAAATCTACAGGCTATCAACAATGCTCAATACATCGTATTAGCAGTAAAGCCCTTTCAGTTGAAAGAAGTACTGGAACAGTTACAACCAGCACTGCAAGCAGATAAACATGTTTTAATTAGTTTAGTAACCGGTGTTTGGATACATGAGATAAGGGAAATTGTTGGAAATCAACTGTCAGTATTTAGAGCCATGCCCAACACAGCCATCGCGATTCGAGAGAGCATGACATGCATTTGTTCAACAAACGCAACAGCAGAACAAATTGATTTCGTTAGCAACCTTTTTAATCAATTGGGAAAATCGGTTCATATTGAGGAGAAACTAATGGATGCTGCAACCGTTTTAGGTGCATGCGGAACAGCATTTGCAATGCGCTACATCAGAGCTAATATTCAGGGAGGAATTGAAATTGGGTTTAGTGCAGCAACTGCATCATTGATTGCTGCTCAAACTGTAAAAGGTGCTGCAACGTTGTTATTAACGAAGAATACGCATCCCGAACAGGAAATTGATAAGGTTACTACCCCAAAAGGTTGCACCATTGCCGGTTTAAATGAAATGGAACATCAGGGCTTTAGTTCTTCCCTTATAAAAGGGGTGGTTACCAGCTACCGAAAAATTCAGAACGACATGTAACACCCGAAGTGCGGTATTACCGAAGTCTTTCCCGAATAAAAGACAACGATTTTTGTCTGGCATCTGCAGTAAATGCCTCTTGGTAACCCGGATTACTTGGGTTGGCAAATCCATGCCCGGCTTCGTAAAAATGTAAGGACAGTTTTTTACCGACTGTTTGCATATCTGCCTCAAATTTTCGGACCACTTCGGGGGTTGGACTTTTATCCAGCGTTCCAAATATTCCCAACACATCGCATTGAAGTGTTTTAAGTTTTTCAAGATTATTCTCCGGACGTCCATAATACATAACACAACCGGCGGCTTGTTTACCTGCCAACAAACTACTTTGTAAACTCCACATTCCTCCAAAACACCATCCTATAGTAAAAATGCGGCTGGAAGACCCTGCATATTGAACAGCGCCCAATACAATTTGCTCCAGGCGTTCAGTTTTTGCCGACCCTACTAGTTCCATTGCCTCTTTAGGAGTAGTAGCTACTTTCCCATCATACATATCCAAAGCCAGCACGTTAACATTTCCCAATGCAGTAGCGTATTCTTCAGCTTCCCGGATGATATTATTGTTTAGTCCCCACCACTCCTGAATAACAAAAAGCCATTGATTGGAAGGTTGGGCACTTTTGATTTCATAACCAAATGCCTCTGTACCATCAGCAGCTTTAAAAGTGATTCTTTTTCCGGCAGTGTGAGCTAATTCATATTTTCTTGGAAGTGGATGCAATGCCGAAAATGATTCATTTTGGGCTTCGAGTTTGAATTGTTCTCTAATTTCTGTGCTGTAACAGCTTATATAACATTCCTCTGTTAGCAAACGTGAATAGGATTGTGGGTTATGAGAAGACAAAAAAGTAACGGTTATGCATCCGAGAAAAAGTAATAGGAATAGTTTTTTCATAGGTAGGTAAATAGATAGGTTGAAGTAGAATATGGGTAAATTATAAAAAGATGTGCACGTTAAATTAACACTTTGCAGTGAAAAAAGCTGAAAATGACTTCCTAATTTTTTTACTATCTTTTTTTGAGGTAGGTTTGTACGACCTCCGGAATTTTCTATTTCGAACGTTTCTTCGGGTCGCCATTTTTTCATCCCAGGTATGTAGGAGCTGACCAATTTTCCTTGTGATTGTCAAGATGGATAATGGGTGTTCAAAATCACCTTGCAATGATTATTTATTTATGGCAAAGTACATTTTTGTAACCGGAGGGGTTACCAGTAGTTTGGGTAAGGGTATTATTGCTGCCTCCCTGGCAAAATTATTGCAGGCAAGGGGTTTGCGTGTTACCATCCAAAAATTCGATCCATACATCAATGTAGATCCGGGAACGCTTAACCCCTACGAGCACGGTGAATGTTTTGTAACTGAAGATGGTGCCGAAACCGATCTCGATTTGGGACATTATGAAAGATTTCTAAGTATTTATACCAGTCAGGCTAATAATGTTACCACTGGTCGTATCTATCAAACCGTTATAAATAAAGAGCGGGCCGGTGATTTTCTTGGTAAAACAGTTCAGGTTGTTCCACATATAACGGATGAAATAAAGCGGAGAATGCTTTTACTAGGCGACAATGATCAGTTTGATATTATTTTAACTGAGATTGGAGGAACTGTTGGGGATATAGAAAGTTTACCATTCATTGAAGCCGTTCGACAATTGCAGTGGGAACTTCCAGAAGAAGATGTGATGGTAGTTCATCTAACACTGATACCCTACCTTAAAGCTGCTAAAGAATTAAAAACGAAGCCTACACAGCATAGCGTAAAAATGTTATCAGAAACCGGAGTCCATCCGGATATATTGGTCTGCCGAACCGAGGAGCCCTTGCATAATGATATCAAACGCAAAATTGCCTTGTTTTGTAATGTTAAGCAGGAGGCAGTAATTGAGGCGATGGATGCTTCTACCATTTATGAAGTTCCTTTATTGATGTTGCGTGAAAAGCTGGATCTTATTTGCTTGAAAAAATTACAGATTGGGCAATACAATGAACCTAATTTAAATAAGTGGATAGGTTTTCTTGATAAACTAAAATATCCTCGAAGTAAGGTAACTGTGGGCTTGATTGGAAAATATATTGAACTGCAGGATGCTTACAAATCAATATTGGAAAGCTTTGTGCACGCTGGTGCGGTAAATGAAGTGAAAGTTGAGGTAGTTAATGTACATAGTGAATTCATTACTCGGGAAAATGTTGCCGAGAAGCTTAGCAATTTTGATGGTTTACTGGTAGCCCCCGGATTTGGCCACAGAGGAATAGAAGGGAAAATTATTGCTGTTGAATATGCCCGAACCCATGCGTTACCATTTTTTGGAATTTGTTTGGGAATGCAAATGGCAGTGATAGAATTTGCCAGAAATGTGCTGGGGTTACCTCATGCACATTCTACAGAAATGGATCCGGATACCACCGATGCTGTAATTAACATGATGGAAGAACAGAAAAAAATCAGCATGATGGGCGGAACAATGCGTTTAGGCTCGTATCCTTGCGCTATCAAAGAAAATACACTGGCATATAGTATTTATGGTGATACTTTAATTCATGAGCGTCATCGCCATCGCTACGAATTCAATAATCAATATCTGGAAGAATTTGAGAAAAAGGGGATGATTGCCAGTGGAGTGAATCCTGAAAGCGGACTTGTTGAAATAATGGAGCTTCCTACACATCCCTTCTTCATTGGGGTGCAATATCATCCCGAACTGAAAAGTACCGTAGAAAAGCCCTCCCCCCTGTTTGTTAGTTTTATTGCGGCTGCCCGTAAATGCAATGAGCAGAAAGGATTGGGCTCCAGAAAGCCGATAACTACCACATAATTCTAAGTTTATCAGTAAAGTTCAGTAATGGGATACCGAATATCCTTTCTATTCCCCTTCTGCCCTAAAAAGGGCCATTTTCAATTGATTTTAGCAACTTCGCTCTTTTATCTTGGCGCCAACCATTAACTTTGCCGCTCAATACCTCCCAGTATGAATACGGATAAAAATACGGTTATAGGATTCGTTTTATTAGGCATTTTATTTTTTGTCTATTTCTGGTATACCAATAAGCAAAATGCCGAATGGCAAGCAATTCGGCAAAAGCAAGAAGATTCAGTTAAAATGGTTCAGGCACGTGCGAGAATGACTGCTGATCCTGCAAAAGCTTCTCGTGATTCTCTGCAGCGTGATTCTGCTGCTCGTATTTCTGCTGCGGGGGGATTTACCGGTGCCGCTTTGGGTAATGAATCTTTGGTTGTTATGGAAAATGATGTGATGAAAGTGACGCTTTCAAGCAAAGGTGCACAGGTAAAGCAGGTAGAACTCAAAAAATATACTACTTCAAAGGGAGGTGTGCTGGTTCTTGGAGAAAATAATCACATCAATTATTCAATCAATACCGGAAATAATCAAAGCGCCAATGCCTCGGGTTTGTACTTTACTCCCCAACCGATAACTACCGGTGCTAATGGCGAGCAAATTGCCAACTTTGTAATCAATAATTCAAATGGTCAATCCATCTCCCACCAGTTTATTTTACCCAAAAATTCCTATCAATTAAGTTGGAATATCGGTATGAACGGCGCCGCTCAATTACTAAATAATGGAAAATTGAGTTTACAGTGGCAGGGAGCTAGTAAACAACAGGAAGGAACAGCCGATTATGAAAGACAGATGTCTAATATTTGTTTTTCTGAAGGGGATAAATTCGATTATATCTCTGCTAAAAACGAATGGACCTTCAGTAAGCCGGTTCAGTGGGTAGGCTTGGTGCAGCAATTCTTCAATGTTACCCTTATCTCCGAAAAACCATTTACATCTGGGGAAATTAAATGGCAAAGGAAAACGGATTCCTCTAATCAACTTGCTACTGCAGATATTGTTTTACAGGCCTCTGCTGATAACGGATCTCAATTTAATCTGCCACTGAAATTTTATTTCGGACCGAATGATTTTGCCATACTTAGTAAGCAAGCTCCGGAAATGGAAAAAATTGTCAATCTCGGAAGAGATATGTACTCCTTTGTACGACCTATTAACAAATATATTATTATGCCGGTGTTTAACTTTTTCTCCGGCTTAGTTTCCAATTTTGGTTGGGTAGTTTTGCTATTAACATTGTTTATTCGATTGGTTACTTCACCACTTACGTATAGTAGCTACCTCAGTGGAGCAAAAATGAAAGTTTTGCGTCCTGAACTGGATGTTTTGAAACAAAAATTTGGAGAAGATCAGCAAGGTTTTGCAATGGAGCAAATGAAATTGTTCCGTGAAGCCGGGGTAAATCCTTTGGGAGGTTGTATCCCTGCTTTATTACAAATTCCTATTTTCTTTGCTTTGTATAGTTTTTTCAATTCGAATATTGCGCTGCGTGGACAATCATTCTTGTGGAGTCACGATTTGAGTTCCTATGATTCAATCCTGAATTTACCATTTTCAATCCCTGCTTATGGAAATCATGTGAGTTTATTTACTATTACTGCTGTGCTAACCAGTTTTCTGATATCTATCTATAATATGGCTATGACGCCAACCCAGGATAATCCGGCTTTGAAGTATATGCCCTATATTTTTCCCTTTATGCTTTTGTTTATTTTTAATAAGTTACCATCAGCATTAACCTGGTATTATACTGTATCGAATGTGATTACACTATTATTACAATATGTTATTCAACATTATATTATCAATCACGATAAAATTCTTGCCGATATCGAGTTAAAGAGAAAAGCTCCTAAAAAGAAGAGTAAGTGGCAGGAGCGATACGATCAGATGCTAGAAAGTCAGAAAAAAATTCAGGAATTAAAGTCAAAGTCGGAAGGCAAGAAAAAATAGTCTGATTTCGATAATATTGGAAATAATTCTTTTTCATGAAGCATCGTCTATTGATAGCAGGAATGCTTGCATTTCAGTTTTTCGCCTCAGCTTTATATGCCCAAAAAATTGTTGCCGAGTGCACTATTGAGTATACCATTGAACCGGATACCTCTTTTCATTTTAATAAAGCTGCAGGGTTTTCTGGTAGTAAACGTATTTATATAAAAGGTAATGATGCCAGGATGGATATAGAAAGTTCTGGATATTTGCAATCAGTAATTTATGATAAGACACAGCATCAGGCAGTTGTGCTGAGGGTATTGGGAACTAATAAGTTCATTACCCGGTTGCAGAATGCAGACTGGATATCTGAAAACAGAAGATTTGATAGTTTGAAGATAAACTATCAATCAGCTACCAAAACGCTAATTGGTTATGAGTGCAAATTGGCAATGATTACATTAAAGGATGGCACTGAGTATCAGTTGTATTATACAACCAGTATAGCTCCTTCTGTAAGAGAATACGATCATGTTTTTAAAGATATCCCCGGATTTGTGTTGTTTTATCAGGTTAAGCAATCCAATCATCTTGTTAAATACACTGCAACACGGATTAGTTTTAGTCCGGTACCTGCATCAAAGTTTGATATACCTGTAAGTGGATATAGGATTTTAGATAATTAGTAAAACAGTGGCAAAATCTGCCAACATTACACGAAACAATAAAATCAGGAAAAATTAGCGTTGATCGGGTGAGGGGGTCTTGAATTTAGGAGCCTTAACCTTCACATGATATGAATACACATAGGTTGTATTTCCTAAACCAAAACGCAACATAGAATTTGATACGAGCAAACTGCTTGTTGGTTTACTGGTTGTATAATTTTGCATTCCTTGATAAGGTAAACCAAAGCGCAATGCCGAGAAACTCAGTGATTTGTTTGAAATATTGCTTAAAGTGCGAAGAGAATATTTGGCATTTTTGGATTTTTCATCCGTTAAGCCAGTTAAGGTGAAAGCCGCATAAGTTATCTGTACTCCTAAAAGTAGGCATACAAGGATGACCTTTGAAAATGGATTTAGGCTTTTCATAATACACAAAATTAGGTATTTCTTAAGAATTGCACAAAAAAAATTTATTAACTAACCATTAACAATGTGCAAATGTTCATAAAAAGTCCAGTTTTCTCTGAAAAAAACGGCATACATTGTATAAACCTGAAACATATGTCTGAAAAACCATATAGAGAAGACCGGGAATCTCTCCAGGAATTACTCAAACAATATCGACAGTTATTACAGGGTCGCCAGCATCCTTTTTTAGAAGAGGATGATTTTGAGCGTATAATAGATTATTTTGATGAAAAGGAGCAACTTGAGGATGCTATTGAGGCATCAGAGCGTGGCTTAGAGCAATTTCCCTATTCATCTCATCTCATGATAAAAAAGGCTGATTTGTTATTGGCTACCAGGAAATATAAGGAGGCCTTGGATATATTAGATACTGCCTCATTATATGATTCTAATGATGTTAATCTCTATATTCTTAAGACAGATGCTTATTTAGCACTCGATCAGCCAATGAAAGCGGTTGCTTTACTGGAGGAAGCTTTATCACTTTTTTCAGGAGAGGAGCGGTTGGATTTGTTATTTGAGTTGGCAGATGTATATGATGATTATGAGGAATTCGATAAAGTTTTTGATTGTTTACAGTGGATTTTAGAGCAAGATCCGCTGAATGAGGAGGCTTTGTATAAAATATGTTTTTGGACAGATTTTACTGGTAGAAATGAGGAGGGCATTGTTCTCCATCAGCGAATATTGGATGATCATCCTTTTAGTGAATTGGCTTGGTTTAATCTGGCAGCTGCCTACCAGGGATTGAAATTGTATGAAAAAGCAATTGATGCTTATCAGTATGCCGTAGCAATAGACGAAAAATTCGATTATGCTTACCGCAACATGGGCGATGCATATTTGCGATTGCGCAAGTACAGGGAAGCTATTGAAGTATTGGAAAAAGTGTTGGAATTGAATCGACCGGAAGAAGTAATTTATGAAGCAATCGGGCATTGTTATCATAAAATGGGAAATTATGCCCAGGCAAGGTTTCATTATAAAAAAGCAGTACATCTGAATGCCGATGATAGCAAACTGCATTATAAGATTGCGGTAACTTATATGCTGGATAACCAGTTTACCAGTGCAATTAAGCACTTGGAAAATGCCATGCGCATTCATAGAAACATTGCAGAGTACAACCTTGCAATGGGCGAATGTTACCTGAATATTGGCAATTATAAAGAGGCAATTCAGTATTTAGGCGTGGTAGTTCACCAAAAACCCCGTAACATAGCTGGTTGGGAGGCATTGTTGAAGTGTTTGTTATTAGCCGACTTGCCTGAAGAAATGTTGGCAACCGCTCATCAGGCGAGTAAGTCAACCGACGGGAAACCCATTTTTTTGTATTATCAGAGCACTGCTCTTTTTTACTTGGGAAAACCTAAAGAAGCAATTATTCAGCTTGAACTGGCTATTGAAAAGGCACCCAGGCATTTGAAAAAATTTGTGGATTTAAATCCATCTATCTTACGAAATATTCAGGTGGTAGACTTAATTGCTCGAAGTAAGAAAAAGTCTAATAAAAAGGGCAATTAATTGATAGCCTCCTAATAATGGCTGCTTTATATTATTTTTGTGCCTGAAAATTAGTAATATGAATTTTTATTTGTCGCAGATGCCTGATCGTTCGGTAAAACCAAGAGTATCGGGCGTAACCATGGTAATGGATAAAGGGTTAAGCATTCAGGAAGTTGAGCAGTTTATGAGTGTTGGGCAGCCTCACACCGATTTGGTTAAGTTAGGTTTTGGAACCTCTTACGTTACTCCTAATTTAAGGGAAAAGATTGCAGTTTATCAGCAACATCAAATGCCAGTTTATTTTGGAGGAACCCTGTTTGAAGCCTTTTTAATTAGAAATCAGTTGGATGATTATATCGCAGTATGCAAAGATTTTGGAATCACCCACGTAGAAGTAAGTGATGGATCTATCAGTATACCACATGCAGAAAAATGCGGTCATATTGAAAAATTAACCAAGCATTTTACAGTTCTTAGTGAAGTAGGAAGTAAAGATGCTGCTCATATCATTCCTCCGTACAAGTGGATTGAATTGATGAGGGCAGAATTAGAAGCAGGATCAACTTATGTGATAGCAGAGGCAAGAGAAGCAGGAAATGTAGGAATTTACAGAGGTTCAGGAGAAGTAAGGGAAGGACTGGTTCAGGAAATCTTAACACAGATACCCGCTGAGAAAATTATTTGGGAAGCCCCTCAAAAGGCCCAGCAATTATATTTCCTCGAATTGATTGGATGTAATGTAAATCTGGGAAATATAGCACCACACGAAATCATTCCACTTGAGGCAATGCGTATTGGACTTCGCGGAGATACCTTCGAATTTTATCTTGATAAAAAATAAGTATGCGCAGGTTTGGCCTAATTGGCTTTCCGCTATCACACTCCTTTTCTAAGAAATTTTTTTCTGAAAAATTTGAACAGGAAAATATCCGTGACTGCGTGTTCGAAAATTATCCAATCGAAAATATTCATCAGTTGCCAAATCTTATCCGGGATACCCCTGATCTAGTAGGCATCAATGTTACTATCCCCTATAAAAAGGAAGTGATTCCCTTTCTCACAAGTTTTTCAACAGTAGTCCAGAAGATAGGAGCCTGTAATTGTATTTATTTAAAGAATGGCAAACTAATTGGACATAATACAGATGTGCCGGGTTTTAAACATTCTCTTGAGCCTTATTTAAAGCCTCATCATCAGCGTGCAATTGTTTTAGGAAATGGTGGGGCTTCAGCTGCTGTTAAATATGTATTAACTCAAATGCAGATTCCATATATAGTGGTATCAAGAAAAGCTGCTGATGGTTGTGTTTCATATGAGCAGCTAACTGATAACATAATCGCATCCCATCATTTAATAGTTAACACTACTCCTCTGGGTACATTCCCAAATATATCAGATTGTCCCCCTATCCCGTATTCCTGTATTAACGGGTTTCATCATTTTTATGATCTGGTTTATAATCCTTCCGAAACACTTTTTTTGCAAAAGGCAAAATCTAAAGGGGCAACTATTCAAAACGGAATGGATATGCTGATAGAACAGGCTTTAGTTAGCTGGAGAATTTGGAATGAAATTGAATAATTAATTACATTGATTCTGTAGGAATGTAACTAGCAGTTCAACTGCTTTTTTGCGGTGACTAAACTTGCTTTTCTCTTCCATCGTCATTTCACCGAAACTTCGATTGTCTCCATCCGGAACGAAAATTGGGTCGTAACCAAAACCTTGATTCCCACGGGGTGATTCTAAAATTTTTCCCAAACAACTCCCTTCAAAAAAATGGGATTCCCCATTGAATTGTAATGAAATTACTGTTTTGAATTGAGCTATTCTCAATGTATTTCCGGATAATTTTTTTAGTAAATGTTGTATGTTTTCTTCATCAGTAGCATTATCATGCGCATAGCGGGCGCTTCTAACACCCGGTTCTCCACCTAAAGCCCTTACCTCCAGACCACTATCCTCGCTAAAACAATTTTTTCCGGTGATACGAGTAATGGTGCTCGATTTTTCAAATGCATTTTGATGAAAACTATCATGTGGTTCCGGAATGGTGATATTAATTCCGGCATCTTCTAAAGTTTGAATGCGATATATTTCTCCCAGTATCTGCTCAATTTCAGCAGCTTTATGGCGATTGTTGCTTGCGAATAGTAAAGTTTGTGGTTGGTTCATTCAAAATGCTTAAAGTGAGAACATTTTACGAAGTGCATTCCACAAAAGAGTTTTTTCCTTTTTAACTTCTTCTGATTCTAAGGTCATATATTGCAAGGAACCGGCAACTAATATTTTACAATTGTTATATTCCTGTATTTGATAGGGTGGAATGGTGAAAGGAAGTTCAATGGCAGTGGGAATTACATCAAATAGAATTAAAAATTGTGGTTGCAATTGTAGTTTTAGCTGCTGAAATAATATGGAGTGATGTGCCAAATTAAATATGGCTATATCTTCCATTGATAGCCTACAAGCATGTAAAATTCCTGAGAGCAACTTGAATTGTTCTTCTGTTAGATATGCAGCAGCTGGTTCTTTATGTAAAACGACAATTTTCTTTTTATTATCTCCTAAATAGGTCTTTACATTCTCAGAAACAGGTTCAATTATCTGTTTTGGATTCTCAGGAACAGGTGCCTGATTTTCGGGCAAGATTACCAAATGGTTTTTATAAAAAGCCGCAGTTAAAAAAGCCGGTAATTCCATAAATAAATAAATGTTTAAAAATAACGCCCGTTAGCTTTTTATTTTTTTGTTTCTTTGCACCAAAATTAAGCTTATGACAGCTATTGAGCCGATAAAGATAACAACTGCGGAGCAATCCAATTTACATCAGGTTGATTGGAATAATTTACAATTCGGAAAACATTTCACCGACCATATGCTCGAAGCAGATTATATTGGGGGTGAATGGACGAATATTCAGATTCGCCCCTATAGTCAATTAAGCTTATCCCCAGCAACTGCGGTTTTTCATTACGGCCAGGCAATATTTGAGGGAATTAAGGCTTACAAATCGGCAGACGGTAAAATATCCATTTTCCGGCCCGAGGAGAACTGGAAGCGATTTAATTTGTCGGCTGCCCGCTTAGAGATGCCCCCGGTTCCGGAACATATTTTCATGGAAGGTATGCGTCAGTTAATCCTATTAGATAAAGATTGGGTTCCTAATATTCCAGAGTATTCACTTTATATAAGACCCTTCATGATTGCAACCGATCCTGTGATAGGTGTGAAGCCCTCGGAAACTTACAAGTTTATGATTATTTTAAGTCCTTCCGGACTTTATTATCAGGCACCCATGAAAATATATGTAGAGGAAAAATATACCCGGGCAGCTCCAGGTGGAGTTGGATTTTCCAAAAATGCCGGCAATTATGCCGGAAGTATGTTGGCAACTTCAATTGCCAGAAAATCTGGATTTGATCAAGTATTGTGGACGGATGCCTTTGAACATAAATATCTTCAGGAAGTTGGCGTAATGAATGTGTTTTTTTTAATCGGAAATACAGCTATCACTCCTTCATTGGAAGAAGGTACTATTCTTGCAGGTATTACACGCGACAGTGCAATTCAGATTTTAAAGGAAATGGGATGTACAGTGGAGGAAAGACCTATTACAATTGATGAAGTAATTGATGCGCATCAATCTGGTACCTTAAAGGAAATTTTTGGCACCGGAACTGCAGCAACCATTGCTATGATTCAGCAGTTAACTTATCGAGACTATACCATGCATTTTGATACCACCCAATGGCAAACTGCTCCCAGGTTGAAAAAGCACCTCAATGATATCCGGAACAGAGTGGTTCATGATAACAGAGGATGGTTATATCCAGTTAACTATTAAGCTGATAACTTTTATTGCTTCAACCATTTCCCCCAAGCCTGGAAGCCATTGCTTTGATCTTGGATTACAATTAGTTGAATTCCGGGAGTCAATCCCCTTGTATTGATTTGCAAAATCTCATTATCTGAAAGTCGTTTTCTTTCCATCCGTAATAGATTACCCATAGCATCCAAAATGCGAATGATGCATAGTTCTTTTGGCCATTTTTTGCAAATAATGTTCACGAAATCTTGAGCCGGGTTAGGCCAAATGCTTAATGTATTGAGCTGAATTGAATTGAATGGATCAACTAACTGATGAATGCCGGCTATTACAAATCTTCTTGACGAATTACTCAGGGTGTCGGTATTTACCTGAAAGGGTAATATTGTATCCTTTACCAATGGATAATACTTTAATGAATAAAAATCGATCAGTTGTAAATTTTCTTGATTACCATAATGTAGAAGCTTACAACGCAGTTCATAATTTCCAGGCGAAATATTATCTATTAATAAGGGGATATAGGTTTTTGCGCTAATGGGACGCTGATCAATTGATAAACATTGCTTATCGAAAGATTGAGTATATAAATTATGAGAAGGATTCATAATTTTTAAACCGTCTCTATCATCTATTCCAGAGAAGGATTTATAATCATGCTGAATGGTTACCTGATCTAAGAAAATGCTATCCTGATAAAGTTGAAAATTCAACGCTGGATATTGGTTTTTGTAATTATCTGAAAGGGTATTGTTCGGATAGACTTTACTTTTTTCGCTGAATATAATCTGATGGCCATTTTTGCCATTTAACTTAATGATAAAAGTTCCAAAAGGAGGAATAATAATTGAATCATTTATTGAATGACAGGTATATCCCCCTGAAATTCCTTGATTTGCATCCCAAATCCAGCAAAAAGGTGCAATACTATCTGAAAATTGAATCCTTCTTACATCTATAGGACAGAGATATGGGTTACCTATTAGTTGATATCCCTCTATTGTGTCTGCAAATGACAACACTTGATCACCCATATTCAGTTCTCCGGAAAAATGCACTGTTACCTGTTGAATTGAATCGAATGGTTTTTGCAGCCATTCTATTTCATCATCATTTCCAGTACCCTTCTTGCCGCGAAATAACCAACGAATTCCTTCCATGGCTTTCCAATATTCATTGGATTGATTATTCAATGAAACAAATGGTTTCCAACAAGGCTGTGATTCTTTACATTGACCCGCAATTGAATTTACTAATCTATATGCAGAGGGCATATTCTTAGGGGAAGCCGCAAATGGTGGGTTTGATAGAAGGGATCCTGTTATGTCTACTTGATCCGCAAGTACTTGCAATGGTTGGGGATTGCGAAAGGGGTGACTACTAAATATATATTGTCTCTTTGCAGATTGAATAGTATTACTCACTTGCACATTCCCCAGCAAAAGGCTTGCCTCAGCGGAGGGACCAACTACAGCTCCTTCTTTCATTATTAATTGATGATTAGTTTGGATAAATCCTTTTTGAATGCATAAATGTGCTTTCACTTGAAGTGAATCCAGAATCATTAATCCCAACTGATTTTGAAGTTGAAGCCCACCAATCGTTTTGTTGAAAAACAGACTTCCCGAAATTCCTTGTAATCTTGCTCCTTTGAAAAATAGGGTACCATCACTAGCATAAATAGAGGCTGGTGGAGCTAGTAATTCCCCCCCAACTTCTAAAGTGCCATTAATTAAAAGTGAACCTCCAGTATGTATTTCCAAAGTATCACAGTATCCATTTTTGTTTATTTCAGGCGAAAACTTCGCTCCACCTGGAATCACAACTGATATATCTGCAGTTGGAATTTTCTCCTGGCACCAATTACCCGAATCATTCCAATCACTTGATTTTTTTCCTGTCCAAAGTCCGTACCCCTTAACAGGTATCCAAATCCCAGCAGAATAATCTGAACACGGACCGGATACGATTTTTCTTCTTAGTAAAGCAGATTGACTAATGTGGGGTAAAATAAATCTGGAAATAGAATCCGGCTCACCAAATGAAATAAAAGGACTCTGATAGGAATTTGCCATTTCCCATGAGTATGTATATAATCCATTTCCTCCTTTTGGGTCGGATCCTGCAATGGATAAAAGTGCTTCTCCCGAGCAAATTGTGGGTGGACTAATCAAAAAGTTATTATGAATTGACGGAACAGGAAGTAAGATTAATTTCTTGGTTGTAGTATAGAAACTATCTGAAATTGAAATGATGAGTGTATCGGGAGAAATTTTTGATTTATCTCTGATAAGTAAATGAATAATTGGTTGTTGAAATATTCCATTTGTGCTGTACAAATTATTGGCAAGAAAAATCACCTGCTTTCCGGAGAAATATTCTATACCGACTTTTATTTTTTCTCCTATTTCCGGACTATTCCATGAGAAATGTTTACTCAAATTTAGGGTTGAATCTGAGTTGCAATAGCTAATGGATAATTGGCTACTATCTTGAAAATAGGGGATACTTGCATCTATAAAAATTCCTGTATTTGAAAAATTACCGGGAATGATGAGGTTAGCTGGGTTACCGGCTGTGTCTCGAATGGATGTTGTTTTGCTTGTATGAATACCAATTGGCTGAATTCCTTTTTTATCCCAAATACCCCTGGGTACTTTGTATCCAAAAATGAGTTGGTTTTGGCTAATTCGAATAAGAGAAGCGTTTAAATTTCCGGATTGAGTTGAGAAAGAAAGCCATATATTTTTTTGTTCATCGATTAGTACAATTCTTTCAGAAAATTGTACTAAAAAAAATAAAGAATCCGAAAGCAAGTAGAATTTGGCAGGGGGGATAACGATTTGAGTTATTTCCGGTGCGATTCCATCAATTAAAATTTTAGTTTGTTTATATTCTTCGAATTTCAGTAAAGCGTTATTGCCAATGCTATCGGTTAATATATTTCCATTTAATAAAATATATTTTTTCCAACTTATACCTGCTGAATCATTATCACCCGACTTTATAATATATCGGAAGCAAACTGTACTATCCTTTATAAAACTTATTGGAGCTTGTCGGGTGGAATTTCCGATGTTGATTGAAATATAAGGTTTTCTTAAGGTATTATTAATAAAAACAGGCTCGGAAAAAGTAAGTTTCCATTCAAGCGTATCACCTGTTGCATATGTTCTTTCTTCCGGTTGTTGAACATCAACAACCTCGGGAATTACTGTATCTACTTCATCATTTGAGTAGAAAATTGATTTTTGAAAAAGTGATGAAAGATTTCCTGCCGAATCTTTTAATTGAATCATTACCGATATTCCCTCCTCTTTAGCCAACTTCAATTTTCCCTCAGGTAAAACCAAATTTGATAAAAAGAGTGAATCGTTTATTTTTTGTAATTGATATAGATTGATACCTGCCCATTTTCCTGATACCATTTGCAAGCCATATTTTTCTGGATTTATTTGAAAATAAAGCTGAACAGTGTCACCTGAACGATAGGGTAAATTTGCGTAATACAAATTTCTAATTACTGGAGGAGTTTTATCAATTTGGCAAATTCCGTTAGCAAAATTTGAGGTGGGGAAAATGCTGGGTTCTATTTTGTTGAGTGTATTGAGTTGTAGTTGTAAATCACCGTCACCATTTCCGGTTTGAACTGAAATCATAAAATTATTTTGTGTGCCGGAAATTTGAACTACTGATGCATTTTTTATTTGATTACTTATAACAGAAAAGTTTGTTACTGTGATACCCTGGATGGCATGAGTTGTTTGAAGTTGGTAATTGATAATATTGGAATTAGTAATTTCTGAACCGGTTAATTTAAAATTTTGAATAGATGTTGGAGTGGTAATCGAAACCACATTACCGGTAAATAGGCCCTCTTTGTTTATAGCAAATGCCCTTAGCCAGATCCTGGTACCAGCGGGCAATTTTTCAACTGCAAATTTTTGATTACCGATTAAAGTGGATTTAGATAAAATGTTGCTGAAAATGGTAAAATCTGCTCGTGATGAGACTTGTATTCCAGATTCGGTGATGATTGATTTACCAACAGGTTCCACACTAAAACTAACTTCTATCTGATTGCTATTAGTGATTGTGGGAGTGTATGTTACCACTCGGGGAGGCAGGTTGGGTATACTTATTGGAAAGGCATCACTTATAGTTGATCCCGTCTCATTGTTGGCAATCAAGCGCACATAATATTTAGAACCCGGAATTACACTGGTTAATCTGCCTTTTATGGGGGCTGTTGGTTCAAAATCTGGAATACGAACTGGAGAAATAGGAAGTGGTTCTGGATAGTTGAATGAGGGTAAACTATCCCATTCACATTCAACACTTGTATTACCACCACCTGTAGCTATCTGGCAAGAAAAAACTGCCAGTGAATGAGTCAAAGAATCTATTCGAAAGGAATCAATTTTCGGAGGAGTTATTTGTTGATTTGCAGAAAATTGAAATTGGTCAATAGAACATAGGTCATCATTACCTGCTTCATCAGGGTCAAACCATACTATCATGAGCTTCTCCCCATTTTTCCAAATAAAACGGTTCATTTGAAAGTTCAGGGTTTGCGTATTTTCCGGCAGATTCCCATTGAGTGCGGTTACGCCTGTACTAGAAATGGGTGAAGAAAAATTTCCCTCCGGACAAGCAATCCAGTTACTTGTATCCAGTGCCTGCCAGTTCCCTGTTTTCGCCTTACAGTACCAGGTATTTTTTTTCCCCGATCCTCCTTTTCTCCATTGCTCAATTTGAGCAGTAATTGAAAGTTGGTTCAGGGTTTTGCCGGTTTGATTGATCAGGATTAATCCAAAAACATAACTTCCGCCTGATGATGATAAACTGCCAAGTGATCTTTCCTTAATGTTAGCAGCCCCTGAACTATATATTCCATGATTGGTACTGGTGCCGCTTCCTGCAGTCCATCCAGCCTGAGCAGCTGTTCCATTCACTTGTAAAAAAAACCATCCTGTTAACGAGTTGATTGAAATAGGGGGTGCCTGAAAGGAAAAAGGGCCTTTATTTGGAAGGGAGTAATTGATTGAAACCGGAAGACTATCAAAATTTTGGCTGTAAACGAAGCCAGGGGTAAAGTATCCAATAGGACTAAATTGAGCAAAAACCATTAACGGAAAAAGACTCAGGAATGTGATTTTTAAAAAAAGGAAAAGTATTTTCATAGTGATCTTTACTAGAAGGCAATTATATAAAAGTGTAGGAAAATTTTATATAAGTAATTGATTTTCAGCTATAAAACTGATAAATAATAGAGTAGAAATACCTAGATCCATCTGTGTAAACACTAGATTTGGTGTCAATTTATTGAAACGGGCTACCCATGTTCAAATGCAGCATTCTGAACTTATTGTGCATAATTTTACTTTTTCCAGGTAGGATTCTGATAAAACATTTTGATTATTCCGATTGAGCGATTACCTTTGCCGTCCGAAATTTTAAACGGAATATAATGCCTACTATTCAGCAATTAGTTAGAAAAGGTCGTGAAATCATCAGGGCCAAAAGTAAATCGAGAGCTTTGGATGCTTGTCCTCAACGCAGAGGTGTTTGTACGCGTGTTTACACAACTACTCCGAAAAAGCCCAATTCAGCACTCCGTAAAGTAGCGAAAGTACGTTTGACTAACAAAATTGAAGTCATTGCCTATATCCCTGGTGAAGGTCATAACTTACAGGAACACTCAATCGTATTAATTAGAGGTGGTCGTGTGAAGGATTTACCTGGAGTACGTTATCACATTGTACGTGGAAGTTTAGATACTGCCGGAGTAAAAGACAGAAAAAAGAGTCGCTCCAAATATGGAACTAAGAAGGAAAAAGCAAAGAAATAATTTATCATTTATATTAATTCGCGTTAAACATGCGTAAAGCACAAGCCAAAAAATTACCCCTAGCTCCAGATGGACGTTTCAACGATAAGTTGGTAACCCGTTTCATTAATAATCTGATGTGGCAAGGAAAGAAAAGTACTGCCATAAACATTTTTTATGATGCTGTAGATAAGGTAACTAAGATTACAGGTGAAGATGGATATGAAACATGGAAAAAAGCCATCGCCAACATCACTCCTTCTGTTGAGGTAAGAAGTCGCAGAATTGGAGGTGCTACCTTCCAGATTCCAACTGAGGTGCGCCCCGATAGAAAGATTTCTCTCAGTATGAAATGGTTAATCCGTTACAGCCGTGAGCGCAATGGGCGTACGATGGCCGACAAATTGGCTAATGAGATTGTGGCTGCAGCAAAAGGGGAAGGTGCTGCATTTAAAAAGAAAGAAGATACTCATAGAATGGCTGAGGCAAATAAGGCATTTTCACATTTTAAAGTATAATTTTTTACTATTTGATATCATAGAGCCCTGAAATTCAGGGCTCTTTTTTTGTTTGTACCCTGATGAATGCTGGTAAAGCCAAGACTGAGTAACGTAAAATTGTGATAAACAAAAAATGGTACTATTAGTAATATTTGTACCTTTGCCGCTCAAAAAAACGGGGGACTTTCAAACCAGTCTCTTTAAACCAAATAAGAACAATTTATGGGCGACTTAAGATTACAACGAAATTTTGGTATCGCTGCACACATTGATGCAGGTAAAACCACTACTACGGAGCGAATTCTCCGTTATACCGGTATGATTCATAAAATCGGAGAAGTGCACGATGGTGCCGCTACCACCGACTGGATGGAACAGGAAAAGGAGCGGGGTATTACCATCACTTCTGCTGCAGTTAGTTGCGAATGGAAGTTCCCAACTGTTCGTGGTACTGCCGATGCCAATACTAAATCTTATTATTTTAATATTATTGATACTCCCGGTCACGTTGACTTTACTGTTGAGGTAGAGCGTTCTATGCGTGTATTGGATGGATTGATCGCTTTGTTTTCTGCAGTAGATGGGGTAGAACCTCAATCTGAAACAGTTTGGCGTCAGGCGAATCGCTATAAGGTTCCCCGTATTGGATTTGTAAACAAAATGGATCGTTCCGGAGCTGACTTTTTGATGGTGGTAAACCAGGTGAAAGAAATGCTAGGAGCAAATGCGGTTCCACTCCAATTACCAATAGGGGCTGAAGATAATTTTGTGGGGGTAGTTGACTTAATTACAATGAAGGGAGTGATTTGGGATATGGAAACTGAGGGAATGACTTTTAAAGAAATTCCTGTTCCCGATGATATGAAAGAAGAAGCTGAACACTGGAGAGCAAAATTGATTGAAGCGGTTGCGGAATATGATGATAAATTGATGGAAAAATTCTTTGAAGATGCTGATTCCATAACGGAAGCTGAAGTACATGAAGCAATACGTAAAGCTTGTATCGATTTGAGTATTGTTCCAATGATGTGTGGTTCTTCCTTTAAAAATAAAGGGGTACAAACCGCTCTGGATGCTGTATGCAGATATCTTCCCAGTCCGGTAGATTTGGATGATATCACCGGAACCAATCCGGATACTGGCGAAACAATTGTACGTAAGCCAAATGCAAAAGAGCCATTCTCTGCTTTGGCATTTAAAATTATGACAGATCCATTCGTTGGTCGTTTGGCATTCTTCCGGTGTTATTCTGGGCATTTAGACGCTGGTTCATACGTATTAAATGTAAGAAGCGGAAAGAAGGAGCGTATTAGCCGAATCATGAAGATGTTTGCGAATAAGCAAAACCCAATTGATTTTATTGAGGCAGGTGATATTGCTGCAGCTGTTGGTTTTAAGGAAATTAAAACCGGGGATACCCTTTGTGATGAGAACCATCCCATTACCTTGGAAAATATGTTTATCCCTGAGCCGGTTATCTCCGTAGCGGTTGAGCCTAAAACACAGGCCGACGTTGATAAAATGGGAATGGCAATTGCAAAACTGGTAGAAGAAGATCCTACGTTACGTGTAAAAACAGACGAAGATACCGGACAAACCATTCTCTCCGGTATGGGTGAGTTGCATCTTGAAATTATTGTTGATAGGATGCGTAGGGAATTTAAAGTGGAAATCAATCAGGGTAATCCACAGGTTGCATATAAAGAGTGTTTCACACAAACAATTGAGCATCGTGAAATATTGAAAAAGCAAACAGGTGGTCGAGGTAAGTTTGCGGATATCTATTTTGAAATAGGACCAGCAGACCAAGAGTGGCTCACAGAAAATCCTGGTAAAGCATTTCAATTTAAAAATGACATATTCGGAGGCTCAATTCCGAAAGAATTCCATCCTGCTATTATTAAGGGTTTTGAGTCATCCATGGGTACGGGGGTGTTGGCCGGTTATCCAATGGAAACGATGAAAGTGAGAATTTTTGATGGAAGTTTCCACCAAGTTGACTCAGATGCTATGTCGTTTGAGTTGTGTGCTAAGGGTGGATTTAGAGAAGCGGGTAGAAAAGCAAAGCCCACTTTACTAGAGCCAATCATGAAGGTAGAGGTTGTAACTCCTGATCAGTACATGGGAGACGTAACCGGCGACTTGAACCGCAGAAGAGGTATGTTGGAAGGAATGGATAGCCGTGGAAATTTACAAGTAATTAAAGCAAAAGTTCCACTGAGTGAGATGTTTGGTTATGTTACTCAACTGCGCTCCTTGTCTTCTGGTCGTGCTACTTCTACTATGGAATTTAGTCATTATTCACCTGCACCTAACAATATCGCTGAAGAGGTAATTGCAAAGAGTAAGGGAAGAGTGAAAGTAGAAGACTAATAATATGTATTGATATTTACAATAAAATAGCCCCGCTTGCGGGGCTATTTTATTGTAAGATGGGTGCTAAATTATTATTTGCAATAGGAGTTAATAAGATCATTTGCTGCAGCATATCCTTTCGATTTAGAAATTTTAAGAAGCGCGCAGGCTTCATCTTTTTTTCCTAAATTGATAAGTGCTGCCCCTTTGAAATACTCCGATTTGCCGTCAGTTGCTGTTTTCATAGCAAATACTTTATCAAACCAGGGAAGGCTTTTTTCCCATTGCCTCATATTAAAATAACAAATGGCAATATTTTCATAAACTCCATAACTGCCATTGCTTATTTCAGTTGACTTGATAAATTTCTTGGCAGCTCCGTCAAAATCACCTTTTGTGAAAAGCGCTGAAGCTTCATTAAACAACTGGTTTGCCTTTAGAACATTCTGCTCTTGAACGGCAAGAGAAGGTATGTTTCCGGAGGGAATATTTGTTATAATTTCATTTCTTCTTATTAGTAAAGTAGAGTCATTAGGAAATAATTTTAAAACACTGTCGGCAAACCTTAGCATTTGAGGAGTAGTTCCTCTTGGCTGAGTGGTCATCTTTATATTAATTAATCCCTGAAGATATAAGCTATAACCCAGCGGTTCTTTAGGGCGATATTTTACGAATTCCAGATATGCTTTTTTTAGGGTAACAGTATCTGAAGTTTTAACGCAAACCGCTACTAAAGTTTGATAATAAGTTTTTGCCCTTGGTTTAGTGAAAAAGGCAAGGGATGCATATTTAAGAGCACTATCTCCTTTATTTTGTGCGAAATACACATCAGCCTTCAAAAATTCGCAATACATGATGTAGGGATTAGCTTTGATTCCCCTGTCGAGATAGGTAATAGCTTCATCATACCTCTGTTTTTCATATAAATATCTTCCAAGAATACCATCTATTGGTTGAGCTGATGAAGTAACATTGGGCATAGTGGGAAATGCGTTGATAACACTCTCTATTGGTAATTTGAGCGGTTCGTTTTGTAAATCAGCTATAACCCTGTTTTGAACAACAAACGACTGATAAGTTAAAAAGGTAACATATGCACTTGGAATCAAAAACAGAATCGCAACAAAAGAATATATGTATTTTAAATTTTCAGAAAAAGTCTTTTTTTCCTTATTTGTATCAGATGGTGTTTCTTCTTTATTAAAAGAAGTACCTGTATATGCCATTATATTAACAGCAGCAAAGAATGCAAAAAATAATTGGTTAACGGGTCTTTCAATGGGAAAGTTAAAAAATGCATCAACACCATATCCTATCATTGCCAATAGTGAAAAAAAAGCTATAATCTTATTTTCTGAACTAGCCTGATTCGATAATACAACTTTGTAAGAATAATATGCAATGGTTAAAAATAAACTCAAAAAGAGCAATCCCCCCAATAATCCTAATTCAGCAAAAAATTCTAGAAAGTCGTTGTGTGCATGAACCGGAACCGATAAATCATCAACGAGGTATTTTATGGGGGGGATACTTGCAAATTTCCAATTACCAAATCCACAACCCATAAGCGGATGCTGAAGTCCGTAATGAAATGCATGATCCCATAAAAAAAGTCGCTGGTTTCTACTTTCGTCCTGTGCCGAATTGATTTTTGCGATTCTGTCAATTACACTACTTGAAACAACAGAAGTGTCATCTCCAAAACTATTTTTAGCAGCATTGATGGATATCACAGATAAAAAATAAGCAATCGTAAGTGCAACTAATATACTACCCGCATTTAGTATAAGTGTTTCTTTTTTCTTTTGTTTGTAAAATTGAAAAAAGCAAAAACACAAAAAGAAAAAGGTAATACTTATTAGAGCAATATAGGTAGTTCTTGAACTTAATAAATAAATAAGCCAAACTGTTAAAAGCAATACAAAAAAGAAGTACATCTTTTTTATTCCACTTGAATGATACAGTCCATACATCACAAATGGAACCTTGGCCATTATACTTGCTGCAAAAATATTTTTATTTCCTGCATTGCCTTTTAATTTTAAAGTAAGGCCAACTAAATCCATATTTCCCATTTGTGAGAAATACACATATAATTCTTGAATGGATTGATATAAAACTATTAATGATAGAATGATGGTTAGTGTATCAAAAAGGTGCTGTCTCTTATATAGGAGAATTGAGATATTAAAAAATGCTACAACTGTAGCAATAAATCTAACATAGCAAACCCAACCTTCTGTTCTGTTAATTGCAAAGAAAATAGAAACACCAGCTAATAAAAAAAGAAGTGTATATAATTTTGAAAAAAGGGTATTGAAAATTGTATAGGTAGCTTCTGAATATTCACCTTTATTATTTAGGAAATAGGCTAGAATACCAATGTCTAATAAAACTAAATAAACCCATTGGGGGCCTTGGTCGTCTGTGGCACCTAAGTTTGGAATGAATTCAACAATAAAGTATAAGCAACAAAAAACAATAGTGAGTAAATCGCTTACATTTGTTAGGGCAAATCCTTTTGAAGTTTGAGAGGGTTGCTGAATGGTAACAGCTGTTTCAATAGGTTTGGGCTGACTATATTTTTTATTTTTTTTCATAGTATCTTTCTATTATCCAATATAAATTAAAGATTTTTTAAAATCGTCAATTTTCTTTTTAATAATAAGGTATCGTTCGGGAATTTTTTTAGGGCGCTATCAGCTCTTTCGAGCATTTGTGGAGTCATAGCCGAAGGGAAATAGCTGATTTTTACATTGGTCATACCTTGGAGAAATAAATCCCAGGTTGATGGTACATCTGGTCGGTGAGCGATAAATTCATAAAATGCTTTTTTGAGTTCATTAGTATCCTTTCTGTTTACGCAAGTTGCAATAAGTAAGTTATAGTAATTTTTTACTCTTGGTCTTTTATAAAATGCTTGTGCTGCGTATTTAAATGCGCTATCTGGTTGATTGCTATTTATATATACTAATGCCTTTAAAAATTCTGCATACATTAAATGCGGATTGGTGTATTGTATTCGATTTATAAATTTCATTGCTTCTTCATATCTTCCCTTTTCGCCCAGGTATCTTGCTTTAATTCCGTCGAGTGGAAGCGTTGAAAAACCAATATTAGGGATAGATGGGAAAGCAGTTGCAACATAATCCGGGGTTAATTGAACTGGTTCATTGTCCATGTCAACCCTTGTCTTTTCTTGTATAATCAGGGATTGATAAGTTTGATAGGTTACGAAAGCTGCCGGAAGAAGAAACATAAGAGAACAAAATGCAAGAATCAAAACATTGTTAGCTGTTTTTGTTTCACTTTTTGATTGCTTGGATTGTAACGAGTTATAATGAAGCAAAGTCGAAAGTCCTATTGCAGGTACAAGCGCAAAGAAAATCTGATTGATGGGTCGTTCAATCGGAAAATTGAAAAATGCATCAATTGCATATGCTATAAAGCCAAGCGCAGAAATTATTAGGATGATTTCATTAATCGATTGGTCGCCGTTTACTAAAAATTTTATTGCAATAAATGAAATGAAGATGAATAAACTGATATAAATTACTCCTCCGGGTATACCCAGTTCAGCAAAAAATTCAAGGAAGTCATTATGTGCATGTAATGGTACAGAAAGTTCATCAAAAATATCTTTTGATGGTTCGATACTTTCTAATTTCCAGTTTCCATAGCCGGCACCTTTTAGTGGATGACTTTTTATATACTCAAGTGCATCTTTCCAGAAGGCTAGTCGCTGATTACGGCTTTCGTCTTTTTCAGAAACGATAGTACTCATTCTATCTGCAGCATAGCCCAAATTGGATCCGTTTGAAGACTCTTCACCTGCATTGTATTTGGTGGAGCTAATAAGTGCTTGTGAAAATAGTATAGCAATGATACCGGGTACAATAATTCCGATAGGTCTAATTAAATTTTTATATTCTTTAGATCTGGTAACTCTAATGATCTCATAAACAATAAGTAAGGAAACTACTACCAAATAACTTACATAAGTAGTTCTTGAATTGAGAATTACAATAACCATTGTACCCAATAAAAAGCTGACAAAGAAAAAGATTCTTTTATAGCCGCTTAGATATAACATTCCAAAAAGTGCAAATGGAATTTTAATCATTAAACTAGCAGCATAAATATTTTTGTTACCGGCATTTCCTTTAATTCCAAGGGCAATTTCATTAAAATTAGCACTTCCAATTTGCGAGAATAGGAATGAAAGGGATTGGATGGATTGTAAAAGTAAAATTGCTGATAGGATGTAAGATATGGTAATAAATATTGTTCGTTGAGCGTAGCAAATGATAAATAAATTAAAAAATGCTATAACAGTAATCAACAGTCTTACAAGGCAAACCCAAGTCTCCGTGCTATTAAAAGCCCATAATACGGAAATACTTGCCCAAATAAGCAGCAAAAGAAGCAGGTAGGTATATACACTGGAAAAAATAGCTTTCACCGCGTCTGTGTGTAAGTGATACGTATACATTAGATAGCCCATTACACTCATATCGACCAGTGATAAATAAAACCATTGTGGCCCCATGGTGTCGTAAGAGCCCAGGTTGGGGATAAACTCAACCAGCAAGTACAAGGCTATGAATAAATAGGGTATCCAATTGGAAAGATTGAATGGAGCATTGGATTCAATTTCTGTAGTAGGTTTTTGTAGAAAGGGGTCGGAATTCGCAGTCTTTTTTCTATTTTTTTTAGCCATGGTTTTTCTGTTAAGTAAAAATATCAAAAAAATGAATCAGGTAAAGGTATCTTGTAAACAATAAACCAATCATTTTTAAATTCAAGTAAGTAGAATATAATACAATCATTTTTTCGATTTTTATTTGATCAATATAATTTTATAAATTATAATAATTTTAATATATCAAATATATCTAACCCTAAAATTCTTTAAAAATTTTATAAAAATATTTTTCTATTCAATGCATAACTCATACCTTTGCCCTCCCAAACTGAAAATGGGTAATTGGATATGTCTCAAAGAATCAGAATTAAATTACAATCTTACGATCACAATTTAGTAGATAAATCTGCTGAAAAAATTGTGAAAACTGTTCGAAGCACTGGAGCGGTTGTAACCGGACCTATTCCTTTGCCCACCAATAAGAAAATATTCACGGTGTTGCGTTCTCCGCACGTTAACAAAAAAAGCCGTGAGCAGTTTCAGTTGTGTACGCACAAGCGTTTATTGGATATTTACACTTCTTCATCCAGAACTGTAGATGCGTTAAGTAAATTGGATTTACCATCCGGAGTTGAGGTAGAGATTAAGGCCTGATAAGCAGGTATCTGTTTTCGAACAGAAAATTGTGTTCTTATACATTTTGTCATCTTTCAAATCCGCCGTTGGCGGACCAAAAAAGCGCTGACATATAAACATCTCCCGGTTAATTCGGGGGAAAACATATAAACAGGCCCTTCGAGGTTTGTTTACTGCCGGTACTTCCGCTTTTCGCCCAGCGAAAAAACTAAGGAAAAGGTCGGTGGCGAACGAGGATTGAAATTTGCTTCATCGGCAAATTGTCCTTCATAACCAACGCGGGGTCATAAACCGCAAACGATGAAAGGTATTATTGGAAAAAAAATTGGGATGACCAGCGTGTTTTCCCAGGATGGTAAGCAGACAGCCTGCACCATTATCGAAGCCGGTCCGTGTACTGTTACACAGGTAAAAACTCCGGAATCAGATGGCTACACAGCCCTTCAGTTAGCATTTGGCGAAAAGAAAGAAAAGCATGCTACTCAATCTGAACTAAATCACTTCTCCAAAGCCAATACTGGCGCAAAAAAGTTTGTAAAAGAATTCCGTAATTATTCTCTGGAAAAATCACTTGGTGATACAATTACTGTTGATATCTTCTCTGAAGGAGATTCAGTGGAAGTAGTTGGAACAACCAAGGGTAAAGGTTTTCAGGGTGTTGTTAAGCGCCACGGATTTTCTGGAGTTGGTGAAGCAACACACGGTCAGCATGATCGCTCCCGTGCTCCGGGGTCTATCGGTGGATCTTCTTATCCTTCTCGCGTATTTAAAGGTATGCGTATGGCTGGAAGAATGGGTGGAGACCGCGTTAAAATGAAAGGTTTGAAAGTGATGAAAGTTTTTCCAGAAAAAAATTATATCCTGATCAGTGGTTCTATACCTGGAAACAATGGTTCTATTGTTTTGATTCAGAAATAATCAACCCTCAATCGAAAAAAAATGCAAATAGAAGTTTTAAACATAAAAGGTGAAAAAACCGGCAGAACGGTTGAACTACCCGAGGATATTTTTGGTATAGAACCGAATGACCATGCTATCTATCTCGCTGTTAAGCAATATCTGGCTCAAGGTCGTCAGGGAACCCACAAAGTAAAAACTCGCGCCGAAGTGAAGGGTGCAAGTCGTAAGCTGCACAAGCAAAAAGGTACGGGTGGAGCTCGTAAAGGAAATATCCGGAACCCCTTATATAAAGGTGGTGGTACAATTTTCGGTCCGAAGCCACACGATTATGGTTTCAAATTAAACCGTAAAGTAAAGGATCTGGCAAAAATGTCGGCTCTTAGTTATAAAGTGAAAGACAATGCAATCTTTGTGATTGAAGATGTTCAGATGGAAGCTCCAAAGACCAAATCTGTTGTTTCCATCCTTGAGAACTTGAATATTGCTAACAAGAAAACTTTAGTAGTATTACCAGAGTACAATGACAATTTGTATTTGAGCACCCGTAATATTCCGAACGTTGGAAGTACATTGTTAAGTGATGTAAATACCTATGAACTAATGAATGCAGATGTACTCTTGTTAACCGAGCAAACTGCCAAAATTTTTACTGAAGAGGCTGCCTAATCACAAACGCAACAAAATCATCCATCATGAAACTGAGTGAAGTACTTATAAAACCAATTTTGACTGAGAAGGCTAATGCACAACAGGAAAAATTGCAGCGCTATGCCTTTAAAGTAGATCGTCGCGCCAATAAACTTGAAATTAAAAAGGCTATCGAGCAATTCTATGGAGTAACTGTAGTAGATGTAAATACTGCCGTGGTACCCGGTAAAAATAAGACACGTTATACAAAAGCCGGTTTTATCCAGGGAATGAAGAGTGCTTATAAAAAAGCATTGGTAACTGTGGCGAAAGGAGAAACAATAGATTTATACGCAAATATATAATTCAAAGGCAATCCCTGCCTAAAAGGGAATGGTATGGTATTCAACTACCGCAAAAGTTGATTCATAAAAAAAGAAAGTCAAATGGCACTTAAAAAGTTTAAACCGATTACTGCAGGAACCCGTTGGAAAATTGGGAATGCCTATGCAGAAATCACAACTAACCAGCCCGAGAAAAGCTTGCTCGAGCCTCAAAAAAATACAGCGGGAAGAAATTTCCAAGGTCGCAGGGTTTCACGTTACATGGGTGGTGGACATAAGCAACATTATCGCATAATTGATTTTAAGCGCAATAAGCGTGATATTTCTGCAACGGTTATTTCAGTTGAGTACGATCCAAATAGAACTGCATTTATTGCTCTGTTACAATATGCAGATGGCGAAAAACGCTACATCATTGCTCCACAGGGCATTCAGGTTGGAACCACTGTTATAGCTGGTGATAACGTAGCTCCTGAAATTGGCAATGCACTTTTAATGAAGAACATGCCTTTGGGTACAATCATACACAACATTGAAATGCAGCCTGGACAGGGTGGCAAATTAGTGAGAAGTGCTGGATCTTCTGCTCAATTGGCAAACAAAGAGGAAGCCTATGCAGTTTTAAAAATGCCTTCCGGCGAATTGCGTAAGGTTTTAATTAATTGCTATGCAACAGTTGGCGTAGTTTCCAACAGCGACCATAATTTGGAAACTGCCGGTAAAGCAGGCAAGAATCGCTGGAAAGGAATTCGTCCTCGTGTTAGAGGTGTCGCAATGAACCCGGTAGATCACCCTATGGGTGGTGGTGAAGGTAAAGCATCTGGTGGACATCCCAGAAGCAGAACCGGAAAGTATGCTAAAGGTGAAAAAACTCGAACCAAAGGAAAAGGCAGTGATAAACTGATTATCCAGCGGAGAGACGGTAAAAAAATAGCTAAATAATTTAATTCAAAAAATTAACTCATTCTCTATGGGTCGTTCGATAAAAAAAGGTCCTTACGTTGATGCTAGTCTGGAAAGCAAAGTTGTTGCCATGACCGATGGCAGAACCAAAAAAGGAGTAATTAAAACCTGGAGTCGTCGTAGTACTATTACTCCTGATTTTGTTGGTCACACGTTTGCTGTGCACAATGGAAATAAGTTTATTCCGGTTTATGTTACTGAATTTATGGTAGGACATAAATTGGGTGAGTTTGCTCCAACTCGCAATTTCAGAGGACATGCAGGAACCAAAAAATAATGAAAAAAAGTAGAGGTAAACATAAAAACCTCCACAACATAAAATCAACAATTACATGGAAGCAGTAGCAAAATTGAATAATTATCCCACCGGACCGCGTAAAATGCGTCTGCTGGCTGATGTGATTCGTGGAATGGATGTTGAAAAAGCATTGGCCATTCTTGAGAATCACCCACAGCACAATGCCGTGCCTTTAGCAAAATTGCTGAAAAGTGCTATTAATAACTGGGAGCAAAAGAACAGTGGCGTTAGTGCAGCTGATAGCGGACTAATTGTAAAAACCGTTTTTGTGGATGGTGGTCGAACTTTGAAGAGAATGCGTCCTGCACCTCAGGGTCGGGGATATCGCGTTCGTAAGCGCAGCAATCATGTAACCTTAATTGTAGATTCAAACAACTAATACGTAAAACGTTTATATGGGTCAAAAAGCAAATCCAATTGGTAACAGGTTAGGTATCATCCGTGGATGGGACAGTAACTGGTATGGCAGTAAAAAAGATTTTGCCAATAATCTGATTGAAGATAATAAAATTCGTACTTACCTGAATGCCCGTATCAATAAAGGCGGCATTGCCAAAATTGTTATTGAGCGTACCCTCGGTAAGTTAATTGTTACCATTCATACTTCTAAGCCCGGTATTATCATTGGTAAGGGAGGAAATGAGGTAGATCGCATTAAGGAAGAATTAAAGAATCTAACCAGCAATCAGGATGTTCAAATAAACATTCTCGAAATCCGTCGTCCAGAACTGGATGCAATCATTGTTGGAGATACCATCGCTCGTCAAATTGAAAATCGTATCAATTTTAAAAGAGCGATTAAGATGTCTATTGCCTCCACACTCCGTATGGGTGCTGAGGGTATTAAGGTTAAAGTGAGTGGTCGTTTAGGCGGTGCTGAAATTGCCCGTAGTGAAGAGTTCAAGCAAGGCCGTGTTCCGTTGCATACGTATCGTATGGACATTGATTATGCCAGTGTTTTTGCACAAACTGTATATGGAAAAATTGGTATAAAGGTTTGGATTTGTAAAGGGGAAGTTTTAGGTAAGCGCGAATTGAATCCAAATTTTGTTGGTGGAAAAACTGATATGAGTGACAGAAGAGAACGCACCGAAGATCGCGGAGACAGAAGAGGTGGTGATAGAAGAGATGATCGTCGCGGTGGTGGTGATAGAGGTGGAAGAGGTGCCGGTGGTGGAAACCGCAGATAATTGCTGTAGTAAATTGAAAAAGTAATTAAAGAAATACAAACTGTAATACATGTTACAACCAAAAAGAAGCAAGCACAGAAAGCAACAAAAAGGACGGATTCGTGAAGTTGCTAAGCGGGGAACCTCCATATCTTTTGGTTCATTCGCTCTGAAGGCGCTGGAACCTATCTGGCTTACCAATCGTCAGATTGAATCTGCTCGCCAGGCTATGACACGTGCTATGAAAAGAGAAGGTAATGTTTGGATTAGAATATTCCCTGATAAAATCATTACTCGTAAGCCCGCAGAAGTTCGTATGGGTAAGGGTAAAGGAAATCCAGAATTCTGGGCTGCAGTAGTTGAGCCAGGACGTATCATTTTCGAATGTGATGGCGTAACTATGGAAACTGCTAAGGAGGCCATGAAACTTGCCGCTCAAAAATTACCTATTGCTACCAAATTCGTTATCAGAAGAGATTTGCAAGCATAATTTATTAAAACTGTTTACCCATGGCTAACAAACAAACATATGCATTTAATAAGTCGCTCAAAGACATGAGTACGGCTGACCTTTCTGCAAAAATTCAGGATGATCAACTCAGACTAAAAAAGCTTGAATTCGCACATGCAATTTCTCCTTTGGAAAATCCGATGAACATCCGTACACTTCGCCGTGATATTGCACGTTTGAAGACTGAATTGAAGAAAAAAGAAATGGGCATATAACCATAAATCAAGAAAAATGGCTGAAAGAAATTTACGCAAAACAAGAACGGGGGTTGTAACCAGTGATAAAATGGATAAAACCATCACCGTTGCCGTAGAAAGAAAAGTAAAGCATCCTATCTACGGAAAGTTCGTTAAAAAAACTACGAAATTCCATGCTCATGACGAGAAGAGTGAATGTGGTATTGGGGATGTAGTAAAAATTATGGAAACCCGACCCCTGAGCAAAACAAAGCGCTGGCGTTTGGTAGAGATTGTTGAAAAAGCGAAATAAACAAGAGCCGGTAGCCAAAGGAAAAAGTTTCTTTACATTTTCCCGGATACTATCAAATATCAAAAAGAATAACAATGATTCAGCAAGAAAGCAGATTAAATGTAGCCGATAACAGTGGTGCCAAAGAAGTACTTTGTATTCGAGTATTAGGAAACAGTGGTCAGGATTATGCTAAAATCGGAGACAAAATTGTAGTAACTGTTAAAGATGCGATTCCTGCAGGCGGCATCAAAAAGGGTACCGTTTCTAAAGCAGTAATTGTGCGTACTAAAAATAAATTGCGCAGAAAGGATGGTTCTTACATTCGTTTCGATGACAATGCAGTAGTGTTATTGAACAATGCAGATGAGCCGCGTGGTACACGTATTTTCGGGCCAGTTGCCCGTGAATTGCGTGATAAGGGATATATGAAAATTATTTCACTGGCACCAGAAGTATTGTAAAAAAGCAGATAATAATATTTACCAACTAAAAATAACTCCTCTGGGAGTTGGAGGGTACCATGAGTACAAGATTTAAACCCAAATTCAACATCAAAAAAGGCGATACCGTTGTGGTAATTGCCGGAGATGGAAAAGACCTCAAAAAACCGCGCGTTGTGCTGGAAGTTATCCTTGATAAAGGTCGTGTGATTGTAGAGGGAATTAATATTGTAAAGAAGCACACCAAGCCTTCTGCACAAAATACCAAGGGTGGTATTATACAAAAAGAAGCACCTATCAACATCTCAAATGTCATGTTGTGGGATGCCAAAGCCGGAGAAGCAACCCGTGTTAAAAGAACACGCGAAGAAGGCAAATTAGTTCGTATATCTAAAAAATCAGGGGAGGTAATCAAATGAGTACTGTAAAATATACTCCAAGACTGGCAACAAAATATAGTAAGGAAGTAGTTCCTGCTTTGATGAAGAAGTTTTCTTATTCATCTGTTATGCAGGCACCCCGTCTTGAAAAAATATGTATCAATCGTGGTGTGAATGGTGCGGTTACCGACAAAAAGTTGGTGGATGTCGCTGTAGAAGAATTGAACATGATTACAGGACAAAAGGCGGTTCCTACGATGTCTAAAAAAGATATCTCGAACTTTAAATTACGTAAGGGAATGCCAATTGGTGCGCGTGTAACACTGAGAGGTGAAAAAATGTATGAATTCCTTGATCGCCTTGTTTCAGTTGCTTTGCCACGAGTTCGTGATTTCAAGGGTATTAGCGATAAAGCTTTCGATGGTCGTGGAAATTACACGCTCGGTGTAACTGAGCAAATCATTTTTCCTGAAATTGATATAGATAAAGTGAATAAAATTACAGGATTGGATATCACTTTCGTAACCACTGCCCAAACCAATGAAGAGGCCTTTGAATTGTTGAAAGAATTGGGCATGCCTTTTAAAAACGTTAAAAAAGAAAACAATTAATACCCATGGCAAAAGAATCCATCAAAGCCAGACAAAGAAAGCGTGAGCAAATGGTTGCTAAATATGCTGAAAAGCGTAAAGCCCTAAAAGCAGCAGGAGATTATGCTGGATTGGACAAGCTTCCAAAGAACGCTTCTCCCGTTCGCTTGAAAAATCGTTGTCAGCTCACCGGACGTCCAAAAGGATATATGCGTTATTTCGGCATTTCCAGAATTATGTTCCGGGATATGGCTCTGAATGGCATTATTCCTGGAGTAAAAAAAGCCAGTTGGTAATATTGGCCATCAAAAAAAATTTTGAACTGATTTAATTCAAATAACTATGGTAACTGATCCTATAGCAGACTTCCTCACCAGAATCCGTAACGCACAAATGGCTGGTCACAGACTGGTTGAGATTCCTGCATCCAACATGAAAAAGCGTCTTACCGAAATTTTGTATGAGCAGGGTTATATCCTGAAGTACAAATTTGAGGACGATAACAAACAAGGCATCATCAAAATTGCTTTGAAGTACGATCCTCAAACCAAGCAGGCAGCTATTCGTTCTTTAGAAAGAGTGAGCCGTCCGGGTTTGCGTCAATATGCAAAGCCTTCTGAAATCAAGCGTGTTATCAATGGTTTGGGTGTTGCTATCCTGAGTACTTCCAAGGGAGTAATTACAGACAAGCAAGCCAAAGCTCAAAATGTTGGTGGAGAGGTACTTTGTTATATATATTAATTAATCTGCTTGATCCGACAATTAAGCCTTTAGTCGGGGCTGAACACAGATCAACCTTTTGAATACAAAAATTAAACGACTATGTCACGTATAGGAAAACAACCCATCGCTGTTCCATCAGGAGTTACTATTACAGTTAGTGGAGATAATGTAGTAACAGTAAAAGGGCCGAAAGGAGAACTTAAAGAATCCATTAACCGAGATATTACAGTGGAAGTAAAAGATGGGCAAGTAACATTTACTCGTCCAACTGATCAAATTCGTCATAGAGCTATGCATGGTTTGTACCGTTCGCTTGTTAGTAATATGGTTAAAGGAGTAACGGAAGGATTTAAAAAAGATCTGGAATTGGTAGGGGTAGGTTTTAAAGCAGCAAATACGGGTAATTTACTCGACCTTGCATTAGGCTATTCCCACAATATTATCTTCGAAATTCCGAAAGAGCTGAAAGTGGCTACGGTTACTGAAAAAGGTCAAAACCCGAAGATCTTTTTGGAGGGGGTTGATAAGCAATTGATTGGCCAGGTAGCTGCTAAACTTCGTAGCCTGAGAAAGCCAGAGCCATACAAAGGAAAGGGTGTTAAATATGTAGGGGAACAATTAAGAAGAAAAGCAGGTAAGGCGGCAGGTAAATAATCGATAAAACATAAAATCAGTTTGCCGGCAGAATCGGTAAGCACAAATAGAACAACATGAGTAAATTAATTCAAAGGCAAAAAATCAGATACCGCATACGCAAAAAGGTATCAGGAACTGCTGCAAAACCTCGTTTATCGGTTTTCAGAAGCAATGCTGAAATATACGCTCAATTAATTGATGATGATAATAGCGTTACTTTGGCTGCTGCGTCATCCTTGGATAAAGATATCCAGGCTCAAAAGGGAACTAAGATTGAAAAATCTAAATTGGTAGGAAATGCAATCGCTAAGAAAGCTCTGGCTTTAGGTTTACATGATTGTGTTTTCGACAGAGGTGGTAACTTATACCATGGTCGTGTAAAATCAGTGGCAGATGGTGCTCGCGAAGGCGGACTTCAGTTTTAATTTGTAAAGACTTATTAATATTTAATTTCAGACAATGTCTAAACTCAACGTAAATAAGGTAAAGCCGGCAGGTGAAATGGAGCTGAAAGATAAAGTGGTTGCCATAAATCGTGTTGTAAAAACCACTAAAGGAGGAAGAACTTTCAGTTTCTCTGCACTGGTTGTGGTAGGTAATGAAAATGGTGTAGTAGGTCATGGACTTGGAAAAGCCAAGGAAGTGCAGGAAGCGATTTCAAAAGGAATCGAAGATGCTAAGAAAAACATGGTGAAGGTTCCAGTTATGCACGGAACCATCCCACACGAGCAATTAGCAAAAGATGGGGCAGCTAAAGTATTGATTAAGCCTGCAGCTCATGGAGCGGGAGTAATTGCCGGAGGTAGTATGCGTGCTGTACTGGAGAGTGCAGGTGTTACCGACGTATTGGCTAAGAGTTTAGGATCTGCTAATCCTCATAACGTTGTGAAAGCAACCATAAAAGCTTTAGCAATGTTGCGTGAGCCTGTTCAGGTTGCAAAAACCCGTACCTTAAAATTGAGCAAAGTATTTAACGGATAAGCAAGCGTGCTTCAAAATAACAGTTATGAAAAAAATTAAAATCACACAAGTAAAAAGTGGTATTGATCGTTCAGAGCGTCAGAAAAAAACATTGGTAGCCCTTGGTTTGAACAAATTAAACGCCACAAAGGAAGTGGAAGCTACCCCACAAATACTTGGAATGATTCAAAAAGTTAATCATCTGGTTAAAGTAGAAGAACTGGCCTAAAGCTGGTTCTTTAATTTTTTTAATGCGAGGGGTGATTCCCCGTAAGTTTAAACATCAACATATGAAACTGCACACACTTAAGCCTGCAAAAGGCGCCACACACAAAGCAATTCGTATCGGACGTGGAGAAGCATCCGGTAAAGGTGGAACTTCAACAAAAGGTAACAAGGGAGGACAAAGCCGTGCCGGTTATAAAAGCAAAATGGCCCACGAAGGTGGTCAGATGCCCATTCAGCGTCGTATACCAAAAAGAGGCTTTACCAACAATAACCGCATAGAATATAAGGTTTTCAACCTTGGTCAGGTTGCTCAATTGGTAGAAAAATACGGATTTACCGAGTTTACCGCCGAATTATTATACATTAATGGACTTATCGGCAGAAACGATCGCGTTAAATTACTGGCAACCGGTGAATTAAAATCACCCATGACTTTCAAGGTGAATGCAGCCAGTGAGAAAGCAAAAGCTGCTGTAACTGCTGCTGGAGGATCTGTTGAAATTATCGCGTAATTTATCGTAAATTGCCTTGCACATTCAATGTGTGTAAACAATAAACGTTTATGTATTTAATCGCATTACAGTGAAAAAACTAATACAGACTTTAAAGAATATCTGGACAATTGAAGAGCTTCGGGATAAAATTGTGCTTACCTTGGCATTGGTTTTTACCTATCGATTAGGAAATCATATCGTTCTTCCGGGAATGGATCCAAATAAAATTGAAGCTGCTCAAAAGTCTGCAAGCAACAATGGACTTCTTGGTATATTTGATATGTTTGCCGGTGGTGGATTTTCACAAGCCTCTATTTTGGCTTTGGGAATCATGCCCTATATATCTGCTTCGATTTTCATGCAGTTAATGACTATTTTGGTTCCTACATTGCAAAAAATTCAGAAAGACGGTGATAGCGGCAGAAAAAAAATAAATGAATGGACACGTTATTTAACCGTTATCGTTACCATTTTTCAAGCCGGAGCCTATGTTGCCTATTTGAATGGTCCAGGTTACCGCGAAGCTATTTTACCCGGATTTGAAGGTTCTATGTTTACGTTTTCAACTATCATTACCCTAACTGCAGGTACCTTATTTGTTATGTGGCTGGGAGAGCGTATTCAGGATAAAGGTTTAGGTAATGGCACCTCAATAATTATTATGGTGGGTATCCTTTCACGTTTGCCCATTTCAATTGTTCAGGAATTCAGTTCAAAAGAACAAAGAGGGGGTGGTGGATTATTAATCTTCCTGGTAGAAATTGCGATACTGGTAATTATTATTATGGGTCTTATTGTTTTGGTGCAAGGGGTTAGAAAGATTCCAGTGAATTATGCCAAGCAAATTGTTGGAAATAAACAATTCGGCGGTGCGCGTCAGTTCCTGCCAATTAAAGTAAACAGCGCTGGAGTAATGCCCATCATCTTTGCACAGGCAATTATGTTCCTTCCAACACTGGTTTCATTTACCAATCTTGATTCTACTCAAGGAATTGTTAGAATTTTTAACGATCATAGTAACTTTTGGTATATGCTTATTTATGCAGTAATGGTAATTGGGTTTACTTTTCTTTATACTGCTCTTATATTCAATCCAAAACAAATTGCTGAAGATTTAAAAAAGAATAATGGTTTCATACCAGGTGTTAAACCCGGACAGCCAACTGCTGATTTTATTGGTGGGATTATGGATAAAATCACATTACCCGGAGCAATCTTTCTTGCATTTGTTGGTATTATGCCAGGATTCGCACAACGATTAAATGTTACTCAAGGTTTTAGTTCTTTCTTTGGAGGTACTTCCTTGTTAATTATGGTAGGCGTAATCTTAGATACTTTGCAACAAATAGAAACCTATCTCTTAATGAGGCAGTATGATGGTTTGATGAAGAGTGGAAGAATTCAGGGAAGACAATCAGTTGGTACAACAACTACCACCACAATATAACATGTGATTAAATTATTTAAATAACCTGTCTGGTATTTCCCGGCAGGTTATTTTTTTAGCATAATATAGAGTAGAATGATGTTTAGTAAAACTGAGAGTGAAATAAAATTAATGAAGCAAGCGGCTATGCTTGTTAGTCAAACATTGGTGGAAGTAGCTCATATGCTTAAACCAGGCGTTACTACACTACAGATAGATCAGTTATGCAAAACTTTTATTAGGGATCATCATGCAGTCCCCTCTTTTTATCAATACAGAGGGTATCCACACAATATTTGTGCATCTGTAAATGAAGTGGTAGTGCATGGATTCCCAAATAATCTCCCATTGAAAGATGGAGATATTGTTTCTATTGATATTGGTGTTATCCTAAATGGTTGGCATGGTGATCATGCATATACATTCATCATTGGAGAAACCAGTGATGAAATTTTGCAATTGGTGAAGGTAACCAAGCAGTCATTATATCTTGGAATTGAAAAGGCAATTGTAAATAACCGAGTTGGCGATATTTCATTTGCTATTCAAGATTACGTTGAACGAAAACATAAGTATGGAGTTGTACGTGAATTAGTTGGTCATGGACTTGGAAAAAATTTACATGAAGACCCTCAGGTTCCCAATTACGGGAAACGAGGATCAGGACCCAAACTTAAAGAGAATTGGGTTCTTGCAATCGAGCCGATGATTACACTGGGTTCAAGAGAAATTTATACGGATGAGGATGGTTGGACTGTTCGTACTCGTGACGGAAAAGTTGCCGTTCATTTTGAGCATGACGTTTGTATAAAGCGTCAGCAAGCACTTATTCTCTCCGATTACAGTATTATCGAGGTAGCCGAAAAAGCCAACCAAAACTTGAACAGCACTTATTATTAAGTTCAGATTCTTAATTCAATTAATATAGTATGAAACCCAGATACCTATACCTTTTGGTATATATGCTGTCTGTTACCCTTGTGTCTGCTCAACCGGTTGATAGAGGAACATTAGATCAATATATTCGATTGAATGAAAAGAAATGGTTGAAGCAATATCTTGATTTCGTTAGCATCCCCAATCTGGCAGTTGATCGGATAGGTATACAAAGGAATGCAGGTTTTATAATGGATTTAATGAAGGAATCCGGAATAGAAAGTGTACAACTTTTGGAAGCTGATCAGTTGAATGTTCCGCCGGCTATATATGGTCAGGTTAAGGTACCCAATGCAAAGCAGACCATCGTTTTTTATGCACATTATGATGGGCAGCCGGTGGATGCCACACAATGGTTACCGGGATGGCAACCCTTCGAACCTCTTATCATTGATAGCGCTCCCATTAAAAAGTTTACAGTTATAAAAGATTATATGAGCTATTCAAATCTTGATGCTAACTGGAGAATTACAGGGAGGGGAAGTGCAGATGATAAAGTAGGCATATATGCTATTATTCGGGCATATGCTTCACTCAAAAAACTAGGTATTTCTCCTACTGTGAATATAATATTCTTTTTTGAAGGGGAGGAGGAAGCAGGATCTCCACATTTAGCCGAAATATTGAAACGACATGCTCCTCTGTTAAAAAGTGATGGCTGGATTATTTGCGATGGGCCTATTCATCCTTCTGGCAGGCCGGTTGTTTATTTAGGAGTAAGAGGAGATGCCGGAATGGAATTAACAGTGTATGGAAGTAACCGTCCACTCCATAGTGGTCACTATGGAAACTGGGCGCCAAATCCTGCACATTTGCTGAGCAGATTATTGGCATCAATGAAAGATGATGACGGAAGAGTGCTGATCAAGGGATTTTATGATCAGGTTACTCCGTTAACGGAACAAGAGAAGAGTGCATTAGAAAATGTTCCGAATGTTGATAAGGAATTGCAGGAAGCCTATGGATTTATTCGGTCTGAAAATCCATCCCGTAGTTTATCATCCTCCCTACTCTTACCCTCTTTGAATATAAATGGAATTCAAAGTGCGGCTACCGGAAAACTAGCAAGTAACATTATACCCTCCATCGCTACTGCAACTTTAGATTTGAGGTTAGTTGCAGGAGTTGATTATCAAAAGCAACAACAATTAGTAGAAGATCATATTCGTGCCCAGGGATACTATATCACTCGTTCTGCGCCTTCAGATGCAGAAAGATTGCGTTATAATAAAATTATTCAGGTTAAACTTAAATCTGGATATAATGCACAACGAACCCCTTTACAGCATCCATTTGCCCAGCAAGTTACAGAAGCTATTCAGTCTGCAACCCGAAGTGCATTGGTAGTTATGCCTTCTATGGGTGGCAGTTTGCCTCTTTATATTTTTGAGAAATATGCAAATGCCCTGCCCATTGTAGTTCCAATTGCCAATTTTGATAACAATCAGCACGCTGAAAATGAGAATTTGCGGTTAGGAAATTTATGGACCGGTATTGTTGAAATGGCTGGTTTAATGCGGATGAAGCAATGAATCATCAGCCAACATTAATTGTAATTGGGGGAGGAGCAGCTGGATTTTTTTGTGCAGTAAATGCGGCTGTCAATTGTAGAAATTTGCGGGTAATTTTATTGGAAAAATCTGCGCAACTGCTATCAAAAGTTCGAATAAGTGGGGGAGGCAGGTGCAATGTTACCCATGCCTGCTTTTCAATTGAGGAATTGGTAAAAAAATATCCCAGGGGTCAGCATGTAGTTAAAAAAATGTTGCACCAGTTTGCACCTCAGCAAACAATTGAATGGTTTAGTAATCGGGGAGTTCGGTTAGTAACGGAATCTGATGGAAGAATGTTTCCCGAAAGCAATCATTCTGCTACTATTGTAAATTGTTTATTGAGGGAAGCAGATAAATATGGAGTAACAGTTCGCATTCGTTCGGAGGTTATTGCTATTGAAAAAAAGGAAAATAAGTTTTGGATAGCAACAGCAGATGGATCCCAATATGAATCAGATTTTGTTTGTGTTGCTGCAGGAGGATATCCTAAGAAGAGTCAATATCACTGGCTTGAATTGTTAGGTCATAGCTTTCAACCCCCTGTTCCCTCCTTATTTACTTTTAATATCCCAAATCCGGCCCTTCGCTCATTAATGGGTATTTCAGTAAATAAGGCATGCGTATCTATTGTAGATACTCGATTTCAGCAATCTGGACCGCTTCTTATCACACATTGGGGGTTAAGTGGTCCTGCAATTTTAAAGTTATCGGCATTTGCAGCGAGGTATTTAGCTGATACAAATTATTTAGGAAAGCTACAAGTGAATTGGCTGCCTCATTTGCATGATGCCACCATTAGGGAATTCATATCCCAATTAAAAAAAGAAAAACCATCTATAAAAATTGCCACTCAATCACCCTTTGGATTTCCATCCCGTTTATGGCATTACATGTTGGAAACATCTGGGATAGATACAGAAAAACGATGGGCCGACTTGAAAGCAATTGAATTAAACCACTTGATTAAAGTGCTTTTGCAAAGCGAGTATAATTACCAGGGAAAAACAACTTTTAAGGATGAGTTTGTTACTTGTGGAGGAATCACTTTGTCGGAGGTGAATGCACAAACCATGGAAAGTAAATTAGTTGCTGGTTTGTATTTTTGCGGAGAAATATTAGACATTGATGGGATTACCGGAGGTTTTAATTTTCAACAAGCCTGGGCGGGAGGCTGGATTGCAGCAAATGCTATCTCTAATACTGTACAAAAAAAAGCCACTGGAATCAATGGCTCTTAAAATTATGACATAGGGACAATTATTTCTATCCCTTTCTTTTTTTAGGTGCTTCTTTGTTTTCTTTAAAACGCATGTCAGGCGTGCCGTCTTTTTTGGTGGGCCCTGTTGCTTTGGGTGCCACTTTATTTACTTTATACCTCATATCGGGAGTGCCATCTGCTTTAGTAGGGCCGCCAGCAGATTTAGCTGATTTTGCAGGTTCTGCTTTCTTTGTTTGAGCAATAGTTCCTAGCGAAAATAGGGAGCAAGCAAAGAGCATTAGAATAATTTTCTTCATTGTGTTATTTTTTATTAGATAGTAATTTAGATTGAATTTATTTTAAAAAATCAATTTAAACAATTTAGTAGGTAATTTTTTATAGATACTAAAATCGAAATATCCAGGTGGAAACAATTCTTAATACAATAAACTATTTAATATCAAAACCCCCAACAATCCCATAATAGATATAATGGTTTCCATAAGGGTCCAGGATAAAAAGGTTTGCTTTAGTGTAAGCTGAAAAAACTCCTTGAACATCCAAAATCCAGAGTCATTTATATGTGATCCAAATACACTTCCTGCCCCAACAGCTAATACCATAATTTCTGGAGCAATAACACCTCCAGTAACTAGCGGACCAACCAGTCCAGCTGCAGTTAATCCAGCCACAGTTGCCGATCCCAAGGTTACACGAAGAATAGCAGTAGTTAACCAAGCAAACAAAATTGGCGGCATTGATACCTGTTTACTGATGGATATTATGAAATTTCCGGTTCCACTATCAATTAGCACTTGTTTAAAAACTCCTCCTGCTGTAATAATCATTAAAATCATTGCTATTCCCGAAATCCCTTTATTCATCCAATCCATCAAAATGGGTAAACCTGATTTTTTTCTTATACCTAAAAAATAAATCGCTAGGATTACTGAAATGAATAATGCAATATTGGCATCTCCCAAAAAACCAATCCATTGCCCCAGCTTATTTCCTACAGAAAAAAACGGTCTTAATAAAACAGCACCTGTAATAAGGAGTATAGGCAAAAGTGCTATCACAAAACTACTCAAAATGGAAGGTCTTTCAGATTCAGGAATATTTGAAGCGATGAAAAATTCAGGTACAGGAATTTGCATGTTCTGTAATTTTCTTCCTAATAATGGTCCGGCCACAATAATCGCAGGAATGGTTACTAAAATTCCTAAAAGAAGAGTTTTACCCATATCTGCTCCCAAAGCTTTTACTAAAACAACCGGACCGGGATGAGGTGGTAAAAAGCAATGCGTTGTTGATAAGGATGCAGCCATTGGTATGAGCAGATATAACATTGGCAATCCTGTTCTAATTCCTACTGCGCATACCAAAGGAACCAGAATGATAAATCCTGCATTATAATACATAGGTAGCCCCACCAAAAATCCAGTCAGTAACATAGCCCATTGAATATGTTGTATGCCAAAGGCTTTAATAAGTGAGTTAGCAATTTGTTCTGCTGCTCCACTCAATTCAAGTATCTTTCCAAATCCCGCACCTAGGCATAGAATCAGCGCTAAACCTCCTAAAGTTGACCCAACCCCTTTTTCAATTGAAACTAATAATGCATCGGGTCTCATTCCCAAACTAATGCCTGTAAAAATTGCTACAAATAACAATGAATAAAAAGGGTTCACCCTTTTTATAGTTAACCCAATTTGAATTAAAATTGCTAAAACTATAATTAGTAAGTGCATGCTAATTTTAAATAAATTATAATTGAATTAAATGGCTAACCGGATATTTTTATTTTACTATTAATATATAAAATTCATTTGTCATTTATCAATTGCTAATAAAGAAAATAAACTCATTTTTTGTTTCGAAAAAATAAGAGTATCGAAAAATAAAAATCAGTTTTAGTTATTCATTAGAAAAGCAAATAAGGAAGATATTTTAATAAAGGATTGATTAATGTAAATCTCTGGTAACTGAATCTCCTGATCCACCCCGTAGAATATCTAAATCTGCTCCTAAATGTGCCTGTTGTACATGGTCTATATAAAACTTTACATATCCTCTGTCTGCCATGGGTGCAGGAGGTATCCATGCTTTTTTTCGTTTATCTAATTCTTCCTCTGAAATATCTAAATGTAATTTTCTATTGGGCACGTCCAATTCAATCCAATCTCCTGTTTGCACTAATGCCAAAGTTCCTCCAATAGCAGATTCGGGAGACACATGCAATATAACGGTTCCATATGCTGTGCCACTCATTCTTCCATCGGAAATACGTACTAGATCTTTTACACCTTTTCGAATGAGTTTTTCCGGTAAATCTACATTTCCAACCTCAGGCATTCCCGGATATCCAACTGGGCCAACCGATTGTAATACCAATACAGAATCTTCATCTATTTCAAGATTAGGGTCGTCTATTCGAGAATGATAGTCTTCTATATTTTTAAAAACAACAGCTTTTCCTTTATGTTGCATTAGATGTGCACTTGCAGCTGAGGGTTTAATAATTGCACCCTGCTCACATAAATTACCTTTTAATACAACTATACCCGAATTTAATTGCAATGGCTTTTCTATGGAGGCAATTACTTCCCGGTTATAGCAAATGGGTTGCGCATTATTTTCACCAATTGATTTTCCATTTACTGTAATGGATTCATTATGTAAATATTTTTTCAACTCATTAATAACAACCGGTAGGCCGCCAGCATAATAAAAGTCTTCCATCAAATATTTTCCAGAGGGTTTTAAATTTGCTAAAAGTGAAATATGACTTCCTATTACATCAAAATCATCTAATTCAAGTGGTACTCCCATTCTACCTGCAATCGCTAACAGATGTATAATGAAATTAGTGGATCCACCAATGCCGGCGTTAACTACAATGGCGTTTTCAAATGCTTTACGCGTTAAAATTTTATCCAGTCGTAGATCTTCATTTACCATTTCCACTATTCTCCTTCCCGATAATTGTGCCATTACTTTTTTTCTGGAATCCACAGCCGGAATGGCGGCTGCTCCCGGTAGTGTTAATCCCAGCGATTCCACCATACATGCCATTGTTGATGCAGTTCCCATACTCATGCAATGGCCCTGACTTCTCGCAGATCCAATTTCAGCTTCATGAATGTCTGCTGCAGTATAATTTTCAACTAACTGTTTTTCTTTAACCATCCAGTTAAACGATCCTGAGCCAATGCATTCACCTTTAAACCTTCCATTCAGCATGGGGCCTCCGGGAACTACAATTGTAGGTAAATTAACACTGCATGCACCCATCAAGGTAGAAGGGGTAGTTTTATCACAACCTGTTAATAACACAACTCCATCAATAGGATTAGCCCGAATACTTTCCTCCGTATCCATACTTGCCAAATTTCTAAATAACATAGTTGTTGGCCGCATAATTGTTTCACCTAAAGACGTAACGGGAAATTCCAGCGGAAAACCACCAGCTTCTATAACGCCTCTTTTAACAATTTCTGCAAAATCACGAAGATGTCCATTACAGGGGGTTAATTCACTCCAGGTGTTACAAATTCCAATAACTGGTCTGCCGGTAAAATAATCATCCGGATAGCCCTGATTGCGGAGCCATGATCTATGCACAAAACCCATTTTATCGGATTTGCCAAACCAATCGGTACTTCTCAGCTTTTTCTTCATATTTTTTTGCTTGTATACTTGAGTATTGTTTATTGAGCAATTTTTAATACAACAACTGAAAAAGGAGGTAGCACAACTTTTAATTCCTGATTGGAAACACTAAACTTTGTAAAAGCTTTTGGGCTTACTTTATCTGGTATATCGAAACTATTATAATCCTGTATTTGATTCGATGTAAGTATTCTCCCGGTAATATTTTTAAGTGAGGTATTGGCTAAATTTATGGTTATTATTTGATCTGAGTGTGCATCGATGTTTACCAGAGAAATATGAGTTATGCCTTCCTGATTTTTGGATGCGGATGCGGAAATTGCGTTTAATGTTTGGCCTTGGAAATTATAAGAATTGCTTTTTATTTCTAGTGGGATGAGCATGGCATCCTGGTGTACATTATACATCTCCATCACATGGTAAGTTGGCGTTCTAATAATTTTCTGTTTATCAGTTAAAATTACAGCCTGCAAAACATTTACCATCTGAGCCAAATTTGCCATTTTAACTCTTTCGCAATGATTATTAAATATATTCAGTGTAACACCAGCTATCATGGCATCGCGTAAAGTGTTTTGTTGAAATAAAAAGCCTGGATTTGTTCCGGGTTCTACATCATACCATCCACCCCATTCATCTACAAATAAAGCAACCTTTTTTTGCGGATCATATTTATCCATAATTGCACTATGCTTTTCCACTAGCTCCTCCATATATAAAGCACTTTTCATGATAGAAAAATATTGTTCTTCTGAAAAGTTGGTTGCAGAACCTTTTTTATTCCAATTGATAATTGAGTAATGGTGCAAGGCAACCGCATCGAGCATTTGATGAGGGATATCACGCATTAAGACCTCAGTCCAATGGTAATCTCCGTCACTTGCTCCCGATGCAATTCTCACCAATGGCTGGTTACCGTTATTTAAAAAAGTTACATACTGCCTAAATACATTGGCATAAAATTCCGGTTTCATATTTCCACCACATCCCCATGCTTCATTACCTATTCCCCAGAATTTTACTTTCCATGGATCTTTTCTTCCATTGGCTGCTCGAAGGTCGGTAATCGGACTGCTTCCGTTTGGGTGATTGATATATGCAACCCAATCTGACAATTCCTGAACTGTTCCGCTACCTACATTACCACTTAAATATGGTTCGGCCTGAAGCAAATTGCAGAGTTCTAAAAATTCGTGTGTACCAAAACTATTATCCTCCTTTACATTCCCCCACCACACGTTTAAAATAGAAGGTCGTTTTGTTTTATCGCCTATCCCATCTTTCCAATGATAGGTATCTGCAAAGCAACCACCCGGCCATCGAAGTACCGGGACTTTTAATTTTTTCAGGGCTTCAATAACATCGGTGCGTATTCCATGAAAATTAGGAATGGTATTGTTCTTTTCACCAACATATAATCCGCCGTAAATACCATTTCCTAAATGTTCCGCAAAGTGTCCATAAATATTACGATTAATCTTAGCACCTAAATGATTTCCATCTAGTTGCAGGGTATTTTGACCAACCGCCCAATGAAACTGGACTAGTAATGAAAAAAATAGAAGTTGTTTCATGATTTTATTTAACGTTTATTTCGAGTCAATATAACATCAACCTGATTACTTATTTTATTGATAAGGTTGAATAGTTTTGATACTGCCATCTGGTAAGTGAGTTAGTTCGGTAACTTTTATATTTCTTAAATGTGTTTTTCCCGAAAGTTGCGTGTCGTGATAAAATAAATACCACTTTCCTTTGATGTTTACTATGGAATGATGACTTGTCCATCCTTCAACGGGTTCAAGAATAACTCCCTTGTAAGTGAAGGGCCCATAGGGATTATCTCCAATTGCATAACATATCAAATGAGTATCTCCGGTAGAATAAGAGAAATAATATTTTCCATTATACTTATGCATCCATGAAGCTTCAAAGAATCTTTTTTTGTTGTCTTTTTCTTCCAGTAAATTGCCTGCTGCATCAACAATTTTAACTTCTCTTACCGTTTCAGCAAATTGTTTCATATCAGGTGATAATTTGGCTACACGGGGTAAAATTGCCAGCTGATCCTTTCTTCTAAGCGGGGCTGATGGGTCATATACATTGTTGTCCCATTTTTGTAATTGACCACCCCAGATGCCACCAAAGTATAAGTAAAAACTGCCATCTGTATCTTCAAAAACGGTAGGGTCTATGCTATAGCTATATGCAACCGGATTTTTTTCAGCAGTAAAAGGTCCTTCGGGTTTGGTTGATGTGGCAACTCCTAATCGGAAAATATCATTCTTATCTTTCAGTGGGAAAAACAGGTAGTAAATTCCATTGGCGAATGCGGCATCTGGTGCCCACAATTGACGGCTTCCCCAGGGAATATCTTTAATTTCTAATGCGACGCCATGATCTGTTATTGCTCCGTTTATTGAATCCATCGAATAAATTCTATAATCTTTCATGGCAAAATGATCTCCGTTATTATTTTCTGGAATACCTGCATCAATATCATGTGAGCAATAGATAAATATTTTCCCATTAAAAAAATGTGCCGAAGGATCTGCAGAATAAAATTGATTGATCAGAGGTTGTGAAATGGGATTTTTTTGGAGAGTCCCTTTATTTTGACTAAATGCTGAATTGTATAATAACAAAAGGTTTGCAATCATTGCAATACTGAAAATGATTATGCCTGTAGGCTTTTTTTTTATAGGATGCTGATTGTTGAAAGTTGAGTTCATAGATGAGTGTTTGAAAAAATGCTTTTGTTAACGTAAGGATCAATTCCTTATAATTTCGTAAGCATTCATGATAATTGAGTCTGTGATTTCCAATTGTAAATGAGAATTACTTTTACCCTGTTCATTTTATAATCGGTTGCAATCTTTAATTAAATTTTAAATCCTTTTCTAATACTTATTTTTCAAATATAACTTTATCCGGTTACACCTGAATGTTGGTAATTCCTGCATTTCGATGTTTTACACAAAAAATACACATTTTATCGCAATTGGTTTCAGTACGTTTTAATTTGATTACTTTCAACAATACAATTTGAGGTTTTCGCTAAAATTAAATCCACGCTATTATTTTCGTATATGTTATTCATGGGTCTAGATTTGGGTACTTCATCTGTTAAACTCACCATCTGGGATGATGAGCAGAACAGGTCTTTACTTACGGTTCAATATCCAGATTCGGAAAACGCAATCATCTCACCTCAGCCCGGTTGGGCAGAGCAATCACCGGATGAGTGGTGGGAGCAGGTACAGCAGGTAATACTAAAAGCCAATGCTACCAAAAGCTACGATCCAACTGCAGTTGCAGCAATTGGAATATCTTATCAAATGCATGGATTGGTATTAATTAATCAGGCAGGAGAAAGTATCAGGAATAGTATTATCTGGTGCGATAGCAGAGCGATTGAAATGGGTAATCGCGCATTTGAAGGTTTGGGAAATGAGTATTGCATGCAACACTTACTCAATTCCCCCGCTAATTTTACCGCCTCCAAACTTGCCTGGGTTCAGCAGTATGAGCCTGCAATTTTTGATCAGATTCATCAAATAATGTTGCCGGGAGATTTTATTGCTTTCAAATTAACAGGCAATGCCACAACAACCAGGTCTGCATTATCTGAAGGAATATTCTGGGATTTTCGAAGGGAACAGGTATCGCAGGAGTTATTTGATTATTATAATTGGAGCACTTCGATACTTCCGCCCATTCTGCCGGTTTTTGCTGAACATGGTCGTATATCAAAAGCAATATCCGATCGTTTGGGTTTACCTCATGGGATTCCTGTTACCTATAAGGCGGGTGATCAGCAAAATAATGCATGGTCTTTGCAAGTGATGGCTCCGGGTGAAGTAGCTGCAACTGCCGGAACGTCGGGAGTAATTTATGCTGTTACCGATCAATTGGTAAGTGATCCTTTTTCTCGCGTAAATACTTTTGCTCATGTGAATCATGATGAACATCAAAAAAGGTTAGGGGTATTGTTATGCATCAATGGGGTTGGAATATTTAACAACTGGATAAAAAAAATGCTGGCTCCTGATGTATCATATAATACCATCAATCAGATGGCAGCTACCATACCCCCGGGTTCGGATGGATTGATTCTCTTGCCCTTTGGAAATGGAGCTGAGCGAATGCTTAAAAACAAAATGTTACAAGCCCATATTAACCAAATCAATTTTAATTTACATAGTAGGGCACATATATTACGTGCTGCCCAGGAAGGAATTGCTTTTGCTTTTCGATATGGATTTGATATGATTGAACTATCAACCGGACGACCTTCAGTAATTCGGGCCGGAAAGGCGAATATGTTTTTGAGTGATATTTTTACCCAAACTTTTGTAAATATAACGAAAACCCCGGTTCAATTATATGATACCGATGGGAGTGCCGGTGCTGCAAGAGGAGCAATTCGGGGATTATTGGGAGAGACAGCAGTCTCCGGAACCTTGCAACCGCTAAAAAATATTGTTCCTGAAAAAAATACCGAATCCATAGAGCTGGCATATCAACAATGGGTGGCAGCACTAGAACTTAAATTATCATCATCTTAAAAATAAAACACCAATCCTATGCAAGTTATAACCGGAGCCCGTGAATTTTTTCCGGGTATTGGACAAATTAAGTTTGAAGGACAACAATCAGATAATCCATTGGCTTTTCGTTGGTATGAGGCTGACCGAATAGTGGCAGGAAAACCTATGAAAGAGTGGCTTCGGTTTGCCTGTGCCTACTGGCATAGTTTTGTGGGTAATGGTGCCGATCCATTTGGAGAACCTACGCATATATATCCTTGGAATTCTCAGACAGACCCAATCGCACGGGCCAAAGACAAAATGGATGCGGCCTTTGAATTCATTACTAAAATGAATATTCCATTTTACTGTTTCCATGATGTTGATGTGGTAGATTTTACAAATGATGTTGCAGATAATGAGCGGAGATTGCAAACCATTACTGCCTATGCGAAACAAAAGCAACTAGACTCAGGAGTTAAATTATTATGGGGAACTGCTAATTTATTCAGTAACCGCCGTTATATGAATGGTGCTGCTACCAATCCCGATTTTATCGCAGTTGCTCATGCTGGTGCACAAGTGAAAGCCGCTATAGATGCTACTATTGAACTGGGAGGAGGTAACTATGTATTCTGGGGTGGTAGAGAGGGTTATATGAGTTTACTGAATACACAAATGAAACGAGAAAAAGATCACCTGGCAAGATTCTTGCATATGGCAAAAGATTATGCCAGGGGTAATGGTTTCACCGGTAATTTTTTTATAGAACCCAAACCCTGTGAACCCTCCAAACATCAGTACGATTACGATGCAGAAACAGTTATAGGATTTTTACGTGAATATGATTTGCTTAAAGATTTTAAGTTAAATATTGAAGTAAATCACGCTACCCTTGCCGGACATACTTTTCAGCATGAATTACAAGTGGCTGCTGATGCGGGAATGTTGGGAAGCATAGATGCCAATCGGGGTGACTATCAGAATGGTTGGGATACAGATCAATTTCCTAATAATATCAATGAGCTGGTAGAAACCATGCTAGTTATTCTTGAGTCTGGGGGATTTAGTGGAGGAGGAATTAATTTCGATGCAAAACGCCGAAGAAATTCAACCGAACCTGCCGACTTGTTCTATGCGCATATTGGGGGAATGGATGTTTTTGCTCGTGCTTTACTTGTGGCTGATCAGGTAATTCAGCAATCTGACTATCTCAGTATTCGGAAAAATCGTTATGCTTCATTTGATTCTGGTAAAGGAAAAGAATTTGAAAGTGGTAATCTAAGTTTAGCACAACTCGCATCGCTTGCTATAAGTTTGGGCGAACCAGCGGTTAGCAGTGGAAAACAGGAATACCTTGAAAATTTAATTAATCGTTATATCTAGGTAATGGTAAATCGAGCTAAGCAAGCTTTTATTTTTGATTTGAATGGAACCATGATTAATGACATGGATTTCCATATTCGGGCATGGCATCAAATTCTTTGTTCATTAGGAGCTGATTTAAGTATTGAGCAGGTAAAATTGGAATGCTATGGGAAAAATGAAGAATTACTGGAAAGAATATTTCCGGGGAGATTTAGTTTCGAGGAGATGCAGCAAATGATTCTTCAAAAAGAATTGAGTTATCAGGAAGTCTTTCGTCCGCATCTTCAACTAATAGATGGATTAGCTACTTTTTTGGAAAAAAGCTTTCAACAAAAAATACCAATTGGAATAGGATCAGCTGCACTACCCATGAATATTAATTATGTATTGGATGGTTTACAAATAAGACACTATTTTTCTGCCATAGTGAGTGCAATAGATGTTCGGGTTAGTAAACCGGATCCAGAAACATTCTTGTCATGTGCAAATCAATTAGGGGTTCTACCCGAAAATTGTATTGTTTTTGAAGATTCTCCAAAAGGAGTAAAGGCTGCTGAAAATGCCGGAATGAGTTCAGTGGTTATTACAACTATGCATATGCCGGAAGATTTTGCTTCGTGCAATGGAATTTTAGCTTTCATTGAAAATTACAAATCACTTTCGCTGGATACTTTTTTCAAAATTAATTAGTAAATTAATTAATAACTTTACGATAATTTAACCAGCTTAATTCATAAATGTTAGACCAATACAGTGAAATTAAAATGCTTGCTTATGAGGCAAATATGCAATTGCCCAAGCTGGATTTGGTAATATTTACATTTGGGAATGTAAGTGTTGCAGATAGAGCAAGAGGGGTTTTCGCTATAAAGCCCAGTGGTGTTCCTTATGATACCTTAAGTCCCGATAAAATGGTAATAGTTGATTTTAAGGGCAAGGTTATAGAAGGTAATTTACGACCATCATCCGACACACTTACACATGCTGTTTTATATTCGGAATGGGATGAAATAGCTGCAATCGTTCATACCCACTCTACTTACGCAACCGCATGGGCACAATCGTTGAGAGATATTCCTATATATGGAACAACTCATGCCGACCATACAACCGGTCCCATTCCATGTACCCCACCCATGGATGATAAAAGAATTGAAGGTAATTATGAGTTTGAAACCGGTTATCAGATTGTTGATTTCTTTAAAAATAATGCGTTAGACTACAGATTGTTGGAAATGATTTTAGTGGGAAGTCATGCACCATTTACATGGGGAAATTCTGCCGAAAAAGCAGTATACAACAGTGCTGTTTTAGAGGAAATTGCGCGGATGGCATTGTTAACTGAGCAAATTAATTCTGATAGTAAAAGTTTACAACCAAGTCTTATTAAAAAACATTTCGAAAGAAAGCATGGTCCAAATAGTTATTACGGTCAATGAATATTTATATGATAAATAAGATTTTTGTAATTCTATTTTTGTTTGTAAGTATAACTGGCTGTAAAAACAATACAGGTAAACATAAAAATTTCTTCCCGGGGATTCGAGCCACAGCATTCGGAAAAATTGGAGATAGTATCATAACCCAGTATACAATAACAAATGTGAATGGAATGCAGGTAAGCCTTATAAATTATGGCGCCACCATTACTTCTATAATAGTTCCCGATAAGGAGGGCGAAATGGGAGATGTAGTGTTGGGTTTTGATAGCTTGTCAGGTTATATGCAAAAAGATAATCCTTATTTCGGCTCTACGATTGGAAGATATGCTAACCGAATTAAGGGTGGAACTTTTATTGTAGATGGGAAGCGATATACCTTACCTGTGAATGATCATGGAAATACCTTGCATGGAGGGTTGAAAGGATTGGATAAAGTTATTTGGACAGCTACCCGAATTCCGGGGGATAGTGGTATAAGATTTACTTATACGAGTGCCAATGGAGATCAGGGATTTCCGGGTGAATTATGGATGGCAGTAAATTTTACTGTTACCTCCCAGAATGTTTTACAAATTGAGTATACTGCATCAACTACTTCCACTACTCCTGTTAATGCAACAAATCATGCATACTTTAATTTGTCGGCAGGAAAAGATAGTACTATTCTACAACAGGAAGTTACCATCTTTGCCAACAAATATACAGAAGTTGATAGCTTTTTAATTCCTACAGGAAAGCAACTGAATGTTGCAGCAACCCCTATGGATTTTACCAAATCAGTACCCATCGGAAAAAGAATTTCAACTGTTCCGGGGGGATATGATCACAATTGGGTGTTAAACAAGGCCATGGACTCACTTGAGAAAATTGCTGAAGTATTCGATCCTTCCAGCAGACGAGTAATGGAAGTGCTAACTACTGAACCAGGATTGCAATTTTATACCGGAAACTTTTTAGATGGATCAATCATAGGAAAACAGGGAAGAAAATATCCAAAGCATGCTGCATTTTGTATGGAGGCTCAGCATTTTCCCAATAGTCCGAATCAACCCGAATTTCCTTCCACTTGGCTTCATCCTGGAGAAATGTATCATCAAATTACACAATACAAATTCAGCATCCGCTGAATTAGAAACGGTGGCTTCATTTGTTTACAGCATCATTAATTAACATAATTTACTCCTTGGGTGAATATAAATTTTTTGGTAACGTATTGCCGGAAAAAAACTATATTTATTATTAGCTATCACTAACTTTTTATTAATTGCTATTGCCATGAAAGTTTTACAGCCTGCGGATTATTTCGTGTTCTTATTTTATTTTGTTATTGTGAGTGGATATGGTTTTTGGGTGTATAGGAAAAAGCGGCAAACAACTGCTTCTGCATCTCATGACTATTTTTTGGCGGAAGGCTCCCTCACCTGGTGGGCTATCGGGGCTTCATTAATTGCTTCGAATATTTCTGCAGAGCAAATGATTGGAATGAGCGGTAATGGCTTCACGATGGGTTTGGCAATTTCTACCTACGAATGGATGGCTGCAGCTTCATTAATGATTGTTGCCATATTTTTTATTCCGGTGTATTTAAAAAATAAAATTTACACCATGCCACAGTTTTTGCACGATCGATACAATGATTCAGTTGCTATGATTATGGCTGTTTTCTGGTTATTACTTTATGTTATAGTAAACCTTACTTCCATTCTATATCTCGGTGCATTGGCAATCAATAGTATTAGTGGAATACCCCTTAATACTTGTATGTATTTGCTGGGTTTATTTGCGGTAATTATTACACTGGGTGGAATGAAAGTTATAGGCTATACTGATGTAATTCAGGTTTTCTTTCTGATATTGGGTGGATTGGTTACTACTTACCTCGCACTGGGCTTAGTAAGTAAAATGAATGGAGAATCTGGAACCATGGCAGGTTTGAGAGTGTTGTATACAGAAGCCAATGATCATTTTCATATGATATTGAAAAAAGATAATCCGAGTTACCTTGATCTGCCAGGATTATCTGTTTTGATTGGCGGCATGTGGATTGTAAATTTGAATTATTGGGGATGTAATCAATATATCACTCAACGTGCTTTAGGCGCAAGGTTGTCTACAGCACGAAACGGCATTTTATTTGCCTCCTTCTTAAAATTATTAATGCCGGTTATAGTTGTTTTGCCTGGTATTGCTGCCTATGTTTTAAATCAAAAAGGTTATTTTACTCAGGGTGAATTGTTGGGCGAGAATGGCAAACTGATGGCAGATAAAGCTTATCCATCCTTATTGAATTTATTACCCACCGGATTAAAAGGATTGTCATTTGCTGCCCTTACTGCAGCCATTGTTGCTTCACTTGCCGGTAAAGCAAACAGCATTTCTACCATTTTTACATTAGATATTTATCATAAGAAAATTAATCCTGCTGCCAATCAGCAACAGTTGGTATCCATTGGTAAATGGGTGATTATTTTGGCGATGGTTATAGCCATTGTAATTGCGCCGTATTTGGGGATTGAAAAAGGGGGATTTAAATATATTCAAGAGTATACCGGCTTTGTGTCACCTGGAATTTTTGCCATGTTTATTCTAGGATTCTTTTGGAAAAAAGCTACCTCTAATGCAGCCTTGTTTGCTACGATAGGAGGGTTTATTTTTTCTGTAATTTTTAAATTCCTTCCTCGCATGGTAGATTTATCTTGTTTGCAATCCTCCGGATTTGCATCCGCAAATGCCGATGGAATTTTTGAAATTCCATTCATTGATAGAATGGGTTTTGTATTTCTGATTAGTGTGATTGGCATGATAGTCATTAGTAATTACGAAAATCGAAAAGGTAAAATTCCCAAGGGGTTACAAATAGAAAGATCTATGTTTACGATGAGTCCCTCATTTCAGGTAGGTACATTATTAGTTGCCGGAATCTTAACAGCACTCTACACCCTGTTTTGGTAACAAACTGTGCTACATCGATTTCGCAAATTTATATTTGTTAGTAGTTATTCCGATATCAGCATCAAAAAAAATGTAAGAACTTTGTAATTCAATATAGTAATTATGGAACATACCATGCGTTGGTACGGGCCGGATGATCCGGTAAGTTTATGGGATATTCGTCAATCAGGATGTACGGGAGTGGTTACGGCACTTCATCAGATACCCGTAGGTGAAATATGGCCGGTGGAAGCCATTCAGGAGAGAAAGGCACTCATTGAGGCTGCAGGTATGCGGTGGACTGTAATCGAAAGTTTACCTGTACACGAAGAAATTAAACGGCAAAAAGGCGATTACAAAAGCTGGATTGAAAAATACAAGATAAGTCTACGCAATGTTGCTGCCTGTGGTTTAGAGGTAGTTACTTATAACTTTATGCCCATACTCGATTGGGTTCGAACCGATATTGCATATGAAATGCCAGATAAAAGCAAAGCACTCTATTTTGAAAAAGCAGCTTTCATTGCATTTGATGTTTACATGTTGCAAAGACCAGGCGCAGAAAATGATTATACTTCTGAAGAACTTGAGCGGGGAAAAAATAGATTAGATGCAATGTCGGAGGCTGAAAAGCAGCTCTTATTCAAAAACATGATGTTGGGACTTCCCGGCAGCAGAGAGCAATTTACTCAGGAACAAATTTTTGCAGCACTGGATCAGTATAAAGGAATTAGCCGTCAACAGCTTAAGGAGCACTTATTTTATTTTATAAAAGAAGTTGCTCCTATTGCAGAAGCTTGCGGACTCAAGATGGCGATTCATCCGGATGACCCACCTTATTCGGTTTTGGGTTTACCCAGAATTATGAGTACCGAGGCCGATGCGAATGAATTGTTGGAAGCTTGTACTTCCCCTGCCAATGGATTATGTTTTTGTACCGGATCATTTGGCGTTCGTGCCGATAATGATTTGCCAGGTATGATTCAAAGAATGGGAAATGCAATTCATTTCCTGCATCTGCGTAGTACCCGTAGAGACAATCAGGGTAATTTTTATGAAGCCGATCATTTAGATGGAGATGTAGATATGTATGCGGTGGTAAAAGAAATAGTTGCCATACAACGGAAAAGAGGGGTGAATATTCCCATGCGTCCCGATCATGGACATCAGATGCTGGATGACTTAAAAAAGACCACTTATCCCGGTTACAGCGCTATTGGCAGATTGCGGGGATTGGCAGAATTGCGCGGACTCGAATTAGGAATTCAGCGAAGCTTGGCATAGTTCGGTAGTCAAAATAGCACACATAGTATATTTTTATTATATACAACGCCTGTTTTTCACAAAAAACGGGCATTTTTATGCCTTGAAAGGGCAGATTCCGTACCTTTGCAGCCCCGAATTTAAACCATCGGGTTTTTTATGAAATTCATTAACAAACAACTAAACGCAGATGCTCAGGAGTCGGCTGCAACTGAAACAGTTGATCAGGCCGCTGCTGCGACAACAACACAACCTGAGGCCGCACCTATTGCTGTGTCGGCGCATGATGATTTTGACTGGAGTATCGACAAACGTAATGTGAGTCATTACTCTGAAAACGACCGAGTAAAGTATGACAAAGTGTATGACAACACTTTTGTTCAAATTGAAGACGGTGAAATTATTAAAGGAAGCGTGGTTGCCCTTACAAAAACAGATGTAGTGGTAAACATTGGCTTTAAAAGTGATGGCCTGGTTTCATTGAATGAATTCAGGGATGTACAGGGATTAAAAGTAGGTGATGAAGTAGAAGTAATGGTGGTAGAAAAAGAAGACCGCCAGGGAAATCTGCACCTTAGCCGTAAATCTGCCCGCATCTATCGTGCATGGGAGCGTATTGTGGAAGTGCACAAAACAGGTGAAGTAATTACCGGAACAGTAACTAGTAAAACTAAGGGTGGCTTGATTGTAGATGTATTTGGTATGGAAACCTTTTTACCAGGTTCTCAAATTGATGTTAAGCCAGTTACAGATTATGATCAGTTTGTGGGTAAGACGATGGAATTTAAAGTGGTAAAAATTAATGAAACCATTAAAAATGCCGTAGTTTCTCATAAAGCGTTGATTGAAAGTGATATTGAAGCGCAACGTGCTGAAATCATGAGTAAGCTTGAGAAAGGCCAGGTACTGGAAGGCGTAGTTAAGAATATTACCGACTTTGGAGCCTTCATGGATTTGGGTGGTTTAGATGGATTATTGTACATCACGGATATTTCATGGGGAAGAATTTCTCACCCAAGTGAAGTTGTGAAGTTAGACCAGAAATTACAGGTTGTAGTATTAGATTTTGATGATGATAAGAAGAGAATCAGTTTAGGCTTAAAGCAACTTACTCCTCATCCTTGGGATGTATTACCGGAAGGATTGGCTGAAGGCAGCGTAGTTAAAGGAAAAGTAGTAAATATTGAAGATTACGGTGCATTCCTTGAAATTCAACCGGGAGTTGAAGGGTTGGTTCACGTTTCAGAAATAACCTGGGCAAATACACCTATCAATGCGAAGGAATTCTTCAAGTTGAATGATGAGTATGAAGCTAAAGTGGTTACCCTGGATAAAGATACCCGCAAAATGAGTTTGAGCATCAAGCAAATGACGCAGGATCCATGGAATGAAATTGAAAACAAATTCCCTGAGGGAAGTAAGCACCAAGGCTTAGTGAAAAATATCACTCCTTATGGCGTTTTCGTAGAACTGGAGCCAGGTATTGGTGGAATGATTCATATCAGTGACTTAAGCTGGTTGAAGCGTTTTAATCACCCAAGTGACTATACGAAAGTAGGCGAGAAAATTGATATCATCATCTTGAGTATTGATAAGGAGAATCGCAAATTGCAACTGGGACATAAGCAACTTGAAGAAGATCCCTGGAATGCACTCGAAGAAACTTTTGCAGTAGGTACTGTTCATGAAGGAACTGTTGTTCGCAAAGAAGATAAGGGTGCGCTGGTTCAGTTACCTTATGGATTAGAGGGATTTGTACCTAACCGTCATCTGAACAAAGAAGATGGTAAGCAAGTGCAAGTAGATGAATCAGCCCAATTTGTTGTAATTGAATTCGATCGCAATGAAAAGCGTATTCTGTTAAGTCATTCTCGAATTTGGGAACAACAGGAGGCTGAAGTAAAAGAGGCTGCTAAAAAAGAAGCCCGTGCCGAATCGGACAATACCAAAAAAGCTGTGAAAAACATCCAGGCTAAGGTTGAAAAAGCAACCCTGGGTGATTTGGGTGCCCTGGCCGAAATCAAAGCTAAACTGAAAGAAGGCGAGGGAGATAGTAAATAATCACCTTGTTTTTGAATAAAGGCAGCCTTACCCAGGTAAGGCTGCCTTTTCGGTTACTGCTAAGTTTTTTTAGTTAATTCTTAACGCATGTTCGGGTAAATACTCAAAGGGGTTAACCTAATTTGCCCGTAAATAGCTAATTTTGTCATCCGGTATGAATAGATTACTCTTGTTTTTCTGCCTTGGGTTTACAGTTTTCTTCACTTCCTGCTCAGGGAAGTTTGGAAAAATCATGAAGAGCAAGGATTTCGAGTACAAATACAAAATGGCGGAAGAGTTTTATGCGAAAAAAGACTGGGTGTATGCTCAGCAGTTGTATGAAGATATTTTTCCATACGTAAAAGGTACCCAGCGTTATGAAGATATGTATTTTAAGTTCGCCTATTCCTATTACTACGATAAGGATTACTTGAATGCTGAAAACCTGTTTAAAACATTTGTTGAGAATTTTCCAACCAGCACTCGTTCTGAAGAATGTGAGTTTATGCGGGCATATTGCTTCTATAAGCAGTCGCCCAAAGTAGAACTGGATCAAACCAATACCAATAAAACCATGCAGTTAATGCAGGCTTATATTAGTACCCATCCTACTTCCAGCCGAATGAAAGAGGCTTCTGAAATCATTGATCAGTGTAGAGATAAACTCGAGGCGAAAGAATTTAAAAGTGCGGAATTATATTATAATCTGGGTTTTTATAAAGCAGCTGCCATTGCATTTGGAAATGTATCCGACAATTTCCCGGATTCCAAGAAAGCAGATGAATATAAATACCTGGTTATTAAATCGTACCAGAAATATGCTGAAATGAGTTACGAAGAGAAGCAGAAAGAGCGATTCGAGAAAGTTCTAAGTGAGTGTAACGATTTTTCTGAACGATTTACCGATAGCAAACACCTGAATGAAGTAAATAAAGTAAAGACCCAAACTGTTAACTTTTTAAAAAATCTCCCCAAATGAGTAAACTAAGAAGGCAAATGAGTGCCAACACCCCCAGCGTTGTGGAAACGAAGAGCCTGATGGATGTAAAATCCGTTACCGGAAATTTATATGAATCTATCGCAATCGTTGCTCGTCGCGCTAATCAAATCAATATTTCTTTGCGCGAGGAATTACACAACAAACTGGAAGAATTTGCCAGTCACACCGACAGCCTGGAAGAAATCCACGAAAACAAAGAACAGATTGAAATTTCACGTGCCTACGAAAAAATGCCCAATCCTGCTATTCTTGCCACTCAGGAATTTATGGAAGGAAAAGTATATTATCGGAAAAATGATGAAGCAGATCTGTTTCGCTAACAAGATAAAAAATCAAAAAAACGACAGTCATAAGCTGTCGTTTTTTTTTGGATACCCTTCACACTTGTCTTCATTGGATTTCACTGGCTTGCAGTATCTTTAAGGTGATTTCGAGCATACTCATGAAAAAAGTACACGCTTTATACATACTTTTTATTTGCTTACTACCTTTCAATGGCTGGAGTCAGGAGTTGTTAGCAAAAGTTACTGTTATTACTAGTAGAGTAAATACAACAGTAGATAAACGCATATTTATTACGCTACAAACGCAACTGAATAATTTGATGAATACACGGAAATGGACAAGCGATGTATTTCAGCAGAACGAAAAAATAGAATGTAGCTTTATTTTGAATATTGAAAATATAGTTGATCCCAATGTATATAAAGCCACACTCACTGTTCAGGCAGCACGGCCGGTGTATAACAGTAGTTATCAGTGTGCGATGGTTAATTTTTTAGATGCGGAAGTAACGTTCAAATACCAGGAATTTCAGCCGGTTGAGTTTAATGAAAGCAGAATACAGGGAAATGATCCTCTTGCTGCCAATCTTACTGCTATTTTTGCCTATTATGCCTATATGATAATTGGGTTAGACTATGATTCATTTTCACCTAAGGGAGGGGAAACCTTTTTCCGTAAAGCACAAAATATTGTAAATAATGCCCCGGAAGGAAAAGGGATAAGTGGCTGGCGGGTTTTTGATGGCTTACGCAATCGTTATTGGCTCAATGAGAATCTGATAAATAATCGTTACAATATTGTTCACGATGTGCTGTATTCATATTACCGCGCTGGTATGGATAAGTGGTATGATAATGAAACAGAAGCTCGTAAAAATGTACTTCAGACATTGTTACAATTACAGGCATTTAATAAAGAGAATCCCAATACAATGATTCTTCAATTTTTTATGCAGGGAAAAATGCAGGAACTGATTGGATTATTTAAAAAAGGCACTTCAGAAGAAAGGTCAAGATCCGTTCAGATACTATCTGAATTAGATGTAATCAATTCACCCACTTATAAGCAACAGCTGAAATAGACCGAAATGCAGGCAACGATGCGCAGCATATCATTTAATATTAAAAAAGTTTTTATTAAATCAGGATTCCTGTTTTTCTTTTCCTGCCTGTTTGGATGTTCCGGAAGTTCAACCACGGAAATACTGGATGTAAATGAGATGAAGGTAATCATGTGGGATATGATGAAGGCGGATGAGTTATACTCTTTGCAACAAGTGAAGGACAGTTCATTACGCTTTCAGAAAAAGAATCTGGATTATTACGAAATTGTTTTTTCCAATCATTCCATTAATAGGGAAACCTTTTATAAGGCATATGCATATTACGAGGCACATCCCTTGAAAATGAAAGAATTGATAGATACCCTGGATCAATATGGAGTTCGTGAGCGTAACCGGCTTTTTTTGAAATATGGTCAGGGATCCGGATCAACCAATGCCCCTGCTTCTACAGATTCTGCTATCAAACATTGAACAAATCATATTGGTTTTGGTTAGATTTAGTAAATTTGCATTCTAAATTGAATAAAATGAGTATCCAACCAGGTCAAATTGCCCCAGATTTTTCATTGTATGATAGTGAAAAAAATAAAGTAACCTTATCTGCATTGCAAGGTAATCCTGTAGTTATTTTATTTTTTCCTGCCGCTTTTACAGGTGTTTGTACGAACGAATTGTGTAGTGTAAGGGATAATTTGTCTGCATATAATGCAACCAATGCCCGTGTGTTGGGTATCTCTGTAGATTCACTATTTACGCTAGCTAAATTTAAGGAAGAACAGCAACTCACTTTTTCTTTATTAAGTGATTACAACCGCGAAGCCTCATCAGCTTTTGATGTTTTGTATGATGTATTTCCTGCTTTTGAAATGCAAAAAGTTAGTAAAAGGGCAGCATTTGTAATTGATGCCGCTGGAGTAATTCGCTATGCAGAAATTTGTCCTACACCCGGCGATTTACCCGATTTTTCGGCAATTCAGTCTACCTTGGCAGCTTTGTAATTCCATCTGAACAATTACCATTGTCGCTGTTAAAATTTCCACGAATATTGGAATTAAACTGATATTTGAATACTTTAGCAGTTCCATGTTCTATTTGAAGAATCCAATATTGCTTTTGGTATTTCCCATCTTGCTAATAAAGATGGAAGCCAGTATGCCTCCAAATGCAGGAAGCAGTTCGGGAAGTTTTGATAATAAAATTATTCAGATTTATCCCAATCCAGCATCTACTGTTATCAATTTTACTTTTCAGGGAAATAACGGGAAACAGCACATTTTGCAGATTTATAGTTTCATCGGAAAAAAAATGATGGAAAGCAGGGTACAGGATACTAAATTAACTGTGCAGCTGGATGAAAATTATTACCGTGGAATTTACATCTATCAATTACGTGATTTGGCAGGGCGACTGATTGATTCGGGGAAATTTCAGGTAATTAAATAAGCTCAATCCCATCGATTAGCGATTCGAGATTTCTGCAATCAGAAATTTCAAATAATGTGTATTTTCCATTCCCCAGATGATAGGATGATCCCCCGACTGATGTCGAAAGCATACCTGTCTAACCTTTTTATGAGCATCTTTTGCAGCCGCTTCTATAGTTTGAATAAATTGGTCGGGTGATACCAGATTGGTGCAACTTGAGCTCACCAAAAATCCACCTTCTTTCAGCAGTTTCATGCCCCTAAGGTTGATTTCTTTGTATCCGGTTAGTGCCTTATTTATGTGAGTCCTGCTTTTAGTAAAGGCGGGCGGATCCAACATTACAACATCAAATGCCTTCCCTTGTTTCCCCCATTCCTTCAGGGTATCAAAAGCATTGTGGCAAATGAATTTACACCTTTCTTCAACCTGATTAAGTGCAGCATTTTGATTGGCACGCTCAACTGCCTGCTCCGAAATATCCACTCCCAATACCGATTTTGCCCCATAATGCGCGGCATGTATTTCAAAAGTTCCGGTATAGGTAAACACTCCCAATACATCAGCCCCTTTTACAATCGGAGCAATCTGGCGCCGGTTATCCTGTTGATCTAAAAAATAGCCTGTTTTTTGTCCATTTTCAATATCTACAGAAAACCGCAAACCATTTTCCTCTATTTGGATATTGGTATCAAAATTTCCAAACAAAAAGCCCTTTTGTTGCGATAACCCCTCTAATTCCCGAACGGGCACATCATTTCGCTCATAAATACCCTTTGGATTAAAAATCGAGACCAAGGCATCTACAATAGCCGGCTTCCATAAGTCTATACCAAGAGAAAGCGTTTGAATTACAAAATAGTCATTGAATTTATCAATAATCAGAGCTGGGAGGTCATCTGCTTCACCAAATACCAATCGGCAATTATGGGTATATCCTAATTTTTGTCGGTATCGCCAGGCTTTTTCAATCCTTTTGTAAAAAAATGCAGCATCAATCGGCTCCCGCCTTCGGGTTAACAGGCGTACCATTATTTGTGAGAGCGGGTTAACATAGCCCAATCCGGCCAGTTTTCCAGAATGATAAAGTACTTCAACAATTTCACCCCCGGTAATATTCCCCTTTATTAAATCCACCTCATTGGCATAAATCCAAGGGTGACCTTGGGCGATTCGGGCGCTAATTTGCCGCTTCAACACTAACTGATTCATTGTCAAATATACGGTATGCTAAATATCTGATTACAAGGCAATCCGACACCCTTTTTTACTTACTGGTAGATTTTTCTGCCAATTTTTCGGTTTTTATAGTCTCGGCAATATATTTGACAGATATTACAAATAATTTTTGTAACTATGAATGAGCAAGAAACCCAACCCAATGAGAGAATCCATGACAATACTGGGGAAATGGAATTGAACACTGACGAAAATGCAGCCGGAACAACCCATTTGAATGAGCCCGTCACGAATGAATCCGAGATAGAGAAACTTAAGTCAGAAAGGGAGGAGCAAAAAGATAAGTATCTGCGTTTAATGGCCGAGTTCGAAAATTACAAGCGCAGAAATGCTAAAGAGAGAATTGAATTGATTCAAACAGCATCCAGGGAAGTAATTGTTTCATTGCTGGAAGTGTTAGATGACTGCGATCGTGCTGAAAAGCAACTGGGTGCTACTGATGACATTGCAGTACAAAAGGAGGGAATTTTACTTGTATTTAATAAGCTCAGATCTATTCTTCATCAAAAAGGAGTGAAGGCAATGGAGAGTATTCATGCCGATTTTGATGTAGAGAAGCATGAAGCGATTACTGAGATTCCTGCTCCAAACGAAGAGTTAAAAGGGAAGGTACTGGATGAAGTTACCAAAGGATATTATTTGAATGATAAAATTATTCGCTTTGCCAAAGTGGTAGTAGGCAATTAACCCCTATATGCTTTAATTATTTGGCAATAGATTAATATAAAATGTATGGCTACAAAGAGAGATTATTACGAAGTTCTAGGTGTAGGAAAATCTGCATCTGCCGATGAGATTAAAAAAGCCTACCGCAAAGTGGCCATGCAATTTCATCCAGATCGAAATCCCGGCAATAAAGAAGCTGAAGAGAAATTCAAAGAAGCTGCTGAAGCTTATGAAGTACTCAGCGATACCGATAAAAAAGCTAAGTACGATCGTTTCGGACATGCGGCTTTTGGACCAGGTACACAAGGCGGTAATGGATTTGGTGGTCAGATGAATACCGAGGATATCTTTAGTCAATTCGGAGATATTTTTGGAGATGATGTTTTTGGAAGCTTCTTTGGTGGAGGCGGGGGTGGAAGAAGAGGTGCTGGTGGAGGTAGATCTCGCGGACAAAGAGGGAGTAATCTTCGCATAAAAATGAAATTAACGTATGAGGAGATTGCAAAAGGAGTAACCAAAAATGTAAAGGTTAAAAAGTATGTAGTTTGTGGAACCTGCAGTGGAAATGGAGCAAAGGATAAAAATAGTTTACAAAATTGCAGCACTTGTAATGGAAGCGGACAAGTAAAGCGTGTTACCAATACATTTTTGGGTCAGATGCAAACTGTTACTACTTGTCCAACCTGTAATGGTGAGGGTTCTACAGTAACGGCTAAATGCGCCAGTTGTAAAGGAGATGGACGGGTGTATGGTGAAGAAACCATTTCCATAGATATACCGGCAGGTGTTCAGGAGTCCATGCAATTAAGTATGAACGGAAAGGGAAATGCTGGCGAGCGGGGAGGGGCATCGGGAGATTTGATTATTCAGATTGAGGAGGAAACTCATCCCCATTTGCATAGAGATGGACTGAATGTGGCATTTGATTTATATATATCTATTCCGGATGCTACTTTTGGAACGCAGGTAGAAGTTCCTACTATAGATGGTAGGGCTAAAATAAAAATACCTGCAGGCACACAAAGCGGTAAGATTTTCCGACTTAAGGGGAAAGGGTTTCCTGAAGTTCAGGGATATGGTCGTGGTGATCAATTAATACAGGTAAATGTTTGGACTCCTCAACAATTATCAGCCGAAGAAAAAAGTATATTGGAAAAACTGAACAGGAGTGATAACTTCAAGCCGCAGCCAGGAAAGGGAGATAAAAATTTCTTTGATAGGGTACGAGAAGCTTTTCAATAACAGCATCATAGTTTTTCGGGAACTATAACTTGAACACCGGTAGAAGTTGTTTTGGAATTAATGGGAATTAATTGTTTTGTAGCAGCCTTCGAAAGTATTTCCTGCTCAGCCCCCTGAACAAAAAGGGTATGGGTTAATTCGTCAAACGCGATTAAATTAGCACCCTTTTTGGTTGGAATATTTTGTATGAACTTGTATTCGTTGGGCGTTAATTGATTAATAACCGATACGGTACCATCACCATTAGCGACAAATATAAACCGTGATGCCGGATTGTAAACAATCCCATTTGAATTCATTCCGATGGAAAGTGTATCAATAATTTTGGCATCTGATACATCAAATACAACGAGTAATTTGTTACAAACAGAGAATAAGCGTTTGTTTTTCGAATCCACGGCAAGTCCAGTGGGTAATTTACCCGGTCCCAGGCTCCAATGCATCATCACTTCGTAAGTGCTCATATTCAGCCAAACCACTTCCCGCTTATCCGCAAGGTTGATAAACAGATTCCCATTTCCATCACTGGTCATTCCTGTTATTTTGTTTCCGTTTAAGGAAAGGGTCGTTTCAATTCTGTCCAAACGGGGATCTATTATTATAATTGTTCCATCCTTTGCGTTACTGGAAATGATTTTACTAGCGTATTCATCATAAATGATGATGGTTGGGTTTACCCCCAGAGAAATTTCTTTCACAAATCGATCACTTTTTAAATCAAAAACAGTAATTGTATTTGATAAAGTGTTTGCAGTATATCCTTTACCAAATCTTGTGGCAAGAGCTACACTCTTCACTCCTGGGGTATTGGGGATAATGCCAATCGAATCTCCTGTAAATTTATTTAATACGGTAACCTGGTTTCCTTGAGTAATGTATAATTTATTCGAGTGAGGATTTACAATCGGATAATTCCAGTCACCTTTATACGGTAAGTAGAAAACCTTCTCAAATTGGAAATTGTTTTGCGCTTTCAATTCGTAAGCAGTCGAACCCCAAGCAAAGCACATCATTAGGGTTACTACACAGATATTATCTACACATTTTGGAAAAAAATAATATCTTTCTGAATATCGTTTTTTTGCTCCCATAGTTATTAACATATGTGGATACTATAACGAACATCTTTTAGCAAATAGTATGAAGTTATGAAAAATAATTAAAAATCAGCTAGTTATTTACTATAACTAAAGTAAAATATAACCTGAAATTAGGTCGTGAGCTGATATAAACCCGGAAGATTTCTACCCAAACCATTGTAATCTAATCCATATCCCAACACAAAAAGGTTAGGAATGGTGAAACCACAATATTGAATAGAGATGGGAAAAAGTGCGGCTTCAGGCTTATGAAGTAAAGTAGCGATACTCAGTGAAGCTGGTTTTTTTTCTTGCAGTTGAGGTAAAAAAGTAGAAAGGGTTCTGCCAGTATCAATTATATCTTCTAATAATATAATATGTCGGTTGGTAATATCAACATCCAAACCCATGTAGCTAATAACTTTACCTGATGATTTCGTTCCCTCATAGGAGGATAATTTCACAAAACAGATTTCGGCCTCTAATTCAATTTGTCGGAAAATATCTGCAGCAAACATGAAGGAGCCATTAAGGATAGCCAGAAATAGTGGTTGCTTATTTTTAAAATCAGCATTTAATTGAGTGGCTATTTCATGAATTCTTTTTTGTAGCGTAGCCGGTTCGATGAATGGCATGAATTTTTTGTCGTGAACGGTTATCACTTTTTCGGTAGCTGACATAAATTATTTTTGAGGCGTGGAGGATGATGTTGATCCTATTAATTTATTGTTGACATCATTGAATGGCTGAAGTCGAATTTTTTGACCAGCCGGTATGATGGAAGCAGAGTTGATTACTTCGTTGTATCGAAGCAAATATTCAAGCTGTACACCTTCTAATTGACTTATATCTTTCCAACTTTCTGCTGTTTGTGTTATACGAAATGCTTTATTACCTTTTTTTAATTTCTTTTCTAAAAAAATCAATCTGTTCTCTGTTAACACTTCAATATTGGCAATATCATTGAACTCAAGTAATTCTTCGGATGAAATATCATATTGTTTCAGCAGATCGGATAGATTGGTACCTGCCAAGGCGTAAATGACTTTAGATCTGTTAATCAAAAATATGCCACGGGGAAACAAGCTATTCCAATTATACTGAATTTCATTTTGAGCCTGTAACTCCCGTTTGCTTTCTTTGGCGTATTCAATAGTCGGCTTAATTTCTGGTGACGGAGTTTTATTGCTGGTTACTTCGCTGGAAAAATATTGATCAAGCTTGTAATCTTCAATAATGGAAAGCAGCCTTTGAGGATAGGAGGGATTGGTTGCATATCCTGCTTTCTTTAATCCGTATGCCCAGCCCTTTAAATCTGACGGATTTAAGGAGAATAAAGAAGTATAATAAGGTCTGTTTCTTAAAAAATCAGAATGATCTTTATAGGATTCTTCAACCGAGCGGTACACCCGAAAACACTCTCCCCTTTCATCATCATCCTGATATGTTTTATTTCCAGTCCACTCTGTTTTACATTTTATTCCAAAATGATTATTGGCAGTAGTTGCAAGTTTACTTCTGCCCGATTGTGATTCAAGAATAGCCTGTGCCAGTTTAATTGCAGCGGGTACTCCAGTTCGTTGCATTTCACTTATGGCTAAATCTTTGTATTGTTGAATATAACTTTCTGTGATACCTTTTTGTGCGAATAAAAGGATATTACTAATAAGCAAGCTTACACACAACAAAACAATCTTTTTAAGCATTTTGATGCTGATTTATTTTTTTACAATCAGTGTTATTCCATCCCGGATGGTTACGACTACTTTTTCGCACGAGTTATCGGCAGCAACCATTTCGTTGAATTGCTGAATGGCGATGGCATTTTTTCCTGATAAAATAGGTTGTAATACTTCCCCATGAAAAAATACATTGTCGGCAATCAATAATCCGCCCTTTCTCAATTTAGGCATGATCAGTTGGTAGTAGTTGCAATAATTTATTTTATCTGCATCCAGAAATACTAAGTCCCAAATTCGATCGATGCCTGGAATGATATTTAATGCATTACCCACATGCAAGTGTATTTGATGGGATTGTGGAAGTTGCTTCCAGTGTGATGCAGCAATTGAGGCATCCTGCTCACGGCATTCAATTGTATGCAATTCTCCATGAGGTGTTAATCCCTCGGCAAGGCATCCTGCACTATAGCCGGTGAAAGTGCCGATTTCTAATATATAGTTGGGCTGCATAATTTGCGAAAGAACCGACAAGAATCGGCCTTGTACATGGCCACTTAGCATATGGTGCTTGGGATGGATAGAGCGCGTTTCAGCTGCAAGGACTTGCGCCCAGCCGGGTTCTGGGGAACTATATTTTTCGGCATAAGCTGCCGCAAGGGTATTGATCAGTTCCATTCTGCAAATATCCCCTAAATTTATTGTTTTTGCTTTTCTGAAATCAAAAATAACCCGATAAAAGTGAGTAGTCCATTGATGATTAACAATTCTATTCCAATTTGATAGTGATTAAACCAGTTGGAAGCATTTTTGCTAAGAATATAGCTCAATAGGGGGGCTAATAGGCAAATCAGGGTTATAGTTCCGGAATTGGGTAATAATCTTTTGGTAAATATGCCAAATGCAAATAACCCAAGTAACGGACCATACGTATATCCCGCCAAATCTAAAATAATATCAATTACGCTATTGTCATTGATTTCGTAAAACACCATAATACATAGTAGGAATACGATGGTAAAAGAAAAATGCACGGTAAGGCGAACTCTTTTCTTTTGTTGTTCTGTCCATTGCTGTTTTTGTTGTATTCCCAAGATGTCAATACAAAAAGAGGAAGTAAGTGCTGTTAAGGCGCCATCTGCACTCGGAAATAATGCAGAAATTAATGCAATAATAAAAAGTATGCCAATTGCTGGGGGGAGATAATTCATTATTACAGAAGGAAAAACTTTATCGCCAATGATATTCTTTTGATCCAATACCAATTGTTTTACCATTTTTCCATTTACCATCACTTCCTGATAGAGTGCACCTTTTGATTGTGCAAATAAATAAAGTAATCCTCCTAAAAATAAAAACAGCACCAAAACTGATACTAGCACAATTGCCAGCGTAATTACATTTTTCTGAGAGTCCCCCAGTTTTTTTACGCTGATATTTTTCTGCATCATTTCCTGATCTAAGCCCGTCATTGCAATGGTTATGAATGCTCCTCCAATAATTTGTTTCAGAAAAAATCCTTTGCTGTTTACATCTGTATTAAAAATATGCAAGTAGCCAATATCCTTCATTTGCAACATTGCATCCCCCAGTGAAAGTTGCATATTGTTTAAAATGAAAATCACGCATACAATTAGTCCGGTTATCATAAGAGAGGTTTGCAAGGTGTCGGTATAAACGATTGTTTTTACCCCCCCTTCAAACGTGTATAATAAAATCATCAACAAAATCACAGCCGCAGTTACAATAAAAGGTACACCCATTCGGTCGAGAATAAAAAATTGCAAAACATTAATCACCAGATATAGTCGAGCAGTAGCTCCAAGCGTTCGGCTGATAATGAAAAAGAGTGCACCGGTTTTATAGGCGATCGAACCAAATCTATTCAACAAATAATGATAGATAGAAGTCAGGTTCATTTTGTAATAAATAGGAAGCAATACAAAAGCTATCACTGCATACCCCATTAAATAACCAAGGGAAACCTGCAAATAAGCAAAACCTTTAAATGTTTGTCCGCTAAAATCCCCTACGCCACCTGGAACACTCACGAAGGTAACGCCACTGAGGGAGGTACCAATCATGCCAAAGGCTACCAACATCCAGTTACTGTTTTTATTTCCAATGAAAAAGGATTCATTGTTGCTGTTTCTCCCGGTATACCAGGCAACGCCAAGCAGAACAACGAAATAACCAATTACAAAGCTGAAGAGCAGGATAGGCGACATAATAGAAGTTTGTGCAAAACAAAGAAGTAATATGTAAAGATGTAAAAAATAATTCACCTAATTTCCCATTTTAAAAAATGCAATATGGCAGTGGAAAGAATAGCAGTTTTTTGTGGCTCTAAATCGGGCTTAGACCCTATTTATAGTGTTCATGCACAACACTTAGGTACTTTGATGGCAGCAAACGGTAAAACGCTGGTATATGGGGGTGGTAGTGTGGGTATAATGGGCACGGTTGCCGATGCCGTTATGGATGGTGGGGGAAAAGTGATTGGGGTGATTACCGAGTTATTATTAACCTGGGAGCAACAACATACTGGTATTACAGATTTGCGGGTGGTGCAGGATATGCATACCCGAAAAAAGATGATGTACGAATTAAGCGATGCTGCCATTATTTTGCCCGGAGGGAATGGTACGCTGGATGAGCTTTTTGAAATGCTTACCTGGAATACTTTGCAGATTCACGATAAAAAAATAGTTATTCTGAATTCAGGAGGATATTATCGGCACCTGATTGCACATATACAACAAATGCAGCAACAGGGATTTCTCTATGAAAACTGGTTTGAAAGATTACTGGTTGCAGAAAATCCGGAGGAGGCTCTTATCTGTTTGGACGGAGATAAACCCCAAAACCTGCTCTGAGTACTGGTAATTGATCGTTGTAGGCATCCCGGTAAGGAGAATTTGGATTTTGTAAAACATCAATCATCAGACTAACATACGAGATTCTGCTTCCAACCATTCTTGTTCCATAGCCTATTCCAACCAGCATGCTCTCAGCAGAATAATTAAAGCGATCGGTTTGTTGCGTAGTTACATTTTTTTGAGAAGAGATTATCCAATTATATTCGGGCTGTATTTGAAGAAAAATAAAATTCACTGGCCAGATGCGGGCAAATACACCCGCCCCATAATTAATATTTTTGTAGCGAAAATTGCTGAACTCAGAGGCATTTTGCGAATAATAATTAAAGTTCACAGCAAAGCCGGCATCGAGCCAGCGAGATACACTGAATCCAAGTTCAGGATTGATTCCTAAGTTAAAGGAACGTCCGGAAACACCAAGATTGAGGCCCGATCCAAAATATTTGGGTGTTTTTGGAAATCCCGTTTCATTATAGTCACTCCTCACTTGAGCAATAACAACTTGATGAAATTGTAGTAAAAGAAAAAAGATTAAATATTTTTTCATAAGATTAGTAAAACAAACCTACTATTTATCTTTTTGCCCGGTGTTTCCGGCATGATAAAATTATGTTAGCTTTAAATATACTATTAATTTTATTTTGTAAAAAATTGATTTTTAATTTACTAAATTAATTTAAATCAGTTTCATTTTAATTTTTCTCTATTATAAACACCAACATGCCAAGGTTAAATAGTCTACCTTTGTAATTACTAACGATTGTAAGTATGAGTTTATTGGATTCCTTACTTAAAGAACCTATTCGGCCAAATGCTAGATTTTTGCATAGTGGTATTTATTATCAATTACCGGCCGATCAATTGGTACAGTCAACTTTACGGCGTGGGGAGGGGGAGTTATGTGATACAGGCGCTCTTTGTATTTCGACAGGTAAATTCACTGGGCGATCACCGAAAGATAAGTTTATTGTTCGGGATGCTCTAACCACCGGTACTGTAAACTGGAACAATTTCAATCAGCCCATTTCAGAACAAATTTTTTTGCAATTGCGGGATAAGATGTTATCCTTTGCAGCGGGTATGAAAGATCTTTGGGTTAGAGATGTTAGGGCTTGTCACCACCCCAGCCATTCACTGAACATAAGAGTTTTGAATGAAAATCCCTGGAGCAATTTATTTGTATCCAATATGTTTTTACCCCCTGATTATGCAGATGCGGAAGTAATCCCCGATTGGACAATTATACAACTCCCTTCTTTTATAGCCAACCCGGATACAGATGGTGTGCCCAATCCTCAATTCAGTTTACTTTCTTTTACCCATAAAATGATTTTAATTGGTGGAACGGGGTATACGGGAGAAATGAAGAAAGGCATTTTTACGGTGCTTAATTTTATATTACCGCATCAACGGGATGTATTGAGTATGCATTGCAGTGCCAATAAAGGAAAAACAGGGGATGTAGCACTATTTTTTGGATTAAGTGGAACCGGAAAAACAACCCTGAGTGCAGATCCCAATCGGCAATTAATTGGTGATGATGAACATGGATGGACGCAAGAGGGGGTTTTTAATTTTGAGGGAGGATGCTATGCCAAAGTAATAGATTTGCGAGCAGATAAAGAGCCAGAAATATATAATGCAATCCGATCGGGTGCAATGTTGGAGAATACCTGTTTCTTTCCTGGATCAAATCGGGTAGATTATTCTAATCGGAGTATTACAGAAAATACGCGGGTAAGTTATCCCCTCAATTATATTTCCAACGCTTGTTTTCCGGCAAGTGGTGGTAATCCGAACATTATATTTTTTCTTACTTGTGATGCGTATGGTGTGCTTCCCCCCATTAGTAAATTAAATGCTGATGAAGCCATGTATCAGTTTATCAGTGGATATACTGCTAAGGTTGCAGGAACAGAAACAGGAGTAACAGAACCGGTTGCCACTTTTAGTGCTTGCTTTGGAGCCCCTTTTATGCCGCTCCATCCCGGAATTTATGCAAGATTACTTGGCAAGCAAATATATAAACATGATGTTCAGGTGTGGTTAATTAATACCGGATGGATTGGGGGTGGATTTGGAACAGGAAAAAGAATTCCGCTAGCATATACCCGTTCAATGATATCTGCAGTTTTTGAAAATCAGTTACAATCGGTACCCATGCATCCGCATCCGCATTTTGGATTATTGATTCCCGAAAAATGTGCGGACATACCCCGGGAGATTTTATTGCCTTGGAAAAGTTGGAACAATATGGAAGCCTACTTGCAACAGAGTAAAAAAATTGCCAAATTATTTCAGGAGAATTTTCGGCAATACGAGTCTGGAGTTACTGCAAATATTTCGGAGGCCGGAGTACTGCTAAAGGATTAGAATAGTCCGAACAACGTACTGTCAACTTTACGGATTATTTCACCCAGGTGCTCTTCATTTTCGGCGAATTTATTTTTATCGCAATCTATCACCAGTAAAGGTCCTTCCCTGTATTGATCTATCCATTTATTATAAAACTCATTCAGTTTCTTCAAATAATCGAGTCGGATATTTTCTTCATATTCTCGGCCTCTTTTTTGAATTTGTGATACCAGGGTAGGAACAGATGCTTTCAAATATATTAGTAAATCTGGCGGTTGCACCATGGTTTTCAGGGTTTGAAAAAATTGATAATAATTATCAAAATCCCTTTTACTCATCAGTCCCATCTCATGTAGGTTGGGAGCGAATATATTAGCATCTTCAAATATAGTTCTGTCTTGAATAACCGTTTCCGTTCCATGCTGGATTTCCAATAATTGATTGAGTCGGCTATTCAGAAAATAAATTTGCAAATTAAAGCTCCAGCGTGGCATATCATCATAAAAATCCATTAGGTAAGGATTTTGATCAACATCTTCGAATTGAGGTATCCAGCGATAATGTTTGCTGAGTAATTCGGTTAGGGTAGTTTTTCCGGCACCTATGTTTCCGGCTACTGCCACGTGCTTTATTTTTTTCGCTTTTGCCATAAGTTACAAGGTACAATTAATTTTTATTTTCAGTGAGATCAATTAATGCTCAGAATAATAGAGGAAGAACTAATCGGTTCCTACGGCTTTTTTAACGAGCTGTAGGGTTTCGGATGCGCTAGCTCTGGCTTTTTCGGCTCCCTGCCGAATTATTTTTTTCAAATGGTCAGGATTGGATTGTAAATCAGCCGCTTTATCCCGAATGGGTCCGATAAATGCAATCATATCCTCTGCCAATTGCTTTTTTAAGTCGCCATACCGAATCAGGCATTTTCCTTCGTGACTGTTATTATAGTCATCCTGAAATTTTCTAACGGTTGCTTCACTGCTTACCAGTTTCATCAGGGTGAATAAGTTTTCAATATAATCGGGTTTTACAGAGTTTTCAGATGCCGGACCTTGATCGGTTTTTGCCTTGGCAATTTTTTTTCTAATGGTGTCATCATCATCTGCCAAATACAGGGTAGAAAGCTGATTTTCACTCTTACTCATTTTACCCTCTCCATCCAGTCCGAGAATTTTCACCAATTCCCCTCCGTAATTAAAACCATAAGGCAGCGGAAATACATCACCATAGCGGTGATTGAAACGTTCTGCAAAGTTGCGAGCCATTTCCAGATTTTGTTCCTGATCTTTTCCAACCGGTACTTTCACTGCCCTGTGTATGAGTATGTCGGCAGCTTGTAAAACCGGATAAGTAAGTAACCCTGCATTGATGTTATCGGGTTGCATACGTGCTTTTTCCTTAAAGGTTACCGTTTTTTCCAATTCACCTTTATAGGCAAGCATATTCAAATACAAATAGAGTTCGGCAATTTCCGGAACATCACTTTGAACATATAAGGCAACCTGATCAGGATTGAGTCCGCAAGCGATATTTTCAGCAATTACTCTGTTTACACTTTGTTTTAAAAATTGTGTATCCGGATGTGTGGTTAAACTATGCCAGTTAGCCACAAAAAAATAGCAGTTGAATTCGTTTTGCATCCTAACGAAATTGCGCATGGCTCCAAAATAATTTCCTAGATGCAGGAATCCAGTTGGTCGTATGCCACTTAACACTACCTCTTTACTCATAAGGCGCGAAGATAATATCCCTCCCTTGTTTTCGGGAATATTCCCCGATTTTTTTTCGGGTTTTAGCATTTGAGGCTGATTTTCAAGTGATAAAATCTGGGGGCTTTTCTGCTAAGTAACTAACTTTGTAATAATTGTTAATACATTCTCCATCCCATCATCTGCCAACATATTATCTACACCCATAGAATACCTGAAAGGGGTTGGCCCGGTTCGGGCAGATTTAATTAAAAAGGAGTTGAATATTTTCACTTTTTCTGATTTGCTGGAGCATTTTCCTATTCGCCATATCGATAAAACCAAACTTAATCTAATCAGTGACATTCACCAGCATACGGATACCATACAAGTTGCAGGAACTTTGCTTTTTTCTGAAATTGTGGGATCTGGAAGGGCTAAACGGCTGGTAGCACAAATTCGGGATAGTTCGGGAATTCTTGAGCTGGCATGGTTTCAGGGCATCCATTGGGTTACCAAACAACTTCATCCGGGAACAACTTACCTGGTGTTTGGCAAGATTGGGTTTTTTAATGGCAAACCACAGATTGTTCATCCGGAAATTGAAATCTACCAACCCGCAAAAACCAGCGGTAAATCATACTTGGAACCCGTTTACCCTAGTACTGAAAAATTAAAAGCTCGGGGGTTGAATGGGCGTCAATTGAGTAAGCTAACAACTAATTTATTTGCACAGATTCAATTAACAGAAATTCCGGAAAATATTCCGGCTGAAATTTTACAAACGCATCAACTCATTGGCAGGGCTGCTGCTTTTAGGCAAATTCATTTTCCTGCAAGTATTGACGAATATGCAAGTGCCATTCAGCGCTTCACTTTCGAAGAATTTTTTATCGCTCAAATTCGTCTCAATCTGGTTCGATTACGAAGGCATCGATATAGTAAAGGTGTAATTTTTGAAAAGGTAGGTGATTTATTTAATCGGTTTTACAGCGATTATCTCCCCTTTGCCTTAACAGGGGCTCAAAAGAGGGTATTGCGGGAAATTAGAACAGATACTGCTCAGGGGAAACAAATGAATCGATTGTTACAAGGTGATGTGGGAAGTGGCAAAACCATTGTTGCCCTTATGAGTATGTTATTGGCAGCAGATAATGGTTATCAAAGTTGTTTCATGGCACCTACCGAAATTTTAGTGCAACAACATTATGGCAGTCTGCAAAAATTACTGAAAGACTTACCCATTTCTGTTGCTATGTTAACCGGTAGTACCCGTTCAGCCGAGCGGAAAAAAATTTTAGCGGGGTTACTGAATCAGGAAATACAAATTGTGGTAGGTACACATGCCGTTATTGAGGAAGTGGTTCAGTTTAAGCAATTGGGATTGGTAATAGTAGACGAGCAACATCGGTTTGGAGTAGAGCAGCGTGCACGTTTATGGGAGAAAGCTACTATTCCGCCTCATGTGTTGGTAATGACGGCAACACCCATACCTCGAACGCTGGCAATGACTGCATATGGAGATTTGGATTACAGTATTATGGATGAATTACCACCCGGCCGACAAGCGATAACTACGGTGCATAGATATGAATCGGCCAGGGCACAGGTGTACGATTTTGTGAGAACAGAAATTGAAAAAGGCAGACAAGCTTATTTTATTTATCCGTTAATTGAAGAAAGTGAAAAGTTGAGTTACGAGGATCTTACCCGAGGGTATGAGCAGGTAAAAAGCTATTTTCCCGAGCCCCGATTCAGGATCAGCATGGTACATGGTAAAATGCCTGCGGATAAAAAGGAAACCAATATGCAACGGTTTGTAAGTGGTGATACCCAGGTTATGGTAAGTACCACGGTAATTGAAGTAGGTGTGGATGTACCAAATGCCACGGTAATGGTTATAGAAAGTGCTGAAAAGTTTGGACTCTCCCAGTTGCATCAGCTACGGGGAAGGGTAGGAAGGGGTAGTGAGAAAAGTTTTTGCATATTATTAACGAGTCCAAAAACCAGCAAAGAAGCAACAGAACGTATCAATGTAATGACGGAAACGCAAGATGGTTTTGTAGTGGCTGAAAGGGATCTGGCACTTCGCGGACCCGGAGAAATAGAAGGAACACGGCAAAGTGGGGCACTTAATTTTAAAGTTGCCAATATTGTTCAGGATCGCGAATGGCTGGAAAAAGCCAAAATAGCGGCAGAAAAACTGGTGGAGGAGGATTTGGGGTTAGATTTGGCAAAGAATTTGATATTAAAGCAGTACTTGAATGCCCAGCAAGGCGGTACGGTTTGGAGCAAGATTTCCTGACAATCAGTAGGTTAATCTGAAGAAAATAGTGAGATATTTATGGGAGTGAATATGCGTCTTTTTTTTCAATTGTTTTTATTACTCTTTTTGGGTAGGGTAGACATATATGCTCAAGATTATTTACAATTCATAGAAAATAAAGGTCAGTGGCACAATTCTGTTATTTATAAAGGAGATTTATCTGCGGGTACTTTTATGTTGACCAAAGATGGTTATAAAGTAATTCTACACAATACTCAGGATTTAGAAAGAATGGCAGAATGGATTCACAAAGGTCCTGAACCGAACTCGACAGATGCTAATGCCGCAACTGTGCAGGTTCCGATAATGGATTTTGCTGATGCGCCGGTGCTTCGTTCTCACCAATATCAGATGCGACTATTGAATGCCAATTCCAATGCCCAGATTATTCCTGATAAATTATTAGATGATAAAACCAACTATATCATTGGAAATGACCCTGCGCGCTGGGCAAGCAAATGCCGAACCTTTCTTTCTGTAACTTACCAGAATATTTATCCAAAAATTGATATTCGGTATTATACTTCTGAGGGCTCTTTGAAGTATGATTTTATTATACATCCGGGGGGAAAGGTAGAAGATATCGCGATGTATTTTGATGGGTTAACTTCTTTAAAAGTAAAAGATGCCGGATTATTGTTACAAACTACCGTTCAGCAGGTGAAAGAACTTCCGCCAATTAGTTATCAGTTATTCGATGGTATAAAAGAGGAAGTCTATTGCCGGTTTGATGTTAAAGGAAATATTGTTCGTTTTAAGCTCGATAAGCCAATTGCTGCCAATGCAACATTAGTAATAGATCCTACTTTGGTATTTTCAACTTTTACCGGAAGCCGAGCCGACAATTGGGGCTATACTGCGACTTATGATAATCAGGGTAATTTTTATGCCGGGGGAATTGTGTTTGGTTCGAATGCAGGGGCAAGTTTTCCGGTGAGTAATGGAGCATTTCAACAAAACTTTCAGGGAGGTAGCAATACGGGAGAATCGAGTGGATTTGATATGGCTATTATTAAATTTGATCCATCGGGTGTTCGTAGAGAGTATGCTACTTACTTAGGTGGAAGTAAAGGCAATGAACAGCCTCACAGCATGGTAGTTGATAAAGATGGCAATTTGATTATTGCAGGCAGAACTACATCAACTGATTATCCAACGGCCGGTAGCTTAAAAAATTATGGTTCCCTAACCGGTCCGCTTTGGCATATTCTTGTAACTAAATTAAATGCCACCGGAACAGGACTTATTGGATCGGTGCGCATTGGGGGGAATGGACAAGATGGAGTTAATATTCGACACAAATATTCTAGTACTAGTGGAGCAGAGTCTATCAACCGAAACTATGGGGATGATGCAAGAAGTGAAGTTATCTTAGATAATGCCAGTAACATTTACTTTGCCACCTGTACTCAATCCACTGATTTTCCCACAACTCCTATTTCTCCTCAAACAACGATTGGTGGAACCAATTCAAAAGGAAGAGGGCAAGATGCAGTTATGCTCAAATTAAATCCTGATTTATCGGGTGTACAGTTCAGCGTTTTGTTTGGAGGAAGTGATGATGATGCTGCATATGTGCTTGCCATCAATCCTTTGAATAGTAATATTCTGGTGGCTGGTGCCACTGCCAGTCCGAATTTTCCTGGAAATAAAGCCGGAGTAAAATATGCTTCCTTCCAGGGTGGACTGGGTGATGGATTTTTAGCAGAGTTTTCCAATTCCGGTGCATTGTTGAGATCAACATATTGGGGTACGTCGGGCATTGATGCTATATATGGGGTACAATTCGATAAATTTGGTTTCCCCTATATAGCAGGAACTACCACCGGAAACTGGCCTGTTGTGAATGCGGTATTTAGTCAGGCTGGTGGAAAACAATTCATTGTTAAGCTCAAGCAAGACTTTAGCGATCCGGTTTATTCTACCATATTTGGCACTAATTCTGCCAATCCAAATTTATCTCCTACTGCATTTTTAGTAGACAGATGTGAGAATGTTTATTATTCAGGATGGGGTGGAACAGCTAATACGATTCCTCAATATCCTAATGCAGGAACCAATGGATTAACGGTAACTGCCGATGCATTTCAGAAAACTACAGACAATAGCGATGTTTATTTTTTTGTTTTAGAAAAAGATGCTGCTTCGCAATTATATGGATCATTTTTTGGTCAGAATGGCGGATTTGGTGAGCATGTGGATGGAGGTACCAGTCGCTTCGACCGAAATGGAGTGATTTATCAGTCACTCTGTGCCAACTGTGGAAGTATAAAGCCCCGCTTTCCTACTTCACCAGGGGTTTGGGCCCCTACGAATGGTTCAACCGCCTGTAATCTCGCTGCAGTGAAAATCGCTTTTAATCTTGCAGGAATTGGAACGGGAATTCGAACCAGTATTGAAGGTGTTTTGAGAGATACCAGTGGCTGCGTGCCCATGGTGGTAGATTTTACCGATACCCTTGCAATGGGAAAGCAATATATCTGGGACTTTAATGATGGGTCTCCTAAGTTAATTACTAATGTTCCCACAGCATCTCATACTTTCTCAACTGCTGGTATTTATCGGGTTAAACTGGTTGCAATTGATTCGGCTTCCTGTAACATTGCAGACTCTTCCTACATAAATCTTCGTGTAAGAAATGATAAAGCAAATTTATCATTTGTTGAAACCAAGTTGCCGCCTTGCGCTTCTCTTTCGTTTCAATTTACCAATACCAGTTCAGCTTCCAAGTCTTTTCAGAGTAATAGTTTTCGTTGGGACTTTGGAGATGGAACTTTTTTAAGTACAGGTAAATCTTCTTTTATTCACACCTATTCAAGTCCGGGAACTTATCAAGTAAAAATGGTTTTAGTTGATACCAATTTTTGTAATGAACCTGATAGCATAGTAAAACAAATCAGAATTTCAGCCAATGTGAATGCTCAAATTAAATCCCCCAGTCAAGGATGTGCACCCTATTTAGCTTTTTTTGAAAATACTTCTTTAGGCGGACAAACCTTTATCTGGAATTTTGGAGATGGGAGTCCGCTTAGTAACGAAGTGAGTCCTACTCACTTATATACTTCACCGGGCAACTATCTTGTTACCCTCATTGCCATTGATCCGGCGACCTGTAATTTTAGTAATACCACAACATTTAATTTGCGTGTAGAGTCGGCACCTAAGTCGGGAATTGTTTTCAATCCTAATCCGGTACCAACCAATGAGGCGGTAAACTTTGTTAATCTGAGTTCGGGTGCCAGTAGATATAAGTGGTTATTTGGAGATGGATTTTTTTTAGAGACCATTAAACAAGACACGGTTGTGAAGCATTTATACAATGCATCTGAAACTTACAATGCCTGTTTGGTTGCCTTCAATTCGGCTGGATGTTCTGACACAGCTTGTATTAGTGTTGCTGTAAATGTTATACCCGGAGTAGAGGTGCCCAATGCCTTTTCGCCCAATGGGGATGGAATAAACGATCGTGTTTTGGTAAAAGGATTTGGGCTTGCAAAAGTTAGCTGGAAAATATATAGTAGGTGGGGAGAATTGGTATTTTTTACGAATGATTATTTGGAGGGTTGGGATGGAAAATACAATGGAAAACTTATGCCCCAGGATGTTTATCATTATGTGCTGGAAGTAGAGTTTTCGGATGGAAGAAAAGGAAGTAAAAAAGGAGATATCACTTTATTGAGATAATGAAGCAATTAAAAATCATATTAACGGGATTAGGTTTTATACTGATTGTAGCCAACAGTCTTGTGGCGCAGGATTTACATTTTTCTCAATATTACAATGCTCCCTTATTGATGAATCCTGCCAATACAGGTTTTAATCCAGATTTTGATTTCAGAGTGGGGGCCAATTATCGCAATCAATGGGCAAGTGTTGGTTCGCCTTACAAAACTATGAGTGCCTGGGGGGATGTAAAATTGTTGAATAATCAAATGGAAAACGGTTGGATTGGTTTGGGTGGAATGTTGCTTAAAGATCAGGCAGGTTCTGGAAGTTTAAGTGCAACTACTGGAATGATTTCATTAGCCTATCACCAAATGCTGGGCTATAATAGTTTGCTAAGTGGTGGTTTTGCTTTAGGGTATACGCAAAAAAGAATTGACCTGTCGAAACTCACATTCGATAGTCAGTGGAATGGACTGTTTTTCGATGTAAACATCCCATCAGCGGAGCCCTTTGCTTCGAATCAGGTGGCATATATGGATTTGCAGGCGGGAATTAACTATGCTTATTTTGCATCAGAAAATTTTTACTTCAATACCGGAATTAGTTTGATGCATTTGAATACACCCCGGGAGAGTTTTTTTGATGCCAGCATATCCAATAATCAGGTTAACATGCGTTACAACCTTTTTGTGAATGCAAACATTAAAGTACGTGATACCTGGATATTGAATCCTAATATTTATGTGAGTCAGGTTAGCAATTCCCGTGAAATTCTTGCCGGAATCAATGCCAACCGAGATTTGGGTGATAATGGTGCCCGTCAATTAATTATGGGAATTTATTACAGAAACAACGATGCCATTATTCCATTGTTTGGTTATCAGATTAATGATGTAAAGATGACTTTCAATTATGATGCTACGGTTTCCTCTCTGAGCAAAAGCAATCTTACTCGTGGGGCATATGAAATTTCTATTGTAAAATCAGGTATTTTCCCCTCCAGCCAGGGCCGACAGCTTCGTTGCCCTACCGTAAGTTTTTAATTCAAATTGTGTATAAGATAAATAAGGTTACCCCAACATTATTTTTATCTTGCAGTACAATTGTTTTACATGAAATATAGTCCAATTGACCCAACCTTGTTCATAAACAATCGCAAGCGTTTTGTAAAGGAAATGCTACCCAATAGTATTGCCATTTTTGTTAGCAACGACGAATGGCCTTATAATGGGGATGCGCTACATCAATTTAAGCAGAATAGTAATATTATATGGCTCAGTGGTATACCGCAGGAACAGACTATGGTAATTTTATTTCCGAATTGCCCAGACCCTAAATACCGTGAGGTGTTGGTATTGGTTCGTCCAAATGAGTTGAAGGAAAAATGGGATGGAAAAAGATTGAGAGCAAAGGAGGCAACTGCAATTTCTGGTATTACTACTATTGTTTGGCTAGATTCTATAGAGGCACTCTTGCAAACCTGGATACACTTGGCAGATAATATCTATCTTGATTCAAATGAAAATGATAGAAAGGCAACGGATATTCGTAGTTATAATTATCGATATATAGATACAATCCGAGCTGCTTATCCGCTACATCAATATCATCGCTCAGCTAAAATTTTAAAAAAGCTGCGTGCAGTTAAATCTTCTCAAGAAATAGCATTGGTACAAAAAGCCATTGATATTACCGATATCACTTTCCATCGACTATTAAAATTTATTCGTCCGGGAGTACATGAGTTTGAAATAGAAGCAGAAATCTGGCACTCATTTTTAAGTAACCGGGCAACCGGACCCGCCTATCATAGTATCATTGCCTCCGGGGATAATGCTCGAACCCTCCATTATATCAGCAATGCAGCGGAATGTAAAGCAGGGGATTTGGTATTAATGGATTTTGGAGCAGAATATGCAAATTATTGTGCCGACCTTACACGTACGGTTCCTGTAAGTGGTAAATTCACAGCTCGGCAAAAGGAAGTATATAATGCCTGTTTGCATTTACATAATTATGCCAAGTCTTTATTAAAACCCGGGATAACAATAGTTGATTATACCGAACTGGTAGGAAAAGAAGCATCCAAACAGTTTATAAAAATTGGGTTGCTTACTAAAAAAGAGGTACAGCAACAAGATCCTGAGCAACCATTATATAGAAAATATTTATATCACGGCATATCTCATCATTTGGGATTAGATGTTCATGATTTGGGAACCCGAACAGAGCCAATTCAGGCAGGTATGTTATTCACTGTAGAGCCTGGTATTTACATTGAAGAAGAAAAAATGGGTGTACGTATCGAAAATAATTGCTGGATAACTAAGAATGGATCTGTGGATCTTATGAAAAATATTCCCATTACAGTGGATGAGATAGAAAATTGCATGAAGCAAAAAAAGAAATAGAAAAAAAATAAGATTGACAGCTTGTTTGTAATTTCAATCAACGCATGAAACAGATTCCCAATATATTTACTTTGCTCAATTTGTTGCTTGGTTGTTTGGCTATTGTTTGTATTCTCCAGCCCGGCATCATAATCACTACCAACGAATACGGAGAGCATCCTGTCTTTTTACCGGAAAATATAGTGTGGGCTTCTTGTTGCATTGGAGCGGCAGCAGTAGTTGATTTTTTAGACGGATGGGTAGCGAGATGGATGAAAGCAACTTCAGAAATCGGAGCACAATTAGATTCTTTGTCGGATGTTGTAAGTTTTGGTGTAGCTCCGGGAATGATTGTTTATCAGTTTTTACGTTATGCTTATGCTATGCTACCCAATGGATTGGATGTTGCAGAATATTTTTTACTACCTGCATTTTTAATTCCAATTGCTGGGGCTTATCGTTTAGCCAGATTCAATGTTTCCGTTAACCAAAAGGATTCATTTACAGGTGTTCCTATTCCTGCTGTGGGTATTTGGATTGCCTCTTTTCCCTTAATTAATCAGTTCACTACCAGTGCATGGCAGTTTACTTTGATTCATACCGTTTCCTTTTGGTATTTTATTTCCATACTTTCAGCTTGGTTAATGGTTAGTAAACTTCCTATGTTGGCTCTAAAATTTTCCGGAGGTAATACACAGCAACCCAAAATACCTTATTTACTGGCTTTGGCAGTTATATCAATCATTTCAGCTTGGTTGATGGGCTGGATGGCAGTATCTGTTGGGTTCATTGCCTATGTACTCTTATCTTTGTTATATAAAAAATTAAACCATGACGTTTCAGGTACAGATTAAAGTGATGCCCCTTAAAGATTTATTAGACCCGCAAGGGAAGGCGGTGATGTCGGGTTTACACCAGTTAGGAATTGCAGGTGTACAGGATGTTCGAGTTGGGAAACATATAACACTTAGCATTGAAGCTGCCGATGCTACAGCAGCAGAAGCGATTGCCACATCAGCTGCCAAACAATTATTGGCAAACCCCGTTATGGAATTTTTTGAAGTGGTAGTTGCAGGATGAACTCGTTCAAATAATAAAAACACTACCCTTGCTATACCTGGTTCCTACCCCGCTTGGTAATTTACAGGATATTACTCTCAGGGCATTGGAAACCCTAAAGTCGGTTGATTTGATATTGTGCGAAGATACCCGTACTTCACAAAAATTGTTACAGCACTATCAAATTCAGCAACCACTTACACCCTATCATCAGCATAATGAACATCGAATAACATCGCATTTGGTCGATCAGCTGCAAGCGGGAAAAAAAATGGCTTTAATTACTGATGCGGGAACACCGGGTATTTCGGATCCAGGCTTTTTATTAGTAAGGGCATGCATTCGTGCTCAAATTCAAGTTATTTGTTTGCCAGGTGCAACGGCTTTTGTCCCGGCTCTGGTAACCAGTGGATTGCCCAATCACCGCTTTTGTTTTGAGGGATTTTTACCTTTGAAAAAAGGAAGGCAAACCCTGTTACAAGAGTTGGCAACAGAACCACGTACTATAATTTTATATGAAAGTCCGGTACGACTGGTAAAAACACTTACAGATATTTGTTCATTTTTTGGAAAATCCAGGAAAGCTAGTGTTAGCCGTGAAATCAGCAAATTGTTTGAGGAAACCCAAAGAGGAAGTTTACAGGAATTGATTGAATATTATACCCAGCATCCCCCTAAAGGCGAATTGGTAATAGTTGTGGAGGGTTTTGATGAAAAACAAACAGTATCGGTATAAACCCTGTTTAGGTTTTTGTTAAGCACTCCGCTTTACGTATTTTCACTTTTCAACTAAGTAATATTTATAAATTAAACAGTATGACAAGAACGACTAGTCTGTTAATTTTTGTGAGCTTTCTACTCATAACATCAGTAAAAGCACAACCGGATCGTTGGCAGCAACGTATTAAGTATACCATGAATGTAAACATGGATGTAAATACCAATCGCATATCGGGGACTTCAAAAATTGAATATTCCAATCAATCACCTGATACATTGAATCGCTTGTTTTTTCATACATATTGGAATGCATTTCAGCCGGGAAGTAGTATGGATGTAAGGAGTCAGGAGTTGGGAAAAATTCGTTTATCAGAACCTCGCAGAAACTCTGATGGTTTAGATTGGGACGACAGGGTGCGGGACAGAATCAGCAAATTACAACCAAATGAAATTGGATATCAGCAGGTAAAAAAAGTAATTATTAATGGGGTAGCACAGCAGTTGAAAGATCATGAAACCATTTTGGAAGTAGTATTATCCAAACCAATATTACCTAAATCTAAGGTTATGATTGATTTGCAATTTGAGGCGCAGGTTCCCTTACAAGTTAGAAGGAGTGGAAGAGATAATAAAGAAGGGATTCGTTATAGCATGAGCCAGTGGTATCCGAAAATGGTTGAATATGATTATCAGGGTTGGAATGCGAATCCCTATATTGCCAGAGAGTTTTATGGGGTTTGGGGAGATTATGATGTGAATATAACCATCCAAAAAGATTATCTGGTAGCAGCTGGTGGAGATTTATTAAATCCGGCTGAAACAGGATTTGGATATCCCGGTAGTAATGATGCAAGCAAAAAATCGACCGGAAATACCATTACCTGGAAATGGCAGGCTTATAATGTTCATGATTTTGTTTGGGCGGCAGACCCACAATACAAAATTATCACACGTACATTGGCTAATGGTCCATTGGTTAGGGTAGTGTATAAGCAAATTGATTCACTGGAAGCTAACTGGCAGCGTTTGGCTGATAGCATGGTTTCTGCATATCCTATTATAGCGCGCACTTTTGGAGCTTACCCTTATAAAACCTATACATTTATTCAGGGAGGAGATGGAGGAATGGAGTATCCAATGGCAACATTGATTAAGTCGGCAAGTATTGGCACTGCCATACATGAATGGATGCATAGCTGGTTTCAGATGATGATGGGAACCAATGAATCGCTCTATGCGTGGATGGATGAAGGATTTACCGACTATGCAACCAACCGTGTAATGAGTGAAATGAGGAGGGAGACCGGTTTTTATTTTACAAACTCTTACAGAAGCTATTTGAATTTGGCCAAGAGCGGATACGAAGAACCGGCATCAACTCATTCAGATCATTATAATACCAACTATGCCTATTCATCTGCTGCTTATGGAAAAGGAGCTGTTTTCCTGGCACAACTGGGTTATATTGTTTCGGATAGTTTACTCAATAAAATTTTATTAGCTTATTATAATACCTGGCGTTTCAAGCATCCTAACCCGAATGATTTTATTCGCGTTGCAGAAAAAGAAAGTGGAATGGAATTGGATTGGTATAAGGAGTATTTTATCAATTCAACTAAAACAATTGATTATTCGGTAGGGGATGTAAATATGAAAGATGGAAAGGCACTCATTACTTTGAAACGAGTTGGTAAAATGCCGATGCCTGTGGATGTATTAATTACATTTAAAGATGGATCGAAAGAAATGCATACCATTCCCTTGAATCTGATGTATGGGAATAAGCCTGCGGAATCTTCGATTCCATGGTTTACTGAAACCGAATGGAAGTGGACGCATCCCGAATATGCATTTTCAACTAACCGTTCGGTGAAAGAAATTAAATCAATTGAAATAGATCCAAGTATGCGGATGGCAGATATCAATCGTGTTAACAACCGGCTGATTATTCCGGACTAAGTAAATATACTTTTGTAAATAAGGGGGGATGATTATTCCCCCTTTATTTTGCAACATGCAAAATAAATTTTTCCTCAAAATAGGGCTCTGGGAAAAGCTGATGTACCGACATCAATCTTGGGCGTACCCCACTCTCAGAAATTTCCTGATGCAGATCTCCACCCTTTAAACAGATGAGTCCGTGTGCCATCGCATTGTCTGGATCACTTGCCTGCCTACTTTTTATCAGGGGTTCACTCCATCTCCATAAGTCTTTCAGCGGTGCAACAGCTCGCGATACTGCAAAATGAAATGCCGATTTTTTCATGTCTTCCACCCTTGAATGGATGGTAGTTACATTTTGGATACCCACGGCTTCGCATACTGCATTTACAACAGTAAGTTTTTTACCTATGCTATCTACTAAAATAAAGTCTACTTCAGGAAAAAATATTGCCAATGGAACACCGGGAAATCCACCTCCGCAGCCAATATCAATTACACGGGTTTTGGGTTGAAAGTCGGCAATAGCAGCAATGCTTAGCGAATGTAAAACATGGTGCAGGTAAATACTTTCAATGTCTTTTCTGGAAATCACATTGATTTTAGCATTCCATTCTTTATAGAGTGCCTCCAGTTGTTGAAACTGGCTCAATTGATGGGATGTGAAATCGCTGAAATAGCGTTCAATCAGTTCCAGTTTTTCCGGGGAGCTTTCCATATGGCAGGGAGCGTGAATAAATAATAAAATGGCATCCAACAATCAAAAAACAGGAACCAGGGCCAAAGGTCTGTTTCTTTTAATTTTTTCATCGTTCTATACAGCACCAATGCCTGAATGAGAAATCTAATCCCAAAAATTCCAAGGCTCAACTGCCAGTTATACAAAATTGCTGATGCAATTAATAGCGGATAAAATAAAAAAAGGGAAGTGGAATACATTCCTAGTAGAAACTGATGTAGCGGTTTATAAAATCGGCTGGTAGTGTAATGCCGGTACTTTTGCACCATCCATTCGCTCCATTTTTTTCTGGCTTCACTGTAAGTAAATGTATCAGGATCAATCATGATTGCAGTGTTGGTAGCAGTTGCCACCTGATTAATAAACAAGTCATCATCCCCACTGGGTATCTGATTGATAGAGGAGAATCCCTTATTTTTTAAAAACAATTCTTTTTTATAACTCAGGTTTCTGCCAACCCCCATGTAAGGGATTCCTGCAAGTGCATAAGAAAAATATTGAAGTGCAGTATGAAAAGTTTCAAAGCGAATCAATTTATTTAATAGTCCGGGTCTTTTGTGGTAAGGACCATACCCCAACACGATTTCAGAGTTGTCACGATAGGCTCCCTGCATTTTATTAATCCAGTGTTCTGAAGCAGGAATACAATCTGCGTCCGTTAGTAGAAGCGTCTCATATTTTGCTGCACGGATACCCATACTAAGCGGGAATTTTTTACCAGTTATCAATTTCGCCTCCTGTGTAAGATGAATATGATTAATATGTTTAAAAGATTTTTTAAACTCATCAATCACATACCTGCCATCATCCAGTGAATTATCGTTAACAACTATCAGCTCATGGGTGGTGGGATATTCCTGAACCAATATGCCTGGTAAATTTCTCGCAAGGTTTTCAGCTTCATCTCTGGCACAAATAACAACAGAAACGGGATTGTCCTGAGTTGCGGTTCGAGGTTTTTCTTTGTAAAATGCCAGCCTGCTAAAAAAAAACAGGTAATAAAAAAGTTGTAGGGCGGTTATTGCGCAGAAAGTATAAAATATTATTTGAACAATTATTGCGGGTATCATGCAGCAAAAATAATGTTTGTGATGCAAAGATGGTGTCTATAATAAGTAGTTCTGTCTTTTCATGCGCTAACTGCTGCTGAATTCATGTATTTTTGTACATGGCTGATTCCTTTTTTACCCTTCAAACAACAGATACAGCAACTGCTGCCAGAGCGGGTGTGTTGCATACCGATCATGGTAACATTCAAACACCTATTTTCATGCCGGTGGGTACAGTGGGAACAGTAAAATCATTAAATCAGCAACAATTAAGCGAGCAAGTTCGGGCACAAATAATTTTAGGAAATACCTATCATTTATATCTCCGCCCTGGAATTGAGGTTTTAGAGGCTGCCGGTGGATTGCATCGCTTCATGAATTGGGAAAGGCCCATTTTAACCGATAGTGGCGGTTATCAGGTTTTTTCATTGGCATCTAATCGGAAAATAACCGAAGAAGGTGCAATATTTCAATCGCATATAGACGGGAGTAGGCATTTATTTAGTCCGGAAACCGTAATGGGTATTCAACGCAGTATTGGTGCCGATATCATGATGGCATTTGATGAATGTCCGCCTTATCCCAGTGAATACGGATATGCAAAAACCAGCATGGAACTTACTCATCGCTGGTTAGTACGTTGTAAAAATTATTTGGCAGAAAATCCTCCGTTATACGGTTATAGTCAGCAATTATTTCCGATAGTGCAGGGTAGTACATATGCTGATTTGCGAAAAGCTTCCTGTGAGTTTGTTGCTTCTTTAGGGGCTGCTGGAAACGCAATTGGGGGATTAAGTGTAGGTGAGCCCGATGAAATGATGTATGAACATACTGCGGCCTGTTGTAGCTATTTACCCGATAATAAACCCCGGTATTTAATGGGTGTGGGCACTCCTTGGAATTTGCTTGAATGTATTGCACTGGGTGTTGACATGTTTGATTGTGTAATGCCAACACGAAATGGAAGGAATGGAATGTTGTTTACAACACATGGGGTAATCAATATCCGAAATAAAAAATGGGCACAGGATTTTTCATTGATTGATGATGGGTTGCCTACCGAAAGTAGACTTCCCTATACCAAAGCTTATTTAAGACATCTTTTTGTTGCCGATGAGTTACTGGCGTTACAGTTGGCTAGTCTGCAAAACCTTAGTTATTACCTCTGGTTGGTAGGGGAAGCCAGGAAACATATTTTACAAGGCAGTTTTTCAGTATGGAAGGCTGAAATGCTATTGCAATGTAAAGTGCGGTTATAAAATAGTGGTAGGGTTTAACAAGGTTTTTCATGGGTACAGGCTATCGCCCTTTATCTTTGCTAATTGCCATGAAAAAAATTGACTGGTACATATTGAAGAAGTTCCTCACTACCTTCTTCTTTGCTATATTTCTATTTACCATTATTGCGGTGGTAATTGATGTTAGTGAGAAGACTGATGAAATGGTTCGTTCTAGGTTAGGGGTGAAGCGAATATTTTTAGAGTACTATATAGGTTTTATTCCTCATATAATTGCCCTTTTATTTCCACTTTTTGTATTTATTGCGGTTATATATTTTACCTCCAAAATGGCGGTGAAAAGTGAAATCATTGCCATCATAGCTGGGGGTACGAGTTATAGTCGTTGGTTGAGGCCCTATTGGATTGGCGGAATGATATTGGGGATTATTTTATGGTTTGCCAATCAGTATGTAGTTCCCAGAGCTAATAAAATCAGGAGCAGTTTCGAATCGAAATATATTGATGCCAATTCAAGTTACAATGCATTGGTGGGCGGGAATACCAATATTTATTTTCGGGTAGATTCATTTACCTATGCAGGTATTCAGCGGTACGATACTTTTACGAAGCGAGGTGGTCCGGTATTCATGTTTAAGTTGCAAGATCAGCACCTCAAAGAGAATATGCGTGCCGAGGGCATTGTTTGGGATACAGCAACTAAGAAATGGCGACTGGAATCGGTAATCAATCGAAAGTTTTTACCATTGGGTGAAAAAGTTACCCTGCAAGATTTTGAAAACCGCTCCTATAATTTCAATCCACAGGATTTGGGAAGGGACAAGTACACCAAAGAGCGATTAACTACTCCCGAATTAAACCGGTTTATTGAATTAGAAACACTACGAGGTTCGGAAGGGTTAAATGAGTTAAAAGTAGAGCGGTACAGGCGAGATGCTACCAGTGCAACGGTTTTGCTGCTAACCCTGATAGGGGCCATTGTAGCCGGACGAAAAGTGAGGGGGGGAAGTGGATTACATCTGGCAATTGGATTTATGCTGGCAGCAGGCTTTATTATTACCGATCGTTTTTCTACCATTTTTTCTACTAAAGGCAGTTTGCCACCACTCATAGCCGCCTGGATTCCTAATGCCATTTTCCTGGGTGTGGTTATCTATCTATATCGGAAGGCGCCTAAGTAAATGTTAAATGAATTTAACGTTCGCATATACTGGATTCTTTGCTCTGCACCCTAAGTTGCCCTACCTTTGTAATATCTGAAAATTGACATAAAAGAGCAGTTTCAGATTGCATCACTTGAAAAAACATTTGTATGGGAATCGTTAAAGAGCGTTTCAAAACCAAGGCCGACGCAGCCAACCTGGAAATTAAAGACTTATTGAAAGAACACGGAAATAGAAAAGCCGGGGAAGTTACCCTTTCGCAGATCTATCAGGGCATGCGTGGGATTACCGGATTGGTTACCGAAACCAGCTTATTAGATGCTCAGGAAGGTATACGCTTCCGTGGATACAGTATTCCCGAATTACAATCGAAACTGCCAACGGCCAAACCGGGTGGTGAACCCATGCCGGAGGGATTATTTTATTTGATGTTGGTAGGGGAACTGCCAACTGAGGCAGATGCACTTCATATTACGAATGTTTGGCAGAGAAGAAGTCATGTTCCCAACCATGTATTTGCCACGATAGATGCACTTCCAATAACTACGCATCCTATGACGATGTTTGTTACTGGAGTAATGGCATTACAAACAGAAAGTCATTTCGCCCGTGCATATGCAAAGGGAATCAATAAAAAAGAGTACTGGTCGTATGTGTATGATGATGCAATGGATTTGATTGCCCGTTTGCCAAGGATTGCAGCATATATCTATCGCAGAAAATATAAGAATAATGAGCACATACATCCAGACGGCTTGCTCGATTGGGCCGGTAACTTAGCTCACATGATGGGCTATGCGGATGAGAGTTTTATGGAGTTGATGCGTTTGTACATGACGATTCATGCCGACCATGAAGGAGGTAATGTATCGGCACACACCACACATCTGGTGGGTTCTGCTTTAAGTGATCCCTATTTAAGCTATGCAGCTGGTATGAATGGACTTGCAGGTCCGTTGCATGGATTGGCCAATCAGGAAGTGATCAAGTGGATTTATGAAATGCAGGAAAGTTTAGGTACGGATGCCCCTACAAAAGAGCAAATTGCTCAATACGTTCAGGATACCCTGTCTTCTGGTAAGGTAGTTCCAGGATATGGACATGCCGTTTTAAGAAAAACAGATCCCCGCTTTACCGCTCAAATGGAATTCGGTAAAAAGCATATGGCGGATGATAAACTGGTAAACACTGTTTGGAATATTTACGAAACTGTACCGCCCATTTTACAATCTCTCGGAAAAATTAAAAACCCCTGGCCCAACGTAGATGCCCATAGCGGTGCATTGTTGGTGCATTACGGACTGGTAGAATATGAATTCTATACGGTATTATTTGCGGTAAGTCGTGCCCTCGGCGTGTTAGCCAGTTTATGCTGGGACAGAGCTCTGGGTTTCCCAATTGAGCGTCCAAAATCAGTTACCACTGATTCGGTTAAAAATTGGATTGCAGGTAAGGATGAGATTTGGGATTAAGGAAGATAGTAATTAAAATTTTGTAAAATACTTCTTAGGAGGTAGTTTTGAACACCTTGGGGGGTTAGCTCAGTTGTCTAGAGCGCCCCGATGTATCGGGGAGGTTGTATGTAACTCCGATATAAGTTTCTATACTACTTAATTAAAATTTTGTAAAACACTTCTAAGGAGGTAATTTGGCACTCCTTGGGGGGTTAGCTCAGTTGGCTAGAGCGCCCCGATGTATCGGGGAGGTCGTTTGAGATTCCGATGTGTAAGTTTCAAAACCATTTAATTAAAATTTTGTAAAACACTTCTAAGGAGGTAATTTGGCACTCCTTGGGGGGTTAGCTCAGTTGGCTAGAGCGCCCCGATGTATCGGGGAGGTCGTTTGAGATTCCGATGTGTAAGTTTCAAAACCATTTAATTAAAATTTTGTAAAACACTTCTAAGGAGGTAATTTGGCACTCCTTGGGGGGTTAGCTCAGTTGGCTAGAGCGCCCCGATGTATCGGGGAGG